>JBAZXW010000005.1:0-224415 GCA_041659605.1 Sinimarinibacterium sp. | reverse complement strand
TCTGCCGGTGACGACGCAGATTCTTTGGGTGAAGTTTTTGATCACGATGTGGCTCTTGATGGTAGGCGAAAGATTCGGCGCGGCGAGCGCACAGTCATCGGTGCTCGAACCACACCGGTGAAGCCCAGGCGCGCTCCTCGATGGTCGCGAAGATGTTGCGGCCGGTGAACGTGCCGGGCGCGCCATCAATGCGGCAGCAGCCCTCGTATCCGTGCCAGCCGCTGTCCTCGGGGAAGATGCCATTCGCCGGGCTCAGCGCCGCGCAATCGACGGCGGCGCTGACGCACAGATACGTGCTCCAGCGGCAGCTCGGAATCTCGCGAGCCCGCGCATACCACCAGGCATCGCGCTCGCCGTGGAAGTCCGGGTCCTGCCAGGTCACGCACAACTGCTCCGGATGACCGGCCGGCGCGACCGAGCAATCCGGCGCCGGCCGCTCGACCGCGTGCGAGGTCTGCGCGACGTTCTCGTAGACGCGCACCTTGGGCTCGCCGGACGTGTTGAGCGTGCCCTTGATGATGTCGAGCGCCTGCAGCGGCAGGCCGGGCTGGGTGGCGCCGGGGTCCTGCATCGCCCACACCGTGATGTACGGTGCCGTCGCGCCCGTGGGCGGCGGCGGCAGATCACCGCCCATCACCGCGCCGCTGCTGGCGTCGACGCTTTCGCCGCCCTGCGCAAGGCGCGCGCAGATATCGGCCGGCGGTGGCGTCCAGCTCGCCTGCAGACGGATGCGCATGCGCGGCCCTGAGGTGCCGAAGGTCTCGCCGCGATGCAGAGCGTCCCAGATCTCGCCGCGCGTGTTCTCCGCAGCCCAGGCGCCGGCCAGGCCGCCGGTGCCGAAGGCGCGGGCGCGATCGAGGAAGACGCGATTGGTGCAGTTCGACGGATCTGCCGGGTCCTCGGGGGCGACCGGGCGCGTGCTGTTGTCGCAGTCCCAGGTGCCGAGATGATCCTTCGGCTCGTCCTCGAGCACACCGCCATGGCCGGGATACTGGCGCTCGCGCGTCATGCCGGGCGTGCCGTTGTGTGTATCGGTCGACGCGATGATGCCCTGCCGGTAGGGATTGACGCCGAGCAGGCCGCGCAGCGTCAGGCCCTCGGCCATCGCGTTACGGTAGTAGTCGAGCGGCGCAGCGCAGTTCTCACCCGGCCCCGAGGCGCCATCCGGCCCGGTGGTTTCGCACACCGGCGTGCGATACACCGGCGCGAAGAACAGCGTACAGAAACTCGGGTCGCGCGCCGGATCGCCGCTGCAATACCGCGCGCAGCTGGGCGGATCGTCAGGGCCGCCACCGCAGACGTTCTTCGCCAGCTCGAAGTCGCAGCGGGTCTCCTCGCCTTCCAGATAGCTGCCCTCGACGCCGGCCGCGCACTCGGAGCCGCCCTTGTGCTGGTAGATCTCGAACACGCGGTCGTAGCCGCGCCGCAGCTCGGCGTCCGCCACCGTCAGCGCCGCGCCGTCGCGCCCGGGCGGCAGACCGGTGGCGAAATCGCGCGGCAGGAAGAAGCGACCGTCGGACAGATTGCTGCTGTGTGGAATCGTCAGCGCCTGGCAACCGTCCAGTCCACCACACTCGGTCTGCAGATGATCGAACAGCTGCCACTCGTCGTTGAGATTGGAATCGTCGACCCCGGTCGTTGGCGTGACCGACGCAAACACGACGTCCGGCACCTCGTCCTGGCCGCCGCGGAAGATGATGTTGCGGTGAAACATCTGCCCGCGCTTGTTCGAGCTGAATTCGTAGCCGTGCAGCGTGGTGAAGGTGCAAGGTTCGTTTTCCTCGTCGGTGATCTGCTGCTCCTCCAGCCAGGCCGAGCGGTCGGTCGGGCTCTCGGAGAGCAGCGTCTGCAGCGCGATCTGGAACGGCGTCGTGCGGCCCTCGATGAACGCGCGGATGTTGGTGCGGATGTTGTCGCCCACCACTTCGCAGGCGGGATTGGAGCCCGGCGGCAACAGCCCGCCCGCCTCGCAGATCGTGTTGAACGCCCCCAGGAACTCGGCGTGATCGGTCACGGCGACGAAGTCGAGCGGACGGTCGAGCTGCTCGAAGGTCACTGCCGTATAGGGATCGGTGTCTCCCGCCGGGTAGCCGGCGGGTTCGCCCTTGGCGAAACGGATGGCGTCGCGCGGTCCGTTCACCGCGTTGATGAAGTACGAATCGAAGGAATAGTTCGTATGCACGTGCAGGTCGCCGAACAGCGCTTCCTTGCGCCCGGCGATGCGCGGCCCGCACTCGCCGTCGACCGGGTTGGTTGGAACCGGCGCGGCCGGCCCCGGCGTCGCGGAAGAGCCGCACCCGGTGAGCATTGCGCCGATCAATACGAGCCAGTGACGTGGCTTCATCGTTCTCTCCTCCATATTTCTTATGCGAACACCGCGGCGCTGCGCTCGATCAGCCAGTACGCCGCAACGGCGCCATAGACGGCCAGCGCGGCCGGCGCCCAGCGCCGTGCAGGCTTTGCCGCCCAGGCAAGTCCAAAGAGCGCCACGACGAACAACAGCTGTCCGGTCTCGACGCCCACATTGAATGCGGCCAGCGCCCAGCCGCGCGCCTGCTCGGGCAGGCCGGTTTGCGCCAATGCGCCGGCGAACCCGAAGCCGTGCAGCAGCCCGAACGCAAACGCAACCGAGGCCGGTCGTCGCTGGGCGCCGCCGCCCTCCCCGGTCGCCCACTCGACCGCCAGCAGCAGGATCGATGCGGCGATGCAGGCTTCGACGGCGCCGGTCGGCAGCGTCCAGCCGCCAAGCACCGCGCCCGCCAGCGTGATCGAGTGGGCGACGGTAAATGCGGTCAGCGTGCCGATCAGCGTCGATAGCGGCCGGCCGCTGCGGCGCCACAGCGCCCACAAGCCGAGCACGAACAACAGGTGATCCGCACCCAGAACAATGTGTTCGACGCCGAGCGCCAGATAGTGCGAACTCGGCGCCGGCTTCGCGTCCGCATCGATCACCCACTGCGGGCGCTGCGTTGACAGCACGGCGTACTGCGCAGCGCCGTGCAGCGGCTGGATCAGCAGCACCGCGTCGGGCAACTGGACCGAGAATCCGCTCAAGCCCAGAGCGCCCCGCAGCGGCGACCGGCAGCGCAGGGTCCAGGCCATCACGGTGCCCTCCTGCGCCGGCTGCAGGCGTGGCTCGTCGACGCGCGCGCAATCGTCAGGCCAACGCGGCTGCAGCGACAGCAGGCGCCCTTCCAGGTCCTCCGGCAGACGCAGGCGGCTCTCCCAGGTCTGCGCGTCACGCTGCGTCAGCTGCCACTGCGCACTGTTCATCGTGTGCGCAAGCGCCGGCACAGACCACAGCCACGCGACCAGCACGAGCACAAGCCTGGACATCACGGCATTCCGGCGGCGAGCTTGGGGCCGTGCCGGATCACGAGGTCGTCGACCACCTGTTGCGTGCGCAACTCGCGCTGCGCCAGCACATAGTCGCGGTAGACACGGTCGCGGACGGACGCGAGCGTCGGCGCCTGCACGCTGCGCGCACGCACGCGCACGAAGTGCAGACCCAGCGAGGACTGCAGGGGACCCTGCCACGCGCCTTGCGGGATCTGCGCAAACTGTGCGGCCAGTGCCGGTCCGAACAAGCGTTCCGCGCGACGGCCATCGATGCCGTCCAGGTGCGTGCCGCCCGGATGCGGATCGCCGAGGCTCGCGACATCGAGGTCGGGCTCGACCTGCAGGCGCTCCCCGGCCGCAGCCGCGTCCGCAACAAGCCCGTCTCCGCGCAGCCCGCGCGACAGGAACAGGTGATCAAGGGAGAGCCGCGTGATCGCGCCATACTGTCCGGCGCGTTCGCTCATCCACGCCCCGAGTTCGGCATCGCTGGGCTCGCCAACGTCGACGCCGGTTTCCAGCAGCAGGCGCATCTTCTGCGCCAAGCGTCGGCGCACGATGACATCGCCATCGGCCAGCCCGCGGGCCACCGCCTCCCGGTACAGCGCTTCGTCCTCGATCCACTGCCGACCCGCCGCGGTCTCGCCGATGCCGGCCGGAACCGACGGCTCGGCGTTGCGGTGGCGCAGACCGTCGACCGCAAACAAGGCCGCGCCGAGCGCCAGAAACAGGCTCAGTGCATGTCGCCGCTGCAGGCGGCTGAGACCATCGAGGAAGGATTGTGTACCCATATCTCCGCTCCCGCGTCCGGGCATTGACGAGATTAGAGTATTGTTGTTTACACTATGTCAATATCTGATCGGTGAAGCAGATCGGCTTCATCGATTCATTTCGAGGAGAGCAGGATGAAACGGATTCTGATGGCCGTGATCGGCCTGGCGGTCATCGCCGCCGGCACCGCGGCGCTGCTGCGCGTTCCGGCGGTGCAGGACCGCCTCATCGACGCGGCCATCCGCAGCCGCATGGACGAGAGCGATCGCGCCGCCTTGTTCGCCGATGACGCGCTGCGGCTGCTGGTCTGCGGCAGTTCGTCGCCGCTGCCCTCGCCCGACCGCGCCCGCCCCTGCCTCGCGGTCATCGCCGGCGGCAAGTTCTACGTGGTCGACACGGGTCCGGGCTCCTGGAATCGCATGGCCCTGCTGCGCATTCCGGGCCAGCGCATCGGCGGTGTGCTGCTAACGCATTTCCATTCCGACCACATAGGCGAGCTCGGCGAGTTCAACCTGCAGACCTGGGTCGCCGGCCGCGGCGCCCCGCTCAAGGTCTGGGGTCCGGCCGGCGTCGAGCGGGTCGTCGCCGGATTCAACGAGGCCTATGCGCTCGATGCCGGCTACCGCACCGCGCATCACGGCGCCGGGTTTCTGCCGACCGCGGACAGCCTGATGGAGGCACAGCCGCTCACGCTAGCGCAGGACGGCAGCGCCCAGGTCGCGTTCACCGAGGGTGAGCTGACGGTGCGCGTGTTCCCTGTGACCCACACGCCGATCGAGCCGGCGGTCGGCTATCGCTTCGACTACAAGGGACGGTCGATCGTGATCAGCGGCGACACGATCAAGGACGCGCACCTGATCGAAGCAGCCCGCGGCGCCGACCTGCTCGCGCACGAGGCGCAGAACAACGACATCGTCGCGAAGATGGGCGATACCGCCGGGGCGCTGGGCCGCTCGCGCGTGCAGAAAGTCCTGGGTGACATCCCGAGCTACCACACCAGCCCCGTCGAAGCGGCCGAAGTGGCGAATGCCGCCGGCGTGCCGCTGCTGCTGATGTATCACCTGACCCCGCCGCCGCCCAACCGGATCGCCGAAGCGGTCTTCCTGCGCGGCGTTGCGGACATTCGGAAGGACGGCGTCGAGCTGGCCCGCGACGGCATGTTGATCGAGCTGCCGCTGGGCGGTGGCCCCGCCAGCGTGCGCATGCTGCGCCCGTAGGCGCGATGTTTGATTGCGACGGCGGTACAGGCGTGGGGTGGCCGCATGAGTTACGCTGCGCGCCCCACGCAGCAGTCCAATGCCATGCGCCGCCACCGAGAACCCGATACCGACGCGGACGCCGAGCGTCCCAGCAAGACCCAGGTCAAGCAGGCGATGCTGGACCTGCAGCAGCTGGGCGTGGACCTGCTGGATCTGCCGCTCGATCAGTTCAAGGCGATCGAGATGGACGAGCGCCTGCGCGAAGCGTTCGCCGAACTGCGCAGCATCACCGCCTTCGCCGCGCGCAAACGCCAGATGCAGTACGTCGGCAAACTGCTGCGCGGCGAAGACTGCGAGCCTTTCCGCCAGGCCCTGGCCGACCATCGCGCCGGTAAGCGCCGCGACGCCGATGCCTTGCACGAGGTGGAGCGCTGGCGCGACCGCCTGCTGGCCGGCGACGCCGGGCTGAACGAATGGATCCTGGCCTATCCGGCCAGCGACACCGCGCAATTCCGGGCCCTCGTGCGCAATGCACGCAAAGAAGCGGCGGACGCCGCGGCCGCTGCGGGCCACGGCGCGCCGCGCGCCAAGGGAAAATTCTACCGGGTGCTCTTCCAGCAGATCCGGTCGGCGCTGCTTGCCCAGAGCAGCGGACCTTGAGGGGCTGACCACGTCTGCGTAGCCGGACGACCCTCAATCCGTCGACGCGACGACACGGTTGCGGCCCGCCTTCTTGGCTGCATACAAGGCCTCATCTGCGCGACGGATGGTCCGTTCCAGGTTGTCGTCGGTGGCCTGAAGTTCGGCGACCCCGGCACTGATCGTGATTCGAAACCTGGATGAGGATGGATCCACCTCCCGCTCCGCGACCGCCTGTCTGATCCGCTCGGCCGCCTGCATCGCCCGGAAAAGGTCCGTGTCCGGCATCAGGATGATGAATTCCTCGCCCCCGTAGCGGGCGAAGACATCGGCAGTTCGCAACAGCGGACGCACGATGCCGACAAGGTGCACCAGGGCGGAATCGCCCGCCTCGTGCCCGAATCGGTCGTTGACGTTCTTGAAGTGATCGACGTCCAGGAGGATCACCGACAGCCCGTGGCCGTAGCGCCGCGCGACATCGAATTGCTGCCGCCCGGCATCGAAGAACTGGCGCCGGTTGTAGGCGCCCGTGAGCTCGTCCGTGCGCGCGGCCTGATGTTCGCGCTCCAGCGCCTTGCGCAGTTCGTCATTGGTCGTTTCGACGGTCTGCTTGGCCGCGCGCAGCATCTGCTCGGTGCGCCGTACCGCAGCCTCCGCCAGCCTGCGTGCCGTGATGTCGTCATGAGACACAATCAGGTAGCGCTCGCCTTGGTGTTCGCAGCGAGTGACACGGAGGATGAACCAGCGTTCCTGATCAGGCGAGTTGCAGGGATACTCGAGCATCACCTCCTCTTGCGCACCCGCGCGCATGGCCTGGATGCCTTGCAGCACAGCCTTTGCGATCGGATCGCCGACACGCGCTGCTTGTTCGCAGACCGCTAGATAATTCGTACCGACATAGCTTCGTCCCCCCTCGCCGCCATTGCACTGCGAGAAGCGGCTCCAGGCCTGGTTGACGGCAACGATGCGACCCTCCATGTCGAGCACGGCAATATGCGCCGCCAGCGAGTCGAGAACGACGACGGCGAAATCAAGGGGTTGCGTGCGCATGACTTCCGTTGGCCTGAAGCGATCAGCGTTTTCCGACGGGATGGGCTGCCGCCGACAGGGGGCGCCGACGGAGGCATCGTCGCCTGACATGCACAGGACAGCGTTGACCTGCATCAAGAGGCAGGGCGGTCTGGCACTTCAGTTTGGGAATTCGCCGCCGCTAACCACCATGAGGCAATCCAACCCGCGGCCAATATTCGCCTGGAGGCACCCATGTCAAGCCCGATTTCGCAGATCAACCCGGCCGCAAGACCGACCCCTGCCGCCGGTTCCGCGGCCGAGGCCGAACGCGCGGCGGCAAAGCCTTCCGCGGCTGTTGCGATCAAGGAACAGCGCTCGCGCCTGAATGCGGCCATCGTCGCGTCGTCGGAAACAGCGGCGATCCGCGCCGGCAACGAGCCGCTGGCGCTGCTGTACCGTTCGGCGATCGAGCAGATCAACGAAGCGCTCAAGCCTACGCTCGGCGAGAACGCGATCGAAAACGCGATGAATCAGGACAACTCGCCGGAGGGCACGGCCGGGCGCATCGTTGCCTTGTCCACCGGTTTCTTCGAGGCGTTCAAGCAGCAGCACCCGAACGAACCCGAAGACGAAGTCCTGAAGAAGTTCATGGATACGATCCGCGGCGGCTTCGAGCAGGGTTTCAACGAAGCCAGGACCATCCTCGAAGGACTGGGCGTCTTCGACGGCGGCATCGCCGACAGCATCAACCGCACCTACCAGCTGGTGCAAGAAGGCTACGCGGCGTTCGAGAAAGAGCGCAGCGGCGCAGGGACCGGGACCGAATCGGCCTAAGCGGCAGGCGACGCTTCCAGCACTTCGCAGAAGACCTTGGCGAAGCGATGGACGTCGCCGGGCCAGCGCGCGGACACGTAATTGCCGTCGCGCACGACCCAGGCTGGCCGTTCATTGTCCGCCGAGTCGCGGAACAAGCCGCTGCTCTTCGTGAAGTGATGCGGGCTGCCCGCCGGCACGTCGGCGAAATCCTCCGCGCGCGCCAAGGCCCGCGTCACTTCGGCCTGCACGCTCATGTATCCGGCGGGCTGGTCGGGTGCTTCGGCATATGTGCGGTAATAGTCCGGATCCCAGAAGCGCGCGAAGAAGCGCGTCAGCGACCAGGCGGATTTCTCCAGTGCCCAGGTCAGCGCCGTCGTGCGTCGTCCGTGCAGTGCCGAACGCCCGCTGCGCGGTGAAGTCGCACGCGCCGCCAGCAGCACGCCGTGACAGATCGCGGCGACCGGCTTGCCGCTGTCGAAGAACGCGCCGACGAAGCGCTGCAGCACGGCGCTTTCGAGATACGGCCGCATGCCCTTGGCATGCCCGCCGGGCAGCAGCAGGCCGTCAAAGTCGGCGACACGCAGATCGGCATGGCGCAGCGGCTGCAGGAACTCTCCGCTGCGGATCATCTCCGCGTACGCGCGCCTGGCATCCGCGTTCGCGCGCAAGGTCAGGCCGATCAGGCGCAGCCGCCGCAGACCGGGAACAAAACCCCAGGGGTCGAGTCCTTCGCCGCTCAGCATCACCGGATCGGCCGCGCCTGGCTGGCCGTCCGGCGTCGCGAAACGCACGACGTGACCGCGATCGCGCAGAACTTTCCAGCTGACCGCAGTCTCGCTCGGATCGAAGTCGTGGCTGGGAATCGGGATGACGACGTTCACGGCGGATTCGCAGCCGGCCGGATGAAGATCGGACTCGACCATGCGCGGTGCTCGACGTCCGCCAGGCACTGGTCTTCCGCCGGCGTGCGCGCATCGCCGAAGCAAGGCTTCACGGCAACGCAGCGTCCCTGCGCGTCGTAGTCGCAGCGCAGCTGCGCGCCGTTGATCGTCGGCTCGGCGCGCTGGATGGCGCGCGCGTAGTACAGCACCTCGCGGCCCTGAGCCGGCCCCAAAGTCGGATAGGCGGGATCCTCGAACTCCGCGCTGCAGCCCTGGCCGTCGTCGGCGCAGCGCAGAACCTTCCACGGGTCTTCGATCAGCGGGCCGAGCGCCTCGTTGCCATCCGCCTGCCGGCGGATGCGCACGATCTCGATGCGCTCGATCGGCGTGCGCGTATCGCCCGGGTTGTAGCACTCGCCGCCGCACAGGCTTTCGACACGCTCGGCGCCGATCGCCGCTGCAGTCCACGCCGGGCAGCCGGGCTTCTGCACGAACGCGCCCTGGGCCCGCACGCGGAACCGCGGCACATCATTGCCTTGCAGTTCCGAGCCCATCGGATGACGTTGCCCATCGGCACCGATCAGATCGAACCACAACAGCATGCGCGGACCCGAGGTGCCGTAGACCTCCTTGCGTTGCAGCGCATCCCAGATCGCCGTGCGATCGCGCGTCGGCGCGTGCACGGCGACCAGGCCGCCGGTATAGAAGAACGAAGCCTGGCGCTCGGTTTCATTGACCTGCAGGAAATTGAATGGACCCGAACCCAGCGTGTACTCGCGTGGCCGCTGCGGATCGCCCGTCGGCTTGGCGGCGTCGACGAAGCGCTGCTGCACCAGCGCGTTCGCGGCGCCGCGCGCCTCGGTCGACGAATAGCGGTTGACCGGCTTGAACCCGGTGCCCGCCTCGGCCGCGTGGTTGTCGCTGGAACCGATGAAGCCGAAATGGAAGCGCAGCGGCCCGCCGTCGTCGTCGCGCTCGGCCGGATTGCTCAGCGCCATGATCGCCTGCACGGAGCTGCCCGGACGATGATTCAGCGGCGGCAGGAAGCAGTCGGTGCACTGGCCGCAGTTGAGCCAGTCTTCCGGCTTCACGTCGGCGACGGACAGCTGCCCCGCACGACCAGCCGCGAGGTAGTTGTGCTCGACTTCGGCGACACGCGCTGCACACTCACCGGAATGCGGATCGTCGCAGCGCGCGCGGATGATCTGGCCGGCCCGCTTGCAGCACGGCAGATAGTCGTCGGTCGCATCCGGGCAGATCATCTCACCGCCGGCGTCGTAGGCGACCGCCTGCCAGTCGCGGTAAGGCTCGGCATTGCCGTGTCCCGAGTAGATCTCGATCAGCTTCTGACGCTTGGGATCGTGTTCCTCGCGGGTGAGCTGCTTCTTCCAGTCCGAGCCGGGCGGTGTGTAGTAACCCCAGGTCGTGCCGTGCGGAATCACCAGCGCCTCCCCGCCCCACTCGTCGAGCTTGCGGAACAGTTCGCGCGGCGTGTCCGCGACCTCGATGCAATCGGCCGGGAGTTCGCGCGTGTTGACGTCGGGCGGGCAGGCCGGCGTCTCGATCAGCTCATGGCGCTTGGCCTGCTGCAGGAACTGACGATCGCGGTTGGCGAAGTCCGCGAGGTAGGGACTGATCGCACGCTCGATCGGCGGTAGCGGATCGTTGCGCATCGCGCGGAAGGCGACGCCGCCGGCGACGATCGGCCGCTTGGGCACGCGGTCCTCGGCGGTCTCGCGCAGAATCACGTTCTTGTGCCCGTAGTGCGTCGCCGGCGTGTTGCCCATCTGCGTCCATTCCCAGCCGAGGAACGCGACCACATCCGGGTTGTCGGCCGGTCCCGCCGCGGCGTTGCAGGCGTCCACCGTGTCCTTGATCATCGACCAGTGCCGCGGCGTCAGGCTCTCGGCGTGATCGGTATGCGCATAGAAATCGAGCGACGAGCAGAAGCGCGCGAAGTCGCAGGCATCCGCCGGCGGCCGCGCGCCCGGTCCATGCATCAGCGGCATCGCCCAGGCAAACGCGTCCATCGAGAACGTCGTGTGCACGTGCAGATCGCCGAACAGGACCTGGTCGGCGGTCCGATCGGCCGGGCCGGATCCGTCGGCGTCCGAATTCTGCGCAGAGCGGTCCCGCAGGCTGCCGGCGTCGACCCGCTGCGCGGCGACGGTGCCGGCATCTTCCGGATCGACCTGCCGATCGAACCACAACATGGCGCCGACGACGGCGACCACCGCCAATGTTGCAAGCGAAACTTTCGCGATACTGTTCACGCTGGACTCCCCCGATCACCGCCAGTGTTTACATGATGTCAATATTATTAGCGAAACCGCCTTCCATCATCACGCATGCCTGCCGCTGAAGGTTACTTCACCGTCCACCGCGCCGCATTGGCGTGGGCCGCCGTGCTGGCCGGCGGCCTGATCGCGGCGGTCTCGCTGTATCTCGACGGGCGCAGCGCACTGCCGGTGGACGCCGTCGCCGTCGTCGGCACACAGCCCATCCTGCGCAGCCAGTGGCTGCGCGCGGTGCAGGCGGTCGAAACCGACCGCGGTGCGCCGCTGGACACCGCCGCCCGCAAAGCCATCCTGCAGCGCCTGATCGACGAGGAGCTGCTGTTCCAGCACGTCATCGACAGCGGCTTGGCGCGCAACGATCCGGGACTGCGCAAGACCCTGATCGCCGGTCTGATCGATGCTACGACCGCCGGAGAGACAGCCGACGAGGACGCGGCACGCGCGCTGTTCGCGCGCGATCCGGTTTACTTCTCGGCGCAGGTGCGGCTGCGAGTCAGTGCGCTGACGGTGCCTGCGGGCGCGACGCCTCCGGAACCCGCCGAACTCCAATCGGCACTGCAGGGCGGCGCAGCGCTCGCACCCCTGTCGCCGATCGATCTGCCGGCGCAGCCGCTCACGCTGCCGCAGATCGCCCAGCGCCTCGGCGGCAGCGCGGCCGAACTGTTGCGCACTGCCGAGCGCGGTCGCGTACTTGGTCCGCTGCGCAGCGGCGACGTGCTGCTCTACCTGATGCTGCACGAGCGCCTGGCCGATGCGCCGCGCTACCAAGACGTCGCCGACGCCGTGCGCAGCGAGCTCGCGCGACGCCAGGCCGAAACCGCGCTCGCGGAATTGCTGTCCACCCTGCGCAGCACGACGCCGATCAGGATCGCAGATGCGCTCTGAGCGGATCGTCCTCGCGACGCTGTTGCTAGGCGCGCACTGTCTCGCGCCCGCGTGGGCGCACAACCGCTCGGTGTCGTATTCGAGCTGGGAGATCGACGGCAATGAACTGCGTGCGACCGTGCGCCTGCCGACGACCGAGCTGAACCCGCTGAGTCTCGATCCTCTCGACGCAGGCACTGCGGAACGCATCGCGGAGCGAGTCGGCGCCGGCTTTCATCCCGAGTCCGCGACGAGCGCCTGCGCCGTGGAGCGCGCCGACGCGCGTCTCTCCGGACACCAGTTCCTGATCGACACGCGCTGGCGCTGTGCCGGTCCACCGACCCGGCTGCGCTCCAGCTTCCTGCTCGACGCCATCCCGGGCCATCTGCACCTGTTGCAATGGCAGGCTGCGGACACCGTGCACGGACCCTTCGCACTCAGCGCGGCGAACAACGAAATCCGCCTCGACACGCGCATCGATGCGCCGCCTGCGCCTTCATTCCAGCGTTATCTGTCGCTGGGCTTCGAGCACATCCTGCTCGGCTGGGACCATCTGGCGTTTCTCGTCGCCGTGCTGCTCGGCGCCGCCACGCTGCGCGCGCTCGCGTGGCGCGTCACCGGCTTCACGCTCGGCCACAGTCTGACGCTGGCGCTGGCCACGCTCGGTTCGATCCGCCCGTCAGCGGTGCTGGTGGAGAGCTTCATTGCGCTGACCATCGTCTGCGCCGCCGCCGAACGTGTGCTGTCCGGCCACCGGCACGCCGTGCTGCATGGCGCGGCGCTGGCCGGAACGCTGGCTCTCGCGGGCTGGTTCGCCGGCGCGCTGCCGCCCGCCCTGATGCTGGCGGTGCCTCTGCTCATGATCGGCAACGGCACGTCCCCGGCGCTCGACAGCGCAAAGACCGCGCTGTTCGGGCTTTTTCACGGCTTCGGCTTTGCCGGCGTGCTGGCGCAGCTCAACGCGGCGCAGACGGTGCCGCCCCTGCCCCTGTTCGGCTTCAACCTCGGCGTCGAGTTCGGACAGCTCCTGTTCGTGCTGCCGCTGTGGTGGCTGGCAACACAATGGGCGAGGCTTCGCTCACTCATTGTGCCCGCGGTGATCCTCGCGCTCGGCTGCGCGTGGTACCTGCAGCGGATCAGTTCATGACCGCCTTGCTGAACTGCGTCACCAGGCGCTGATAGGCCGAGGGCATCGCGCGCGCCAAGCCGTCGATCACGTGCGCGTCGGGGCCGACCAGCACGCGGCGCTGATTCTTCTCGACCGCGCGCAGGATGATGCGTGCGGCGCGATTGGCGGTGGTGATGAAGTTCTTCTCGAACTTCGCGTTCGCCTTCGATTCATCCATGCCGAGCTGGCCGACGCTGCGGTCCATGCGCGCCGAGCGGGCGATGTTGGTCTTGATGCCGCCCGGATGCACGCTGGTCGCGCTGACGCCGCAGTTCTGCATGTCCAGTTCCATGCGCAGCGACTCGGTGAAGCCGCGCACGGCGAACTTCGCTGCGTTGTAGGCGGACTGCGACGGAATGCCGACGAGGCCGAACACGCTCGACGTGTTGATGATGTGCCCTTCGCCGGCCTGCTTGAGATACGGCAGAAACGCCTTGGTGCCGTGGACGACGCCCCAGAAGTTGATGTTCATCAACCACTCGAAGTCCTCGTAGGACATGCCCTCGACGGTGGCGCCGAGCGCAACACCGGCATTGTTGAAAATCAGGTTGACCTTGCCGTGATCGCGCACGACCGCGTCGGCCCAGGCAAACACCGCCTTGCGGTCAGCCACGTCGAGATGCGCGTGCGTGACCTTGACGCCGGTGTCGCCCACCAGACTCACGGTCTCGGCGAGGCCCTGATCGTTCACGTCGGACAGCGCCAGATGACAGCCGCGCTTGGCCAGCTCAACCGCAAGCTCGCGCCCCATGCCGGAGCCCGCGCCGGTGATCGCTGCAACCTTGTCCTTGAAGTTCTTCATGGAGAATCAGTTCCTGTCGGGGTTCCTGTCGGGAAATAAGAAATGGCACTGCCGATCGTGACATCAGACGCTGGCACTTTACGTTCGGCGAGGCGTCATATCAATTGCCGCGCCGCCGCAGCGTCGCGGCAGACGGGTCACGGCGACCGGGCCACGACTTGACGCAAATCAGCGCCGCGCGCCAGGCGCCGTTGCATAGTCGGACGCTCTGACGTGGAGGCGCATGACATCGTTCTTCGCCAGCCGGTTGCCGCCGGGACTCGAAGCGCTGGCCGATCTCGCGCTGGATTTGCGCTGGACCTGGAATCACGCGACCGACGGACTGTGGGAGGCGCTGTCCGCCGACATCTGGGCGCGCACCCGCAATCCGTGGCTGGTCCTGCAGGCCGTATCGCAGCGCCGCCTCGAACAGCTGGCGCAGGACGAGGCGTTCCGTAAACGCCTGACCGCGGCCGTCGATGAACGCCGTGACTATCTCGAAAAGCCGGCCTGGTTCGAGCGCAGCGGTGCCGCGCCCGCGCCGCTCGTCGCCTACTTCTGCCTTGAATACGGCATCGCCGAAGCCCTGCCGCTGTACTCCGGCGGTCTTGGGGTGCTCGCCGGCGACACCTTGAAGTCGGCGAGCGACCTGGGCCTGCCGATGGTCGCGGTCGGCCTGCTCTACCAGCAGGGCTACGCACGACAGATGCTCGACAGCGCGGGCGCGCAGCAGGAGTTCTATCCGGCGAACGTACCCGGCGACCTGCCGATCGCCCCTGCGCTCGGCGCCGATGGCGAATGGCTGTCGGTGCAGCTGCACCTGCCCGGGCGCGACGCGACCTTGCGGGTCTGGCGCGCGCAGATCGGGCGCGTCCCGCTGCTGCTGCTCGACAGCAACCACCCGTTCAACAGCCCCGCCGACCGCGGCATCACCAACACGCTGTATCCCGCCGCGCCCGAAGCGCGCTTTCTGCAGGAGATTGTTCTGGGCATCGGCGGCTGGCGCGCACTGATGGCGCTCGGCCATCAACCGGAGGTCTGTCACCTCAACGAAGGCCACGCGGCGCTGGCGACGCTGGAGCGCGCACGCAGCTTCATGCACAGCGCGAAGGTCGGATTCGCCGAGGCGCTGTGGGCCACGCGGGCCGGCAACGTGTTCACCACGCACACGTCCGTCGCCGCGGCCTTCGATTCCTTTCCGATCGAACTGGTGCGCAAGTACGGTCGCGTCTATGCGCAAGACATCGGCGTCAACGAGGACGCTCTGGCCAGTCTCGGCCAGCCGCTGCAGGGCTCGCCGTCCGATCCGTTCAACATGACCTACTTCGCACTGCGCAGCTGCGCAGCGGTCAACGGCGTCAGCCGCGTGCACGGCGACGTCAGCCGGCAGCTGTTCAGCAGCCTGTTTCCACGCTGGCCGCAGCACGAGGTGCCGGTCCGGCACATCACCAACGGCGTGCATGTGCCCGGCTGGGACTCCCCCGCCGCCGACCGCGTGTGGACCGAAACCTGCGGCAAGGGCCGCTGGCGCGGCGATCTCGCGGCCGTGGTCTGCGACATCCAGCAGGTCGCCGATCACGCGCTGTGGAAACTCGTCGGCGACGAACGCCTGGAGCTGGTCGCGCAAGTGCGCCGGCGTCTCGCGCGGCAGCTGGGACAACGCGGCCTGGATGCCGCGACGGTCGAAGCCGCGGCGCATGTCCTCGACCCCAATGCACTGACACTCGGCCTGGCGCGCCGCTTCACCGCCTACAAGCGGCCGAACCTGCTGCTCACCGATCCGGCACGCCTGGTGCGCCTGCTGACCAGCACCGAACGCCCGGTGCAGCTGGTCGTCGCCGGCAAGGCGCATCCGCAGGACGCCGAAGGCAAGCGCCTGATCCGCGCCTGGAGCGAATTCGTTCAGCGCCCGGAGCTGCGCGCATGCGTCGTCTTTGTCGAGGACTACGACATCAACCTTGCGCAGTGCCTGGTGCAGGGCGTCGACGTGTGGATCAACACGCCGCGGCGGCCGTGGGAAGCATGCGGCACCTCGGGCATGAAGGTGCTGGTCAACGGCGGCCTCAACCTGTCGACGCTCGATGGCTGGTGGCAGGAAGCCTATTCCGCGGATGTCGGCTGGGCGATCGGCGCCGAGCGCGAGTCCGCCGCCGCCACCGACGCCGCCGAAGCGGAGCAACTCTACGGCCTGCTCGAACAGGAAGTCGTGCCCCTGTTCTACGAGCGCGACTCAGAGGGCATCCCGCGCCGGTGGCTGGCGCGCGTCCGCCGCAGCCTCGTGTCGCTTGCTCCGCAGTACTCCAGCAACCGGATGATCGACGAGTACGTCGACGCCATCTACCGACCCGCTGCGGCCGCCTGCATGCGCCGCTGCGCCGATGGCGCACGTGCGGCGTCCGACCTGCTGCGCTGGCAGCAGACGCTGGCCACCGGCTGGCATCAGATCCGCTTCGGCAAACTGGACATCGACCGCACCGCCGACGGCTGGCATCTGCACGTGCAACTGTATCTGGGCGAAGTGCCGGCCGATGCGGTCGCGGTGCAGGTGTACGCCGAGCCCCGCAACACGACGGAACCATCGCACTGGTCGATGCAGCGCGGCCTGCCGATCGACGGCGCCCTCAATGCCTGGAGCTACGAGATCACGGTCGCCACCGACCGGCCAGCCACCGACTTCACGCCGCGCGTGCTTCCGTATCACGAACAAGCCGCAGTGCCGATCGAAAACAACCTGATCCGCTGGTGGCCGAACTAAGCGATTTGGCGCCCACAGCCAAACGATTGGCGGTTGCGGACAAGCGCCGATCCCGCCTCATTTCCTACTCTGCCGCCGTCGCCATTTTCCCCGACGGAGCATCCAGTGACTTTGAGCAGGCAGACCGCCGCAGCCGCGTTGACCGACGAACAGAAAACCGCCCGCATCAAGGCGGTCGTGTCAGAAGCCTCGGCCGACCTGCGCCGGCGCTACCCGATCCTGCAGCGCCAGGATGCGATCGGCGCCAGCATCATGGCGTTCTCGCTGCTGGGCATGATCGCCAGCGGCGTGCTCTACGCGCAGGGCGTCATTCCGTGGTGGCTCTGTATTCCGGTGACCGCGATCTTCGCGTCGTTCATCCATGAACTGGAACACGACCTCATCCACCTGATGTACTTCCGCAAGACTCCCTGGGCCAACGACCTGTTGCTGGCACTGGGATGGCTGGCGCGCGCGAGCACCATCAGCCCCTTCGTCCGCCGCAAGCTGCATCTGCACCACCACAAGTTCTCGGGCACCGAGTCGGACCTCGAGGAACGCGGCATCACCAATGGCGAGCGCTGGGGCCTGCGCCGCTTCCTGATGACCGGCGACAACATGCTGGCGGTCTACCTGCGCCCCGCCACCATGGTGCGGGCGACCAAGGCCTACATCCGCTCGCAGCAGCCGGCATCCGGCGCCGCGGCAAAGGCCATGGGCCGCGAGCAACTGCGCGCGTATTTCCCGCTCGGCACGCTCTATTACGCCGTGTTCCACGCCTGGGTCGTTGCGCACGTCGCGCTGCTGGCGTCGTCGCTCGTCGGCCTGGCGCCGGCCCTGCCCGCCGCGCTGGAGACAACGCTCGCCTATCTCGACGTGTTCGCGGTCGTCTACATGCTGCCGAGCCTGCTGCGCACGTTCTGCCTGCACTTCATCAGCTCCAACATGCATTACTACGGCGACGTCGAAGCCCGCAACGTGATGCAGCAATGCCAGGTTCTGAACGCGTGGTGGCTGCTGCCGTTCCAGCTGTTCTGCTTCAACTTCGGCAGCACGCACGCGATCCACCACTTCGTCGTCAAAGAGCCGTTCTACATCCGCCAGCTCACCGCCCACAAAGCGCACGCAGTGCTGCGCGAGATGGGGGTGCGCTTCAACGACTTCGGCACCTTCCGCCGCGCTAACCGATTTCACCCCAGGGCCGCGACCACCTGAACCGACCGTGTCGCGGCCTCAACAGAATCGTCATTCCTGCGAACGCACGCTCGTCGTTCCCGCGAAAGCGGCACCGTCATTCCCGCGAAGGCACGCTCGTCATTCCCGCGAAGGCGGCACCGTCATTCCCGCGAAGGCGGGAATCCAGTGCTCCTAAGCGCCGTAGCCACACAGCCGGAAATCCATCCGCCGCGGCTCACATCCTCACGTGGCCTTGAATCGACATCGTGCTGATTCCGCCGCCGCGTCTCTACGCGCCCTGACCCGCCCACCCCGGCGCCGAACCTGCCCTCTCCCCCGTCGCGTTCTCGCGCCGGACTCCGGACACCGCTTGCAGCCCAGCGACGCGAGGCGTTTAATCCGACCCACAACGGGTCTCGATCCGCACGCGGCCACACCGCGCAAGCACTCGATCGCCGACCGGACAAGGGAGAGTCATTTTGTACCGTTCATTGCGCCATAATCCCGACACCGCGTCGGCAACCCGTTGCCGATCAATGGCATACAAAACGCGCCCCGCTTTATCAGTCACCGCGGCCGGTTTATCTGTCAGCTTGTCGAATCTAATTCGGCGTTAGGCGTCAGGAGAGATGCTGCATGGCCGCAGATCCACAACAAAAACCAAAGCTCCCTGAGCTCCCATCTGCAAAGGAGTTCTGCCTGAGCGTTCCTCTCTACGAGCGATTCCAGTACGACGACGAGAAGCAGAATGGTTTCTTTTCTCTCGAGCAGTTTGATGGAACGCTAGATTTCTATTGCCCTGACTGTACGCAGCACAGCGTGTTCTCCGTCCAGAAGAACAATTTCCATCAACAGTCGCATTACCGAAACTACGTCTTCTCATTGCTTTTTCAATGTTCTAGAAACAAGACACATCGAGCACTCTTTGTGTTTCGCGCACACGAAGGGACTCTGCAAAAGATTGGCCAGATACCGTCCCTTGCTGATCTTGCGCTACCTGATCTTCGCAGATACCGCAAAGCATTAGGTGACGAGCGCTTCAAAGAACTAACTCGCGCCATCGGCCTCACCACGCACGGGGTCGGGGTCGGTGCGTTTGTGTATCTGCGCCGAATATTCGAATCACTCATTGAAGAAGCCCATGCGGACGCTGCTAAAGATTCCGGGTGGGTTGAGGAGACCTATCTCCGTTCACGCATGGATGAGCGTATTGGTTTGCTAAAGGACCATCTGCCAGATTTTCTGGTGCAGAATCGAAGCCTATATAGCATCCTAAGTGTGGGAGTTCATACACTGTCTGAAGCAGAGTGTTTAGCTGCTTTCCCTGCTGTCCGGCTCGCAATTGAACTGATCCTTGATGGCGTTCTGGAGAAACTGGAGCGGCAGGCGAAGCTAAGGTCCGCCGCACAATCACTCGCAGCCCTGAAGGCATCTACAGGACGTACAGATGCCTAACAAAAGGTTGCAGTGGGACGTCCTCGCCTTCGGCGAGGCCGCCCCTGAACCTGAGCGTTGGGCCTCACTTTCCGCGTGCTGAAATGGGCTCGACGGGCGCGTGAGCGTGTAGGCTGCGTATAGAGTGGCTGGGAGGCAAGGCGATGAGCGATCCCAATGTGAAGGCGGGCCTAACATCTTTGGATGATGAACCAGAGCCGGCACTGACTCTCCGAGAGCGAGCGCGCGAGTCAGCCGCAGAGTTCCAAAGAGCGGCTATGGCAATTTCAACGGGAAGCCTGGGCGTCTTCTTTGTCTCGCTAACTCAAAAGGTCGATCCCCCACTGAACTCGCACGAGCGATTCTTCCTGCTCGTCTCCCTAGTGACAATGTTCGTGGCCTCGGTTGCGAGTATCGCTTCTTGGTTTGCGGATGCGAGAGCTCATGCGTCTAGAGCGAAAGCAATCGAGGCAAAGGACGAGTCCTCCCGCGCCACAGCCCTCAAAGAGAAGGAATACTGGCTTCGGGCAGAGACGAGAACCGCAAGAGTCTACCTGGTGGCAATCATTCCTGGCCTCTTGTCGGCGGGAATCTACATGTGGTTCCGCGCCTTCTGAAATCATCTATCGGGAGAAGTAACGATCTGCGGAATGCGCCCGTCTCGCCGGCCCAACGAATAGGGATGGATCGCGCGCAGCCGCGATCTGATCCCGGGTTGAACAAGCCCGTGCCCGACGGTGATCGGGAGGCTTAATAGAGGGGAAATCTTTTCAGGGGTGCGTTGGTGCCTAATCTCTGACGAATATGCGACGGAGCTCGAGTAATGGTCTCCTCTTGCAAGATGAGGCCCACAGGCGACTCGCCTGCTCCTGGCTCGCGCCTGAACCTGGGCCTTTATGTCTCTAAAAGTTGAGGGGGTCAAATGAAAAGGGTCATGTTGCTCTTCTTGTTCTCCACGATCGCTCGTGCCGAGCCTTTCTACATCACCATTCCCGGGGAGGGTTGGAGTTTAAAAGTTGACGCGCCGCCCATGACGAGCGTCAAAGGCACGTCGGAGGGGCGTATCTACCAGTACATGGCCAGCAGCGTGGAGACTGGCCTAACGCTGAGTCTTCATACAGAAACAGAAGGTGGCAGGAGCAATCAAGAATGCAGGGAAACGTATTGGCGCCTTGCCCAGCGCAATCCAACCCTTGTAAAGGACACTGTCACGCTATCTGGAAGTGAACAGGCCTTGTTTGCCACCCACCTGTCAGAGGGCGTGTATAAAGGCGAAGCATTCAAAACCGCAAATGGGCACGCCTATCTCGCCAAGAACGGCTTGTGCATTGATCTTCACGCATCGCACTGGCCATACGACGTCAGCAGCGAGAAGCGCGTTGAGGAAATCCTTCGCTCCGTCACCATTGTTCAATGACGAGTGTGAAAGTCGCCACCTCCGTTCCAGATCCGGTATTCAATGCTGCGTCGCGATGACAACTTGAAGACTTCGATGACCCGAACCGCGCTGCTGCTGTGCCTAGCCATCGCGGGCTGCGTATCAGTGCCGCTCTCCACGATGGTCCGGATGAGTACCTTTGGCGTCGGTGACTTCGTGCAACTCAACCCCGACGCGGTGAGGGTCAGGATCACGCTGCCGCTGGGATACGCGCTCAATGCCGCAAGGAGTTCGCTGGGCGTGCGGATTGAGTCGCCCGCCGGCGTCCATGACGGGACGTTCAAGCTGGATCAGGACTCGGTGGCACAAGTCCAGGTTTCGGCGGGCATGTTCTCGGCGACGACTGCGGGCACTGCGTACACCCTGAAACTCTCGGCGCCGTCAAAGAAGGCGTTCCTGGAACTCCAGACCTTTGTCGGCAAGGGGAATCCGGGGCAGATCACGATCAGCGTTGTGCCCATCCTCTTCTCGTTTCCAGACGATGTTGCGTCGGTCAAGGTCTGGATCGATCTCCTGTTGTCGGAGGCTCAGGGATTCTTCACGCTGCTCGACGCTGCCGAGGTGCCGCTGGACGCGATTCGTGAGGCCAGCGCCGGGCGCTGACGCCCTCATCCGCCGCTCGGCACCAGCACGATCCCGCCCAGCGGCGGCAGCTTCAACGACAACTCGTGCCCATGTCCGTCCGCGACGTCGTGGGACTGCAGGTCGCCCGCATTGACAATGCCCGATCCGCCGTACTCGCGCGCATCGGAGTTGAAGATCTCGCGATATCGACCAGGCTGCGGCACGCGCACGCGGTAGTTCTCGTGCACGGTGGGCGTGAAGTTGAGCACGACGATCGCATGCGTATGGCCGTCCGTGCGCCGGTATGAAAGCACCGAGCGTGACGCATCGTCGCAGTCGATCCACGCAAAGCCGCCGGGCTCGAAGTCGAGTCGATGCAGCGCCGGTGTCGCGCGATACAGGCGATTGAGGTCGCGCAGCGCGCTCTGCACGCCGCGGTGCATTGGGTCCTGCAGCGCGGCCCAGTCAAGCTCGCGGTCGTGGTTCCACTCGCGCGACTGCGCGATCTCGCCGCCCATGAACAGCAGCTTCTTGCCCGGGTAAGTCGCCAGGTAGGTGTACAGCAGGCGCAGGTTGGCGAAGCGCTGCCAGGGATCGCCGGGCATCTTGTCGAGCAGCGAGCGCTTGCCGTGGACGACTTCGTCGTGCGACAGCGCGAGCACGTAGTTCTCGGCGTAGCGGTAGAGCATGCCGAAGGTCAGGCGCTGGTGGCGGTGAACGCGATACAGCGGGTCCGTGCGGAAATAGTCGAGCGTGTCGTGCATCCAGCCGAGGTCCCACTTCATCGAGAAGCCGAGGCCCCCGGTGTTGGTGGGACGCGAGACCTGCGGCCACGCAGTCGACTCCTCGGCGATCGACAGCACGCCGGGGTGGCGCTGGTGGATCACCGCGTTCAGTTCCTTGAGAAACTCGACCGCCTCCAGGTTCTGGTTGCCGCCGTCGCGGTTGGGCACCCATTCGCCGGCCTTGCGCGAATAGTCGAGGTAGAGCATCGACGCCACCGCATCGATGCGCAGACCGTCGGCGTGGAACTCCTCGATCCAGTACAGCGCGCTCGCCAGCAGGTAGTTGCGCACCTCGGGACGGCCGTAGTCGTAGATCAGCGTGCTCCAGTCCGGATGCTCGCCGCGCCGTGGATCGGAATACTCGTACAGCGGTTGTCCGTCAAAGCGCGCGAGGCCATGCGCGTCGCGCGGAAAATGCGCCGGCACCCAGTCGAGAATCACGCCGATACCCTGGGCGTGACAGGCGTCGATGAAGTAGCGGAAATCGTCCGGCGAGCCGTACCGGCTGGTCGGCGCGAAGTTGCCAAGTGTCTGGTAGCCCCAGGAGCCGTCGAAGGGATGCTCGCTGATCGGCATCAGCTCCAGATGGGTGAAGCCCATCTCCTGCACGTAGCGCGGCAGGTCCGCGGCCAGTTCGCGATAGGTCCAGTGACGTCCGTCCGGGTGGCGCTTCCATGAACCGAGATGGACTTCGTAGACCGACATCGGCGCGTGCAGCCAGTCGCGCGCCGCACGGGCCGCGATCCACGCTGCATCGGTCCAGCGATGCGCAGCGGGCGCGGCGACGACCGAGGCGGTCTCCGGACGAAGCTCGCACTGCTTGGCATAAGGATCGGCCTTGAGAAACCTTGAACCGTTGGCCGCACCGTCGGCGCCGTGGATCTCGAACTTGTACAGGCTGCCGGCGCCGACGTTGGGGACGAACAGCTCCCAGATGCCGCCCGGATGCGGGCGCATCGGATGACGGCGCCCGTCCCACTGGTTGAAGTCGCCGACCACGCTGACGGACTGCGCGCGCGGCGCCCAGGTGGCGAACAGCGTGCCTTCGACATCGCCGACGCGGTGCGCGTTGGCGCCGAGGAAACGATAGGCATGCCAGTGATGCCCCTCGCCGAACACCTGGCGGTCGAAGTCGCCGATCTGCGGCGGAAACGCGCAGGCGTCGCGGGCGCGTTTGCGGGTCATGCAACCAGCCGGTGGTGCCGCGTGAACGACTCTCGCAGCCGTCCCGCAAGAGCTGCGTCGAGCGCGCCGGCTGGCATCTGCCAGCGCCAGTTGCCTTCGGCGATGCCGGGCCGGTTCATGCGCGCGTCGCTGCCCAGGCCGAGCAGGTCCTGCATCGGCACGATCGCCAGCGGCGCCGGCGACGACCAGGCAAGATCGATCAGCGCGTCGGGCATGACCGGATCGTGGGTGCCCAGAAGCTGACGGACCTGCTCGCGCTGCCAGTCCGGCAACTCGTTCCACCAACCCAGCGTCGTGTCGTTGTCATGCGTGCCGGTGTAACAGACGCTGTCGCTACCGTGGTGGCGCGGCAGATACGGATTGGCGGAGTCGCCGTCGAACGCGAATTGCAGCACCCGCATGCCGGGAATGCCGAGATCCTGCCGCAGCGCCAACACATCGGGCGTGATGTGGCCGAGGTCTTCGGCGACGAGGCGCGCGCCATGCAGCACCGGCTGCAGCGCCTCGACGGCCGCGTGCCCCGGACCGGGGACCCACTGCCCGTCCACCGCCGAGCGCGCACCCTGCGGAATCCGCCACCACGCGGCCAGCCCGCGGAAGTGGTCGAGCCGCACCAGGTCGTAACGCGCCGCCTGCACCTCGAAGCGCCGCCGCCACCAGCGGAAGTCCTGCGCCGCCATGCGATCCCAGCGATACGGCGGATAGTCCCAGCGTTGCCCGGTCTCGGAGAACGCGTCCGGCGGCACACCGACCGTCGCCTCCATGCGCCCATCGGCGCTGACCTCGAACAGCTCGCGATGCATCCAGACATCGGCCGAGTCGTGCGCGACGAACAGCGGCACATCGCCGAACAGCAGCACGCCGCGGTCGTTCGCAAAGGTCTTCAGCGCAGTCCACTGCCGATGGAAGCGGAACTGCGCGCGGCGTGTCGTCTCGATCGCGTCGTGCAGGCGCGCGCGCGCGGACGCCAGCGCGTCGGCTTCGCAATGACGCAGCGGATCGGGCCACTCGAACCACGGGCGCTGTCCTTGCTCTGCGCGCAGCGCAACGAACAGCGCCCAGTCGTCGAGCCAGTCGCGCTCGCGCTCGCAGAAGCGCCTATAGCTGTCGTTGTCGTTGTCGTTGTCCGCGTCCTGCGCGTCCGCCAGAAACCCGGCATCCGCGGCAAAGGCCGACGACGGCTGGAACGGGTTGCCGTAGGCATCGCGAGGTCCGAGCGGCAGCAGTTGCCAGACGTGAAGACCGCTTGCCGCCGCGAACTCGACGAAGCGCCACGCGTCCGCGTCCAGCCGCCCCGAGGGCAAGGCGTGCAACGGCAACAGCACGCCGGCGCTGCGCTCGATCCAGGGCCGGATCTCTGCGGTCGGGCGCATCACCCCGCCGGCTGCGACCGGACCCGACACGCCCTGCGCAAAGGGGCGCAGCAGCACATCCGGAGCGGCCTCGCCCAGGCTCTCGTACAGCGCCCGCAGATGGCCGCGGAACAGCGCGTCAAAATCGGAAACGGCGGTCGACGGATTCACCGATCCCGGCCACCAGAACCAGTCGGACGCTTCGCAGATGGCGAGCAGGCGCTCGCTGTCCGGGCCGGTGCGACCCGCTGCCGATGCGGCGTCGAAGCGGCTTTTCGCGGCGATCAGCAGATCCCAGGCGCGATTCTTCTCGGCGTCGCCAATCCAGGTCAGGAGCTGTCCGTGCACCCAGCTGCCGGCCTGCAGCGCCGGCAAGGGACGCAGCTCGGCGCGGTCGCTTGCGGCGAGCTCGCCCGGCGTCGCCATGCGCAGGCGCTGGTGCGTGCTCAGGCGCGCGTACAGGCCGCGCACGAAGCCCGTTCCGTTGTTGACGTAGTGCGACCATGCGTTCTCGCCGTCGAGTGCGATCAGGATCACGCGGTTGCCGGCGGTGGCGCCGATGCGCTCGACGTGGCCGACGAGATCGTCGACCGCGTGCTCCGGTTGCCAGTCCTTGTAGACGAAGCCGATGCGGTCGGACAGACCGTCGTCGCGGAAATACACGGCGAGGCCGCCGCTCGTGCGGTAGCCGAGGTGCGGATTGGATTCCGCGGCACCGTGGCGCCGCATCGTGTTGCCGAGCACCGCGTGGCTGCTCGCGACCCACGTCAGGCCGGCCTGTTCCATCAGCTCCAGCGTCGATTGCGACAGCGCGGCCTCCGAAGGCCAGCAGCCGAGCGTGCGCCGGCCGAACGCTCGCTCGAAGCTGCGCAGACCTTCGGCGACGTGCCAGGCGGCGCGCGCGCTGCCGCCCGGGTACGGCATCGCCGGCAGCGGCGCGTCCGGTGCGGCATTGCGCGCGGCAGCGAAGTCGATCAGCAGCGGCAGCAGCGCATGCTGATATGGCGAACAGGTCAGCTCGACCTGCCCGCGCTCCGCGAGCGCGCGATAACGCGGCAGGACCGAGCCGACCGCGCGGCCGATCACGCGCAGCAGCATCGCCCGCTCCACAGGTCCGTAGTCGCGCTGGCGTGCACGCAACGCAGCCGCCTCGCCATCTGCTGCAAACACGCTGGGCGCGGTCCACGCCAGATGCCAGCCGACCAGCAGGTCGGTGAAGTCGGCATCCGACACCTGACCGGCGTCGTTGAGGGTGCGCAGCCGCTCTGCCAGCTCGCGATAAGCCGGCAGGTGCTCAACCTGGTGGGCGGAGTCGACGCGCAGGGCCATGCGCACCGCGCGCGCGCGCGCCGGCCCGCTGGGCGGCAGCATCGCCAGCGCGTCGAGCATGAAATCGTCCAAGGCAAGGCCATCGCGCTCGAAACGCTCGAAGCGCCGGGCATAGTCGTCGAGCTGTTCCAGCAGCACCGGCGCGAAGTTCACGACCGCGCGCGCCGCCGGCACCGCTTCCAGGTGCGCCGCCATGTCGGTGTAGTCCTTCAGCGCGTGGAGATAGGTCCACGGCAGCTGGAAACGTCCGCCAATCCGGTACTCCGGCTGATGCATGTGCCAGAGCAGGACCACGGGGAAACGACTGTCATCGTTCATGCTTGCTCCCGTCTGAAGCGGAGAACCCGTCGCTGCGGATCGTTCTCGTCGAATCGGCAAGTAGATAAGAACTCGCAGTGAGCCGGCACGGGTTCCGCTTGCGCTCACCGACACGTAGAGTAGCCTTGGCTGGTGTCGAGGGATGTATCGAGGCCTGTATCCGAGGAGTGTGCACCATCCATGAGCGAGGCATTCGACAGTCGCTACGTCAGTCGCCTGACCCGGCAAACGCTGGCGCTGATCCTCGCCGGCGGTCGCGGTGCGCGACTCGGGCCGCTGACCGACTGGCGCGCCAAGCCGGCGGTGCCCTTCGGCGGAAAGTTCCGCATCATCGATTTCCCGCTGTCCAACTGCATCAACTCGGGCATCCGCCGCATCGGCGTGCTGACGCAGTACAAATCGCATTCGCTGATCCGCCACATCCAGCGCGGCTGGGGTTTCATGCGCGGCGAATTCCACGAGTTCATCGAACTGCTGCCGGCGCAGCAGCGCATCAGCGAAACGGCGTGGTATTCCGGCACCGCGGATGCGATCTACCAGAATCTCGACATCATCCGTCACCATGCGCCCGGTTATGTGCTGATCCTGGCCGCCGATCACATCTACAAGATGGATTATGGCCCGATGCTGGCGGCGCACTTCGACCGCGGCGCGGACATCACCGTCGGCTGCATCGAGGTGCCGCTGGAACGCGCGCGCAGTTTCGGCGTGATGAAGGTCGACGCCGACTTCAGCATCGTCAGTTTCGTCGAAAAGTCGCCGCAGCCGGAGCCGATGCCGGGACGCCCCGATACCGCGCTCGCGTCGATGGGCATCTATGTCTTCTCGACCAAGTTCCTCATCGAGGCGCTGGCCCGCGATGCCGCGCAGATGGAGTCCTCGCATGATTTCGGCAAGGACATCATTCCGTCCGCGATCGGCCGCGTCCCGGTCTTCGCCTACCCGTTCCGCGACGTGCAGAAAGAACAGCTCGGCTACTGGCGCGATGTCGGCACCGTGGATGCTTTCTGGGAAGCCAACATGGAACTGCTGGCGGTCACGCCGCCGCTGAATCTCTACGACCGCGACTGGCCGATCTGGACCTACCAGGAACAGCTGCCGCCCGCCAAGTTCGTGTTCGACGATGCGGACCGGCGCGGCGTCGCGCTCAATTCCATGGTGTCCGGCGGCTGCATCGTCTCCGGCGCGCGCGTGTGGCGCAGCCTGCTGTTCTCCAACGTCCGCGTGGAATCGCATTCGGAGGTCGAGGAATCGGTGATTTTGCCCAACGTCGACATCGGCCCGCACAGCCGCATCCGCCGCGCGATCATCGACAAGGGTTGCGTTCTCCCCGAGCGGACGACGATCGGCTTCGATCGCGAGGACGATGCGCGGCGCTATCACGTCACCGCCGGCGGGCTCACGCTGGTGACGCCGGACATGCTCGGCCAGACGCTGCACACCAGAGAGTGACGGCGCATGGAAACGAGCAACGCCCATCGCCTCAGCGGCACGACCGATCTGGTCGCCTATTTTTGCGCCGAGTACGCGGTCGACCAGCGCCTGCCAATCTACTCCGGCGGCCTGGGTGTACTCGCGGGCGATTACCTCAAGACCGCGAGCGACATGGGCGTGCCGCTGATCGCGGTCGGGCTGCTGTATTCGGAGGGCTATTTCACCCAGCGCATCGATGCCCAGGGCCAGCAGCATGCCGATGCGGCGCCGGTGGACCCGCAGCGCGCCGGCCTGACCCCGGTGCTGGACGTGCTCGGCCGCGACCTGGTGCTGCAGGTGCCGATGGCGGATCACGCCGTGAAGCTGCGCCTGTGGCGCAAGGACGTCGGCCGCGTGCCGCTGTTCCTGCTCGACGCCGACATCAGCGGCAACCTCGCCGAGGACCGCGCCATCACCGCACGCCTGTACGGCACCGGGCACGACCTGCGCCTGCGCCAGGAGATCGTGCTCGGCATCGGCGGCGTGCGCGCGGTGCGCGCGCTGGGCCTGACGCCGAGCATCTGGCACATCAACGAAGGCCACGCCGCGTTCCTGATCCTCGAACGCATGCGCGAGCGCATCGCCTACGGCTATAGCTTCGACGCGGCGCTGGAGGCGGTCGCGTCCTGCACCGTGTTCACCACGCATACGCCGGTGCCGGCCGGTCATGACGTGTTCGACCAGGGACAGCTGCGTCACTGGCTCGGCGATTACGCCGGGACCCTGCACACGACCGAGCGGCGGCTGTTCGCACTGGGCGGCTACGACGACAACAGCAACCGCTTCAACATGACGACGCTGGCGATCCGCGGCTCGCGCTTCCGCAACGGCGTCTCGCGCCTGCACCGCGACGTCGCCGCGCAGATGGAACAGATCGAATGGCCGCAGATACCGCCGGCCGACAACCCGCTGACCGGCGTCACCAACGGCGTGCACATGCCGACGTTTCTGGCCGCGTCCTGGCAGACGCAGCTGGACCGGCACGCGGAAGGCTGGCAAACGCGCGTGCTCGGCGATCGCGCGCTGCGCTTCGTCGACGAGCTGGGTGATCCCGAACTCTCCGCCCTGCGCGCTGACCTTCGTGCCACGCTGCTGGCCGAACTGCGGGCACGCCTGCGCACCCAGCATCTGCGCACCGGCACCTCGCTCGACGTCATCGACCGCATGCTGCGCACGCTGGACGCCGCCGAGCAGCGCGGCGCGCCGATCCTCGGATTCGCGCGGCGCTTCGCGACCTACAAGCGTGCGACGCTGCTGCTGCGCGACACCGCGCGCCTGCACCGCCTCTTGGCGCATGCCGAACGTCCCGCGCTGCTGGTCTTCGCCGGCAAGGCGCATCCGAACGACGGCGGCGGCCAGGACATGATCCGGCAGCTGTACCACTGCTCGATGCGGCCGGAGTTCCTCGGACGCCTGATCGTGCTCGAAGGCTACGACCTGGCGCTCGCGCGCCTGCTGGTGCAGGGCTGCGACGTCTGGCTCAACACGCCCGAGTATCCGATGGAGGCGAGCGGCACCTCGGGCATGAAGGCCGGCGCCAACGGCTGCGTCAACGTCTCGATCCTCGACGGCTGGTGGGCCGAGGGTTACGACGGCCGCAACGGCTTTGCGGTCCCGAATGCGGAACATGCCGATGCCGGGCAGCGCGACGCCGCCGAGGCCGTCCATCTGTTCGATCTGCTGGAGCAGCAGGTCCTGCCCGAGTACTACGGCGCCGACGGCAGTCCGCCCTCGCCCGCCTGGCTGCGCCGCGTGCGCCACTCGGTGCGCACCATCGCCTCGCGCTTCAGCGCCACGCGCATGGTCAGCGACTACATCGGCCGCATGTATCTGCCGGCCGCCGAGTTCGGCCGCCGCGCCAATGCCGGCGCCGGCAAGATCGCCACCAACCTGGCGCGCTGGAAGAACCTGGTCCGCCAGCGCTGGTCCGAAGTCAGCGTCGAGCCGATCGCGACCGCCCAGCCTCTGCGCGTGTGCGTGCACACCGCCGGGTTGCCGCCCGATCTGCTGGCGGCGGAGGCCGTGATCGGCGGCGACCTGCGCCTGCCGCTGCGCATCGAGTCGCATGACCACGATCGCGTGTACTTCATCCTCGACGAGCCGGTGACCACGCCGCCGCAGGAGCTGCGCATCTTTCCGCGGCATCCGCTGCTGCCGCACCCCTACGAGATGGGTCTGATGATGACCGTCGCGGTGCCGTCCGCGTGACGCTGAAAGTCCTGTACGCCGCCAGCGAGGCGTTGCCGTTTGCGAAGACCGGCGGGCTGGCGGATGTGGCGCACGCACTGCCGGAGGCTCTGGCGCAGGCCGGCGTCGATGTGCGCGTGGTGACACCGGCCTATCGCGGATCGCTGGACAAGCTGCGCGATCCGATATTGAAAGCGACGCTGACCGTGCACGGCCAGCGCTTCACGATCTGGGAGGGCCATCCGCTGCACGAGCGCCTGCGCGTGTGGCTGGTCGACGCCCCGGCGCTGTACGCGCGCGACGGCACGCCCTACGTGGACGCCGCCGGCCACGATCATGCCGACAACGCCTGGCGCTTCGGCTGCTACTGCGAAGTCGTCGCCCGCCTTGCACAGGGCGAAGGCTGCGACTGGCGCGCGGACGTGCTGCACCTGAACGACTGGCAGACCGGACTGGCGCCGCTGTGGCTGCAGGCCGCGGACCGGCCGCGCACAGTGTTCACGATCCACAACCTCGCCTATCAGGGCGTGTTCGCACGCAAGGCGTTCGACGCGCTCGGCGTCGGCGCCGGGCTGTGGCACCTCGACGGCATCGAGTTCCACGGCATGGGTTCCTTCCTCAAGGCCGGGCTGACGCAAAGCGACTGGCTGACCACCGTCAGTCCGACCTATGCGCAGGAAATCCAGACCGCGCATTTCGGGCATGGCCTCGACGGACTGCTGCGCCATCGCAGCGGACGCCTGCGCGGCATCCTCAACGGCATCCATGACGAACTCTGGGATCCGCAGCGCGACCGTTACCTGCCATTCCGCTACAACACGGCGACGGTGATCGACGGCAAACGCCGCAACAAGCGCGCGCTGCAGGCCGATCTCGATCTGCCGGTCGGCGATCGGCCGCTGCTGGGGATCGTCTCGCGCTTCGCCGAGCAGAAAGGCATCGACCTGGTGCTGGCCGCGGCCGACGAGATCCGCCGGCTGCCCTTGCAGATCGCGATCCTGGGCGCCGGCGACGGGGAGCTGGAGCGGCAGCTGCAGAACTGGGCGCGATCCGATCCGGACCGGATCGCGGTCCGCATCGGCTATGACGAAGGGCTCGCGCACCGGATCGAGGCAGCGGCCGACATGTTCCTGATGCCGTCGCGCTACGAGCCCTGCGGACTCAACCAGATGTACAGCCAGCGCTACGGCACCGTCCCGATCGTGCGCCGCGTCGGCGGGCTGGCCGACAGCGTCGTCGACGCCACCCCGGCCGCGCTCGAAGCGCATGCCGCGACCGGCATCGTGTTCGACCAGGCCGACGTCGCCGGCGTGCTCTATGGCCTGCGCCGCGCGCTGGAATTGTTCGACACGCCGCAGTGGCGATCAATGCAGGACTGCGGCATGCGCCGCGATTTCTCCTGGCGCCACACCGCCGCCGAGTACCTGGCCATCTACACCGCCGCGCCGCCGCCTTGATTCAGGCGACGCGCGCCCACTCGGCGACGCCGGGACTGCTGAAGCCGGGCACCGCCGTCAGCGACACTTCGTACAGGTAAGAGCGCTCCGCGACATTGTCGGGACGCGCGATCTGGATGACGCGGCGCTGGAAATCCGACAGCAGATCGAGCACGTCGTCGATCGCGAGCACCCCGACCAGGTCGCCCGGGCGATCCACGATCGCAACGCGCCGGAACCCGCGCGCACGCATGCGCTCGAGCGTCTCCCAGAACCCGTCGTCCGACTGCGCCGTCGGCAGATCGTCCGTCAGCAGCTGCTCCAGGCACATCTGCTCGGCATCGACACGGCGCGCAAGCACTTCGAAAACCAGGTCCCGGTCGGTCACGATGCCAATCGGGTGCTTGCCGCCGCCCGTACGGTCGACGACCACGACCGTACCGTTGTTGAACTGCCGCATCATCTTCGCCGCTTCGTGAATGCTCGCGTGACGATCACAGATGACGACCGATCGATTACAGCACTCGCCTACTCGCATGACCCCGTCCTCCAAGTCCGTCTGACTTCAAGGCCCGCCCCACTCTTCCGCATTTCCGTGCGCAAGCCCTCTGCAGCGGCAATCTAGGCAGTCCCGCCTGGGTCGGCGTTGACCCAGGTCAGTGGCGCATCCATAACCGCTGGAGTGGAAGCTAGTGGGCTATATTGCGCCTAATAACCCGACGCGTCGCCCCCTGCGCATGGAAGCTGTCCCAGCCGCCGCGGAAGTTTTCACCCACAAGTTCTTCGCCCCACCGTCCTATCCCGGCGCCGTCCCCCGCCAGGAGCTGCTGGACCGGATGTTCCGCGAACCGGGCTATGGCGTGGTCGTCGTGCAGGCGCCCGCGGGACATGGCAAATCGACGCTGTTGCAGCAGGCCAAGACCGCCAGCGACAAGCGCGGGGCGATGACCGGATGGCTCAGCTTCGACGAGGCAGACAACGATCTGCGCCGGTTCACGGTGCACATGCAGGCCCTGATCAATCAGCTTGACAACCGCGGCCCCGGCGAACCCGAAAGCGCGCGCGGCATGCGCCGCCGCCTGCCGGACTGGATCGCGACGCGGCTGGCGCACGCCGACACGGCAGTGCACCTGTTCCTCGACGAATTCCAGGCGCTGGGCAACCGCGACGTGCTGACCGCGTTCCGCGAGCTGCTGGAGCGCATTCCGGACAACGTCACTCTCTTCATCGGCTCGCGCGCGCTGCCGGAAATCGGCCTGGCGCGGCTGGTCGTCAACAGCCAGGCGCTGGTGCTGCGCGCCGACGATCTGCGCTTCTCGCCGCTCGAGGCCGAGCAGTTTTTCTCGCAGGCGCGCGACCTTGGCATCAACCGTGAAGAGCTCGACACGATCTATCGCCAGACCGAAGGCTGGCCGGCCGCCCTGCAGCTGTTCCGCCTGAGCCTGGTGAGCCCATCGGTGCGCCGGTCGCTGGGCGACCTCGCCGCCTACCGCCCGCGCGAGCTGGCCGAGTACCTCGCCGACAACGTGCTGTTGCTGCAACCACCGCGCATCCAGGAATTCCTGCGCCGCACCTCGGTGCTGACGCGCCTGTCGGCCGCGCTGTGCGATCACGTGACCGGCTGGCAGGACTCGCAGAGCATCCTGCTGTTCCTGGAGCGCTCGGGCCTGTTCCTGCGCAGCCTCGACTCGGACCTGCGCTGGTTCAAGTACCACACGCTGTTCTCGTCGTTCCTGAGCGAGCAGGTGCGCAGTGAGGCGCCGGAGACGCTCGGTAGCGTCCATCGCAGCGCGGCGCAGTGGTTCTACGACCACGAGATGGACGAGGAGGCGATTTACCACGCGATCGCCGCGCGCGACTACGGTTTTGCGACCGACACGATGAACCGCTGGTGCGACCGCCTGATCGCCGACGCCAACCTGGCGACGGTCGAACGCTGGTCGGACACGCTGCCGCTGGACGAGATCGCGCGTCGGCCGGAGCTGGCCGTCAAAATCTCCTGGGCGCTGGTCTTTCTGCGCCGCCACCACAAGCTGCGTCCGATTCTCGCCACGCTCGAACGCGACCCGCGACGCGCACCCGATACCAGCGTGATCCGCACGATGCAGGCGCTGGTGCTCGACGACATTCCGCAGGCCTTCGCGATCCTCGAAGGCATGAACATCGTCGAACAGGCGCCGGGCGGATTCCGCGCCTTCGAGCTCGCCGCAGCGGCCAACGCCAGCGGCTACCGCGCGCTGTGCGCCGCGGACTTCGAGGCCTCCCGCGCCAACCTGGCGCTCGCACGGACGTACAACGCGCGCAGCGATGCGGCCTTCAGCGGCGGCTACACCGTCGCCGTGCTCGGCATGAGCCTGATGATGCAGGGCCGGCTCGAAGACGCGCTGGCGCGCTACCGTGCCGGGCTCGCCGAACAGCACCTGGATCTCGACAAGTCGGTCGCGTCGGCGTCGATGGTCGCCTGCTATGCGCAGGCCCTGTACGAGCACAACGAGCTCGACGTCGCCGAGTCGATGTTCACGCAGTACCACGACCTCATCGCGGACGCGGTCCTGCTGGACTTCCTCGCCGCCGGATACGTGGCGATGGCGCGCATCCAGGACGCGCGCGGAAAGCCGGGCCGCGCCGACGAGGTGCTCGGCGAAGCCGAGGAACTCGCGCACACCGCCGGCTGGCCGCGCCTGACCCGCATTGCCGCCTGGGAGCGCGTGCGCCGCGCCCTGGTCGCCGGCGACGTCGATCGCGCCCGCGCCATCGCCAGCCGTATCCCGGCACAGCCCGAGTTCACCTTGCCGGACGGCTGGATGATCTTTTCCGAAGCCGTCGAAGGCGATGCGATCGGCGCCATCCGCCTGGCGCTGCACAGCGGCGACACCGACGGGGCGGCCGCGCGCCTGGCGCCGGAGCTGGCGCTGGCGCTGCGCCAGAACCGCAGCTACCGCGCGATCAAGCTGTCGATCCTCGATGCGCTGATCCAGCACAAGCGCGGCGCAACCAATCCGGCGCGGCGCGCGCTGCACCGTGCGCTGCAGCTGGCCGCACCCGGCGGATTCGTGCGCATGTTCCTCGACGAGGGCGAAAGCCTGCTGCCGCTGCTGCGCGACGAGTACACGGCTGCCGGCGCCGACAACGAACCGCCGGCGCTGCGCGAGTTCGTCGCGCGCATTCTCGACGCCGCCGGCCAACGCACCGAGCTGGCGACGCGCGCGCCGGGCGATACCGGCTTCCAGCCGCTGGAGCCGCTGACCGACCGCGAAAAGGAAATCCTGGTCTATCTGGCCAACGGCGTGTCGAACAAGGAGATGGCGCGGCGCATCTTCGTGTCCGAGAACACCGTGAAATTCCACCTCAAGAACATCTACTCCAAGCTCGCCGTCGGCAGCCGCCTGCAGGCGATCAACGCGGCGCGGCAGATGGGATTGGTGGCGTAGCGACGCGCCCGTGCAGGAGCGAGATTCGTAAGATGGGCTGAGCGTCAGCGATGCCCATCGGACGCCGGGCGCCCCCATGATGGGCTTCGCAATGCTCAGCCCATCCTACGCGGGGCTGACGGCGCGTCCACAGACTAGCCGGAGAGCATCGCGTGGTTGTTCTCGCGGAAGCGCACGAACCAGTCGATCGCCTCGGGAGCGAGCATCGCGTCGCGGCTGGCGACCTGGGCCAGCGGCCAGCCGGCAAGCAGGCGGCGCACCGGTACTTCCATCTTCTTGCCGGTCAGCGTGTAGGGAATGCCGTCGACGGCGTAGACCTGGTCCGGGACATGGCGCGGACTGCAGTCCGCACGCAGGCGGCGCGCGATGCGCTCGCGCAGCGCCTCGTCGAGCACGGCACCGGGGCGTAACTGCACGAACATCGGCATGAAGAAGCGTCCGCCGGCCAGCTCGCAGCAGACGATGATGCTGTCCAGCACCTCGTCCATGCGCTCGACGCTGCGGTAGATCTCCGCGGTGCCGATGCAGACACCGTAACGGTTGAGCAACGCATCGGAGCGACCATAGATGATGCAACCGCCGCGCGCGTTGATGCGCATGTGATCGCCATGGCGCCACACGCCGGGGAACGCTTCGAAATAGGACTCCCGATAACGGCGGTTGTCCGCATCGTTGCAGAAGCGCAGCGGCATCGACGGACACGGGCCGGCGATCACCAGTTCGCCGACGTGGTCGACGACCGCCTGCCCGTCCTCGTTCCAGACCTGCACGTCCATGCCCAGCGCACGCGTCTGGATCTCTCCCGCGTGGACCGGCAGGGTCGGACTCGCGGCGACGAGTGCCGAGACCAGTTCGGTGCCGCCGCTCTGCGACGTCACCCACAGATCGCGCTTCACCGCCTCGTAGAACCACGCGAAGGTTTCCGGCATCGACGGCGAGCCTGCGAGCAGAATCGCCTCCAGTGCCGCGAGGTCGAAGCGCTCGCCGGGCTTGATGCCGTGGCGCTGCATGATCTGCACATAGGTTGGGCTGACGCCCAGCACCGTCGCCTGGGTTTTCTCCGCGATGCGCCACAGCACGGTCGGATCGGGCGCGATCGGCGAGCCGTCGTAGGTCACCACCCGCGCGCCTTGCAGCAGACTGGCGATCAGCACGTTCCACATCATCCAGCCGGTGGTCGAGTGCAGGAACACGCGCGAGCCGGCGTCGATGTTCAGATGGAAGGCGGTGATCTTGCAGTGCTCGACGAGGACGCCGACGTGACTGTGGACGATCGCCTTGGGCAGCCCGGTGGCGCCGGACGAAAACAGCACCCACAGCGGATGGTCGTGCGCGACGCGCTCGAAGCGGAAGGTCTCGCACGGCACGTCCGCGCCGACGAGCAGATCCGGCCACGACAGCGCCTGGGCCAACGGTGGCGGCCGCTGCGGCTGCAGGTACGGCATCCACACAACGCGCTCGACGCTGTCCAGGCCGGCGAGGATCTCGCGCACTGCCGCCTCGCGCGCGAAGTCCTGGCCGGCGAAGCGATAGCCGTCGGCGACGAACAGCAGGCGCGGTCGCACCTGTGCAAAGCGCTCGATCACGGCACGGGCGCCGAACTCGGGCGATGCCGCTGCCCAGACTGCGCCGATCGCGGTCGTCGCCATCATCGCCACCGCGGTCTCGGGGACGTTGGGCATGTAGGCCGCCACGTGATCGCCCGGCCCGATGCCCAGCGCACGCAGGCGCTGCGCCAGTATCCGCACCTGGCCGCCAAGTTCGCGCCAGCTCAGCGTCACCGGCGCCCGCACCTCCGAGTAGCCCACAAACGCCGTCTCGTCCGGCGCTTCCTGCTCGCGCCGCAGCAGGTGCTCGGCGTAGTTCACGCGCGAACCCTCGAACCAGTGCGCGCCCGGCATCGTGCGCCGATCCAGCACCCGCGCATACGGCGTGTCCGAGCGGATGTCGAAGTAGTCCCACAGCGCGGACCAAAAGCCTTCGAGATCGCTCACCGACCAGCGCCACAGCGCCGCATAGTCGTCGAGCGCGACATCGCGCCGCTCGCGCAGCCAGTGCCGGAAGTGCTCGACGCGGGAAGCCGCGGCAAATTCCGGGCGCGGACTCCACAACCACTGCCCTTCACGTATCGGCGCCGTCGCCGACTCGGACGGCCGGATCGGATTCACGGACACCCTCGCGACCTCCGGGACGCGGCGCCGGCGGGCTCAGGCCGCCAGCGCCCCCTGGCGGCTGAGCTGTGGCGCGCTGACCAGGCCGAAGCTCTGCAGCACGCCCAGCAACTCGCGGTGGCCGAAGGCCTGACAACCGGAGGCGAAGCCATATCGTTTCGGTGGCGCCTGCAGCAGGTGATAGGCGGCGTAGGCCTGCAGCAGGCCGGTCTGCTTGTAATTGCAGTTGCCATGAATCACGCAGTGCGCGCGCCCGAGCGGGCCGCTGGCATGCACCGAATCCACCGACGTGTTGACGCGCGGGTTCTCGCGCGGCGGCATGCCGGACTGCAGGCCCGCCGCCATCTCCGACAGCGCCTTCTCTTGCGCGGCCTTGGGCAGCGGCTTGATCTTCTCCTCGACCACACCGGTGATCTGCACCACGCCTTCCATCACGCTGCGTTCGAACACACCGCCCATGACGCGGCAGTTGGCGACGCGCGGATCGTTCTTGAACCAGACCGGGTGCGCGGTGCCGCCCCAGGGCAATGCCAGTGCGGTCTGGTGCTGACCGGGCACGAGCACCTCCGCCTTGGCCGTCGGCGCCCACTTCACGTACTGGTTCTGCTCCAGGTAGAAGAAGTCGGCGGTGAGGATGCTGAATATCGTCTGCGTCGAGGCGTAGGTCGGGAAACCCTTCCACAGCACCAGGATGTCGAGCGTATCGAGGCCGGGCGCCTCCAGGCAGATGTTCGCGGCGATCTCGCCGGTCGTGTACATCTGCGCGACGCCCGGCGCCAGCAGCAGATTGCGCGCGGCGAACTTTGCGCCCCAGGTCTGCTCGGCGTGCATCATCCAGTTCTGCTCGCCGTTGGTGTCGGTGTAGTGGCAGCCGGCGGCCAGCGCCGCCTCGACCGTCTCCGCGCCGTACTTCATGAACGGCCCGACCATGTTGCAGACCACCTTGGCACCCTTGAACAACCGCGCCAGCGACTCGGTGTCGTGGCTGACCTCGGCGATCTCGTACTCGGCGGTCTCGATGCCCGGCACCTTGTCGAGCACTTCCTTGATGCGCTTGCCGTCGCGTCCGGCAGCAATGAAGGGCACGCGATACTCGCGCAGGTACTCGGCGACCAGGCGGCCGGTGTAGCCGGTGACACCGTAGACGACGACGGGTTTCTTGCTGCTCATGTTGTTCTCCGGGTTCTGGCCGCCGTGCTCGCGGCATCGCGCCCAAGCGGCGCTCCTACAGGGGTGTGTGCGTTCATGCCGTCATGCCACCGTCGACGACGAGGTCGGAGCCGGTGACATAACTGGATTCGTCGGACGCCAGGAACAGCACCGCCGCGGCGATCTCCGCCGGTCTGGCGAAGCGTCCGAGCGGAATGCGTGCCAGCGTCTTCTCCGCGAAGGCCTGTGCGTCCTCGGGTTCCATCGTCGCCAGCGCGCCGGCAACCATCTGCGTCTCGGCGAAGCCGGGACAGACGTTGTTGATGCGGATGCCGTAGCCGTTGCGCGCGCAATGGATCGCCGCCGACCGGCTGAAGATGCGCACGCCGCCCTTGCTGGCGTTGTACGCGGGGATCAGCGCTTCGCCGATCAGGCCCTCGATCGAGGCGATGTTGACGATCGAGCCGCCGGCCGGGCTCTTCTGGCCCTTCTGGCCCTTCATGCGTGCGATCGCCGCCTGCGTGCCATGGAACACACCGCTGAGATTGATGTCGAGCGTGCGCTGCCAGGTCTTCGCGGAAACCCGCTCGATGTCGGCGATGTCGGCGACGCCGGCATTGTTGACCAGCACGTCGAGCCGGCCCCAGCGCGCAATCGCGGCGTCGAGCACGCTCGCCCACTGCGCTGCGTCGGTGACGTCCTGCGGGTGGAAGGCGGCATTGCGCCCGAGCCGTGCGGCCTGCGCCTCGCCCTCGGCGACGTCGACGTCGGTCAACAGCAGCTTCGCGCCTTCAGCCAGCAACGCCTCGGCGGCGGCAAGGCCCAGCCCGCGCGCGGCGCCGGTGACGACACAGACCTTGTCCTGCACACGTCCTTTCATTGGCTCCTCCATGTAGGTCGGCAATCCCTTGCCGACGCTGTTCGCCATGCCCCGCGCCGGCGGCAAAGGATTGCCGCCCTACGACCGCTAGCGAAACCTACGAAGCGGCGCGCCATTGGTAGTCCTGCGATTCCTGCGCGAAGCGCACGAACCAGTCGATCGCCTCCGGGTTCATCATCGCGTCGCGGCTCGCGGCCTTTTCCAGCGGCCAGCCCATCAGCAGCTTGCGCACCGGCACTTCCATCTTTTTTCCGGTCAGCGTGTACGGCACAGCGGCGACGTCGTAGATGCGGTCGGGCACGTGGCGCGGGCTGCAGTCGTCGCGCAGCTTGGCGTTGATCCGGCGGCGCAGGCCTTCGTCCAGCGCCACGCCCGGCTTGAGCCTGACGAACAGCGGCATGAAGAAATTGCCGCCCGGCAGTTCGCAGCAGACGATCAGGCTGTCGGCGACTTCCGGCACCTGCTCGACGGCGCGGTAAATCTCGGCGGTGCCGATGCGCACGCCGTAGCGGTTGAGCGTCGAATCGGAGCGACCGTAGATGTAGCAGCCGCCGCGCGCGTTGATCTTGATGAAGTCGCCGTGGCGCCAGGTGCCGGGCCGAATGTGTTCCATGGCCTCGAAGTAGGACTCGCGGTAGCGCTTGTCGCCAGCGTCGTTCCAGAACTTGATCGGCATCGACGGAAACGGCCGCGTCACCACCAGCTCGCCGACCTCGTCGATCAGTTCGCGGCCGTCGTCGCTCCACGCGTGCACGTCCATGCCGAGCATGCGCGTCTGGATCTCGCCGGCGTGCACCGACAGCGTCGGTGACGCGCCGACGAAGCCGCTGCAGATCTCGGTGCCGCCGGACTGCGAGGTCACCCACAGGTCGCGCTTCACGCAGCGGTAGAACCAGTCGAAGGTCTCCGGCGTCGACGGCGCACCGGCGACGACGATGCCCTCCAGTGCCGACAAGTCGTACTTCTCGCCCGGACGCAAACCGGCCTTCTCCATCATCTGCACGAAGGTCGGGCTGGCGCCGAAGCTGGTGGTGCCGGTGTCCGCGGCGAGCTGCCAGAGGAAGTCAGGTCCGGGATGGGCCGGGCTCCCGTCATAGAGCACCACCGCGCTGCCGGTCAGCAGCGCCGCCAGCAGCAAGTTCCACATCATCCAGCCGGTGGTGCTGTAGAAGAACATCACCGAATGCGGGCCGAGATTGAGGTGGAAGCTGAGCAGCTTGAGATGCTCGACGAGCACACCGACATGGCTGTGCACGATGGCCTTGGGCAGGCCGGTCGTGCCCGACGAGAACACGACCCACAGAGGGTGATCGTGCGCGACGCGCTCGAAGCGAAAGCGCTCGCGCGGCACGTCCGCATGATTGAGCAGCGCCGACCAGCTGAGCAGCTGCGGCAGCGCCGGCGCCGGCGCATCGGGATTCAGGTAGGGCAGCCAGACAATTTTCTGCAGCGAAGGAAGCGCCTCGGCGATACGCCGCACTTCGCCTTCACGGCCGTAGTCCTTGCCGCCGAAGCGGTATCCGTCGGCGGCGAACAGCACCTTGGGCTCGATCTGCGAGAAGCGCTCGATCACGGTCTTGACGCCGAACTCCGGCGCCGCCGACGACCACACCGCGCCGACCGCCACCGTCGCAATCATCGCCACCGCGGTTTCCGGCACGTTGGGCATGTAGGACACGACGCGGTCGCCCGGCTGCACGCCCAGCGCGCGCAACTGCGTGGCGAGGATGCGCACCTGCCGGCCCAGATCGTTCCAGCTCATCCGCGCCAGCGGCCGCGTCTCCGACAGGTGATGGAACACGGTCCGCTCGCCGCCCTGCGTTTCGTGGCGCAGCAGGTGCTCGGCATAGTTCACGCGCGAGCCGGGAAACCACTGCGTGCCCATCATCTGCGCCGGATCGCGCGGCGGCACCAGCACGCTGGAATACGGCGCATCCGACTGCACGTCGAAGTAGTCCCAGATCGACGACCAGAAGTCTTGCAGGTCGGTCACCGACCACTGCCACAGTGCCGCGTAATCTGGCGCGTCGACGGCGCGTTCTGCCTTCAGCCAGCGCTGGTAGCGGGCGATGTTGGAGCCTGCCGCGAATTCGGACCGCGGGGCCCACAGCTTCTCTCCTTCCATGACCATCGCTCGTTTCTCCTTGTCGTCCTGTCCTTATTCCAGCGCGTAGACCTCGTAGCGCACCGTTGCGCTCTGCAGATCGACGCGACCGACACCGACGCAGGCCAGGCGCTGCAGCCACTGGTAGCCCGCATGCGCCGTGCGCAGCCGGGGGAAAGTGCGCAGGCCCACTTCCAGCGGCAGCTCACCGCGCAGGAAGGCCTCGTAGGCGTTTTCGCCGAAGTCGCCCAGACCGTCATAGCGCGCCTCGATCAGCGCGCCGTCGTCGGTCTCCAGCGTCAACAGCACATCGAGCTGGCCGATGCCGTCGCGGCGCAGCAGGAAGGCGTCCTGCCCGACCTCGCGCACGCGGCCGCGCAGGCGCGCACCCTCGAAGCTGCCGCCGGTGACGAAGAAATTGATGCGGATGCCTTCCTGCACCGGCCCGATCACTTCCGGCGGCGACTGCAGCGTGGCCTGCATCGTCATCAGGTGCGTGCCGCGCAAGGCCAGCGACGGATCGGTGTCAGTCATGTCCGCAGCTCCGCCAGGCGCTGCAGCACGATCTCGGGCTGCGCATCGGCCGGAATCTTCGCGTAGCGGAATCCTTGTGCCGGACACTCGGGGGCCGCGCCGCCATTCCAGACACCCGGGGGCAGATCCCGCCCGCTGGCCGAGGCTGGCGAGATGACGAAGGACAGGCCCTCTCCGGCAATCTCGACGGCGGACTGCAAGCCGGCTTCCCAGCGGTAGTGCGCGGCGACGTTCAGCACCGGCTGGTACAGATCGAGCGCCTTCGTACCCTCGCCTGCCTCCTGCAGCAGCAGAACATCGACGCCGGCTTCGCCGAAGGCGCGCAGGAAGTCGGCGATGTAGACGCTCGCACCGTCGGTGTCGTCCTCGCTCACCTCGACCGGCGCGTCGGCGCCTTGTGCGAGGCGCCAGGCCTGGACGACCCACGCACCCGGAGAAGGACAGACCAATGCCAGCGGCAGACCATCGAAGCAGGCGCGCAGTCCGCGCGTCAGTTCGAGCAGAAGCGTGCGCAGCCCCGCGTCCGCCAATAGTGTCTTCAGCGGAAACAGCGTTCGCTTCTTTGACGCCATCTCCGCGCGCAGTGCCGGCCGCGCCGCGACCCAGGCCGCGCAGACATCCGCCACCGGCAATTGCACGACATCCGAGCGCAGCAGGCCCTGGGCCTTGCGCTGCAGCGCGACGTACGCGGCCACGTCCAGCCACGGCAGCTTGCCGCCGGCGAGCAACGCGCCGGCGTAGTCGCCGTAGTCCAGCCACAGCGGCCGGCGACCCGCGGACAGCATCGGCGCCAATGCGGGCATCGCTAGATCGCCGTATAGCCGCCGTCGAGCACCAGCTCGGTGCCGGTGATCCAGCGCGCGGCGTCGGAAGCCAGGTACAGCACCGCGGCGGCGACGTCCGCCGGCGTGCCCAGTCCCAGCAGATGACCCGCCTTGAATGCCGCCTCGGCGGTCGCATAGTCGGGCGCGAGGCCCAGATCGACCGCGTGCTGGATGAAGTTCGTGCCCATGTCGGTCTGCACGATCGCCGGATGCACGGAGTTGACGCGGATGCCGGCACCCAGCTGCGCGCATTCCACCGCGGCCGCCTTGCTCATGATGCGCACCGCGCCTTTCGACGTGTGGTACGAGATGTGTCCCGTCGTGCCGATCAGGCCGGCGACCGACGACAGGTTGACGATCGAGCTCCCTGGCTTCATCGCGCGCACCGCGTGCTTGAGGCCGAGGAACACGCCGTTGACGTTGACGTTCATCACGCGCTGGAAGTCGTCCAGCGTGCACTGCGTCAGCAGGGCCGCGGTCTCGATGCCAGCGTTGTTGACCAGCACGTCGAGCTTGCCGAAGGTCTTGATCGCCGCGGCGACCGCCGACTCCCACTGGGACTCATCGACGACGTCGTGCTTCTGGAACTCGGCCTTGCCGCCCGCCTTGCGGATGCGCGCGACCGTCTCGCGACCGGCGGATTCCTGCACGTCGGTCACGAGAACAGCCGCGCCGGATTGCGCCAGCGCCTGCGCAATCTCTGCGCCAATGCCGCGCGCCGCACCGGTGACCAGAGCCACCTTGCCGTCGACGCGGAATGCTTTTTGGTAATCCATTTTCGACTCTCCTCGCGGGGATTACTCCCTCGCCCCCCGCAAGGGGGGAGAGGGTTGGGGTGAGGGGGCGCCGCGGTACGCGGCGTGGAAGCCTCGTGCACGCAGCCACCACCCCCTCACCCTGACCCTCTCCCCCACATTCGTGAGGGAGAGGGAACACAAGAAAGGAATGCTCGGCATTACGCTTTCACCGCCTTACAGGCCGCCAGTTCCGCTTCCAGCTCGGCGATGCGCACATCCTTCGGATTGAGCATGAAGGCGCCCTGCAGCTGATCGGCGGGCATCTTCACGCGCTGTCCCATCGTCGTCGCGTAGATCTCCCTCGGGTTGTCCCAGGAGCCGAAGTACGGCAGATGCGCGGGCGGTTCGGCCGTCACCCACTCCTTGCAAAACTGATCGAAGGGCTTGGCGCGGCGGATGCGTTCACCGCGGCAGTCCGCGCGCAGCTTCTGCGTCGCGTCCTCGTCGACGACCAGGGTCTTCTCGTCGTAGACGACCTTGTAGATGTCGCGCGCGTTCTCGTGCGACATCAGATCCTCGGCGAGGTCCTTCATCACCAGTGCCGGATCGCGCTCGAGGACGTCGCCGTAGCCGCCGCCGGAGCCCTGGCAGATCATGTAGATCTCGCCTTCGTTGCAGACCTCGAAGGTCATGCCCATGTCGTTGCTGCTGTACTTGCCGCCGGGGATCGGCCGCTTGTTCATCAGCTCGACGATGTCGAAGACCTCGACCACCTTCGGGTCCTTCTTCAGCTCCTCGAAGATATTGATGCCCTTGATCTTGAGCAGCTGGTACGACGGACAGGAGTAGCCGCCGAACAAGCCCTGCGCCGAAGGAAACTTCGAGCCCTCGCATCCGGTCATGAAGCCCCACAGGCCGGAGCCGCGCGCGGTGGCGATCTGCTCGTAGCCGAGGCCGCCGCGGTACTTGCCCCAGGCGACGCGGTCCTTGGCCAGGCGCTGCGCGCCGAGGCGGATGATCGGCGTGTCTTCCTCGTTGATCTCGTGTTCGCCGGAATCGCACATGAAGCCGAACACCGGCGACACGCTGTGCTCGCCGTCGGCATGGCTGCGCGCGCCCTGGCCGTTGCCGTTGATGTCGGCGCAGAAGTTGCCGGTGATGTCGCCGTGCTGGGTGACGCCACCGTAGATGAAGGTCGCGGCCTGGTCGTACTGCGAGGCGACGATGGCCGAATACTTGTGCGGCAGGCTGTAGTTGAGCTTGGCCATCGGGATGGTCCAGACGACGCAGCCCTTGAACAGCGGCATCAGGCTCATCGCCTGCGGCATCTCGCCTTCTGCATCGATGATCGAGTTGCGGTCGGTGATGATCTCGATCGGCGACAGCACCGCCATCGTGTGGGGCAGGTCCGGCCAGATGTTCTGCAGCAGGCCGGTGCACAGCGCCGCCTTGAACGAGGCGATGTTGGTGTTGACCGACCGGTTCAGGAACTGCGGCGCCGTGCCGCGGAAATCCAGGACCATGCGGTCGCCCTTGACCGTGATCGCCAGCGAGATCTTCTGCATGCAGTTCTCGCGCAGCGACGAGTCCATGAACTGCAGCACGCGCACGGTGCCATCCGGCAGCTCGCGGATGCGCCGGCGCATTTCCGTCTCGGTGTCTTCGAGGTGCAGGCGCAGCGTGCCCATCAGCGCATCGCGACCGAACTGGTCGAGGATCGCGATGATCCGATCGCGCAGGCGCATGACCGCGTGCAGCTTGACCTTCATGTCTTCCAGTTGAAGTTTCGGGTCGCGCACCGAGTTCTGCAGGAAGGTGACGAGGTCGCGCTTGAGCTGGAAGTTCTCGACGACCTTGAAGGGCGACATCTTGATGCCCTCGTCGTACTTGCTCTCCGCAGCCGCCGGCATGCCGCCCGGCTCGCAGGCGCCGTTCTCGCCCTCGTGGATCGTGCTCGACAGCCAGCAGACCAGCTCGCCCTTCCAGAACAGCGGCACCATCATCGACTGGTCGGTGTTGTGGATGCCGCCGTAGCGCGCGTCGTTGTGGATGAAGCCGTCGCCGTCCTTGACCCCGACGGTCTGGTCGTTCGTCCAGTTCTTGATGATGAAGCGGATCGGGTAGAAGCAACAGGCGGCGAAAGCGATGATGCCGTGCGGCGCGATCATCGCGAGGTCGCCCTGCGCGGTGTAGATGCCGGTGACGAGATCGCCCCACTTGGCGCCGGGTGCGGCGCCCATCTGATTGACCATCGTGAAGGCTTCGGACAGCGCCGCGTTGATCAGGCCGCGCACGTGATGCACCTGGTGCGTGTCCAGGCCCTTCTTCAGGATCGCGTCCTCCGCCGCGGAGCGCGGCGACAGGCTGTGATTGCGCATGATGTCGGGATCGGGCCCGAGGAAGAGCTGGTTGTCGGCGAGAAACTTGTCGAGGAGCGCCTTGTCCTCTTTCGAAATCGTGTTGTCGTTCATCTTCGCTCCGTTGTAGGGCGGGCCATGCCCGCCGGCGGCCACGGGCCGCCCTACGTCATTTCTTCAGGAACCACACGCCGCGCTGCGCCGCCGCGTGGAAGGCCCAGCCCGGCTCCACCAGGTAAGTGGTCGCGCGGGTGGTGACGATCGCCGGCCCTTCGATGCGCGTGCCTTCGACCAGCGCTTCGTCGTCGTAGATCGGCGTCGGCAGCGGACGGTCGTGACCGACGTAATGGCACTCGCGCTGGCCCACGGGCTGCGGCGGCGCAACGACCTTGCCGCTGAGCTTGAGCTTGGCGAAGGCCACCTTCGGCTGCTCGACGTAGGAGCAGACGCGGATGGTGTTGATGCGTACGCCGGTCTCGGGCGACTGGCTGCCCTCGCCGAAACGCGCGCCGTAGCACTTGTGGAACTGGTCCATCAGCGCCAGCACGTCCTTCTGCGAGCGCAGGCGCGACAGGTCGGTCACCACCGCGGTCTGCACGCGCTGGTTGCCGTAGCGCATGTCCAGTTCAAGGCGGTAGCGGATCTCATCCTCTCGCATGCCCTGGCGCAACAGATCTTCGCGGCCGCGATGCTCGAGCTCCTCGACGCCGCGGTTGAAGCTGTCGTAATCGGAGAAGAAGCTCTTCAGGCCGGCGTTGAACAGCACGGTCCAGGTGCTCATCTCGTGGATGTGCATCTGGTTGACGTTGCCGGCGCCGCAGGCCGAGAAAGTCGACGAGAACGGCGGCGCCAGGATCTTCGACACGCCCAGCGCGTTGGCGATGCCGCAGGCGTGCAGCGGGCCGTTACCGCCGTAAGCGAGGATGGTGAAGTCCTTGGGCTCGTAGCCGCGTGTGCGCAGCTCGGTGGCGATGCCGTTGGCCATGCTGGCATCGACGTTGCGCTTGATCAGCTTGGCGACTCCGGCCACGTCGAGATCCAGCGCGTCGCACAGCTCGTCCTCCATCGCCTGCTTCGCGCGGCGCGGCGTCAGCGGGATGCGGCCGTTGGCGTAGTTTTTCGGGTCGAGATAGCCGAGCAGCAGGTCGGCGTCGGTCACGGTCGGCTTGAGGCCGCCGCGGTCATAGCACGCCGGTCCGGGATCGGAGCCGGCGGATTGCGGGCCGATCTCGATCGAGCCGAACAATCGGTCGTAACGGGCGATGGAACCGCCGCCGGCGCCCAGCGTCACCAGGTGCACCATCGGCACCGACACCAGCCAGCGGTCGATCACCGGGTTGAAGTCGTAGTGCTTCACCCCGCCCTGGTCGACGATGCCGATGTCGAAGCTGGTGCCGCCCATGTCGGTGGCGACGACGTTGCCCAGTTCCGCGGCCGCGGCGAGATGTTCGCTTGCCGCGATGCCCGAGACCGGGCCGGAGTGCACGGTCTGCAGCGCATCGGTCGAGTTGAGCTGCGCCATGCCGCCGGAGTTGTGGCTGACCAGCATTGGCTTGCCGTAGCCCTGCGCGCGCAGGTTCAGCTCCAGCGTACCCAGGCCGTGATACATGGTCTGGTGCAGGAAGGCGTCCATGATCGTCGACATGCCGCGCGCGTACTCGCCCTTGCGGCCGGCGACCTGGTGCGACAGCAGCATCGGGATCGCCCCCAGCAGGTGCGCCGGGTACTCGTCCAGGAAGATCTCGCGCACGCGCAGTTCATGCGCGGGATTGACCACGCTGTTGGTGAACACGACCACCAGGGCCTCGGCGCCGGCGTCGACCAGCTCGCGGATGCGCAGGCGCACGTCGTCCTCGTCCAGCGCCCAGAAGATGTTGCCCAGATAGTCCACGCGCTCACGCACTTCGCGGATCATCGGGATCGGCACGATCGGCTGCGGGCGCCGCGCGTTGGGAATGTCCATCTGCTCAGGCTCGGACAGGCCTTCGCCGTAGCCGCGCGCACGCGACAGCGGAATCGTGCTCTTGAAGCCGGTGGTCACCAGCGCGCCGATGCGCGGACCCTTGCGTTCGATCAGCGCGTTGGTGCCCAGCGTCGTCGAGTAGCGCACCGAGTCGACCTGCGACAGCAGCTGTGCCGGCTCCAGCCTGAGCTGAGTGCAGGCGTCGCCCAGCGAGTCGTTGAAGCCCAGTGCGAGGTTGTGATGCGTGGTCAGCGCCTTGCCTTCGACGTACTGGTTGTCCCAGACGACGAAGCAGTCGGTGAAGGTGCCGCCGATGTCGACCGAAACTCGTTTCATGTGCCTTTTCTCCGCGAACTCCTGTAGGAGCGGCCCATGGCCGCGATTCCAACATCATCGCGGCCATGGGCCGCTCCTACGGAATCAGTGACCATGGCTGTGTTCGTGAAGTGCGCGGCCATGCCGGACCTTCTCCAGCGCGAGGTCGGGGCCGACCGCGGGCTCCTGCACTTCGTCGCGGCCCTGCCATTGCAGCTTGAGCGCGTCGATGTCGAGTTCGACGTCGTGCAGCGGCGGATGGCCCGGCGGCAGGTACTCGGCCTCGACCATCACGCCGCATTGCGGGCAGTAGTACTCGAGGATGCGGCACCACGTGGGGTCCGGTGAGTAGGTGCGCTCGTAGAGATTCGTGTCCAGCAGCGGCTTGTGGACTTCGCGCGGGTCGCGGTCGTGGACCAGCAGGCCGCGCTTGTAGTTGTCGCGCGCGCTGCCGTGCTCGTGGCCGCAGCGGCGGCACTCCCAGCGCTCGGTATCGAGGTTGATGCGCAGGTATTCGGTGATCAGGACTTTCATAGCGGATTCCCTTTTCTGGATCAGGCGAGGCTGAGCAGGATGTCGCCCGCTTCGTTGATCTCGAAACGCCAGCCGGCGTCGATGCGGCCGGTGAAGAAGGCCTCTTCCAACACGCACGGGCCCTGGGCCTGCACGCCGCCGGACTGCGCCTCGACGCGGTACAGCGGTAACGCAACCGGCTTGCCGCCGGCGATCAGGCGGCGCTGGCCTTGTGCCACGGCGGGCTTGCGCGTCTCGCCAAAGCCGCCGTTGAGCTGCGCGCGCGCGATCGGCCGGGTCGCCTTCAGCACCGCGGTCAGCGGCCGGTCCTTCGGCAGCCCAGCCGGCAGATGTCCGCCGTCGAGCGGCAGCAGCCGATCGTCGACCTGCAGCCGCGTCTCGATCACGCAGTCCTTCAATTCGAAGCCCTCGGCAAACATGCCGCGCTCCGCGCGCTCGCGCAGTGTCGCCAGCGCCTGCTGCAGGGCCGCATCGTCGTTGCGCGCCAGGTGCAGCTCGTACTCGTGCGCGATGTCGGAGAAGCCGAGGCCGAAAGCAGAGAACACGGCCGCCAGGCCGGGAATCACGACACGGCTGATGCCGGCGGCTTCGGCCACGCGACAGGCGATGAAGGGGCCGCCGCCGCCGAAGGCCGCCAGCGTGGTGTCCGGCGTGCCCGCTTGATTGATGGGGGTGAACTCGCGCAGGGCGCCCGCGACTTTCGCCACCCAGGCCTGTTCCATCGCCTCGGCGGCCTGCTCGCAGGACAGCCCCAGCGGCTGCGCGATCTTCGCGGTGATCGCGGCGCGTGCGCGCTCGACGTCGATCTTCAGCTCTCCACCGAAGTAGGTGGCCGGATCGAGCAGGCCCAGCACGAGGAACGCATCGGTGATCGTCGCTTCGGTTCCGCCCAGGCCAAAGCAGGCCGGGCCCGGCGCGCCGCCGACCGACTCGGGACCAACCTGGATGCGCTTGCCCACGACCTTGATGATTGAAGATCCGCCGACGCCGACGCTGACGACGTTGCACAGCGGCAGCGAAGTCGCCACGCCTTCGATGCGGCCGCGCCGGTCGGTCTGCACCGTGCCGACGCCGTTGCTGACCTCGACCAGGCTGATGTCGGTGGTCGTGCCGCCGATGTCCATGCCGAGCAGGCGCTTGAAACCGTAGTGCTGCGCCAGCGCCTTGCTGCCCTCGGCGCCGCCACGCGGGCCGGAGGAATAGGTCTTGACGGCCGCCGTGCGCGAAATGCGCGCGGAGTCGCCGTCGTTGCGGAAGATCAGCAGCGGGTTCTTCGTCTTGTATTCGCGCAGCCGATGCTCGGCGTTGTAGAGGAAGCGCTCCATTGCCGGATGCAGGAAGGCGTTGAACAGCGCGGTCCAGATGCGGCGCGTGTCGTCCTCGTCCTGCACCACTTCGTGCGAATACAGCAGCGGCAGCGCGCCGAGCAGGTGCGGCGGGAATTTCTTCAGCAGGATGTGCTTGAGCCGGGTCTCGCCAGCGTCACGCTGCGCGCCGCCGACGCCGATCACAATGCGGTTGGCGCCCTCTGAAGCCAGACGGTTGATCGCCTGCGTCGCGGCGATCGCCAGCGCCGCGTCCGGCAGCGACAGATCCAGCGTGGCGACGCGCGCGCCGACCAGGCCGGCGAATACGTCTTTCTGCTGCGCGTCGCGCTGCAGGTCCGCGGCCTGCACGCCGCCGAGCACGAGGCCCAGGCGCTGGCCCTTGCGCTCGACCAGGGCATTGGTGCCCTGGGTCGTCGAGTAGCGGATGTGCTCGGTCGACAGCAGCAGCTGCAGCAGATCCTCCTTGCCGTAGATCAGCGTGCTGGCCTTGCGCAAGCCGTCGAAGAAGCACTTCGACAAGTCATATGGCGTGGTGACGCTCTTGGTGCGCCACACCTTGTCGCCGTCGATCACGCAGAAGTCCGTCAGCGTGCCGCCGTTGTCGATGTTGATCAGCTTGCCGTGGTCCGGCAGCACGACGGACCCTTTGCGGGTGGTCACGCCGACATCCGCTTCCAGCATTGCAGTCATCACCCGCTCTCCTCTTGTTCTCGCGCCGCGATGCAGATCGCGGTCTGGATGCCACCTAAGCTAGTCCCCGCCGCCGTCCGCGCCGCCACCCAGTCGGGTAGTTTTTGCGCCGGCGCGCCGGTTCACGTGCGCCCCAGGCGCATCAGCGCCGTGTTGGTGAGGTACCGGTCGTACAAGCCGGGATTGTTGGCGACGCTGCGATGGCCACCGCTGATCTCGCGCACCTGCTCCAGGCGCGTCATGCGCTGGGTCTGCAGGTTGAAGGCGTGGACGTGGCCCCAGGACCAGTACGGATGCCTGCCGTCCAGAACCGAGCGCTCGCCGGCCTCGTACAAGGCAAACGCCGCATCGAAAGAGTGATAGGGCTGACCGCGGCGGTCGTAGGTCACCATGGCCACCGGCAGACCGGTGCGGGCATCGAACCAGACGCGCTTTCGACTGACCGGCGCACGCGGAAACTTCACCGGCTCGGCCTCGACGACAATCGTCTCCGGCACCAGTTCGACCGTTGTGTCCCAGAACGTCTTGCCCTTGGGGCCGCCGTGCGTCGTGTGCTCCCAGTTCGGATGCGCCGGACTCCAGCCGCCGGACACTGCCGCCAGCAGCGGGCCGCGATCGACGATCCGGTAGTTGCCCCAGGTGTGCAGCGGATCGCCGGCGGCCCAGGCGTCCGACAGGTACAGCGTCGAACCGGCGATCAGCGGTTCGAAGCGCTGGTCGGTCGGAAACTGGCGGATGCGCTTGAACTCCTTCAGATAGCCGTACAGGTCCGGGAAGCTGTGCTGGTCGTAGGGCCAGATGTTGAGGAAGGAGGTGCCGTTGACGCTGTCGGGCTCGACAAAGAACACCGACTGGTAGCGCAGCTTGTCCTCCTTGCCCGGCCAGTACGGGCGCGGCTCCATGCTCACGCGCGCGACCGGCGACAGCTCGGCCCAGCCCAGCTCGTAGCGGAAGTCGACGTCGCCGTCGGGACCGACGTCGTACTCCTTGATCGCGTACATCGAGGCGTCGTGACGCCCCCAGCTCAGCGTCAGGCTCGCGAACAGCTCCAGTCCGGTGCTTGCGTCCGGGAACGGATTGCCGCCGATCCACGGCTTGCCCTGCGCGGTGACGACGTTGCCGCGCGCGTCGAAGCGCGCCTGGCCGCGATGCCGCAGCGAGGCCTCCAGGTATTCCCAGGAACTCAGCCGCATGATGTCGGTGGTCGTCGGCGCGACGCGCAGGCGCCGGCCCATCTGCGCGATCTGCGCGTACTTGATCGGCTCCAGCAGTTCTTTGACCGACTCCACGTTCGCGGCACTGATGTCGTCGCCGGCCTTGATACGCCCTTTGGTGTAGGCCTCGATTGACAGCAGCTCGTCCGGATACGCGCGCGTGATTTCGCCGGTCTGCGCGATCGCGTCCCACAAGGGCATCAGCACGCCCGCTGCCGCCGCGCCGCGCGCCACACTCGCGAGGAACCTGCGGCGGCTGTAGTCACGGTCGTAGCGGATGATTCTCATCGCAGGCCGACTCTCCCGTTCGTTCAAAAGAGCCGACGGCTCATTGCCGTCGGCATCGTCGCTGCCCCACGCGTCAGGGGGAGGAGGTGCGCAGGCAGCGGGCGTGTGCTGAGCTCTCCTCAGAACTGGTACGTCAGCCGCAGCGTGACTTCGTCGGCGTAGTCGACCGTCGACAGCAGCGTGTCGTTCGGATTGGCGCTGCCGATCGCGCCATCGATGTAGCTGTAGAACGCCTCGACGGTGAATGCACCGCGCGGCTTCCACTTGATGCCGGGCTGCACCAGGATGCTGCCGCGCGGGTCCCACAGCGTGGCGAAGCCGATGCGGTAGATGTCCTGCGGAAACGGCTGCTGGAACGCGAACGCGATGTAGTGCGCGCCGTCGACGCCGGTGGCGGCCGAAGTCTCGGTGCCGCCGTAGCCGGACAGATGGCGGCCGAACAGGTCGTCGACGTTGCGGTACATGTGCTGCAGCACAAAGTAGGTCGCCGGAAACGCCTGCGTGAAGCGGTGATATTTCTCCAGCACTAGCGCCGTCACCACCGAGTCCTCGACCAGATAGTTGCGGCTCAGCGAGGTATTGGTGAAGGTGCGGTCCGGCGTGTAGCTGGCTTCGAGATTGATGATCAGCTGGTCGAGGATGCCACCCGGTTCGCCCTCGGTGACGTAGCTCACGCCCAGACCGTAGACCTCCTCCTGCGCGTACTCGCGGGCGATATGCCCGCGCAGGCTGCCGCCGGCAGCGATGAAGAACGTGTTCAGCTCGTTGTAGGCCTCTTCGACGGTCGCGACCGGCGAGGCGAACAGCTCGGCGGCGGCCGGGAATTCGGTGATCGACGCATTCAGGCCAGTCATCGCGTTGAGCCGCACCTGGCCGGCGTAGTTGAACCACTCGTTCGCCGAGTACACGCCGCCGGGCGAGGCCTCGAACGCGGTCTGCGCGAGCAGGTCGCCGGAGTCCTTGCCCAGCGCCCCTAGCGTGGCGTTGACGCGGTTGCCGAGCGTGTTGGGATCGTTCGGCAGATCCTTGGCGACGCCCGACGCCGTCCAGCGGAACACGCCGTCCGGGTTGTAGCGCTGCACCGCCATCGCCTGGAAACCCCACTGCCCGTAGTTGCCCTTCACGCGCAGTCCGTAGTTGAGCTTCTCGTCCCAGCCGCCTTCGACGTAGCGGTCGTGCACGGTGAACTGCACCGGGATCACGTTGTACTGCGTGTTCGGATTGCCGTAGACCGTCGGCTGGAATTTCTGCGCGAAGGCGTCGGCCAGAACTTCTTCGTTGAACTGGTAGCCCAGGCGCAGACCCAGTGCCGGCACGCGCTCGTCCGCGTACTCCTCCTGCGCGTAGTCGAGGACCAGATGGCGGCGCAGATCGAGACCGTCGACGACATCGAACACGCGGAAGAACAGCGCCTGGCCCCAGGCGATCTGCTGGTTGCCGATGCGAATGTTCGCCGCACCGGCGTTGTATTCCAGCAGCAGCGTCGGGAAGTAGACGAGGTAGTCCTCGCCGGCCCATTCCAGCGGATTGGGATGGTCATCGCCCTCGACGTGATACTCGAAGTAGTTCGGCGTGCCGGCGTAGAGCGCGGGGTCGCCGCCGCTGATGCCGCCGTGGACGGACTCGATGCGCTCGGCGTCGAACTCGTCGTAAAGCACCGGATCGTAGATCGCACGCAAGCGCCCGATCAGCGTCAGGTTGTCGGTGAAGCGCAGGCCCATCTCCACTTCACCGCGGACGATGGCGTAGTTGTAGTCGTTGTCGCCGCGCTCGAGCGGCGTGCCGGAGCCGTTGGCGCTGGACACGCCACGCAGGCCGGGCGAAGCAGCGTCGCTGGCAGCCGCTTCCGGGAACGGCGTCGAGGTCCAGGTGGTCACGGCCGGCGCAACGACCAGGCCGCCGGTGAGATCGCTGACGACGGCACCCGCCAGATTCGGCGGCACGTAGGCCTGGCGGGCGATCGAGCGCTCGTTGAAGGTATTGCCGAGCTGATTGGTCCAGTTGTCCTCGTCGCTCAGCGAGTAAGCGAATTCGGGGCGGATGAATCCGCCGAACGACAAATCCATCCCGTCGAACCATCCGCCCTCGGCATGGGCGCCGCTTGCGGCGCACAGCAACACCCCCGACGCCGCCAAGCCCCATGCCTTGTGTGCCTTACTCATCGCTTCATCTCCTGGTGAAGTGATCCCGCCGGCCGCATGACGTCCTTCTGTGCCGGCCTTTGTTCTGATGTGTCGCCCGCCGCAGTTCAAAGATCGATGCGCACGATCCGTCCCGCCTGCCCGACCGCGAGCACCGGCGCATCGACGCCGGCCTGGCCAACCCCGCCGGCTCGGCCAACCCCGGAGTACCAGACGTTGCCGACCTCGGGCACATTCACCGGCTGCCAGCTGTCGCCGGCGTCGCGGCTCAACAGCAGCTCGCGCATCGCGGTGACGACGACGCGGCCGCTGGCTTCGGAATGGACCGCCAGCAGCAGCGCGCCGCTGCCGGACCGCAGGTCGGTCCAGGTCGCGCCATCGTCGGTCGTGCGCAGCACCGCGCCGCTCTGCCCGACCGCATAACCGACGCCGTCGGGCCGCAGATCCATCGCGAACAGAGAGGCATCGCCCTTGTGCAGGAGCTGCCAGTCCTTGCCCCCGTTGCGGCTGCGCAGGATCAAGCCGAACTCACCGGCGATCGTGATTGCGCCATCGTTCGAAAGGTCCGCGGCGTACAGATGCGGCTCCATGCCGTCGACCGCGAACTCCGCCCACGCCGGTGCCGCGCTGCGCCACTGGCGTCCGCCGTCCGTGGACACCAGCACCGTGCCGAAGGCACCAACCGCCACTGCGGCGCCGGCGGCATTGAGGTTGACCGCGAACAGGCGATTGCGCGTGCCGCTGTCCACGCTCTGCCACTTGCCGTCGGTCTCGCGCCGCAACACCAGTCCGGTCTGGCCAACCGCGAGCGCCTGCTGTCCGCTGACGCCCACGCCCAGCAGCGCCAGTGGCGTCGGGGCCGGCGTCACCGTCTTCCAGCCGGCGCCGCTGTCGTTCGACTCCTGCACTTCGCCGCCGGCGCCGACCGCGATGCCAAACGAGCCGTCGAAATCGATCGCGAACAGTGCCTGGTGCACCGTGCCGGTGACGACTGGCTGCGGGGCACCGGGCGATGACGCGGCGACGGCCGCCATGCCGGCGCACAGCGCGCCGACGCCAAGCAGCTTCAGAAGCGCGCGCATGGGCATGGGCATGGGTTCACGCTGTGCCCAAGCGGGTGATCGCCTGCACGGTAAGGTACTTGTTGTAGACATCCTCGCCGTCAGTCGTGTAGCGGCTCTTGTAGCCGCCGGTGACTTCGCGCGCCTGCACGAAGCGGCTCATGCGGTTGGCCTGCAGGTCATGACTGAGCACGCCGACCCAGGACCAGGCCGGGTGACCGCTCTCGTCCTTGACCGTCAGTTTGTCGTTCGAGTACTGCGCGTAATGCGGCTCGAAGGTCTTCCAGATCTCGCCGCGGCGGTCGTAGGTGTTGTAGGCGACGTACATGCCGTTGCGCACGTCGATCCAGGTGCGCTTCTTGCCGACCGGCGCGCGCGGATAGCCGACCGGCTCGGCGTCGACGACCAGGGTCTCGGGCACCAGCTCCATCCACACGTCGTGGAAGGTCTGGTTTTTCGGACCGCCGTGCACCGGGCGCTCGTAGTTGTTCATCGCGCCGCCACGGCCGCCCATGAAGTTGGCGCCGCCGATGACGCCGAGCATCGGCTTGCGCTCGACGATCTTGTAGTTGCCCCAGGTCAGCATCGGATCGCCGGCCGCCCAGGCGTCGGACAGGAACAGAGTGATGCCGGGCACCAGCGGCTCGAAGCGCTGGTTGGTCGGGAACTGGCGCACGCGGCGGAACGCCGGCAGATAGCCGTACAGCTCCGGGAATTTGCGCTGGTCGTAGCTCCAGATGTTGAGGAAGGAGCTGCCGGCGGTGTCCTGCGGCGCGGTGAACCAGACCGACTGGTAGCGCAGCAGATCCTTCTTGCCGTTCCAGACCTTGTCGTCGAGGCGCGCGGTCGTGTTGAGCTCGGCCCAGACGAAGTCGTACTGGTAGGCCAGGCTGCCGTCCGGGGCGATGTCCCAGTCGCGCACGGCGTACTGCGAATAGTCGTGACGACCCCAGCTCAGCGTCAGGTTGGCGGTGGCCTCGATGCCGTCCTTCGGGTCGGGGAATGGCATGCCGCCGCCCCAGGGGTCGCCGTTCGCGGTGTAGACGTTGCCGTCTTCGCCGATCTTGGCCTTGCCCTTGTTGCGCAGCGTCGACTGCAGGAAATCGTGCGGGAACAGCTTGGTGACGTCCTTGGTCGACTCGACGATGTGAATGCGGCGCTCCATCGTCTTGACGTGCATGTAGGCGACCGGATCGAGCAGATCCTTGACGTACTCGACGTTGTCCTTGGTGATGACGTCGCCGGGCTTGACCTTGCCCTTGGTATAGGCCTCGATGTGGAGCAGCTCTTCCGGATACGCCTTGCTGGTGTCGTCCGCGGCTTTGCCGATCGCCGGCCACAGTGGAGCGAGCACGCCTGCAGCGGCGCCATACGCGGCCTTCTGCAAAAGCATGCGGCGGCCGTAGTCGAAGTCGTATTTCTTGATGCGCATTGCAGATCTCCTCGTTTCTGTTGCGGCTTACGGAATTGAGCCGTCGATGCGATGGCGATGGATGTTCATGCGCGCACCGCGTGGCTCATCGACGGCTCGCCGGTGTCGTCGGCGGATGCGTAGACCGAGAGATCGACGCCCTCGCCCACCAGCAGGTCCTTGCGCGCGACGAAGGACGGCTTGACCAGCCACACCAGCAGCGGCAGCACGACCAGCGCCAGCACCATGTTGATCAACATGATCAGCACCAGCAGCAGGCCCATGTCCGCGGTGAACTTCAGGCCCGACAGGAAGTACCAGGGCAGGATGCCGATCACCATGATCGTCGCGGTGAACATGATCGCCTTGCCGGTCGTGGTCAGCGCCGCGTCGATCGCGCGACCCCAGCCGCCGCTGTGCGCCTGGTACTCCTCGCAGATGCGTGACAGCAGGTAGATGCCGTAGTCGATGCCGACACCGACACCGACGCAGGCGACCAGCAGCGAGTTGATGTCGAGGCCGATGCCCATCAGGTGCATCGCCGCGCTCATGACGAAGTTCGACAGGTTGACCGGAATCAGCAGCAGCACGCCGGCCACCGGCGAGCGGTACGCGAAGCTGGTGCCCAGGAAGATCACCAGGTTCAGGCAGCCGAGAATCAGCCAGTGGTAGCGGCTGACGACATCGTTCATCGCCTGCTGCAGCGCGATCGTGCCGGTGCCCAGGCGCACGAGGAAGGTCGGATGGTCGACGCCGACCTCGGCGAGCGCCGCCTGGGCCTGCTTGAGCGCGGAGTCGACCGTGCCCTGCTTGTTGTCCTTGAACCAGAGCGAGACCGTGCCGTTCTGCTGCTCGAAATCGACGACGTTCGAGTAGGCCTTGGGGCTGCTGCCGACCATCACCGCGCCGGCCGCGGCGCTGACGGCGCCGTCCACCGGATCGAGCGGCAGCCACTTGGGATTGCCGCCGCTGAACAGGCGGTTGCCCTCCATCAGGTAGTCGCCGAAGGACAGCGTCGCGCGCGGCGGATTCTCGCCGCGCTCGATCATGGCCTGCACGCGCTGCATCGTCAGCACCGTGTCGGCGTGGTGCATCGTACGGTTGGGGTTCTTCTGGTTCTTCGCCTCGAACACGATCTCGAGCGTGTTCACGCCGGGAAAGTTGGCGTTGATCGTCGCCACCGCGCGGTTGTACTCCGCGATGGGCCACAGCAGGTTGCTGCCCTCGACCGGGTTGCCGATCTTGATCTGCAGCGCCGTGAACACCGCCGCGCCGCCGGCGATCAGCACGACCAGGGAAGTGACGCGCGCGGGCTTTCCGTGCGTGATGCCGGCGATGGCACCGAGCACGCGCTGGAACATCCTGTGCACGCCGCTGTCCTTGCCGCGGCCGATCAGGTGTTCGACATTCTTCGGCGCCGGCAGCGCCGCCAGCAGCAGCGAGATCAGCACGACGCCGGTCGGAATCAGCCAGATCGCCCAGAAGCCGCAGAACAGCGCGAAGCGCTCCATCGCCGGGATCGGCGCGATCGCGATCAGGAAGATGCCGACGATGTCGGTGAAGATACCCAGCACCGACGGCGCCATCATCACGCCCATCGTGATCTCGGCAGCCTTGCGGCGGTCTTTCACCTGCGCGTAGATCTCGTAGTAGCGCTCGGTGAACTGCACGCAGTGCGAGAACGAGCGCGCGACCAGCAGCAGCGGCACCACCATCAGCAGCGGCTCGATCGGCGAATTCAGCCAGCCGACAAAGCCAAAACCCCAGATCGCCGCGACCGCGCTGGTGACGATCGGCGTGACCACGCCGACGACGTTGCGCATGTACAGCACCAGCGACAGGATCAGCGCGCCGATGGTGATGCCGGCAATCCACAGCATCTGCTTCTGGTACTGGTAGACCCAGCCGGTCAGCGCCGGCTGCCCGGCCATGTAGACGTCGTGATGCGCGTCGCGCGCCCGTTCGACCAGGGACTGCGCGTAAAGGAACACTTCGCCATAATCGAGACGCTGCTCGATGAAGGTCGCGTTGATCAGCGTCGCCGAGCCGTCGGCCGAGATCAGGAAGTTGCGCGCCGCAGGCGACTTGTCGACGCGCGCACGGAAGTCGGCGATCTCGTCCGCCGTCTTCGGCACGTGGTCTTCCATCAGCGGCTTGACGTCGATGCCGAAAGGCGTGGCCTCGGCATAGCGCGCCTTCTCAGTCGAGATCGACAGGATCTGGTCGTGATCGACGCCGGGCGCGAGGTCGATGTCGCGGGTCAGGTTCCAGACCTTCTGCAAGGTCTCGGAATTGTAGATGTCGCCGTCCTTGCGCTTGACCATCAGCGTGACGGTCAGCGGATTGCCGAAGTTCGGATGGTCCTTGTAGACCTGCACGAAGGGATCGTCCTTGGGCAGCAGGTCGGAGAAGATCGTCCTCAGTTCGACGCGCGGCAGACCGGCCGCGAAAATGGCCGTAACGACAACGAAGGCAACGGCCGTCAACTTCTGCCGCTGCATCACCCAGTGCGCGATCCGGTAGCGGAGCGAAGACATGGCTTCACGCCCCTTGCAATGCGCCGAAGCGGCTGCTCAGACCGCCTGCCCGTCCAGGCCGCGCCGGCGGTTTCCCGACCGGGGCCTCGCCTGCACCATGGCACACGCCAGACATGTTCGTGCCCAAAGCCGATCTCCTCTTATGTCGCCCGCGCATTGCTGCATCGGACCTGAGCGTGCCGCCGGATTGCGGCCGCATCGGATGAGGGTCATTAGAACCGGGGGTGCGGCGCCGGGCACTACACAAACGGGTAGTTTTGCGCCGGCGTCAGGGTAGCCTGCGGGTAGCGATGAGCTCGGCGAATTCAGTCGCCTGACGCCGCGCTGAATGAAGGCTGGAAATGGTCGGGGAGACAGGATTCGAACCTGCGACCCCCTGCGCCCAAGGCAGGTGCGCTACCAGACTGCGCTACTCCCCGACATCTGTCCGGCCTGCGGAAGACTGGCTTGAGCGCCGACGCTCAAGCGGACCCGATCGAACCGTGCTGTGGGCCACGATCCGCGGGGCGGCAATGATAATTGCCGCAGGGTGCACTTGCCAGCTCAAGCTCAATCGGCATGCGCAACCCGCGGCCACGCCCGCGGCGCCCGTCCGCCAGCGCTGGTTGCGTAGATGCGGGTGTCCGCAGACTCGAAAGCCACCGGGTAATGCGCCTGAAACCAGGCCTCGTTGGCATGCTGCGACCGCTGCTCGCCGCGGCCGACATAGACATAGTCGATCCCGTACTTGCGCAGCAACTCAGGGGTCTCCGGCGCGCCGGCGTACATGCGCCGCAGGTCGGCTTCGCGCGGCGCGTAGTCGAAACCGAGATTGGCCATCCAGCCGGTGAATCCGAGCAGGATCGAACGGCCGCCCCAGATCATGATCGGATGATTGTGGCTCGGCTCGGTCAGGAACACCGCGTCGGCCGCCGTCCCGCTGCGCACCGTCTGCGCGAGCGCGACGTCCTGCGCGCTGCTGATCATGTAGCTGCCGCGATCGACCCGCACGAGGCGCCAGACCTCGACCGCGCCGGTCACGGTCAAGGCGAGCGCAAGTACGACCGCCGCAGCGCTGCGCGCGGCCCCGCCGCGCCAGAGCATGCGCAGCGCCGCCGCCCACAACGGAGCCCAGCAGAAATACGTCCACAGGAACAACTTCGAGTTGTCCCAGCGGTTGGGCTGGACCAGCACCAGATTGGCGAACGCGAAACACAGCAGGCCGCCGGTAAACAGCGTCCATGCCAGCGCATCGTCGCGGCGCAGACTCCACAGGCCAATCAGCAGCACCGGGACCGCCACGCCCCACAGCCGCCACCACATCAGCAGCCAGGACAGAAATCCGTCGGGCGCTGCGAAGCCGGGCATCCAGCGCAGATGATTGGGCAGGCCTTCGCCATTGCTCAAGAACAGGCCGATCAGCACGGCGCCGAGCGCGATGGCCGCAGCCGCGTAAACCGTCCAGATCCGCCATTGGCGCCGGTACACCAGCGCGACCGCGACGCCGAGCCAGCCAAGCGCGATGAAGCTGTGCGTGTGCAGCAACGGCATCAGGCCCGCGATCAGGCCGCCGCCCAGCGCCCACAGTCTGGGTCGCGCCACGCGGTTCTGCACCGCGAGCAGCAGGCACAGCAGGCTCGCCAGTGCGGACGGAAAGCCGAAGACGTAGGCGCGCTGCGGCAGCAGCATGCCGGTCAGCACATTGCCGGAATACCAGTCGTAGCGATCGAGGCGGCTGACCTCGATCGACGGATAGGCCAGCGCCGCCCAGCGATCGTTGGACAGGCTGTCCCAGAGAAAGCTCACGCCACCCAGCCCCGCGCCCAGATAGAACAAGGCCACTGCGACCAGCGCCCAGCGTCTGCTGCGCAACGCCATCACGAACACCGCGTACAGCAGCCAGGGCGTGAGCGTGGCTGCAACGAAGGTCGGCAGGGTCATCGCCCAATCGACGCCCAGGCCAAGCCGCATCAGCATGCCGGAGACGAAGTTCACGCCGAAGGGATAGATCAGCGGCCCGTGCGCGAACATCGGATGGCTGCTCAGCCACTGCGCCGGCGGGCGGTCGGCGAAGCCGGTCGCCATCGCGATATGCAGCGGCCAGTCGGACCAGATGTTGAGGTGGCCGGCCCAGATGCCGTCGTCGCGGATCTGCAGCGCATTGATCTGCAGCCAGGCATTGAGCACACCCCAGCTTGCGGCCAGCACCAGCAGCGGGCCGCAATGACGCCACAGCGTTGCGCGCAGTCCAGTACCGCCCACCGCCGGTGAAGCGGCGAATGTAACCTCCGGCAGCCAGCCGCCAAACGTCCGCGCCGCGATCGCGACGCGCTGTCCCGAGTCCGAACCCAACGGCCACGTCAGCAGTGCCTTGAGATCGGCCGCCAGCGTCGGCCCGGTGGTCAGACGTCGGCGCAGGGGTTCTTCGAAGTAGTGCGTCAGGAGCCAACTGATGGTCAGCGCAAGGCTCACTGCAGTGGCCCACATCGCCAGCTGCCATTGAGGGTCCTGGCCGAAAGGCAGCTCGCGCATCGGCGGGATGCCGGCCAGCTTCAGGCGCACGATCAGGAACTGATGCCAGAGATACAGGTTGTAGCTGATCAATCCCAGACCGCCCAGCCAACGCAGCGAGAACAGGCGATTCCAGAAGCCGGGCTGGAGCGCAGCAAGCAGCATCAGACCGAACCCGGCGGCGAGCAGCGGGATGTACAGATACTCCAGCGCAGTCGGCCAGCGCGTACCGGCGAGCAGCGGCGGGTCATGGCGGACCTTCCACAGCGCGTAGGCAACGCCCAGCCACAGCCCCATCCCCAACCATCCGTACAGGGCAGCCGCGCGCAAACGCGGCTGCGAGCGTTGGAACACAGCCAGCGCGACCCCCATCGCAAAGAACGGCAGATGCGGCCACAGCTGATGGCGATACAGATCGAACAGCTCAGCCGGCCGGGTCAGCGCCCATGCGCCAAAACACAGCCAGACCAGCAGGCTGCAGATCAGCGCCAGGCGCGACCAGCGCATCCACCACACACCGAAGAACGCGAACAGCAGGTAGAAGTGGACTTCCAGCGCCAGGCTCCACAGCACCGCGTTGAACGAGTGATAGAGATACTCGGGCGCCCAGGTGTTCAGGAACAGCAGATTCATCCACAGGTGCCGCGGCCACGCCTGCTGCAGGTGCGGCGGCACGAACCAGATCGCAATGATCAGCAGGCACAGCCAGTACGACGGCAGGATCTTCGCCGCGCGGCGGCGCAGGAACTCGCGCGCCTGCAAGGGCTTGCCGCCGGCATATGGCCACGCGATGCAAAAGCCGGACAGCAGGAAAAACAACTGCACACCGATGAAGCCGGTTTCGGCGAGCACGTTGAAGTTCAGGGCGACGCCCGTGCCCGGCAGCGCGACGCTCAGCGCCGACCAGGTCTGTTGCCAGAAATGGAACAGCAGCACCAGCGCGATCGCCAGACCGCGCAGTCCATCGATGGCTTCAAAACGGGCTTTCCCCAACGCTGCCGGAGCGGTGCTCACGGTGTTCCGGCCTTCCCTGTCTGTGAATCCGGGCATTTTTGCACAAGCCCGGGCCGAGGACCGGAGGCAGGTGGTGGGTCGTGCTGGATTCGAACCAGCGACCAACTGGTTAAAAGCCAGCTGCTCTACCGACTGAGCTAACGACCCGCCGCTGTCGCGAGGGCGCGAATGATACCGGATTCGACCGGCGTGTCCTACCGCTGCAGGTAGTGGGTGGGATCGGTCATGCCGGCGGCCGCGAAGCCGTCGCGGCGAAGGCGGCAGGAGTCGCAGCGGCCGCAGGCGCGGCCCTGCGCGTCCGCTTGATAACAGGACACGGTCAGTGCGTAATCGACTCCCAGGCGCCGGCCCTCGCGTACGATTTCGGCCTTGCTCATCTGCAGCAGCGGCGCATGGATCCGGAAGCGTCCGCCTTCGACCCCGGCCTTGGTCGCGAGCGATGCCAGCGCTTCAAAAGCGCGGATGAACGCCGGACGGCAGTCCGGATAGCCGGAATAGTCGACCGCGTTGACGCCGATGAAGATGTCGCGCGCGTCGAGAACTTCGGCCCAGCCCAGAGCGAGCGACAGGAACAAGGTGTTGCGCGCCGGCACGTAGGTCACCGGGATGCCGGTGGTCGGCGCCTCGGGAACGGCGATCGAGCGGTCGGTCAGTGCCGAACCGCCCAGCGCATCCAGATTGACCTCAATGAGCTGATGCTGGTGCACGCCGAGTGCAGCGGCGACGCGGCGCGCGGCATCCAGCTCGGCCTCGTGGCGCTGCCCGTAGGCGACGCTCAACGCATAGGTCTCGAAGCCCTGTTCGCGCGCGATCGCCAGCGCGGTGGCGGAGTCCAGTCCGCCCGACAGCAGCACGACGGCCTTGCGCGCGGGTGTCTGCGATGGCGTCGTCATCAGCGCCCCGGACTGTTGCCCCACAAGACCTTGTGCAGCTGCAGCTGGAACCGGACCGGCAGGTGATCGGCGAGCAGCCAGTCGGCGAGCTGTGCGGCTTCGATCTGACCCTGGCTGGGCGAGAACAACACGGTGCAGACGCGGTCGAGGCCGCGCTCGCGAACAACGTCGCGCGCCCACTCGTAATCCTCGCGGCTGCAGATGACGAACTTGATTTCGTCGCGGCCGTTCAGCTGTGCGAGATTTTCCCAGCGATTGCGCCCGACCTCGCCGGAACCGGGCGTCTTGATGTCCATGATGCGGGCGACGCGCGCATCGACCGGCGAGATGTCGAGCGCGCCGCTGGTTTCCAAAGACACGTGGTAACCGGCATCGCACAACCCGGTGAGCAGCGGCAGGCAGGCCTTTTGCGCGAGCGGCTCGCCGCCGGTCACGCAGACGTGGCGGACGCCGATTTCACGGACCGCCTGCAGGATCTCGTCGACGCCCATCCAGCGCCCGCCGTGGAACGCGTAGGCCGTGTCGCAGTACTGGCAGCGCAGCGGGCAGCCGGTCAGGCGGACGAAGGCCGTTGGCCAGCCGACATACGAGCTTTCACCCTGGATCGAGCGAAAGATCTCGGTGATCTTGAGCCGGGGTTCGGCCGAAACTGCGGCGCTGGTCAACGAGACGCGATGCCTCAGTTACCGCCGAGGCGCTGCTGGGCGAGCTTGGCCGCGTTGGATTGAGGATAGGTCTCGACCAGCCGCTGCAGCGTCTCGCGGCCCTGCGCGTCCTGCTTGAGCTCAATCTGCGTCAGGCCGGCCTTGAGCATCGCATCCGGCCCTTTGGGGCTGCTCGGAAAGCGCTGCAAGACGGCCTGGAACGCCGCCAGCGCCGACTTGTAGTCGCGCTTGACGTAATAGGCCTCGCCACTCCAGTACAGAGCGTTGTCGGCATAGCGGCCCTGCGGCCACTTTTCCAGCAGCGCGCGGAAACCGCGGATGGCGTCGTCGTACTTGCCGTTCTTGAGCGCGTCGAACGAGGTCAGGTAGGCCCCTTCCTCCTCCGGCGATGCCCCGGAGCCGCTGGAGATCGTCACAGGCGCGGCGATGCCGTCCGCGGACGGCGCCTGGGCCGGCGGCGCAGCGGACGGCGTGGTCACCGTGCCACTCGCTTCAACCTTGGCGCCCATGCCCGGCATCGGCTGCGCCATCGCTGACCCGCCGCCCATCGCTCCACCCGCTTCCAGGCGCTGCAGCCGGCGATCGAGATCCAGGTACTGGTCGCGACCGCGCTTCTGGGTCTGGTCGAACTCGTAGCGCAGCCGTTCGACTTCGCCGCGCAGCTGGCGCAGATCGTCGCGCAGCTTCAGGTTGTCCTGATCCATGCCGGTCAGGTTGACCGCGTCGAGCCGGCGCGACAGCTCGGCGCTGCGACTCTCGACCGCTTGTAAGCGCCGCTCGGAGGGGGGGAGCTTTTCGGAGGAACCGCCGGAGATCGGACCACCGTATCCGCCGGCACAGCCCGCCACCAGGACGGCGGCGCAAATGGCCATCGAAATACGCGTACGACGCATGGGTTCCATCGCTCTGCCCTCCCCTGAGCTCGCGTTCGGGCTTACTGGCGGATGATCTGCACGCGGCGGTTCTGTGCCCACGCGGCTTCATCGTGACCAGCTCCGGCAGGACGTTCCTCGCCGTAGCTGATCACCGACAGCTGCTCGCCGTTCACGCCCTTGGCCAGCAGCGCCGACTCCACCGCATTGGCGCGGCGCTCGCCCAGGCCAATGTTGTACTCGCGCGTGCCGCGCTCGTCGGCGTGACCTTCCAGGCGCACCTTTGCCGCCGGATTGGCGGACAGGTAGCGGGCGTAGTTGTCGACCACCGACTGGTACTCCGGCTTGATGGCCGTGTCGTCGAAGTCGAAATAGACGATGTTGGTCGTCAGCGCACGCTCCGCGGCGGCGGTCGCGTCGAAGCTGCCGTCACCGGCCGGAGCCGGAGCGATCTGGTCGGTGTACGGCGCCGACGTCTGGTCGACGCCTTCACCGGCATTGCGATCGCTGGTTGAACCGCAGGCGCCGAGCAGCAGGGCGACGGAAGCAACGAGGGGCATCAGGTACGAGCGAAACATGTGTAGCTCCAGGAAACTGAATTCAATCCAATTGGGGGTTCACTTACTTGGCCAGAGGAGACCATGCGGGTTCCCGCACGTCTCCGCTGGCTTGCCGCAAACTTTGACGGACCCGACCGTCGACCGAAACGGTGGCCAACTCGGCGCCGCGCGCACCCTGCGTCGCGTAGATCACGACGGCTCCACCCGGCGCAAAACTCGGGTTTTCGTCGAGGCGGCCGTCGCTCAGGAGACGCAGTTCCCCGGTCGCAAGATCGAGAAGGCCGATACGATACCGCCCTCCGTCGTAATTCACCAGTGCAATCGAATTGCCGTCCGGTGAATAGTTGGCACGCAGGTTCTGTTTGCCCTCGAAACTCAGGCGTCGCGGATCGCCGCCTTCGACGCTCACTTCGTAGATATGCGGCTGCCCGCCGCGGTCGGACGTGAACGCAATCTTGGTGCCGTCCGGAGACCAGCTCGGCTCGGTGTCGATGCCGTAGTGGTCGGTCAGACGTCGACGCGAGCCCTTCTTCAGGTCAAGGACGTAGATATCCGGATTCTTCTCGTAGGACAGGCATATCGCCAGATAGCGGCCGTCCGGCGAGAACGCCGGGGAACCGTTGATGCCCTTTTCCGCCGAAATCCGCTTGACCTGGCCGCTGGCCAGCGTGTGCAGATAGATCGCCGACTGGCCACGCTCGTAACCGACGTAGGCCAGCTGCTTGCGATCCGGCGACCATGCCGGCGACATCAGCGGTTCGCGCGAGGTCGCGACCACACGCGGGTTCTCGCCGTCCGCATCGGCGACGATCAGCTGGAACGAGCGCTGGTAGCCGATGCCCTGCGCGCTGACGTAAGCGATCTTGGTGTTGAAGTAGCCCGGCAGTCCGAGCAGCTTTTCGTAGATCAGGTCGGCGATCTGGTGGGCGACGTAGCGCATCTGATCGACGCTGCGCGCGGGGATGTCGAAGCCAAGCACCTGCTGGCCGTTGACCGCATCGACGAGGAAGAAACGGGCGAAGTAGCCGCTCTCGTTCTTGGCGACCTGGCCGACGACCACATTGTCGATCCCCTGCGCACGCCAGGTTCCGGCGTCGATCTGTGCCGGCGCGATCGGACGCTGCAGCATGTCGCCGCGCGGCAACGCTTTGAAGCGGCCGCTGCGCACCAGGTCGTTCTCTACGACCTGGGCGATGTCGAGCTGCACTTCCGGGATCTGCGCAAACGGCACGAGGCCGATCGGAATCGGGGCCTCCGTCACACCAGTGACCGTGATCTCAAGATCGGCGCGAGCCGCCCCGCAGACCGTGAGCAAGGCCAGTGCGATCCAACGAGCGAATTTCATATGCATGTGGCTTCGAAATGACTGGGACCAAAAAACAATTGCAGCGAAGAACTTCATGAAACAACGCGTGGCTTAGCAGGCGTTCACGGCCGGGCAAAAGTTCACGATGATCACACGCTCGAACAAATCCGGCCGGGGCGGAGACGGCAGCGGACTGGCCTTCAGAACCGCATTTTCCACCGACCGATCCAGAACTGCATTCCCGCAGCTTCGCACGACCTGTGCCTTGATGACCTCGCCGCCCGGCAATTGTTCCAGGCGCACCTGGCAATTGAAGCGGTTGGCCGAACCCGGCGGGCGCTGCCAGTTGCGGCGAATCTTCTCCACGATCAACGCCGTCCACGGCGCCTGCGCGGCTGCGCGTTCCGCGGCGATGCGCGCGGTCTCTTCCTCGGCCGCCATGCGCTGCAGATCCGAGATGCGCTGCTTTTCCTCGGCGGCGCGCTGCTTCTTCAGGCGCTCCAGCTCCTTGCGCTCTTCTTCGAGCTGGCGCTCGCGTTCCTCGGCAATCTGGCGCTCGCGTTCCTCTGCGATGCGCCTCTGCTCTTCGGCCTTGCGCTTCTCTTCCTCTTCGGCCTTGCGCTTGAGTTCGTCCTGACGCTTCTTTTCCTCTTCGACCTTCTTGCGCGCCTCTTCGTTGCGCTGGCGTTCGGCTTCGGCTTTCAGCTCCAGCTCCTCGCGCTTGCGGCGCTGCTCTTCCTGCAGCTTGGCGCGGGCTTCCTCGGTCTCTTCCTTTTGCTGTTCCTTCTTCTGCTGTTCCAGCTTCTTCTGCTGCTCGACCTTCTTCTGTTCTTGCAGCTTCTGTTGTTCCTCGAGCTTCTTCTGCTCCTGCTCCTCGCGCTTCTGTTCCTCGACCTTTTTCTGACGCTCCTCTTCGGCACGCTTGCGCGCCGCGGTGGGATCCTCGATCAGCACGGCCTCGAACACCGGTGGCGCAACGATCTTGCGCGTGAAGAACGCGCTGACGAACAGCAGCGAGAACAGCAGCACGTGCAGCAGTGCCGCAATGATCAGATAGCGACGTTCGACCATCAGCGCGCGGGCGCGTCCTCGCGCGGCTCGGTGACGAATCCAACCTTGCGGGCCCCGGCCTCCTGCAGCAAAGCCATGCCGTGCGCCACGCGCTCGTAGGGGACGGCGGCGTCGCCGTGGACGAGGATGAGCTTGTCCGGCTTGTTTCGCACGATAGCGCCGATGCGCTTGACGACCTCGTCGTCCGACAGCGCCTCTTTCTGGTTGTCGCCGACGTTCAGATAGAAGCCGCCGTCGCTTTTCACCGACAGCGCGACTTCGTCCTCCTGCGAGCTGAGCGACTCGGCATTGGTATCTGGCAGATCGACGCCGATGCCCTGGGTCATCAGCGGCGCGGTGATCATGAAGATGATCAGAAGCACCAGCATCACGTCGATGTAGGGAACGACGTTGATGTCGGACGACAGCTTGCGCTTGGCCATGAGCGATGCTCTTTAGGCCTTCTGGCCGTGGCGCAGGCCGCGATCGATGATGCCCGTCATCTCTTCGGCGAAGGTGTGGAAGCGCGACTCCATGCGCTCGACGCCGCGCGTGAAGAAGTTGTAGGCGATCACCGCGGGAATGGCGGCGGCCAGGCCCATCGCGGTGGCGATCAGCGCCTCGGCGATGCCCGGCGCGACCGTCGCCAGCGAGGCCTGCTTCTGCGCGCCGATGCTGATGAACGCGTTCATGATGCCCCAGACGGTGCCGAACAGACCGACGTACGGGCTGGTCGAACCGATCGTCGCCAGGATCGCGAGCCCGCCTTCGAGTTTCTCGACCTCACGGACCTGGGTGACGCGCATCTGACGCTGGACGGCGGCGATGACGTAATCGTGATCCTCCTGCCCACCCGTCTGCTGGCGCGTGTATTCCTCGTAGCCCGACAGGAAGATCGCCGAGAGGCCGTGGTTGTCGCCGCCCCGGCGACGGTCCTCGTAGAGGTTGGCCAGATTGCCGCCGCTCCAGAAGCGGTCCTCGAACTTCTCGGCCTCCTCTGTCGCCGTCGACAACAGCTTGCGTTTCGACAGGATCACCGCCCAGGAAAACACCGAGGCCGCCAGGAGAAGGACCAGCACCACCTGCGCCAGCGCACTGGCCTGCAGGACCAGGTGGGTCAGGGACATTTCTGCATTCATGGATTCGTTTTAAGTGGCGTTGCGCCGCAGCTGAGTTCGGAGAGTTCCGGCGACCCGCGCTGCTGCGCCGGATGCGCGCGAACATTACCACAGCGGGACGCCCAAACAGTATCGGGGAGCGGCCCGAAACGCAGCGAAAAACGTGTACTCCGCGTCAGCTGCGAGACCGCCAGGCCTCTATCGCCGCCGACAAGGCGTCCGGGAGCGCGATCGGCCGGAATTCGCCATATTCCACGCACCCGACCTTCACCCGCGCCCGTGCCAGCGTTTCGCCGTCGGCGATGCGCACCAGGGTCTGCTCGAACAGCATGCTCGCACGCCGCAGGGCGGCCACTGCGGTCTGCACTTCGAGCGCGTCGTCCAGCCGCGCCGGGCGGCGGAACTCGATTTGCATGTTGGCGACGGTGAAAACCGCGCGCGATTGGTCGCGCAGGCCCTCCTGGCCGATGCCCAGCGCGCGCAACCATTCGGTGCGGCCGCGCTCGAACCAGCGCAGATAGTTGGCGTGGTAGGTCACGCCGCTGGCGTCGGTGTCCTCGTAATAGACGCGGACCGGAAAGCGGAAGACGGAAGCGCTCACGACGAAAATAGGTCCGGAGTCGCTAGCCGCTCCGGCGCCTTGAGACCGTAGTGCTCGTAGGCGGCCTTGCCGGCAACGCGGCCGCGCGGCGTGCGCATCAGGTAGCCCTGCTGAATCAGGTACGGCTCGATCACGTCTTCGATCGTGTCGCGCGCCTCACCGATCGCGGCGGCGAGGTTGTCGACGCCGGCGGGTCCGCCGTCGAAGCGCTCTATCAAGGTCATCAGCAGGCGCCGGTCCATCAGGTCGAAGCCGTTGTGATCGACGCTGAGCAGGCGCATCGCTTCGGTTGCGCTCGCCGCCGAGATCACGCCGTCGCCGCGCACCTCGGCGTAGTCGCGCGCGCGCCGCAGCAGACGGTTGGCGATGCGCGGCGTGCCGCGCGAACGCCGCGCGATCTCGGCCGCGCCCGCGTTGTCGATCGGCGCCTTGAGAATGCCGGCGCTGCGCAGAACGATATGGGTCAGGTCGGCAACCGAGTAGAACTCCAGGCGCTGCACCAGGCCGAAGCGGTCGCGCAGCGGGCTGGTGAGCGCGCCGGCGCGCGTGGTCGCGCCGACCAGCGTGAACGGCGGCAGGTCGATGCGGATCGAGCGCGCGGCCGGCCCCTCGCCGATGACGATGTCGAGCTGGTAGTCCTCCATCGCCGGGTACAGCACCTCCTCGACGATCGGCGACAGCCGATGAATCTCGTCGACGAACAGCAGGTCGCGGGGCTCCAGATTGGTCAGCATGGCGGCAAGATCGCCGGGGCGTTCGAGCACCGGGCCGGAGGTCTGGCGCAGATTGACGCCCATCTCGCTGGCGAGAATGTGCGCGAGCGTGGTCTTGCCCAGGCCCGGTGGCCCGAAGATCAGGACGTGATCGAGCGCATCGCCGCGCCGGCGTGCCGCCTCGATGGCGATGCCCATCTGCTCGCGCACCGCCGCCTGACCGGTGTATTCGGCCAGGCGCTGCGGACGGATCGCGCGCTCGATGCGCTCCTCGTCCGCACCGGCGTGCGCGGAAGTCAGGCGCTCGACTTCACTCATCAGCGCACCGCGCGCTTGAGCGCTTCCTGGATGATCTGCTCGGTACTCATGCCGTCCTTATACACGGCTTCCGTGAAGCGCTGAATCTCCGCCGGCTTGTAGCCCAGCGTCGCCAGCGCATGGCGCGCCTCCTGCAACGGCGACTCGGGCCCGGCGGCCACCGCACCGACCGCGGCCAGCGTGTCCGCACCACCGGCGCGATCGCGCATCTCGACGATCAGCCGCTCCGCCGTCTTGCGACCGACTCCGGGCAGCTTGGTCAGCCGCACGGCGTCGCCGCCGCGCACCGTGACCCAGAACTCGTCGACGCCGACGCCCGACAGCACCGCCAGCGCCAGCTTGGGCCCGACGCCGGACACGCGGATCAGCTCGCGGAACAGCGATCGCTCCTGTGCCGTCGCAAAACCGAACAGCAGGTGCGCATCCTCGCGCACGGTCAGGTGCGTGTGCAGCACCACCGGCTCGCCGGCCGCCGGCAGCTTGTAGAAGGTCGACATCGGCGCCTCGATCTCGTAGCCGACGCCACCGACGTCGACCAGCAGATGCGGCGGCGTCTTGCTCAACAGGCGGCCGGCAATGCGCCCGATCATGTCCGCCCCCAGCCGCGCAAGCCGGCAACCCCGACCCGGTGCAGCGTGGCGCGCACCTGGGCATGGGTCAGTGCAACCGCCAGCGCATCGGCAGCGTCGGCCGGCATGCGCGCCTGCAGATTCAGCAGGATCTTGACCATGTGTTGCACTTGTTCTTTCTCCGCGCGCCCCGTGCCGGTCAAGGCCATTTTGATCTGAGCCGGCGCGTATTCCGCCACCGGGATCGCCGTGCGCGCGACGGCGCACAGCGCGACGCCGCGCGCCTGGCCGAGAATCAGCGCGCTGCGCACATTGTTCTTGACGAAGACTTGTTCCATGGCGGCTTCGCCCGGCGCGTACTCGTGCAGAATAGCCGACAGCTCGGCGTCGATCTTCACCAGACGCCCGGCGATATCACCGTCGCCGCAGACGATGCGTCCCGCGGCGACCAGGCGTGACTGCCCGCGCTCGTGATCGATGATGCCGTAGCCGGTGTAGCGCGAGCCGGGATCGATGCCGAGGATGCGGATCACGCCAGGGGAGTTCGGGTTCAGTGACTTCCCAGATCGGCGTTGGAATGCACCTTCTGCACGTCGTCGAGATCTTCGAGCATCTCGATCAGCTTGCCGACCGATGCCGCGTGATCGCCAGACACCGACACGACCGACGCCGGACGCATGCTGACGTCGGCCTGCACCAGCTTGAATCCCTTGCCTTCGAGCGCCTTCTTGACGCCTTCGAAAGCGGATGGCGAGGTCAGCACTTCCGTGTAGCCGTCTTCGCTGAGCACGTCGTCGGCACCGGCTTCGAGCGCGATCTCCAGGATCTGCTCCTCCTGCGCAGCGTCGCCCTGCGTCTCGATGAAGATCTGACCGACCTCGGCAAACAGATACGACACCGCGCCGCTGGCGCCGAAGTTGCCACCGTTCTTGCTGAAGGCATGGCGCACGTCCGCGACGGTGCGCGTCGGGTTGTCGGTCATGCAATCGACAATGATCGCCACGCCGCCGGGGCCGTAGCCCTCGTAGCGGACTTCCTCGAAGTTGTCCGCGCCGCCCTCGCCGGTGCCGCGCTTGATCGCACGCTCCACCGTGTCCTTTGACATGTTTGCGGCGAACGCCTTGTCCAGCACCAGGCGCAGGCGCGCGTTGGACTTGGGATCACCGCCGCCAGCCCGCGCGGCGACGGTGATCTCGCGGATGAACTTCGTGAACAGCTTGCCGCGCCGTGCGTCTTCGGCACCCTTGCGCGCGGCAATGTTTGGACCTCGACCCATGGGCTACCCGGCAGTTGTGGTCAGAAGCTCAGTCGCAGGCCGGCGTGCAGGCCGTTGTCCGCGGTGATCTCTTCGCCCGTCTCCAGCTCAACCTTGACGTTGCGATAGCCGACATAGACCGACGCGTTCTTGAGCACCTGGTAGTCGAGTCCGGTGCCGATCTCGTAGTACTGGTCGAACTCGCCGAAGCTGGTGACTTCCGGGGCGTAGTAGCCGTAGACCGACAGGCCGATGCGCTCGAAACCCGGGTAGCGCGCTTCCGCCTGGCCGCCGAGCGCCAGCGCACCGCCGCTGTCATGGTCGCGGCCGATGTAGACACCGCGCACGCCCAGGCCCGCCGCGAGGTTGAAGTCGCGGGCGCCGGCATCGCCGGTCACCAGCGCACCGACGTGCGCGACGAACAAATCGTCCTCGCGCTTCGGGCGCACGATCACACCGGCGTCGTACTGACCGTTCGTGTCCGACGCGAAGCGCGACAGCGGTCCGTAAAACGACCCGCGGAAACTGTTGTCGCCGATCGACAGATCGAAGATCTCGGCCTGCGCGGTTCCCGCCATCCCGCACAGCATCATCGCCGCAACACCCACCAACCCCTTGTTCATGTTCATCCCACCTGCCCCCGTTTCTTTCGTGATGAATGATTACTTCTTCGGCTTGTTGACGGCATGCACCGCGCGGCCGTCAACCAGCAATACCGCTTCGTGCAAATTCTCCGACAAGGACGGATGACCGTGCATGGTCAGCGCGAGGTCCTCGCAGGTCGCGGCGAACTCGAGCGCGAGCACGGCTTCGGCCAGCAGTTCGGACACGTACGGCCCGACCATGTGCACGCCAAGAATCCGGTCCGACTTGGCGTCGGCAATCACCTTGATCGACCCTGCGGCCTGCTCCATCGCCTTCGCGCGTCCGTTGGCGGCGAACGGCCCCAGTCCGGTCTTGACCTCGTAGCCTTTGGCCTTGGCCTGCTCCTCGCTCAGGCCGACCCACGCGATTTCCGGCATCGTGTAGACGACGCTCGGCACCGCGTTGTAATTGACCTGCGTGTGATGGCCGGCGAGTTGCTCCGCCAGCGCCACACCTTCCTCGATGCCCTTGTGCGCAAGCATCGCACCGCCGATCACGTCGCCGATCGCGTACACGCCCGCAACATTGGTCTTGTAGTGCGCGTCGACCTTGACGAAGCCGCGCTCGTCGAGCGCCAGTCCGATCGCATCCGCACCCAGGCTCTTGGTGTACGGCCTGCGGCCGACCGCGACGATCAGCTTGTCGAAGGTCTCGGTTTTCTTCTCGCCGCCGACTTCGTACTCGACCGTCACGGCCTTCTTGTCGGCCTTGGCCGACAGCACTTTCGCGCCGAGGCGGATGTCGAGGCCCTGCTTGTTGAGGTGGCGCAGCGCTTCCTTGGCGACCTGCTGGTCGACCATCGGCAGGAACGTGGGCAGTGCTTCGAGAACGACAGTCTTCGCGCCGAGGCGGTTCCAGACGCTGCCGAGCTCGACGCCGATCACGCCGGCGCCGATCACGCCAAGCGTCTTGGGCACCGCGGTGAAATCCAGCGCGCCCCAGGAGTCGACGATGCGCTCGCCGTCGAACGGCGCGATCTTCAGATTGACCGGCTCCGAACCGGTGGCGATGACGATGTGCTTGGCCTTGAGCACTTCGGTCTTGCCGTCGTGCGACTTGAATTCCACCTGGCCGTTGCCGAGCAGCTTGCCGAAGCCCTGCAGGCCGGTCACCTTGTTCGCCGAAAACAAGGCCTTGATGCCGCCGGTGAGCTGGCGCGACACGGTGTCTTTGCGCGCCTGCATCTTCGCCAGATCGAGCGACAGCGCACCGGCACCGATGCCATGCACGGCCGCCTCATGCTGCATGCGGTGATACAGCTCCGAGGACTCGAGCAAGGCCTTCGACGGGATGCAGCCGGCGTTGAGACAGGTGCCGCCGAACGCCGGCGTGTTGTCCTTGTTGACCCACGCGTCGATGCACGCGGCCTTGAACCCGAGCTGCGCCGCGCGGATTGCACAGGGATAGCCGGCAGGACCGCCGCCGACCACGACTACGTCGTATTCGTTGCTCATGTCGCTCCTTGATTGTCGGGCGGCATTCTAGCCCGAATCAAGTTCGCCTCAAGGAAAAAATACGGGCGTCAACCGACGCCCGACCGAAGCATGAGCATGAGCCAAGTCGGCTCAAGTTTCTTGGGGGAAATCCCCGTTGCAGCGAGACCGCATCAGGCCGGCGCCGTACTCGCGATGACCTCGTCCGACGCCAGCACCGCGTCGCCGCCGTTGCTGTCGAAGGCCTGACGCCACTGCCGGTAGACCTTCATGTCGCCGTGCTTCCACGGATGGAAACCGGGCTTCAGGTACACCATGAAATGGGGCAGCAGGCGCGGATACAGACCGCCGGGGCCGTACAGCCACCACAGCCCGCGCAGCCAGACGCGGGGGCGGTTCTGCACGCCGTCGACCTTGAACATGTGCGCCATGATCATGAACACGTGCAGGGGAAACATCATCGACACCTGCAGCATGCTGAAGATGCGCGTGAAGTAGCCGCCCTTCGCGACTTTCTGGAACACGTCGAAGGCAACCGCCTTGTGCTCGATCTCCTCGATGGCATGCCAGGCGTACATCGCGCGGATGCGCGGATCGGCGTCATCGAACATCCCGCTCGAAAAGAAACCGTGCGCCATCAGCGCCGTCATGTGTTCGGCGGCCGCCGTCTGGCCGAGGTTGTAGACCGCCGGCATGCGCTTGCGGTAGAAGCCGAACATGATGTCGACTTGGCGCTTGAGGATACGGTCGACCTCGATGCCCTGCGCCCTCAGCCGGTCGTTGAAGCGCGTGTGCACGATGCCGTGCTGGCCTTCCTGGTAGATGAAGTCCTTGACCTCCGCCTGCAGCTTCGGATCGGTCACCTGATCGCGATAATCGCGCACGCAGGCGATGAAGAAACGCTCCCCTTCCGGGAACAGCAGCGACATCGCGTCGAAAAAACGCGTCTTGAACGGATCGCCGCCGAACCAGAACCGAGGAATGTCGCCTTCCAGCCCGAAATCGGGGGCCTTGCGAGGCATGATGCGCTGACGGTCGCCGTCCATGGGCGGACTCCGAATAGTTGTCGTGACCCGACTTTAGGAGCCTGCAAGGGAGCCGGCTATGACTGCGGGCGACGCCAGGGAACTTTTGACGACAGTCCTCTACAACTCCCGGCGCTGGCGAAAACTGCTCGGCGAGACCCCGGACCAGCGCGTGAACGCGCGGGTGAAACTGCGCCGGTCGGAGAATCCCAACTGTTCGCTGATCGACTCGATATCGCGATCGGCCTGCTGCAGCAGACGCAGCGACAACCGGTAGCGCACACGGTCGAGCACACCGGCATAGCTCTCGGTCTCTTCGTGCAGTCGCCGCTGCAGCGTTCGCGGGTGCAATCCCAGGCGCGCGGCAACACCCTCGATGCCCGCTGCCATCAGCGCGGGATCCTGTTCGAGCAGGGCCTCGGTCGCGGCGACGAGCCCGGTCCGCCGCGGCATTTGCGCCAGAAGTTGGCCGACGCGGTGCGCCGCCTGCTCGTGCAGCTTGGGAAACCCGCCTTCGAGCGGCGCATCGAGCCGCTTGCGCGGAAGTTCCAGCGCGTTCTGCGCCTGCCCGAACGCGACCGGAATGCGGAAGTACTTCTCGTAGGCATCGACATCAACCGGCGCGGCGTAGCGAAAACGCAGGCGGGCGAAGGGTTCGAGGTCGCCGGCCAGCATGCGGCCGAAGCGGGCCACCGACGCGAAGATCGATTCGATGAAGTAGCGATCCTGATCCGTGACCGTGCCAGCGCCGACCAGCACGAGAGCGGCGGTTTCGCCGCGCTCCTCGATGCGGAAGTTGATCATCGGATTGATCAGCTCGCGCACCCAGTCGAACACGCGCATCGCGTCGCGCAGCGTCGGCGCGGTCGCCAGGAAGGTGCCGATGTCGGGTAGGTAGTCGAACGCGAAGGTTTCGCCCAGCACGAAAGGAAAATGCTGGCTCCGCGACGCGGCGACGCAGGCGTCCATCGCCTGCCCCAGCACCGGCGCGCTGATCGTCGCTTCTTCGAGATGCAGCAGGTCGGTCTGGATGCCCAGGCGCGCGAAGATCGGCTCGATGTTGAAGCCGCACGCGGTCGCCGCCTTGACCCAGTTGGGCAGCGTGATGAAGGGAATGGGGTCGTTGTGGAGCGGCGACAGCGACATGGTTGGGAGTATGCCGCATGGACTTGCGGGTGCGTTTTCGCCCCTGTCGGGGCGAGCCTCTTTTCTTTGCTTGTCCAAAGATAAAGAGGCGAAAAGAAAGGACACCCTGAGGTCGCCCCCGCGTTGCGGGTGCCCTGCGCTGCTCGCGTGCTCGGTGCGACCAAAGGGGCCCAAAGGCAACGGCAGCGGCAGCGGCTACGCCGCTAAAGAGAACTCCCTCTCCCCGCTTGCGGGGAGAGGGTTGGGGTGAGGGGCGCTTTCGGGGCCCCTTGAAAGCGCCGAACGGAGCGGCGCGCAGGGGTTGAGCGGCCATGGATGGCCGCGAAAGCGCCGTCGCGACAGGACGTCGCGTCGGCGCGACCACGAGCACGATGCGCAGTGAGGGCACCCGCGACAGCGGGCGCTTACTCGGGGTGTGCTTTCTTTTGGTGAGCTTTTCTTTGCACAAGCAAAGAAAAGTCACTCGGCCCGGCAGGGCCGAAACCAATGCCACACTTGCCCGAAAAGCAGAAGACCCGCTCACGCGGGCCTTCTTCAACTACAGCGACCCTCAGAGCTGCAGCAGAATCTTCGCCGGATCCTCCAGGCATTCCTTGATCGTACGCAGGCCCAGCACGGCTTCCTTGCCGTCGATGATGCGGTGATCGTAGGACATCGCCAGGTACATCATCGGGCGGATCTCGATCTGGCCGTTGATCACGACCGGGCGCTCGGTGATGCCGTGCATGCCCAGGATCGCCGACTGCGGCGGGTTGAGGATCGGCGTCGACAGCATCGAGCCGAACACGCCGCCGTTGGTGATCGAGAAAGTGCCGCCGCTCAGATCCTCCATGGTCAGCTTGTTGCCCTTCGCGCGCACGCCGAAATCGGCGATGGTCTTCTCGATCTCCGCCATCGACAGCTGATCGGCGTCACGCATGATCGGCACGACCAGGCCGCGCTCGCTGGAAACAGCGACACCGACGTCGTAGTAGCCGTGGTAGATGATGTCGTTGCCGTCGACCGAGGCGTTGAGGACCGGGAACTTCTTCAGCGCTTCGATCGCCGCCTTCACGAAGAACGACATGAAGCCGAGCTTGACGCCATGCGTCTTCTCGAAGCTGTCCTTGTAGCGCGCGCGCAGCTCCGACACGGCCTTGAGATCGACCTCGTTGAAGGTTGTCAGCATCGCCGTGTTGTTCTTCGCATCGAGCAGGCGCTCGGCAATGCGGGCACGGATGCGCGTCATCGGTACGCGCTGCTCCTCGCGTGCGCCCGCCTTCAGCAGCGCCGGGGCGGCGGGCGCGGCAGGCTTGGCCGCGGCGGCCGGCTGCGCCTTCTGCTTCTCGACGTGCGTCTTCACGTCCTCGACGGTCAGGCGTCCGCCCTTGCCCGAGCCGCCGATCTGTGCGGCGGACAGGCCGAGTTCGGACAGCAGCTTGCGCACGGCCGGGCTCTGCGCCTCGTTATCGGCCGCAGTGGCCGATGCTGCAGTCGACGCCTTGGCTGGCGCCGCCTCGGCACGCGCCGCGATCGTGCCGGCCTCGATGATGCCGAGGATGTCGCCGGCCTTCACCGTCGCGCCGGCCTGGACGCGAATCTCCTTGAGAACACCGCCCTCGGATGCCGGAACCTCCAGCATGACCTTGTCGGTCTCCAGATCCAGCAGGTTCTGCTCGCGCTGGACGGCGTCGCCAGCCTTGATGTGCCAGGTCGCCACGGTGGCCGACGACACCGACTCCGGCAGGTTGGGAACTTTGATCTCGATCGCCATGCGTAATCTCGTCTTTCGTTTTGCTTGCGGTTAGATGTTGTGCCGGATGCAGTCGCTGTCAGACCTTCGTTCCGCCGCTCAGGGCAGCCAGCACGACCTCATCCTGCTGTTTCTGGTGGACCTTCAGATAACCGACGGCAGTCGATGCCGACCCCTTGCGCGTCGCATACAGCAGATGCTGATGCGGACGCAGGTAGGCGCCGAGCCGGTGCTTGATCTGATACCAGGCGCCCTGGTTCTCGGGCTCTTCCTGGCACCACACCACTTCCTTGGCGTTGGGATATGTATCCAGCACCGTCTCGTATGCTTCATGCGGAAACGGATAGAGCTGCTCGACGCGCACCACCGCGACGTTGTTGAGCCCTTCCTTCTGCCGCGTCTGATAAAGATCGAAATAGACCTTGCCCGCGCAGAACACGATGCGCGTCACCTTTTTCGCTTCCAGGGCCTCGACTTCCGGGATCACCGCCTGGAACCGACCCTTGGTGAGGTCGTCGAGCGTCGACACCGACAGCGGATGGCGCAGCAGCGACTTCGGCGTCATGACGATCAGCGGCAGGCGCAGCGAGCGCTTCATCTGGCGCCGCAGCATGTGAAACATCTGCGCCGGCGTCGACGGTACGCAGACCTGCTGATTGTTCTCGGCGCACAGCTGCAGATAACGCTCAAGCCGGCCCGACGAATGTTCCGGACCCTGCCCTTCGTAGCCGTGCGGCAGGAAGGTGACGAGGCCGCAGCAGCGGCTCCATTTCGCGTAGCCGCTGGAGATGAACTGGTCGAACATCACCTGGGCGCCGTTGGCGAAGTCGCCGAACTGCGCCTCCCAGATCACCAGCGTTTCCGGATCGGTCGTGGAGTAGCCGTACTCGAAGCCGAGGACACCGACCTCGGACAGCAGCGTGTCGTTGACGACGAAGCGATAGCGCTCCTTGGCCAGATGCCGCAGTGGCGTATGCCGCGCGCCGTTCTTGGCGTCGTGGACCGTCGCATGCCGATGGAAGAACGTACCGCGGCGCGCATCCTGTCCGCTCAGCCGTACGGAGAAGCCTTCGTTGACCAGCGCCCCATACGCCATCGTCTCGGCGAAGCCCCAGTCCATCGCCAGCTCGCCGGCCGCCATCTTGGCGCGGTCGTCGTAGATCTTCTGCACGCGCGGGTGCAGGGCGAATCCTGCCGGCAACTCCAGCAGCTTTGCCGACAATCCGCGCAGAGCCTCGGGCGAGATCGTGGTATCGACCGGCGTGTCCCAAGTGCCTTCGCCGTACTTGCGCCAGTCGACCGTGTGCTTGTTGCCGACCAGGCCGAGCGTCACGCGCGCGATGTTCTCGCCCTTGTCGAGGCCGTCGCGATACTGTTGCGTGAGACGTTCGGCCTCGCCCTTGGGCAGGATGCCTTCTTCTTCCAGCTTGCGCGCGTAGACCGCGAGCGGCGTCGGATGACTCTTGACCGCCTCGTACATCATCGGCGAAGTCACCGAGGGCTCATCGGCCTCGTTGTGGCCCCAGCGGCGGTAGCAGCAGATGTCGACGATGACATCCTTGTGGAACTCGTTGCGGAAGTCCATCGCGACGCGCGTCACGAACGCGACCGCCTCCGGATCGTCGCCGTTGACATGGAACACCGGCGCTTCGAGCATCTTGGCGAGATCGGTGCAGTAGCGCGAGGTACGCGCATCCTTGCCCGGCAGCGCTTCGATCGGGTTGGGCGTCGTAAAGCCGATCTGGTTGTTGACGATGACGTGCAGCGTACCGCCGGTGCTGTAGCCCTTGGCTTCCGACAGCTGCAGGGTTTCCATCACCACACCCTGGCCGGCGAACGCGGCGTCGCCGTGGATCAGCACCGGCACGATCTTGTCGCCGCTGTCGTCGTCGCGGCGCGTCTGCCGCGCTTTCACCGAACCCTCGACCACCGGGTTGACGATTTCCAGATGGGAAGGATTGAAGGCCAGCACCAGGTGCAGGCGCTTGCCGGCGACTTCAACGTCGGTCGAGAAGCCCATGTGGTACTTCACGTCGCCGGCCTTCTTGAGGTCTTCCTCGCGATACTTGCCCTCGAATTCAGCGAACAAGTCCGTCGGCGACTTGCCGAGAATGTTGATCAGCACGTTCAGGCGTCCGCGATGCGCCATGCCGATGACAATCTCCTCGACATCGCGGCCGGCGCAGGCGTGCAGCACTTCGTCGAGCGCCGGGATCAGCGCATCGCCGCCCTCCAGCGAGAAGCGCTTCTGGCCGACGTACTTCTTGTGCAGATAGCGTTCGAGGCCTTCGGCAGCGACCAGCTGACGCAACACTTCGACCTTGCGCGCGACGCTCAGCTTGGGCTGGAACGCCATCGGCTCCAGGCGCTTCTGGATCCAGCGCTTCTCGTCCGTCTCGGTCAGATACATGTACTCCGCGCCGATGGTCTCGGTGTAGACGGCGCGGACGATGCGAATGATTTCCTTGAGCGGCAGGCGGTCAGCCGCCGCCAGCGAACCGGTGTTGAACACCGTATCCATGTCTTCGGAACCGAGCCCATGGAAGGCCGGGTCCAGATCAGGAACGCGCGGTGTCGCCGCGAGGCCAAGCGGATCGAGCCGCGCCGCCTGGTGCCCGCGGACGCGGAAATAATTGACCAGCCGCAGTACGCCGGCCTGCTTCTCGGCCGCACGCGCGTCGAAACCCGCCTCCGCGGCAACGACGCGCCGCGGCTCGCGCGCGAGCCGTTCGAACCGGGCGACGACGTCGCTGTGCGCAGTCTCGCGCGGCGCGCTCTGGTCCTGGATCAGGCGGAAATACGCGCGCCAGTCGGCATCGACCGACTCCGGATCTTCGAGAAACTGTTCGTAGTAGGCCTCGACGTAGGGCGCGTTGGCGCCCTGGATGGACGAGGACTCGATGAAATTCTGGTATTTGCTCTTCGTCATGGGGCATGTACATCCAGTACAAGCCGGCGCCACCCATGGCGCCGACTGTCAAAACAAGCAGATCGTCCAGTCTCCATGATCCACTCCCGACCTACGCTCTCGCCTTTCTGGTCGATTTCCAGTCCGCCGTCAGCCCTTCGAGGTACGCGCGGAACTCGTCGGCCAGTTCGGGGTGCTTGAGCCCGAACTCGACGTTCGCGCGCAGATAGCCGAGCTTGGAACCGCAGTCGTAGCGCGTGCCTTCGAACTCGTAGGCCAGCACGGTCTGCTCCTGCAGCATCGCGCTGATCGCGTCGGTCAGCTGGATCTCGCCGCCGGCGCCGCGCTGCGTGCGCTCCAGCAGCTTGAAGATGCGCGGCGTCAGGATGTAGCGGCCGACGACGGCCAGATTGCTCGGCGCCTCTTCCGGCTTGGGCTTCTCGACCATGCGGCGGATCTCCGAAAGACCCGGACCGACCGGCTGCGTCTCGACGATGCCGTAGCTGCTGACGTCTTCCTTGGGTACGCGCTGCACCGCCAGCACGCTGGTGCCGTACTGCTGGTAGACGCGGTGCATCTGCGCCAGCGCGGGTTGCAGGCGGCCGTCGATCAGGTCGTCGGCGAGAATCACGTAGAAGTCCTCGTCGCCGACCGCCGGCCACGCGCACAACACGGCGTGTCCCAGGCCCAGGGCCTCGGCCTGGCGGATGAAGATGCAGGTGACACCCGGCGGCACGATGTCCTGAACGGCCGCCAACAGCTTCTCCTTGCCGCGCCCCTGGAGTTCCGCTTCGAGTTCGTAGGCCTTGTCGAAGTGGTCCATGATGGAGTTCTTCGATCGGCCGGTGATGAAGATCAGCTCCTGCGCGCCGGCACTGACCGCCTCCTGCACGGCGTACTGGATCAGCGGCTTGTCGACGACCGGCAGCATTTCCTTGGCACTGGCCTTCGTCGCCGGCAGGAACCGGGTACCAAGGCCGGCGACCGGAAATACGGCTTTGCGGATACGCATCGGGGACCCCTTGTTTTCGAGGGCCGTTAGTCTAACGCAGCGTCCCGGTCAGATGGGTCTTGTCCGAGCGGCTGGAGAGCAGCGCGAAATCGACGCCGTCGGCGCCGCGATTGAATTTCAGCGTCACGCGGCCGGGCAGGAACAGCGGCTGCTTGAACTGCACGCTCAGCGCCTGCGGCGCCTGCGCCAGCTCGCCTACGAGCAGCGCCGCGCAATGCGCCAGCGACCACATGCCGTGCGCGATGTGGCGCTTGAAACCGAACAGACGCGCGGCCAGTGGCGCGAGGTGGATCGGATTGAAATCGTGGCCGACCGGCGCATAGCGGCGGCCGATGTCCGCAGCCGCCGTGAAGCTGCGGTAATCGGCCAGCGGGCTGGGCGTCGGCGCCGGGCGCGGCGCGGAAGAACCCTTCGGCGCGGGGACGCGATGCAGGATCGTGCTGACTTCGGTCCAGACCAGTTCGCCGCCGACCGTCAGGTCGGTGAGCATGTCGAATTCGACGCCCTGACGAACCGTCCGCGACTCGCCGATGCGCACGCTCAGGTCGAAGCGCTCATCGGCGCCCAGGGTGCGCTGCTGACGGATGTCGTTGCGGATGTGCACGAGTCCGAGCAGCGGAAAAGGGAATGTCTTCTGCGTCAGCAGATGCAGGTGCAGCGCGCCGGCCATCACGTGCGGGAAGGTGATCGGCAGACGATCGATCTTCTCGAAGCCGCAGACCTCGGCATAGGCCGCCAGGTGCTGCGCATCGACGCCGACGTCCTTGACCTCGACGTCCAGTGCCGGCAGCTTGGGCTGGCCCTTGGGCCGCCGCGTGATCGTCGTCGCCGCCTTCAGGAACAGACGGCGGGCGTTCGGAATCTGCGACAGCGTTTGAGTGGTCATTGCATCCTCTGCATTTTTCTCTGCATGTTTTTGGTTAATGTTCAGGGCACGCGACGATCGATGCGCAGGCGGATCGGCGCGCGCGCCTCTTCGCGGCTCACCGAGATACGACCTTCAAGGTCCCCGGATTGGGCCTGCGCGGTGCCGCTGCGGCTGACGCGCGCGATCACGTCCCAGCGATCCGCGCTCGACAGCTTGAATTGGGGCGCCATCGCGTTGCTGTCGTCGAGGGTAATCGTCATCGGCAGATCGGTCGCGCTGACCCGCTTGACCGCCAGCGGCGGGCCACCGGCGTCCGGACGGCGGGCGACCACGAACAGCGTGTCGCTGGCGGCGATGTCGCCGGACAACGCAGCGTCGACATCGATTTGCAAGGTCAGCTGGGCGGTGCTTGCGACCGGCGCCGGCGCCGACTCCGGCTCCGCTGCCGCCGGCAGCTCGCGGCCGGCCAGCTGCGCCAGTTCCTTGAGATGGGATTCGAGCGTCGAGCGGAAATCGTCCGGCAGTTCCGTGCCGCGCAGCACCAGCCAGCGATCGAGCGCGGCACCGTAATCGCCGCCCTGCGCCGCCGCCAGGCCGCCGTACCACAGCGCCTTCGGCTGCCGCGGGTCCACTGCGATCGATCGCTCGAACAGCTGACGCGGCAGGCCCTGCAGATCGTGTCCGCCGAGCGCCGCGCGCACCTCGCCCTCGTCGGCGAGCCAATCGGCATTGGGCGCGGCGGCGGTCAGCCGGTTCGCGCGTTCATAGGCGCCCGCCGAGTCCGCGTATCGCGCCATCACGTAATAGGAACGACCGAGCATCGCCCAGCCCGGAGCATCATCCGGCGTCTTCTGCAGTCGGGTCTCCAGCCTGCGCACCATCGCCCCGACCGCGAGCTTCTGCGCTGCCTCCGGATTGGCGCCAGCCTCGGCAACCCACGACGCGATCTCCCGGCTGTCGCCAAAGTAGTAACCGAAGCCGCAGACGCCCGCGATCAGCGCGACGCCAACCGTCGTCAACACCCACGAACGCGGGGCCGACGCGACCGGCGCCTGCGTGGGCGCATCCTCACCGGTGTCGTCGAGCAGGCGCGTGGCGGCCTCCTGGCGCATCGGATCGGCCGCATCGCCGGCAATGGTGCCGACCGCGACCTCGGTCTCGATCTCGGCGAGACGGCTGCGATAGCCGGCAACATTGAGCGCGCGCCGCTGTACCTCGCCGACCGTCGTGTCCCGGCGCGACCACAGTGGCCGCAGGCTCAGCGCCACCGCCAGTACGGCGATGACCCCCATCCAGAACAGCGTCATCGCCTCTCCTCTCGCGAACCTTCATCCAGCAGCCGGCGCAGCCGCTCCGCATTACGGGCGGCATCCGGCGGCGACACCGGGGCGGGGCGCACGCGCCGCCGCACGAACACCACCGCGACACCCAAGGCCAGCAGCAGCAGCGCAAACGGTCCGAGCCACAACAGCCAGGTCGACGCCTTGAACGGCGGCCGGTACAGCACGAAGTCGCCGTATCGCGCCGTCACATAATCGGCGATCTCCGCGTCGCTGCGGCCCGACTGGATCTGGTGCAGCACCTGCTCGCGCAAATCCGCAGCAAGCGGTGCACTGGAATCGGCGATCGACTGGTTCTGGCAGACCAGGCAGCGCAGTTCGTTGACCAGCTTCTGATAGCGCTCGGCCTGTTGCGGTGTCAGCTCGTCACCCTGCGCAGACGCACTGCCGATTGCTGCGGCGGCAAGGAGAACCGCGCAAATCACGGAACGCATTCCACTGAACGTGCGCATCACCGGCTTCCCGTCTGCAGCACGGAGCCAGCCGCCATCAGCGGCGCGATCTTGCTGCGCCAGGTCTGCTCGTCGAGCGGACCGATCTGCTTGTAGACAATCGTGCCCTGCGCATCGAGCACATAGGTTTCCGGCACGCCGTAGACACCCCAGTCGAGTCCGGCGCGGCCTTCCGGGTCGGCAACCACCGTGCGATACGGACTGCCGTGACGCTCCAGCCAGAGCAGGCCATCGGCATCGGTGTCCTTGTAGTCCATGCCGACGATTTCGACGCCGCGCCGCGCCAGATCCAGCAGCAGCGGATGCTCGTCGCGGCAGGCGGCGCACCAGCTCGCGAAGAAGTTCACCAGAACCGGCCGGCCCAGCAGGTCGTCGCGGCGGAACGGCGTCTGCGCTCCGACGATGCGCAGATCAAACCCCGGCGCCGGCTTGCCGATCAGCGGTGACGGCACCACCCGCGGATCGTGCTGCAATCCGATCGCGAACAGCAGCACGAGCCCCAGGAGCACCACGGCCGGCACCAGGGCCCATACATATTTGGGCAGGCGCATCAGGCCGGCACTCCGTCCGTCGCCGGCACGCGTCGCGCGGCGGCACTCGCCAGCCGGTAGCGCCGGTCCGAAGCGGCAAGGCCGCCGCCGAGCGCCATCAGCACGCCGCCGAGCCAGACCAGGCGCATCATCGGCTTGACGTAGATACGCAGTGACCATTCGCCGTTGCCGAGCGGCTCCGCGAGCGCGACGTAGAGATCGCGCAGCGGGCTATGGTCGACCGCAGCCTCGGTCATGACGTTGCGCTGTGCGCGATAGAGCCGCTTCTCCGGCTCAAGCTTTGCGATCGAGGCGCCGTCGCGGCTCACTTCAACTGTCGCGCGATCGGCGTCGTAATTCGGTCCGGCAAAAGGCTCGACGCGCTGCAGCTCGAAACGGTAATCGAGGAGATCAACGCTCTGCCCTGCGGCGAGTCGCACATCGCGCTCGATGCTGTACAGGCTGGTGAACGTCACCCCCAGCACCCAGAGGCCGAGCCCGAAATGCGCCAGGCTCTGGCCCCAGATCGCGCGTGGAATTTGCGCCAGGCCGGCGGCGCGCCGGGCACGCCAGCGCCGCCACGGCTCCTCGAACGCCATCGTCAGGGTCCACAGGGCCAGAAACGCGCCGCCCGCGGCCGCAAGCTCGAAACGCCGCTGCAGCAGCCACGGCATCGCCAGTCCGGCGACCAGCGCGATGGCCAACGGCCAGCGCACGCGACGCAGAACTTCACGCACCCGCGCCTGTTTCCAGCCGACGACCCCGGCAAACCCGATCAACAGCGCCAAAGGCGCCGTGAGCGGCAGGAACACCGCGTTGAAATACGGCGGACCGACCGAGATCTTGCCGAGATTGAAGGCGTCGACGACCAGTGGATACAGCGTGCCGATCAGCACCGCCGCCGCCGCGATCACCAGAAAGACGTTGTTCAGCAGCAGCAGCCCTTCGCGCGAAAAGATCTGCAACTCGCCTTCGCTGACGAAACGCGGCGCGCGCCATGCGTACAGGCTGAAAGCGATGCCAAGCACGACGGCGAGGAACGTGAGAATGAACACGCCGCGCGCCGGATCGGTCGCAAAAGCGTGCACCGAGACCAGCACGCCGGAGCGCACGAGGAAGGTGCCGAGCAGCGACAGCGCGAACGCGACGATCGCCAGCAGCACAGTCCAGGATTTCAGCAGGCCGCGTTTCTCGGTGACCGCCAGCGAATGGATCAGCGCCGTGCCGACCAGCCACGGCATGAACGACGCGTTCTCGACCGGATCCCAGAACCACCAGCCGCCCCAACCCAGTTCGTGATAGGCCCACCACGATCCCAGCGTGATGCCCAGCGTCAGCGACAACCAGGCGGCCGTGGTCCAGGGCCGCGTCCAGCGCGCCCATGCGGTGTCGAGCCGGCCGCTGAGCAAGGCCGTGATCGCGAACGCGAACGCCACCGAAAAGCCGACATAGCCCATGTACAGCAGCGGCGGATGAATCACCAGGCCGGGATCCTGCAGCAGCGGGTTGAGGTCGCGACCATCTTCCGGCACCGGGAAATGACGATCGAAAGGATTCGACGTCAGCAGGATGAACAGCAGGAAACCGACGCTGAGTGCACCCAGCACGGCCAGCGCCTGCGCCCGCACGTCGCGCGGCAGGCTGCGGCTGAACACCGATACGGCGGCGGCCCAGCCGGTCAGCATCAGCATCCACAGCAGCATCGAGCCCTCGTGCGCGCCCCACACTGCGCTGATGCGATAGATCAGCGGCAGCTGCGAATGCGAGTTGGCTGCGACATAGACCACCGACCAGTCGCGTTCGACGAACGCCCAGGTCAGGCACAGATAGGCCAGCAGCACGAGCACGAACTGCGCCTGCGCCGCCGAGGCGCCCACGTCCATCCAGCGCGCTTGCCCTCGCCAGACGCCGAGCAGTGGAACCGCAAACTGGAGAACCGCCACGGCAAGCGCGGCGAGGAGTGCGAAATGGCCCAGTTCCGGAATCATGGCATCACCGCTGGAGTATCAGGACGCGCTTACCGACTTGAAGGGGGCGCAGGAGTGTTTTCCGTCCGGCGTCGTCAGCGCCTTGGCCAGGTCGGGTGGCATGTAATTCTCGTCGTGCTTGGCCAGCACTTCGTCGGCGACGAAGTTGCCGTCCGCGCCCATGCGGCCGGTCGCAACGATGCCCTGCCCTTCGCGGAACAGGTCCGGAAGAATGCCGGTGTAGCGCACCGGCACCGACTGCGCGCAATCGGCCAGTGTGAAGCGCACCTCGAGGCCTTCGCCGCGCTGCAAGGTGCCGGTCACGACCAAGCCGCCCAGGCGCAGCTTCGCGTCTTCCGAAACCGCCTGGCCGACCAGATCGCTGGGCGTGTAGAAATACATCATGTTCTTGCGGAACGCGGTGAATGCGAGGGCGGCGGCAATGCCGATGCCCAGTATCAGGCCCGCGATCGCAACCATGCGCTGCTGTCGTTTGGTCATTCTTCGCCTGCCGCCTCAAAGATCTGGCGCCGACGCACGCGCGGCGCCCACCAGTTCCACGCAAAAACCGCCGCGGCCAGCCCGAAGCTACCCCAGACGTAGGGGGCGTAGCCGCTCATGTACCAGAAGCTTGAATCCATGTTTCGGCCCTTAGTTCTGTGCAGACCGTCGCTCAGTGGCTCAGTTCCGCAACCCAGGCGGTGCCGCGCTCGCGCCACAGCACCTCGTTCTGGACGCGACGCAGGATCACGTAGGCGCAGAACAGAAGAGTGCCCGCGACCGACGCATACAGCGGGATGCCCATCTCCGGCGTGATCGTCGGCTTGCCCATCTTGAAGATCGTCGATGACTGATGCAGCGAGTTCCACCACTCCACCGAATACTTGACGATCGGCACGTTGACGACGCCGACGATCGCCAGCAGGGCGCAAGCACGCGCGCCGGCGCGCGCATCGTCGAAGGCCTGGTACAGACCGATCACGCCCAGATAGAGGAACAGCAACACCAGTTCCGAAGTGAGCCGGGCATCCCAGACCCAGTAGGCGCCCCACATCGGCTTGCCCCAGAGCATGCCGGTGACCAGGGCCACCGCGGTCATGCTCGCACCGACCGGCGCGGTGGCGACCAGCACGCATTCGGCGAGCTTCATGCGCCAGATGATCGCGATCGCGCCCGCGACCGCCATCAGCGTATACAGCGACAGCGACACCGCGGCGGTCGGCACGTGCACGTAAATGATGCGGAAGGCGTCCTTCTGCTGGTAGTCCGCCGGCGCGAACACTAGACCACCGATCCAGCCCCAGGCCAGGAGGGCCAGCGCCGCCGCGCCGATCCAGGGCGCCCAGCGCTCAGCCAGCCGGAAGAAGTACGGCGGCGAGGCAAGGCGATGGAACCAGGTCCACATGGAGTCAGGATTAATCGGGGGCAGGAATCAATCGAAGGCGTTGCGCAGCGCGGTGCTGCAGGCCCAGGGAATCAGACTCAGCGCCAGCGCCAGAATCGCGGCGACGAAGTATAGCGGAGCGCTCGCGTCGAGACCCTGCTGGGCGCTGCGGACGGCGCCGGCGCCGAAGATCACGACCGGCGTGATCAGCGGCAGCACCAGCACCGGCAGCAGCAGGCCGGCGCGCGGCAGGCCGACGATCAGCGCCGCGACGAACCCGCCGATCGCGCTGATGCAGGGCGTGCCCAGTGCCAGGCCGGCGACCAGCGTCCACATCGGCGCGCCGGTCAGCCCCAGCCCCACGGCCAACGGCACGGACAGCAGCACCAGCGGCAGGCCGGTCAACAGCCAATGGGTCAGAAGTTTGACGAAGACCGTCAGGTACAGCGGCGAAGGCGCCAGGCACAGCTGCTCCAGCGTACCGTCCTCGAAGTCATTGCGGAACAGCCGCTCCATCGTCAGCAGCGCGGCGAGCAGCGCCGCAACCCAGAGGATCGCCGGCGTGAACGCCACCAGCCGCGGATCGTTCGGTTCGGCGCCGAGTCCGAACAAGGTCACGACGACGACCAGAAAGAACGGCGGCATCAGCCATTCGGTGCGCGCCCGCGCCGCGAGGCGGACCTCGCGCACAAATACCGCAGTCACAGCCATGGCCGTCATGCCGCGCGCCTCTGCCGCGCCGGCGGCTGCAGCTCGATTTCACGCACGCTCGGCAAACCGCCGGGCAGCGCCTGATGGCTGGTCATCACGACCATGCCGTCGCCGCGCAGGTGAACCGCGAGCAGATCCGCAAAGAGCGCAATGCCGTCACGGTCCAGCCCATCCAGCGGTTCGTCCAGCAACCACAAGGGCCGCGACGCCAGCAGCAGGCGGGCCAAGGCGCCGCGCCGCTTCTGGCCGGCGGACAGAGTGCGCACCGGACGGCGGCAGGCGCCGGCGGGCACACCCATCCGTTCGAGGGCCGGTACCGCCCGCGCCGGATCCTCACCGTTGACGCCGCACCAGAACTGCAGGTTCTCGACCGCGCTCAACTGCGGCGACAGGGCGTTGCGATGCCCGACCCAATGCACACCCTGTTCCGCCGCTTCCGACGCGATCGACCCCGAAGCCGGATGCCGCAGCCCGGCAAGGATTTCGAGCAAGCTGGTCTTGCCGGTGCCGTTGGCGCCGCGCAGATGCAGGAGTTCACCCGCCTCCAGCGCAAAGCTCAGCCCGGAAACCAGCACGCGATCGCCGCGCATCACGCAAAGCTGGTCGATCTGCAGACGAGGCACGGCAGTCCTGTGTGGCGAAAGGCGCGTAGTGTACGGGAAGGCATGTCAAACGAACGTCATCGCGATCGCAGATCGCTCGCGGCCTCGGCACAGCCCGTACAATATGCTTTCGTCTTCCAACCCGATCCGCTGTGACCGCAAACCTCATCGACGGCAAGGCCGTCGCCGCAGCCGTGCAGGAACGTGTACGCGCCGGCGTGCAGGCGCGCATCGGCCGCGGACTGCGCGCTCCCGCCCTCGCGACCATTCTCGTCGGCAGCGACCCGGCATCCGAGGTCTATGTACGCAACAAGCGCCTGGCCTGCGAGAAAGTCGGCATCCGCTCCGTTCCGATGCATCTCGATGCCGGCGTCACCCAGACCGAACTGCTGGCGGCCATCGACGCGCTCAACGACGATGCGGGCATCGACGGCATTCTGGTGCAGCTGCCCCTGCCGCCCCATCTGGACGCGACCCAGGTCACTGAGCGCATCCTGCCGTCGAAGGACGTCGACGGCTTCCATCCTTACAATCTCGGTCGGCTGGCGCAGCGCCAGCCGCTGCTGCGGCCGTGCACGCCCTACGGCGTCATGGAGCTGCTGCGCTCGGTCGGAGAGACGTTCAAGCGGCGCACCGCGGTCGTCGTCGGTGCGAGCAACCATGTCGGCCGCCCGATGATGCTGGAGCTGATGCTCGCCGGCGCGACCGCCACCTGCTGCCACCGATTCACGGCCGACGTCCCCGCGGAAGTTGGCCGCGCCGACATTCTCGTGGTCGCGGTCGGCAAGCCGGGACTGGTCATGGGCACGTGGATCAAGCCCGGCGCGACCGTGATCGACGTCGGCATCAACCGCCTGGAGTCCGGCAAGCTCGTCGGCGACTGCGACTTCGAATCCGCACGCGAGCGCGCGGCCTGGATCACACCGGTCCCCGGCGGCGTTGGACCGATGACGGTGGCGATGCTGATGCAGAACACCCTGCAGGCGGCCGGCGGCTGAAGTCGACGGTTCGCGCCAGGGTGCGCGCGAACATCCGTAAGATTTATTACCGAACGTTCGGGCCGTAGCGGCCGTCCAGCGAAGAGATTATGTTTCGACGCAGGGAAATCACCCCACTCGAAACGGTAATCGGCATGACCCCTTCGCACCCGTTCTACACCGAGGCGCACGAATCCTTCCGCCAGCAGGCGCGCCGCTTCGTCGAGCGTGAAGTCGCGCCCCATATCGAGCGCTGGGAGCACGCCGAACAGCTCCCGCGCGAACTGCACCGCAAAGCATCCGCTGCCGGCCTGCTGCAGATTGGCTTCCCCGAGACCTATGGCGGCATCGAGGTTCCGGACCTGTTCTACACGATCATCCTCACCGAAGAGCTGGCCCGCGCCGGCAGTGGCGGACTGATCGCGAGCCTGATGTCGCACGGCATCGGCACGCCGCCGATCGTGCATGCCGGCACACACGAGCAGAAACAGAAGTTTGTTGCGCCGGTCCTGGCCGGCGAGAAGATTGCCGCGCTGGCGATCACCGAACCTTCGGGCGGATCGGACGTCGCCAACCTGAAAACGCGCGCCGAACGCGACGGCGATCACTACCTCGTCAGCGGCTCCAAGACCTTCATCACCTCCGGATTGCGCGCCGATTTCATCACCACGGCCGTGCGCACCGGCGGGCCGGGCATGGGCGGCGTGTCGCTGCTCGTCATCGAGGGCGATACACCGGGGCTTTCGCGCAGCCCGCTGAAGAAGATGGGCTGGTGGTGTTCGGATACGGCCACGTTGTATTTCGACCAGTGCCGCGTACCAGTGGCCAACCGCATCGGCCCTGAGAATGCCGGTTTCATGGCGATCATGATGAACTTCAACCAGGAGCGCATCATGCTCGCGGCGCAGGCCTGGGCTTTTGCACAGGTCTGCTACGACGAAGCGCTCGCCTACGCGCGCACCCGCGAAACCTTCGGCAAGCCGCTGATCCGCAACCAGGTGATTCGCCACAAGCTGGTCGACATGCGCATGCGCATCGAGGCGGTCAAGGCCAACCTCGACCTGCTGGCCTGGCGCGTGAGCCACAAGCAGATGCCGGTCGCCGAGGTCTGCCTGCTCAAGAACCACGCGACGACGATGCTCGAGTGGGTCGCCAACGAGGCAATGCAGATTCTCGGTGGCGCCGGCTACCTGCAGGGCAGCAAGGTCGAGCGGATCTACCGCGAGACCAAGGTCCTGACGATCGGCGGCGGCTCGCAGGAAGTCATGAAGGACCTCGCCGCACGCCAGCTCGGTTACTGACACACAAAAAGAAGGGGCGCCGAAGCGCCCCTTCACTCAGCACAACCGATCGTCTTACTGCGCCGGCGGCACCGCAACCGCGCAGGCACTGTGGACGTTGACCGCGGACTGCAGCGCGACCAGCGACTCGGCCTGGTAGGTCAGACGCAAGCCGTTGGCGCCTTCGCTCGCAACGGTCAGTGGAGTCGTCGACAGCAGGAAGACGGAGTCGTCGCCGATCAAACCAAGGAGATCGATGCCGACGTTGCCGGACTCCGGCGTGAAGCTTTCGAGAACATTGCAGGTTCCGTCAGCGGCGCACAACAGCGTGTCGATCGACAGTGAGCCGAGCAGGTCCAGTGACAGCAGTGAGGTCGGACGGCTGACGACGAAACCCGTCTGCTGACCGACGACCAGGCGCGCCTGCGTCGTGTCAAACACGTTGACCCCCAGGCTGGACTGCATCAGCAGGCCCAGGTTCACCGTCAAGGTCGCAAACGAATCCAGGTCGCCATCGATGATGTTGTCCGGCTGCGAGATCGTGCACGCCGGCGCCGCGCAGGTGCTGCTGGCGCTGGTCGTCACGACCGCAGGCGGATCGATGAATTCATTGACGCAGAATTCGTTGACCGGCGCGACGGTGACCGTCGCCGTCGCCGAATCCGGCACCGCACCCGGCGGATTGGTGACCTCGCCGGTGATGTCCGCACTGCCCAGGCTCAACGCCGCGAACTGTTCGTCGCCGTCCGGATTGTTGATGACCGCAGGCGCGGAACTGGTCCAGCCGACAGTGAAGTTCGCCCCGCTCAACTGCTGTGTCGTGCCATCCGAGAACGTGCCGTAGATTTCGAACGGCACTTCGCCGACGAACACCGTATACAGGTTGTCGACGGCGCGATCGAAGCCGGCCGGCTTGACGTAGTCGACCGATTCGAGCGTCGCGCCCGTCACGGTCAGCGATGCCGTCGCGGACACCGTTCCACCCTGAGGGGCCGGAGAGGTCGCGCGAATCGTCACCGGTCCACCGATCGCGTACGAGTCGGCGTTGGTCGACACGCCCGTCGTCGGGTTCAGCGTCGCGATACCCGTATCGGCGGGGGTCCAGGTCACACTGGTTCCCGGCGGCAGATCGCGCGTCACGCCATCCGTGTAACGACCGCGGGCGAAGAAGGTGGTCATGCTGCCGAGCGGGATCGAAGCCGAAGGCGGTTCGATGACCAGGCTGGTCAGGCGCGCCGCACCGACGACGATCGTCGTGCCGCCCGAGATGCCATTGCTTTCGCCGGTGACCGTCGCCGTGCCTTGGGCGTTGGTAGACCCGTTGCCGTCACCGTCGACCGACACGACGTTGTCGTTGCTGGATGTCCAGTTCGCATCAGCGATGACCTCTTCAAAGGTCTCGTTCGCGGATCCGGGCGGCGCCGTAAACGTGCCGATCGCCTGGAAGTGGATCGTCTCCCCGAGCGCCGGGTTCGGGTTATCGACCACGACCCGCAGACTCACCAGCTGAGTCGTGAAGTCCGGGCTTTGGATGCTGCCGTCTCCGCAACCTGCGAGGACCGCCGCGAGCATCAGTGCCCATGCGCGAAACGCTTTCATCAGGGGGCTCCCACCTAAAAGTGAAGTCTTCGTCGAGAAAAATTACGCCGTTCTCATATTTACGGCACCAGTGACTATCATCATAATGCATTCCAAGTTGCAGTGAAGAGGTGTTTTCGTCGAGTTGTCATCGAGACCGAGCATCGCTTCACCTCCGTTGGGGTCAACACTAAATCAGGGACTGGAGACATCAGATGCCGAAGCACGTATGGCTTAGCGCCGTCGCGCTGTTGTTGGGTGCCGTTGCGCCCGCCGCCGAGAGCAAGGAGTTCGATGACCGCGTTTATGTCGCGCCGATGATCGGCGGCGTAGTGTCGGACAGCGATGAACAGGATGCCGGACTGTTCGGGGGCATCATCCTCGGCAAAGCGATCGGCCCGTTCCTGAACCTCGAAGTCGAGGGTAACTACAGCGGCCTGGACGTCAGCCACCTGCCGGAAGGCAACATCTACGAGCGCTTCACACTCGGCGTCAACGCGGTCGGCTTCTTTGCGCCCGACACCGCCAAGATTCGTCCGTATCTGTTGATCAACGGCAACGGCCACAGCATCGACTTCCTGAACGTCAGCGGCATCAACGGCGTCGGCTGGGGTGCGGGTGGCGGCGCCATGTTCAAGCTGGCCGAGCACTGGGATGCGCGTCTGGATGTGCGCTACAACCTCGACTACATCAGCGAGACCACCGAAAACGGCGTGACCGTGCCGGACGACGTGTTCTACCTGTGGTCCGGCGCGGTCGGCGTCTCGTACAAGTTCGGCGCCGATCCGTACGACCAGGACGGCGACGGCGTGCCCGACTCGCGTGACAAGTGCCCGGATACGCCCAAAGGCGTGAGCGTTTACTCGGACGGCTGCCCGACCGATCTCGATGGCGACGGTGTGCCTGACTATCTGGACAAGTGCCCGAACACACCCAAGGGCGTGCTCGTCGGCAAGGACGGCTGCGAGCTCGACAGCGATGGCGACGGCGTGCCCGACAGCCGCGACCAGTGCCCGAGTACTCCGAGAGGCGTGCCGGTCAACAGCAATGGTTGCCCGCTCGATTCCGACGGCGACGGCGTACCGGATTACCTCGATAAGTGCCCCGGCACGCGTCCGGGAACGCGCGTCAACGCCGAAGGCTGCTCGCTGGAAGATCGCGACGGCGACGGCATCCCCGACGAGCTCGACAAGTGCCCCGGCACGCCAGCCGGCGTTCCGGTGGGTCCGGACGGCTGCCCGCTCGATTCCGACGGTGACGGCATCCCGGACTACCTGGATGAGTGCCCGAAGACGCCGCCCGGAGCCAAGGTCCTGCCGAACGGCTGCGCACTGACCGGCGACTGCCGCAAGCCGCGCCCGGGCGAGCAGACCGACGCCAACGGCTGCGCGCTCGACAAGAACTTCATCCTGCGCGGTGTGAAGTTCGAGTTCGACTCGGATCGGCTGACGCCACCCGCCCGCAAGATCCTCGACGAGGTCGCACAGACGCTCCAGGCTTATCCGAACATCGATGTCGAACTCGAAGGCCACACCGACGGCGTCGGCAGCGACGCCTACAACCTCGGCCTGTCGGAGCGCCGCGCCAATTCGGTCAAGGCCTATCTCGATGGCCGCGGCGTGACGGCCAAGCGCATGAAGCCGGTCGGCTACGGCGAGAGCCGACCGATCGCGACCAACGAGACCGAGGCGGGCCGCGAAGAGAACCGCCGCGTCGAGCTGAAGGTCGTCGAGTAAGCGCACGCAGGCCCGACGCAGGCCGTGCAATCAAAACCCCCGCCGTGGAGACACGGCGGGGGTTCTTTTTTGTCGCTGTTCAGCCGCCGCGTAGCGACGACCGGGGCGTGCGCGGGGACTATGCCTTCGCCGGCTCGACCTGCACCAGCAGCTGCCGGTTCTTGACCTGCTGGCCGGGCTGCACGCTGACGGCGACGACCGTGCCGTCAACCGGCAGCGCAAGCTGGAATTCCATCTTCATCGCTTCGAGCACGACCAGGGTCCTGCCTTTGGCTACGCTGTGGCCGGGCTCGACATGCACGGCGACGATCTTGCCGTCGGAATGTGCGAGCAGCCGGCCGTCGGAGCCTGCGGCCACCGCCAGCGCCGGCGCCAGCGTCACATCGGCATAGCAGTAGCAATCCCCTTCCGCATCGAGCCAGACGCGGTCGTCCTCGTGCGCGATGCGCGCGCGGCCGACGACGCCGTCGAGGAGATAGTGGAAATCGTGCGCGGCATTGCGCACGACATTGAGGTGGAAGCTCGCATCGCCGATGCGGATCGTGAACTCACGACCATCGTGCACGAGCACATCGACGTCGTATTCGGTGTCGCGCCACTTCAGCTTGTAGTCCGCCGGAAACTCATGCGAGCTGTGCCAGCCGAGAAATTCCCGCGACAACTCGTGCTCCTGGGCAAGACGCAGCGCGTCGTCCAGGTACAGCGCCACTGCGGCGAGCGCGACATGGCGCAGCGTCGGCCTGGTCGCCGACACGCGCTCGTGCGGAAAATGATGGCCGATGAACGAGGTCGAGAAGTCGCCGCCGGCGAAGGCCTCGTGCGCGAGAATCGCGCGCAGATAGCCCTTGTTGTTGACGACGCCGAGCAGCGTCGTGTCGTCGAGCGCCTTGATCAGGCGCATGCGTGCGGTCGCGCGATCTTCTCCCCAGGCGATGATCTTCGCTTGCATCGAATCATAGAACGGGCTGATGGCCTGCCCTTCGCGCAGATAGCTGTCGACGCGCACGCCCGTTCCGGCCGGCACGTCCCATTTCAGGACCTTGCCGGTCTGCGGCAGGTAGTTCTGCGCGGGGTCTTCGGCGCACAAGCGCACTTCGATCGCGCAGCCGCGGCGGCGCTCGAGCACCTCTTCCTGCGTCAACGGCAGCGCCTCGCCCTGCGCGACGCGCAGCTGCCACTCGACCAGGTCGACGCCGTAGACCAGCTCGGTCACCGGGTGCTCGACCTGCAGGCGCGTGTTCATCTCCAGGAAGTAGAACTGCCCATCCTGCGCCAGCATGAACTCGACGGTGCCGGCGCCGACGTAGTTCACCGCCTTCGCGGCCGCGACCGCCGCCGCGCCCATGCGCGCGCGCAGCGCCTCGTCGACCGCCGGTGACGGCGCCTCCTCGACCAGCTTCTGATTGCGGCGCTGCACCGAGCAGTCGCGCTCGCCCAGATGGATCACGTTGCCGTGACGGTCACCGAACACCTGGATCTCGACGTGGCGCGCATGCATCACCGCCTTCTCGATCAGCAGCTGGCCGCTGCCGAAAGCATTGGCTGCTTCGCTGCGCGCGCCGCGGATCGCTTCCGCCAGATGGGCGTCATCGTGCACGAGGCGCATGCCGCGGCCGCCGCCGCCGGCCGCCGCCTTGACCATCACCGGCAGACCGATCCTCCGTGCCTCCGCGATCAGAGTCTCGTCCGACTGGTCGTCGCCCCCCGCTTCCAGACTTTGATAGCCAGGCACGCAGGGCACGCCGGCGGCGATCATGCGGATCTTCGACGCCGACTTGTTGCCCATCGCGTCGATCGACGCCGGATCGGGACCGATGAACACCAGCCCCGCGTCCTGCACCGCCTTGGCAAACTCGGCGCGCTCGGACAGGAAACCGTAGCCGGGATGGATCGCCCCGGCGCCGGACCGCTGTGCCGCCGCGAGAATGCTGTCGATAACGAGGTACGACTCCTTCGCCGGCGCCGGGCCGATGCAGACCGCCTCATCCGCTTCGAGCACGTGCATCGCGTCGCGATCGGCCTCGCTGTAGACCGCCACCGTCCTGTAGCCGAGCGTCTTCGCGCCGCGGATCACGCGTACCGCGATCTCGCCGCGGTTTGCGACCAGCACCTTGTTGAATCGTTGGGTCATCGTCTCGGAGTCCGTCGAGCTATTCGAGGGCCCATTTCGGGCGGCGCTTCTGCAGAAATGCTGCAATGCCTTCCGGTGCTTCCGGACCGCGGACGCAGGCCGCGAATTTCTGTGCCGCATCGTCGAGCAGCGCGTCCATGTCCATGTGCGCGACGCCGAGGATGATTTCCTTGGTCACCGCATTCGCGCTCGGTGCGCAGCCGAGCACCTGGCTCAAGGTCTCTGCGAGCTTGGCGTGCAACTCCTCCGCGGACGCGAACGTCTCATGCACCAGGCCCAGCTCCAGCGCACGCGCGCCGCGGAACTGCGCCCCGGTCAGACACAGGCGGCGCGCCTGCGTCAGGCCGATGCGTCCAACAACGAAAGGCGCGATCTGCGCCGGCGGCAGGCCGCGCGTGGTTTCCGGCAAGCCGAACTTCGCGTCGACGTGCGCGAGCGCGATGTCCGACACACAGGCAAACCCGAAACCGCCGCCGAGCACCGCGCCTTCGCAGACCGCGATCACGACGGCCGGCAGCGCCTCCACCTTGCGCAGCATCGCGCCGAAACCGCGCGAATACTGGATCACCGGATCCGGCTCGCCGCGCTGCGGCGGCTTGAGTCCGCCGGCCATCATGTCCTTGAGGTCGGCGCCGGCGCAGAAATTGCCGCCGGCACCACGCATTACCACCACGCGTACGTCGCGCCTCTCGCGCACCGCGTCGAACACGGCATTGAGTTCGGCGACCATGGCCGGGCTCAATGCGTTCTTCGCATCCGGGCGGTTGAGCGTGACGTGCAGCACGCCGCGCTCGAGGTTCAACAGCAGCGTCTGGGTCTGAGGCAGGTCCATATTCTCTCCTCGCACCTTGCCGTTATCGCTTCGACTTGCCGCCAAAGCCCAGGCGCTTGCTGATGATGCCCAGCATGACTTCGTCGGCGCCGCCACCGATCGAATGCAGGCGCAAGTCGCGGTAATACTGGCTCACCGGGTTGTCCCACATGAATCCCTGCCCGCCCCAGAACTGCAGGCACGAGTCCGTCGTCTCGCGGGCGATGCGCGCGCTCTTGAGCTTGGCCATCGACGCGAGCAGCGACACGTCCTTGCCAGTCAACATCTCGTCGGTCGCGCGGTAGACCAGCGACCGGCAGGCCTCGATCTCGGTCGCCAGTTCGGCGAGCCGGAACTGCACATACTGGTTGTCCAGAATCGACTGACCGAAGGCCTGGCGCTCGCGCGTGTACGCGACAGTCTCCGCGACGCAGCGCTCCAGCGACACCAGGATGCTCGCTGACAGGAACAGGCGCTCCTCCTGGAACTGCTGCATCTGGTAAATGAAACCCTTGCCTTCCTCGCCGATCAGATGCCGCGCAGGCACGCGTACGTTGTCGAAGAAGATGATCGCGGTGTCGCTGGAGCGCTGCCCGAGCTTGTCGAGCTTGGTCTTGCGGTCGACGCCCTTGGCGTCGAGCGGGACGACGATCAGCGACTTGTTGCCGTGACGGTTGCCCGCGATGGGTTCTCCGGTATTCACGAGCAGGCACACCCAATCGCCCTGTGTGCCGTTGGTGATCCACATCTTCTGGCCGTCGATGACGTATTCGTCGCCGACGCGGCGCGCGGTCGTCTTGATGGCGGCGACGTCCGAGCCGGCGCCGGGCTCGCTGACGCCGATGCAGGCGACCTGTTCCCCGGCGACTGCCGGCTTCAGATAGTTTTCCTTGAGGTAGTCGCTGCCGAAGCGCGCAAGCGCCGGGGTGGCCATGTCGGTCTGTACGCCGATCGCCATCGGCAGGCCGCCGGCGCGGCAATGGCCCAGCGCCTCGGCGAACGCGATCTCGTAGCTGTAGTCGAGTCCGAGACCGCCGACACTCTCCGGCTTGCAGATGCCGAGCAGTCCAAGCGCCCCCATCTTCTTGAGCACCTCGTGGGCCGGCCAGGCACCAGCCCGTTCCCACTCTTCCAGGTGCGGATTGATTTCGTTCTCGACGAACTGCTTGGTCGTGTCGAACAACTGCTGATGCTCGTGGGTGTACTGCATGGGAAACCTTCCGAAAATGCGGGCGCGCTCAGAAGCGGGCGACGCCGAAGCTGTTGGGGAACATCTGCCGCGCCTTGCCTTCGCGGCAGACCGACAGACACAGGCCGAGCACTTTGCGCGTGTCGCGCGGATCGATCAGTCCGTCGTCGAACAGGCGCGCGGTTGCGGCAAAGGCATGCGACTCCTTGTCGAACTGGCCGATGATGTTCTGGCGCACCATCGCCAGCATCTTCTCGTCGGTTTCGGACATCTGCTTGCCCTCCTTGTGCCACTTCTCGCGCGTGATGATCTCCATCACGCCGGCCGCCTGCTCGCCGCCCATCACAGACGTGCGCGAGTTCGGCCACGCGAAGATGAAGTGCGGACCGAAGCCGCGACCGCACATGCCGTAGTTGCCGGCCCCGAACGACCCGCCCATCACGATCGTCAGCTGCGGCACCGTGGCGTTGGCGACCGCCTGGATCATCTTCGAGCCGTGCTTGACAATGCCGCCCTGTTCGGACTCGGTGCCGACCATGTAGCCGGTCGTGTTCATCAGGTAGACGATCGGGACGTTCGCCTGGCAGCACAGCTGGATGAACTGGCCGGCCTTGGTCGCACCCTTGGTCGTGATCGGACCGTTGTTGGAGATGATGCCGACCTGGTGGCCGTGGATCACCGCGCGACCGCAGATGGTCTGGTTGTCGTACTCGGTCTTGAAGTCGAGGAACTCCGAACCGTCGACGATGCGCGCGATCACCTCGCGGCAATCGAAGGGCTTGCGGTAGTCCGGCGGCACGACGCCGCAGATCTCTTCGATGTCGTACAGCGGCGCGCGGATCGGCAGCAGTTCGAGCTTCGGGCGCTGCGCATTCCAGTGGATGTTCTTGACGATCTCGCGCGCGATGCGGATGGCGTCGATGTCGTTCTCGGCGATGAACTCGCTGGTGCCGGCGACCTGGCAGTGCATCTCGGCGCCACCGAGTTCCTCGTCGTTGGCGACTTCGCCGGTCGCAGCCTTGAGCAGCGGCGGGCCGGCGAGGAACACCTTGGCGCGCTTGCGCACCATGACGACGTAGTCCGACAAGCCCGGCATGTAGGCGCCGCCGGCCGTACTCGAGCCGTGCACCACGGTGACCTGTGGAATTCCGGCGGCCGACATCCGGCACTGGTTCGCGAAAGTCTTGCCGCCGGGGATGAACACTTCCGCCTGGTACAGCAGATTGGCGCCGCCGGACTCGATCATGTTCACGCACGGCAGCTTCTGCTGCAGCGCGATCTCCTGGATGCGCAGACCTTTCTGCACTCCCCAGGGCGTCATCGTGCCGCCCTTGATCGCCGAGTTCGACGCCGAGACGATGCAGCGCGTGCCGGAGACGTAGCCGATGCCGGTGATGTTGTTGCCGCCGGCGAGCGAGCCGTCCTTGTCGTCGTGCATCTTGTAGCCGGCAAGCGTCGACATCTCCAGCCACGGCGAGCCGCGGTCGAGCATCAGGTGCACGCGCTCACGCGGCAGGATCTGCCCGCGCTGGTGATAACGGCTGCGCTTGCTCTCTTCCTCGGCGCGGCCCTTGGCCTCGATCGCGCGCCAGTCCTCGATCAGCTTCAGCATCCCCGCACGGTTCTGCTGGAACTGCGCGCCGGAGGTATCGACCTTCGATTCGATAATCGGCACTTCCGTCTCCTGTCACTCCGACTCAATGGTCGGTAGTTTTACCCGTGTTTACCGGCTGATTCGACAACAATATTTGTTACCTGCGCCGCCATGCGCAGCGTCAACCGACGGCCTTGGGCTTTACCGCGCGGTGAAAGCCCTGGTAGGGCTTCGAGTTCTTGTGATCGAGCAGCGGGAAGGCCTTCGCGCCAAGGCTGCTGCCGCCGTCAATCTTGATGCAGGTGCCGGTGACGAAGGCCGCGCCTTCGGACAGCAGCCAGACGATCGCACTGCTGACCTCGGCCTCCTCGGCCATGCGCTTGAGCGGCGCCAGTCCGGCCAGCTTGGGGATCACTTCTTTCGCGAAGCTGGGGTCGTAGTGATCCATGCCGCTGGACGCGACGTAGCCGGGCGCAACGGCATTGACGCGCACGCCGGACGCGCCCCATTCGATCGCCGCGGTCTCGGTGAAGTTGAGCATGCCGGCGCGCGCTGCGCCGCTGTGGCCCATGCCGGGCATGCCGCCCCACATGTCGGCGATCATGTTGACGATCGCGCCGCCGTGCTTCTTCATGCACTGCGTGTAGACCTCTCGTGCAACCAGGAAGCCGCCGGTGAGGTTGTTCGCGACCACCGCCTCCCATCCCTTCTTCGAGATCATCGCCAGCGGCATCGGGAACTGGCCGCCGGCATTGTTGACGAGGCCGTGAATCAGGCCATGCTCGGCGAGCACCTGCTGGACGGTCGCCCGGACTGCGTCCTCGTTGCGGATGTCGAAGGCATAGCTCGCGACCGTGCCGCCGTCCTCGCGGATCTCGGCGACGACGGCGTCCAGCTTCTCCGGCTTGCGGCCGGTGACGATCACCTTCGCGCCGAGCGCCGCCAGTTCATGCGCGGTGCAGCGGCCGATGCCGGAGCCGCCGCCGGTGACGACAATGGTCTGGCCGGCGAACAGGCCAGGCTGGAAAACGGAACGGTAGGTCACGCTTGAGGCTCCTGTCTGGCTTGGCGACGCACCATGGCGTGCGACTGGTGAGTCTTACTCACCTCATTATACGGCGGCGGCGCCCGCTGAACAGCCTCGCCACAAACGAAAGAACCCGGCAGGCCTGCGCCCACCGGGTTCCTTGCGACTCTGCTTTGCTGCCGCAGCTCAGCCCATCAGCACGGCCTCGCGGAGCGCCGCGCTCTCAGAACGCGTCCCCTGGGACGCGCACGGCGCCTTCCATCAGCACGCGCGCGGAGCGCGACATGATCGCCTTGTTCACCGTCCACTCGCCGTTGACCTGCTCGGCCGCCGCACCGACACGCAGCGTGCCGGAGGGATGGCCGAAGCGCACCGCCTCGCGCGCGCCGCCTCCGGCAGCCAAATTGACCAGCGTGCCGGGAATCGCCGCGGCGGTGCCGATCGCAACGGCCGCCGTACCCATCATCGCGTGGTGCAGCTTGCCCATCGACAGCGCGCGCACGTTGAGGTCGATCTCGCCGGCCTTGACCTGCTTGCCGCTCGACGAGAGGTAATCCGCCGGCGGCGCGACGAAGGCCACTTTCGGCGTGTGCTGGCGGCTAGCCGCTTCCTCGGGCTTCTTGATCAACCCCATGCGCAGCGCACCGGCGACGCGGATGGCTTCGAACCTGGCGAGCGCCTCGGGCTTGGTATTGATCGCCTCGCGCAGCTCGGTGCCGGTGTAGCCGATCTCGGCCGCGTTCACGAACACGGTCGGGATGCCGGCAGTGATCATCGTCGCCTTGAGCGTGCCGATGCCCGGCACCTCCAGATCGTCGACCAGATTGCCGGTGGGGAACATCGAACCTCCTTCCTCGGCATCGTCCGACGGATCGAGGAACTCCAGCACGATCTCGGCGGCCGGGAAGGTCACGCCATCCAACTCGAAGTCTCCCGTCTCCTGCACCTGGCCGTTGCTGACCGGGACATGGGCGATGATCGTCTTCTTGATGTTGGCCTGCCAGATGCGCACGACGCAGGTGCCGTTCTGCGGAACCCGCGACGGATCGATGAGGCCGGCATGGATCGCGAACGCGCCCGCGGCAGTGGACAGGTTGCCGCAGTTGCCACTCCAGTCCACGAAAGCTTTGTCGATCGAGATCTGGCCGTAGAGGTAGTCCACGTCATGACCCTGCTGCGCGCTCTTCGAGAGAATCACGCATTTGCTCGTGCTCGAAGTCGCGCCACCCATGCCGTCGATATGCGCGGCATAAGGATCCGGGCTGCCGATCACGCGCAGCAGCAACCTATCGCGCGCTTCGCCAGGCTTCTGGCAACGCTCGGGCAGATCCTGCAGGCGGAAGAACACGCCCTTGCTGGTGCCGCCACGCATGTAGGTGGCTGGGATTTTGACTTGGGGTACACGGGGCATTGAGAGCTCCTAAAGATTTTTGCAACGGCTTACACGGATGAACGCGGATTCTTTCTTGATCCGTGTCATCCGCGTAATCCGCGGCAAGAAAAGGCTTTGCTGTCAGGCCGCCTTGTTCGATGCCAGGAAGTCCTGGGCGAAGCGTTGCAGCACGCCGCCGGCCTGGTAGATCGACACTTCCTCGTCGGAATCGAGGCGGCAGGTCATCGGCACTTCGAGCTTCTCGCCGTTCTTGCGGGTGATGACCAGCGTCAGCGTCGTGCGCGGCGCCAGCTTGCCGACCACATCAAAAGTCTCGGTGCCGTCGATGCCCAGCGTCAGGCGCGTGGTGCCCGGCTTGAACTCCAGCGGCAGCGTGCCCATGCCGATCAGGTTCGTGCGGTGGATGCGCTCGAAGCCTTCGGCCGCGATCACCTCCACCCCGGCGAGGCGCACGCCCTTGGCCGCCCAGTCACGCGAGGAGCCCTGGCCGTAGTCCGCGCCCGCCACAATGATCAGCGGCTGCTTGCGCTCCATGTAGGTTTCGATCGCTTCCCACATGCGCACGACCTTGCCTTCCGGCTCGATGCGCGCGAGCGAACCCTTCTTGACCTTGCCGTCGACCACCGCCATTTCGTTGACCAGCTGCGGGTTGGCGAAGGTGGCGCGCTGCGCGGTGAGATGGTCGCCGCGGTGCGTGGCGTAGGAATTGAAGTCCTCTTCCGGCAGGCCCATCTTGTGCAGGTACTCGCCGGCGGCCGAGTTCATCATGATCGCGTTCGACGGCGACAGATGATCGGTGGTGATGTTGTCTGGAAGGACAGCTAATGGACGCAGATTCTTGAGCGTGCGCGCACCGGCCAGCGCGCCTTCCCAGTACGGCGGGCGGCGGATGTAGGTGCTCATCTCGCGCCAGTTATAGAGCGGGCTGATCTTGTCGCCGCTGTCAGCCTGCTTGCGGAACATGGGCTCGTACACGGCGCGGAACTGCGTGGGGTTCACGCTCTTGGCGACCACGGCGTCGATCTCGGCGTCCGTCGGCCAGATGTCCTTCAGCGTCACCGGCTTGCCATCCTTGTCGATGCCCAGCACATCCTTCTCGATGTCGAAGCGCACCGTGCCGGCGATCGCGTAGGCCACGACCAGCGGCGGCGAGGCGAGGAAAGCCTGCTTCGCGTACGGGTGGATACGACCATCGAAGTTGCGGTTGCCCGAGAGCACGGCCGTTGCATACAGATCGCGCTCGATGATCTCCTGCTGGATCTTGGGATCGAGCGCGCCACTCATGCCATTGCAGGTGGTGCAGGCAAACGCGACGATGCCGAAGCCGAGCGCTTCGAGTTCGGACAGCAGCTTCGCTTCGGTCAGGTAGGTCTCAACAACCTTCGATCCCGGCGCCAGCGAGGACTTCACCCATGGCTTGCGGGTCAGGCCACGCGCGTTGGCGTTGCGTGCCAAGAGGCCAGCGGCGATGACGTTGCGCGGGTTGGAGGTGTTCGTGCAGCTGGTGATCGCAGCGATGATCACCGCGCCGTCCGGCATCGTGCCATGAGATCCGTCTTTTGGCGGCATCTCCCACTTCGCGGCGATGCCGCGCTCGGCGAGCGCCGAGGTCGGCAGGCGCTTGTGCGGGTTCGACGGGCCGGCCATGTTGCGCACGACCGTCGACAGGTCGAACTTGAGCACGCGCTCGTATTCGGCGGCCTTCAGGTCATCGGCCCAGAGGCCGGTGTGCTTCGCGTAGGTCTCGACCAGCTTGACCTGCGCATCGTCGCGGCCGGTGAGGCGCAGGTACTCGATCGTGTTCTTGTCGATGAAGAACATCGCCGCGGTGGCGCCGTATTCCGGGGCCATGTTGGAGATCGTGGCGCGGTCGCCCAGCGTCAGCGCCGAGGCGCCTTCGCCGTAGAACTCGAGGTAGGCGCCGACGACCTTCTGCTGGCGCAGGAACTCGGTCAGCGCGAGCACGACGTCTGTCGCGGTGATGCCTTCACGCGGCCTGCCACTCAGCTCCACGCCGGTGATGTCCGGCAGGCGCATCCAGGACGCGCGGCCGAGCATGACGTTCTCGGCTTCCAAGCCGCCGACGCCGATCGCGATGACGCCCAGCGCATCGACGTGCGGCGTGTGGCTGTCGGTGCCGACGCAGGTATCCGGGAAGGCAATCTTGGTTCCGTCCGGGGCGTCCTGGGTGTAGATCACCGGCGACATCCGCTCCAGGTTGATCTGATGCATGATCCCGTTGCCCGGCGGGATCACTTCCATGTTCTTGAACGCCTTCTTGGTCCAGTCGATGAAGTGAAAGCGATCGTCGTTGCGGCGATCCTCGATCGCGCGGTTCTTGGCAAACGCATCCTTCTCGAAACCGCCGTGCTCGACGGCCAGCGAGTGGTCGACAATCAGCTGCACCGGCACCACCGGATTCACCTTCGCCGGGTCGCCGCCCATGTCGGCGATCGCATCGCGCAGGCCGGCGAGATCGACCAGCGCGGTCTGGCCGAGGATGTCGTGGCACACGACGCGCACCGGGAACCAGGGAAAGTCGAGATCGCGCTTGCGCTCGATGAGCTGACCCAGATAGGCGTTGATCTTCCCCGGCTCGCCCTTGCGCACGAGGTTCTCGGCGTGCACGCGGGCCGTGTACGGCAGCTTTGCGTACGCACCGGGCTTGATCGCGTTGACGGCGGCGCGCGCGTCGTAGTACTCGAGATTCGTGCCGGGAAGTTTCTTGCGGAAGGCGGTGTTCATGACGACGGTCACTTCCGGTTCTTGATCGGCACGAACTTCTGGTTCTCGGGACCGGTGTAGTTCGCGGACGGGCGGATGATCTTGCCGTCGATGCGCTGCTCGATCACGTGCGCGCTCCAGCCGGAGGTGCGGGCGATGACGAACAGCGGCGTGAACATCGCGGTCGGCACGCCCATCATGTGGTAGCTGACGGCACTGAACCAGTCGAGGTTGGGGAACATCTTCTTGATGTCCCACATCACCGTCTCCAGGCGTGCGGCGATCTCGAACATTTTCATGTTCGACTGATCCTTCGACAGTTCGCGCGCGACTTCCTTGATCACCTTGTTGCGCGGGTCGGCGACCGTGTACACCGGGTGGCCAAAGCCGATGACGACTTCCTTCTTCTCGACGCGGGCCTTGATGTCGGCTTCCGCCTCGTCCGGGTTGTCGTAGCGCTTCTGGATCTCGAACGCGACTTCGTTGGCGCCGCCGTGCTTGGGCCCGCGCAGCGCGCCGATGCCGCCGCAGATCGCGGAGTACATGTCGGAGCCGGTGCCGGCAACGACGCGCGCGGTGAAGGTCGAGGCGTTGAACTCGTGCTCGGCATACAGCACCAGAGAGGTGTGCATCGCCTTGACCCACAGCTCGCTCGGCTTTTCGCCGTGCAGCAGGTGCAGGAAGTGGCCACCGATGGAATCGTCGTCGGTCTCGACATCGATGCATTTGCCGTTGTGGGCGTAGTGGTACCAGTACAGCAGCATCGAGCCGAGGCTGGCCATCAGCTTGTCGGCGATGTCGCGCGCGCCCGGATGGTTGTGGTCGTCCTTCTCAGGCGTGACGCAGCCGAGCACGGACACGCCCGTGCGCATGACGTCCATCGGGTGCGCCGACGGCGGCAACTGCTCCAGCGCGGTCTTCACCGCCGCCGGCAGGCCGCGCAGCGACTTCAGCTTGTTCTTGTAGGCGCGCAGCTCGGCAACGGTCGGCAGCTTGCCGTGCACCAGCAGGTGCGCGATCTCCTCGAACTCGCAGGCGTTGGCGACGTCGAGAATGTCGTAGCCGCGGTAGTGCAGATCGTTGCCGGTACGGCCGACGGTGCACAGCGCGGTGTTGCCGGCGGCGGTGCCGGACAGTGCGACGGACTTCTTCGGCTTGAAGCCGGTGGTCGGGGTAGCTTCGCTCACTGCGTGGTTCTCCAGGTCACTTGCTTTTCTGCGTCGCGAAGAGCTGATCCAGCTTGTCTTCGTACGCATGGTAATTGAGGTACTTGTACAGGTCGGCGCGGGTCTGCATCAAGGGCACCACGCTCTTCTGCGTGCCTTCGCGACGCAGCGTGGTGTAGAAGTTCAGCGCGGCCGCGTTCATCGCGCGATAGGCGCCGCAGCAGTACAGCGCGATGTCGACGTTGGCGCTTTTCAGTTCTTCGGTCGTGAAGAACGGCGTGGCGCCAAACTCGGTGAGGTTGGCCAGGATCGGCACCTTCACCGCGGCCTTGAAGCGACGGTAGTCGTCGAGTGTGTGGATCGCCTCGGGAAAGATCATGTCCGCGCCGGCTTCGACATAGGCGATCGCGCGTTCGATCGCAGCGTCGATGCCCTCGACCGCGGCCGCGTCGGTGCGCGCCATGATCACGAAGCTCTCGTCGGTGCGGGCGTCGACGGCAGCCTTGACGCGGTCCACCATCTCTTCCCTGGTCACGACTTCCTTGCCTGGGCGGTGGCCGCAGCGCTTCTGGCCAACCTGGTCCTCGATGTGCACGGCGGCGACGCGGGCGTTGATGAACGAGCGGATCGTGCGCGCAATGTTGAAGGCGCCACCCCAGCCGGTGTCGATGTCGACCATCAGCGGCAACGAGGTGGCATCGGTGATGCGGCGAGCATCGGTGAGCACGTCTTCCATCGTGCTGATGCCGAGGTCAGGGATACCGAGCGAGTTGGCGGCGACGCCGCCGCCGGAAAGATAGACGGCCTTGTACCCGGTCGCTTCCGCCATCTTGGCGGCATAGGCGGTGATGGTGCCGACGACCTGCAGCGGCTTCTCGGCTGCCACGGCGGCGCGGAAGCGGGCGCCTGCCGACGTTTGCGTGCTCATGCGAAAACTCCTCGATGGCTTGTGGGTGGATGGCCTGCAGGTTCGCACGGGCCGTCCACTGCGGGCGCATACTTTCGCACCACGCCATCTATTGATCAATCTTGATTCATTCAGTCAATATATGGCCATGAACGGCCCGGTCAGCAGTGCCTACATCAGTGCCCGCGAAGCCGCGGGTCGCTTGGGTATCAGCCTGGCAACCCTGTACGCCTACGTGAGCCGCGGCCACGTCCACTCCCGCCCCGGCAACGAGCCGCGCAGCCGCCTGTATCTGGCGCAGGACATCGAGCGCCTGATCGAGAGGCGGGAAACCGGCCGCGGCGCGGCGCAGGGTGCCGCGCACAGTCTGGCCTGGGGTCTTCCCGTGCTGGAAACCCGCATCTCGCTGATTCGCCCGGAGGGTCACTACTATCGCGGCCGCTCCGTCGCCGAGCTGGTCGAGTCCGGGCAGAGCCTTGAAGCTGTCGCGCGGCTGCTGTGGGATTGTGGCGCGCACGATCCATTTGCGCTGTCGCCGCCACCGACCTGGCCCGCGGCCGTACGCAGCCTGATCCAGCAAACCGAGCTGCCGGCGCTGGAGCGCACCGCCGCGGCGCTGCCGCTGCTCGCGCTCAGCTCGGTGCGCGACTTGTCGACCGATCCGGTGCGTCGTCGCGAGAGCGCAGCAGCGCTGCTGCGACAGACCACCGCACTGCTGGCCGGTGTCGAGCCCGATCGCCGTCCGGCGCACGAGGTGATTGCACAGGCCTGGCGCCCCGGCGATCAGAACCTGGCAGAGCTGGTGCGCACCGCGCTGCTGCTGTGCGCGGATCACGAACTCAACGCCTCGGCCTTCGCTGCGCGCGTCGTCGCGTCGACCGGCGCGAGCCTGCACGGCGCCGTTGCCGCCGGGCTCGCCGCCCTCTCGGGCCCCGAACATGGCGGTGGCACCGCGCGCGCCTACGCCTTCATCCAGGATGCGGTCCGCTCCGACTCCGCGCAGCGCCACGTGCTGGCACGTCTGCAGCGCGGCGAGAGCCTGCCGGCCTTCGGTCATCCGCTCTATCCGGACGGCGATCCACGCGCGGCGATCCTGCTGCGCAAGCTCGCGGAAGCCCGCCCGCGCCCGCCGCGGCTCGCGCGCGTGCGCGCGCTGATCGACGCCGCCAGCGAGGCCACTGGCAAAGCGCCGAGCACGGACTTCGCTCTGGCCGCGCTGGCGGATGTGTACGAACTGGGAATCGATGCCGGGCTGATTCTGTTCGCCGCCGGTCGGGTCGCCGGCTGGCTGGCGCACGCACTCGAACAGCAGGCCAGCGGCGGCCTGATCCGTCCGCGGGCGAGCTATGTCGGCCTGCCGCCGGCATCCGTGGCGCCCGCACCACAGGCAAAGCGCCGGCTTAAAGGATAGTCAGTCGAAACGTCCGCAGACGCTCGGCTCCGTCGGGCTGCCGTCGCTGTCGAACTGCGTGAAAGCCTCGCTCAGCACGCGGCCGTCGAAGCCCTGGCCATCGGGAAAATCCTGATCGCGAACGCCCAGGCCCAGCAGCCAGGCCACCGTCGGTGCAACGTCGATGGTTTCGCTCTGCTCCGGCAGGCGGTCCAGCGGACCCGGCTCCGGCACCGAAGCCGCGATGACTTGCCCTTTCTTGACCCAGGGCGAGCCGCCGGTCACCAGCATGAAATCGTGAATGGTGGCCAGCTGGCCGTGATTGCCCGGAATCGGATTGCCGGTCTCGTCCGGCTCGGAGAACTTCAGACCGCCCGAGGCCACCAGCACCAGATCGCCCAGGTTCGGATGTTTCGAGCGGATCGCATCCGGCATCGTGCCGTCGGGATCGGTCGGGTCGTCCTGCGTGTACCACGCGTAGGCGATGTTCTCGGCGTTGAACGGCCGGCTCGCGCCGGCGCACAGCGTCGCGCAATCGGCGTTGCCGAGCAGACAGCTGCGCGTCGCACGCAAGGCAGCCTGGCGATCGGCGATCGGCATCGAGCGATCCTTGATGTAGAGACTGTCGGTGCCACCGTTCTGCACCGCCTGCATCGGTGTATGGCAGGCCGCCATCTGATCGAGCAACGGCTGCACGCTGACCGCCTGCACCGGCCCCGGCAGCGTGTAATCCATGCCGTGATCGGACAGCACGATCAGCACGGTGTCTTCCCAGCGTCCGCTCGATTGCAGCTGATCGACCAGCTGGCCGAGCATCAGGTCGGTGTCGGCGAGCACCGCCAGGCGCGCCACCTGCCCGCCCGCATGCGATGCGCGGTCCACGTCGCCGAGATTGATGAAGTGAAAATCGAGATCCGGCAGCTGCGTCAGCGCCTGCTGCATCGTCGGGATGTCAGGCGTGTGCTCCGACTGCGGTCCGATGTACAGGGGGCTGCTGGTCGGATCCCAGTAGTTTTCGGGCGGCAGATTGAACACGGACGGATCGTCGTTCTGCCGATCCGGATTGGCGGCGTCGCCCTGGAAGATCTCGTAGAGATATTTCTTGGACAGCGTCGCGCCGTGACGCAGATAGGTCGGCGCGCCGCTGACGCCGCATTTCTCGGTGATCCAGGTGAACAGCGTGCGCGCCGTCAGCTCCTCCGGCAAGGACAAATCGCGTTCGAGCACCTCGCCCGGCGCATCGAAATCCAGATAGTTGTTGGTCGGTATGCCACTGCGCTCCGGCACCACGCCCGTCATCATCGCGACGTGATTGGGAATCGTCTCGGCCGAGAACACCGAGCGGCTCTCGGCATACATCGTGCCCTGCGAGATCAGATCCTGCAGCGTCGGTGTCTGCGGCCCGATGTCGCTGGGCATCAGGCTGTCGACGACGGCGACCACCACCGTCAGCGTTTTCGATCCGAGCAGCGGCGGCGTAGGCGTAGGCGTAGGCGTAGGCGTAGGCGTAGGCGTAGGCGTAGGCGCCGGAGTCTGCGTGGGCCCAGGGGTGGCAGACGGCGTCGGCGTCGGCTGCCCGCCACCGCCATCGCCGTTGCGCTCGCCGGTTCCGCACCCCGCCAACAGCATTGAACACAGGACAAATGCAGACCAGGACTTCATCGGACTCCTCCTGACGGGCACCGCTGCATCGGCGGACTGCCCTTGCTGAGATGCCGATGATACCGATCCGCGTACCGATTGGGTCATACCGCGCAAAGCAAAAAGGCGCGGCATCAAGCCGCGCCCTTTGGCACTTTCCGCATTCAGACCACTCAGACCTTCTGCGTCAATTCCGGTACCAGTTGGAACAGATCACCGACGAGACCGATGTCGGCCACTTCGAAGATCGGCGCTTCCGGATCCTTGTTGATCGCCACGATCGTGCGCGCGTCCTTGATGCCGGCGAGGTGCTGGATCGCGCCCGAGATGCCGATCGCGAAGTACAGCTCCGGCGCGATGATCTTGCCGGTCTGGCCGACCTGCATGTCGTTGGGCACGTAGCCCGAGTCGACCGCCGCACGCGAAGCGCCGACGCCGGCGCCGATCTTGTCGGCGAAGGCGTAGATGACCTTGAAGTTCTCGGAGCTCCCCAGTGCACGGCCGCCGGAGACCACGCGGCTCGCCGACTGCAGGTCCGGACGCTCGGACTTCTGCGCTTCGAGCTTGACGTAGCGAGTGTGCGACGGCAGCGCAGCGCTGACGCTCACCGCCTCGACGGCAGCAGTGCTGCTGGCGCCGACCGGCTGGAACGAGGCCAGGCGCACCGTTGCGACGACGGTGCCGGCCGGGGCTTCCACCGTGGTGATCGCGTTGCCGGCGTAGATCGGGCGCTCGAAGCTGGTCGGGCCGTGGGTGGCCATGACGTCGCTGATCTGCTGCACGTCGAGCTTGGCGGCGACGCGCGGGGCCAGGTCCTTGCCGAACGTGGTGCCCGGGAAGAACACGTGGCTGTAACCCTTCGCGACCTCGGCGACCTGCGGCGCCAGGATCGCGGCGACCGGGTTGGCGTTGGCAGCGTTGTTGATCGTCAGCACCTTGGCGACGCCGTCGAGCTTGGCAGCCTGACCCGCGACGCCGGCCGCATCGGCGGCGAACACGGCGATGTGGATTTCGCCGCCGACGCCCTTGGCCGCAGAGACGGTCTTGGCGATGCCAGCGTTGAGCTTGCCTTCGGCGTGCTCGGCAACAATCAGAATCTTGGACATTGTTCGATACTCACAATGCCGGCCTCGCGGCCGGCGATTCAAGATGGATTAAAGCAGGCCCTTGGTCTTCAGCGCGGCGACGAGTTCGTCGACGGTCTTGACCATGACGCCCTTCGAGCGGCTCGGCGGCGGCACCGTTTTGACGGTCTTGACGCCGGCGGCAGGCGTGACGCCCAGGTCGCCGAAGCTCACCGTCTCGATCGGCTTCTTCTTCGCCTTCATGATGTCCGGCAGCTTGAGATAGCGCGGCTCGTTGAGGCGCAGGTCGGTGGTGATGACCGCCGGCAAGTCGACTTCGAGCGTTTCGAGGCCGGAGTCGATCTCGCGCGTCACGACCGCCTTGTTGCCATCCACCTCGACTTTCGACGCGAACGTTGCCTGCGCGATGTCGAGCAACGAGGCGACCATCTGGCCGGTCTGGTTGGCGTCGTCGTCGATTGCCTGCTTGCCGCACAGGAACAGCTGCGCGCCTTCCTTCTTCATCGCCGCGGCCAGCGCCTTGGCCGCGGTCAGCGGCTGCACTTCGCCCTCGTCCTTGACGTGGATCGCACGGTCGGCGCCGAAGGCCAGCGCAGTGCGCAGCGTCTCTTCGTTCTTGGCGCCACCGATCGTGATCGCGATGATTTCGGTGACCTTGCCCTTCTCCCGCAGACGCACCGCTTCTTCCATCGCGATTTCATCGAACGGATTCATCGAGTGCTTGACGCCATCGGTGACCACACCGCTGCCGTCCGACTTGACCTGGATGCGGACGTTGTAGTCCACCACACGCTTGACGCTGACGAGTGCTTTCATCGGCTCTTCTCAGTTACGAATCACAAGAAACAAACTCTGAAATATCCGCACCGCTTGGGGGAATCACATATTGGCGTAGTTCGGGCCGCCGCCACCTTCCGGCGCCACCCAGTTGATGTTCTGCGCGGGATCCTTGATGTCGCAGGTCTTGCAGTGCACGCAGTTCTGCGCATTGATCTGGAAGCGCTTCGAGCTGCCTTCGCCGACGACTTCGTAGACGCCGGCCGGGCAGTAGCGCTGCGCCGGCTCGTCGTACATCGGCAGGTTCTTCGCGATCGGGATGCTCGCATCCTTGAGCTGCAGGTGGACCGGCTGGTCCTCCTCGTGATTGGTGCTCGACAGGAACACCGACGACAGCTTGTCGAAGGACAGCTTGCCGTCCGGCCTGGTGTACGCAATCTTCTCGCATTGCGCGGCCGGCCTGAGCGTGGCGTGATCCTGCTTGAGGTCGTGGAAGGTCCACGGGAACTTGCCGCCGAACCAGTTCTGCTCGATGTAGTTGATCGCTCCGCCGATCAGCGCGCCGAACTTGTGCAGCGCCGGACCGAAATTGCGCGACCGGTAGAGCTCGTCGTAGAGCCAGCTGGCCTTGAACTTGTCGACGTAGCCGGTGATCTCCGTACCGCCTTCAGCCCCGGCGAACAGCGCCTCGGCCACCGCCTCGGCGGCGATCATGCCGGACTTCATCGCCGTGTGGCTGCCCTTGATCTTGGCGAAGTTCATCGTACCCAGATCGCAGCCGATCAGCGCGCCACCCGGGAACGCCATCTTCGGCAGCGAGTTGAAGCCGCCCTTGCAGATCGCGCGCGCGCCGTAGGACGTGCGCGTACCGCCGGCGAGGTACTGCGCAATCACCGGGTGATGCTTGAAGCGCTGGAACTCGTCGAACGGCGACAGGTACGGGTTGGTGTACGACAGGTCGACGATCAGACCGACCAGCACCTGGTTGTTCTCGAAGTGGTACAGGAACGAACCGCCCATCGCGTCCGTGCCCATCAGGTCGAGCGGCCAGCCGGCGCCGTGCACGACCAGGCCCGGCTTGTGCTGCGCGGCCGGCACCGTCCAGATTTCCTTGATGCCGATCGCGTAGTGCTGCGGATCGGCGCCCTTGTCGAGCTGGTACTGCTGGATCAGCTGCTTGCCCAGATGGCCGCGGCAGCCTTCGGCGAACAGCGTGTACTTGGCGCGCAGTTCCATGCCCGGCGCAAAGTCCGGCTTGTGCTCGCCCTCGCGATTGATCCCCATGTCGCCGACGGTGATGCCCTTGACCGCACCCCCCTCGATGATCGCGTGCTGCGCAGCGAAGCCGGGATAGATCTCCACGCCCAGCGCTTCGGCCTGCTGGCCGAGCCAGCGGCACAGGTTGCCCAGAGAGACGATGTAGTTGCCGTCGTTGTGCATCGTCTTGGGCACGAAGAGATGCGGCATCTTGAACGCCTTCTCGGCGCTGCGGAAAAAGTAGATGTCGTCGCCGGTCACCGGAACGTTCAGCGGCGCCCCTTTGGCCTTCCAGTCGGGGAATAGCTCATTGAGTGCGCGCGGCTCGAACACCGCGCCGGAGAGGATGTGCGCGCCAACCTCGGAACCCTTCTCGACAACGCAGACGCTGATGTCCTTGCCCGCAGCTCCGGCCAGCTGCTTGAGGCGGCAGGCGGCCGACAGGCCGGCCGGACCGGCGCCGACGACGACCACGTCGTATTCCATGACATCGCGTTCGACCGACATTCGCGTGTTTCCTGATTCGCCCGGACTCGGCGGCCCGACGGCGGCCGGGAGGGCCCTGGTGGATGAAAGGGGCGCGTATTCTATGCGACACGGCGCGATATCGCAGCGCCCCCCTGCCTGTCTTTGAGCGGGTCCGCGATGGACACGACTTGTTGCTCGTGGTGTACAGTTGGCAGATCCCCTTCCCGGATGGAAGGGCTCCTGAACCGTCGAACAAACACAACCGGGAGAAATCACATGCGAAATGTGGAGTTCAAGCGCCAAGTTCGCGCGCTGCGCCGCGGCGCCATGGCACTGGCAGTGACCGCATTCGCAGCGGGTCCCGCCTTCAGTGCACCGCAATTCGGCTGGACAATCACCGACGCGCCGGCTTACGGCTACCTCCTCGGCACGTACACGATTGCTGACTCGGCTCGAGACACGGACAACGGCTTCGGTGGTCAGATGGGTTTCGGCGTGCCCGTGTTGAACTGGATGTCGATCGAAGCCAACCTGCTCGCCAACAGTTTTAGTGGCAAGGATGGCGGCGGCGATCTCTCACAGCTGGGAGTCGGAGTCGATTTCGTCGCCAATTTCGGCAACCGCGAATCGCCAACCCCCTTTGTGCTTTTTGGCGGCGGTGAGATCCGCAACGACGTAGGATCAGGCGGAAACGACGACACAGCGCCGTTTCTGAACCTCGGCGGCGGCATCGTCGGCAAGCTGAACACACGCTGGTTGCGCTACCGCGCCGAGGCCCGGTACATCTTCGACGACTTTGAGAAGGACTACCAGGATTTCCGCCTCGGGGTGGGACTTGAAGTGGTGCTCGGCGCATTTCACGAGCCGCCGCCACCGCCGCAGATCATCGAAACAGTCAAGGTCGTCGAAGCGCCGGCGCAGCCGCCGTCCGACCAGGACGGCGACGGCATCGTCGATGCCTTCGACCGCTGCCCCAACACGCTCAGGGGCATGCAGGTCGACGGTTATGGCTGTGTCGTCAAAGCCCAGACCGTCGAGCTGGAGAACGTCACGTTCCAGTTCAATTCGTCCGAACTGACCGAGAACGGCAAGTCGGTTCTTGAGCCCGCCATCCGCTTCCTGACCAGCCAGCCGACGGTCCGCGCCGACGTCGCCGGGCACACCGACAGCGTCGGCTCGGATGCTTACAACAAGAAGCTGAGCCTGCGGCGTGCGGACTCGGTGCGTGCTCACCTGATCTCGCGCGGCGTGTCGCCGGGCCAGCTCACCTCGGTCGGTTTCGGCGAGTCGCAGCCGATCGACAGCAACGCAACCGACGGCGGACGCGCGCGCAACCGGCGCGTGGAGCTGCAGATCCGCGGCAGCGCTTCGCCGCCCTAGAGTCGCGCGGCGAGCGCCGCCGGCACCGGCACCGGGAAGTCGAGCAGCATCTGTGCGAAGGCCTTGCCCTGCGGATCGGTCCGCAGGGAAGCCGCACCGCCGCCGCCGAGCGCGTGGTGCAGGAGGAAATTGAGACTGTCGGTCCCCGGCAGGCGCCAGCGCTCGACCTGCCCCTGTGCGCCGCCGGCGAGCACGTGCGCGAAATGCGCTCGCACGGCGTCGGTGCCCAGCGCCCCCTCGATGTACGGCAGATAGTCCGGCCGGCGCGCAATCACGCCGATGTTGGCGTGGTCGCCCTTGTCGCCGGAGCGCGCCAGCGCAAGCTTGATCAGGGGCACGCTGACCGCACCGGCCAGATCGACCGCCGGCCGCGACTCGGCCTCCGGTGCCGGCGCAACAAACCCGCCGTCCGTGGGCACCTCGATCGGGAGGCGTTCGTCGCCGACGACAATCTCCATCGGCACCTGAGACTTCGGCACCAGCGTCGAGAACAGCTTCGGAATCATGTGCGGCTCCGGCCTTCCGGCGCCGAAGTAGCCGGTGAAGCCCGGCGCCATGCCGGTCGCCGCCTGCGCGATCTCGCGCGCGAACAGCTTGAGGGCCTTCGGGCTCGCGTGCTGAACCGCGATCTTGACGACGACCTCGCGCGTCGCCGCCGCGCCAGCGCGCGCATGCGGGCCGTAAGACTCCTCGGCGCCGATGCAGTGGATGTCGACGCCGCTGAAATCGCCGAGCTTGGCCGCAAGCAATTGCCGGCGCACCTTCTCGACCACCGCGCTCGCCGACGCCCGCCCCTTCTTCGCCGCATCGATGCCACCGATCATGAACAGCGCCGCGCAGCGCAGCCCGGCCGGGTACGTCGCGCTGACCTTGTAGCTTGATGTCGGCGGCAGGCCGCGCGCGCCGGTCACGCGCACGCGGTGTTCGGCGACCTGCTCAAGCCGCACCTGCGTGAAATCGACGACGACGTCCGGCAGCAAGTAGGCGCGCGGATCGCCGATTTCGTAGAGCATCTGCTCCAGGACGGTATTGACCGAGACGAGCCCGCCCGTCCCTTCCGGCTTGGTCACCTCGAAGCTGCCGTCAGGCTGCGCTTCGACGATCGGGAAGCCCATGTCGGCGTAACCGTCGCGCACCAACGCCCAGTCGGTGAAGTTGCCGCCGGTGCACTGCGCGCCGCACTCGATGATGTGGCCGGCGACTGATCCGGCAGCGAGCCGGTCGTAATCGGCGTGCTTCCAGCCGAAGGCATGGATCATCGGACCGAGCACCACCGCCGAGTCGACGCAGCGGCCGGTGATGACGATCTCGGCACCGGCATCGAGTGCACGCGCGATCGGAAACGCACCCAGATACGCGTTCATCGACACCAGCGTGGCGGGCATCTGCGTGCCGCTGTCGAGATCAACGCTGTCGGCGAATTCCTTCTTGCGCGGCAGCAGATCGTCGCCGAGCACGACCGCGACGCGCAGGCTCAGGCCGGCTTTCGCCGCCGCGTCCTCAAGCGCCTTCTTGCAGGCCAGCGGGTTGACGCCGCCGGCATTGGCGACCACCTTGATGCCGCTGGCCTTGATCGCCGGCAGCAGCGGCGCCATCACGTGTTCGACGAAGTCGGTCGCGTAGCCCTCGTTCGGATCCTTCATGCGCTTGGCCGCGAGGATCGACATCGTGATCTCGGCCAGGTAGTCGAACACGAGGTAGTCGATGCGGCCACGCTCGACCAGCTGCGCGGCTGCGGTGTTGGTGTCGCCCCAGAACGCGGAGGCGCAGCCGATGCGGATGCTGTGGGTCATCGTCAATCCCGGAAATGTGCGTAACCGGACTTGCCGCCAAACCGCTGGCGGCCGTCGTTCAGGCCTCAAGGATGTGCGGCCAGTCAGCCTATTTCAAGGAAACGATGGATTACCCGACATAGTGCAACAGCGCCCACAGCGGCAGTGCCGCGAACACGCCGGCGACTGCGTCGTCGAGCATGATGCCGATGCCGCCGTGGACGCCACGGTCGAGCACGCGGATCGGCCAGGGCTTGAGGATGTCGAACAGCCGGAACAACGCGAACGCCAGCGCCATGGCCGCGGCGAAACCGAGGGTCGGCAGCTGCGGGAATGCGAGCAGCGGCGCCGCCGCAATCAGGTAGCCGACGATCTCGTCAAACACAATGCCGCCGTAATCGTGCACGCCGAGCAGGCGCGCGCTCTCGCCGCAGATCCAGCAACCGAAGCCGAACAAGAGCGCCGTCGCCACGGCGTAGAGCGCCGGATCGAGCAGCGACAGCGGCAGGAACAACAGCACGCCGACCAGTGTGCCGACGGTCCCCGGCGCAACCGGCGACAAGCCGGTGCCGAAGCCGAAAGCCAGCAGGTGCTCCGGCGTGGTCAGGATCAACTGGCGCGGCGGGCGCGGCGTGATGGCAGGCTTGGCGTTCATGGGAAGTGACGGTAGGCGGTCCGGTCCAGGGACACCGTTATACCGGCATCGTCGACGAAGCGCAGACCCGGCGTTGCGCTGATCCGGCCAATCGCCGCCAGTGGGATGTCGAGCGCGGCGCGGGCGGCATCGACGCGCTCCGGCGGGATGCACAGGCACAGCTCGTAGTCGTCGCCGCCGCCGGCTTGATACGGAAAACGGGAGACAGCGGACGGCAGGCGCGACTGCAGCGCAGCCGACGCCGGCAAGGCGTCGACGCGAACCTCCGCGCCAACGCCGCTGGCGTCGAGGATGTGCTGCAGATCGCCGGCCAGTCCGTCCGACAGGTCGATAGCGGCGCGCGCGATGCCACGCAGCGCCCGGCCCGCATCGATGCGCGGCTCGGGTCGGTCGAGCCGGACGCGCAGCGCCGCATCGATCACACCGCCCTGCAGCAGCGCGAGCCCGGCCGCCGCATCGCCCAGGGTACCGGTCACGCAGACGACATCGCCGGCGCGCGCACCGCTACGCAACAGGGCCTGCCCCGGCGGCACTTCCCCCATCGCGGCGATCGTGATGCTCAGCTCGCCGCGCGTCGTATCGCCGCCGACCAACGCGACACCATGCCGGTCAGCCAGCGCCTTGAGTCCCGCACTGAATCCCGAGAGCCAGGGCTCGTCGGCAGACGGCAGCGTCAACGCGAGCGTGAACCAACGCGGCGTCGCCGCCATGGCCGCGAGATCGGAAAGGTTCACCGCCAGCGACTTCCAGCCGACGTCGAAGGGCGCCGTGTCGATCGGAAAATGGCGGCCGGCAATCAGCGTGTCGCTGGTGACGACCAGCTGATGTCCCGGCGCGGGCGCGAGCAGCGCGGCATCGTCGCCGATCCCGAGCACGACGCCATCGTGGGCGACGGTGAGCCCGGCGAAGTAGCGCCGGATCAGTGCGAACTCATCCACGTCGGTGCGCGCGGCTTGTGCCCGGCGCGGGGCATCACGCTTCGGACGGGCGCAGCTGGCGCGCAAGTTTGTCGAGTACGCCGTTGACGAACTTGTAGCCGTCCTCGGCGCCGAAGATCTTGGCCAGATTGACCGACTCGTTGACGACCACCTTCCACGGAACTTCCGGCTTGTGGCGCAGCTCGTACGCGCCCAGCAGCAGGATCGCGTGCTCGACCGGATCGAGCTGGTTCAGCGGCCGGTCGAGATGCGGCACGACGTCGAGCGTCAGCTCGGGCGCAAATGCCACGACGCCATTGAGCAGTTCCTCGAAATACGCCGGGTCGGCGCGCCCCAGACCCTCCTCCTGCTCGCGAAATTGGCGCAGCAAGGCGGCCGGCGTGTTCTCGTTGATCAGCCACTGGTACAGCGCCTGCACCGTCAGGCGACGCGCCAGGCCGCGACGGCTTTGCTGCAGGGATTCGCCGGTCACTGGAGGCTCCGGGACAGTCGGATCATTTCGAGCATCGCCGCGGTCGCTTCATAGCCCTTGTTGTCGCGCCCGCTGCCGGCGCGCGCCCAGGCCTGGTCCACGGTATTCACGGTGAGCACACCGAAGCCGACGGGCTTGCGTGTCTTCAACTGCACCTGCATCAGACCGCGCGCGCACTCCCCGGCGACGTAGTCGAAATGCGGCGTCTCGCCGCGGATCACCGCGCCAAGCGCGACGACGCCGTCATAGCCACCGTCGCGCAGCAGCAGCATCGTCGCCAGCGGAATCTCGTAGGCGCCCGGCGCACGATGCTCGACGATCTTCGCCGCCGGCACGCCCCATTCCTTGAGGCAGGTCCGGGCGCCGGTGCGCAGCGCGTCGACGATGGCGATGTTCCAGCGTGTCGACAACAGTGCGATCCGCGTATTCGCAAATTCGGACTTGCCCGGCAGCTCCGGGGCGGCGTAGCCCGTCTTGGCGTCGAGCCGCGACACGGTGTTTCGCGTCAGCGAAGGGGTGCGGGAGTGGCCCGATCCGGCACCGCCCGCACCCACCTCGCTACGCTCGGGCGCCGTGTTGGTGCCGGCCGGCGCGGCACTTGACCGCTTGGCAGGTTTCTTCGTCATTTAGTCGCAGGGAACGTAATCGATGACTTCCAACCCGAAGCCGGAGATGCCTTGCATGCGCTTGGGCGCCGACAGCACGCGCATCCGCTTCACGCCGAGGTCGGACAGGATCTGTGCGCCGATGCCGTAGGTGCGCAACACCTGGCGCGGATCGTGCCCGTGTTCCTCCAGCGTCGCCTTGTTCAGCGACACGATCTGCTGCAGCAGTTCACGCGAGGTCTCGGGCTTGCGCAGCAGCACGACGACGCCCGCCCCTTCCTCAGCCACGCGCTGCAACGCACGGCGCAGCGGCCACGCGAATTCCTCGTGGCGCACGCCGAGCACGTCCTGCAGCGTGTTGCGGATGTGTACGCGCACCAGGGTCGGCTGGCCGGGATCGACTGTGCCCTTGACCAGGGCCAGATGCACCGTGTTGTCGAGGCTGTCCTGGTAGGTCACGAGACGGAACTCGCCGAACTCGGTCTCGACGTGCGTCTCGGCGACCCGCTCGACCGTGTGTTCGTTGTCGAGCCGGTAGCGGATCAGATCGGCAATCGTGCCGAGCTTGAGACCGTGCTCGCGGGCGAACCTCTCCAGGTCGGGCCGGCGCGCCATCGTGCCATCTTCATTGAGGATCTCGACGATGACCGCGGCCGGAGCGAGGCCCGCCAGCCGCGCCAGGTCGCAACCCGCTTCCGTATGCCCGGCGCGCGTCAGCACGCCGCCGGGCTGCGCCATCAGCGGAAAGATATGGCCCGGCTGCACCAGATCTTCCGGGCGCGCATCCGCCTTGACCGCGGCGCGCACGGTGTGCGCGCGATCATGTGCCGAGATGCCGGTGGTGACGCCGCTGGCAGCCTCGATCGAAACGGTGAACGCGGTGCGGTGAATCTCCTCGTTGCGCGACACCATCTGCGGCAGCCGCAGCTGCCGGCAGCGCTCGGGAGTCAGCGTCAGGCAGATCAGCCCGCGCCCGTAGCGCGCCATGAAGTTGATGTCCTCGGGCCGCACCAGTTCGGCGGCCATGATCAGATCGCCTTCGTTCTCGCGATCCTCGTCGTCCATCAGGATCACCATCTTGCCGGCCTTGATGTCGGCGATGACCTCTTCCGGCGGGTCGAGCCGCGCCGAGCGATTCTGCTCGCGCAGCTGATCAACCCGCCCCTGATCGATGTTCGCAATCTTGCTCATGGGTTTACCTCGTGTGCGTCCTGCACAAGACGGCACCATCCGTGGCGCCGACTTTCAAAACAAGCGACTCGCACATCAAACAACATCTTTCCGTCCTTCCAGCAGGCGCTCCAGATAGCGTGCGACCAGGTCCACTTCGAGATTGACCGGGTCACCGGCTTGCAGCTCGCCCAGCGTCGTCTGACCCAGGGTGTGCGGAATGATGTTAACCCCAAAGCGGTCGCCGTCGACGTCGTTGACGGTCAGGCTGACGCCATCGATGCAGATCGATCCCTTGCGGGCGATGTAGCGGGCCAGCTCGTGCGGCGCCTCGAAGCGGAAGCGCCAGGAACGCGCGTCCTCGTAGCGCTCGATCAAGCGGCCAACGCCGTCGACGTGGCCGGACACCAGATGCCCGCCCAGCGGCTTGCTCGGCGTCAGCGCGCGCTCGAGGTTGACGCGCCGACCGGCGACCCAGCGGCCGGCGGTGGTCAGCCCGAGCGTTTCCGCCGACAGATCGGCGCTGAAATGCCGCTCGTCGAGCGCAATCGCGGTCAGGCATACGCCGTTGACGGCGATGCTGTCACCCGGCCGCACATCGCCGAGATAGCCTGCGGCTTCAAAACGCATGCGGCGGTCGCCGCCCAGCGCCTCGATGGCCGCGATGCCGCCCACCGCTTCGATGATGCCGGTAAACATCGCTTACTCCGTCACCGGGCGCGCGGTCACGCGCAAGTCGCCGCCGATACGGCGGACGTCGATCCACTCCAGGCGCAGCTTCTGGTCGAGGCGTTCAACGCCGGTGAGCGACGCCAGCGGGCGCGCACCCTGTCCGAGCAGGCTAGGGGCCAGATACAGCACCAGTTCGTCGACGAGGCTCTGCTGCAGGAGCGCACCGGCCAGGCGCGATCCGCACTCGACCAGCACTTCGTTGACCTCGTGTTCCGCCAGTGCGGCCAGCGCCGCACCCAGATCCAGCGAGCCGTCCGTCGCGGGCGGGACCCGGATCGCGTGAACCTGCGCCGGACAGCCTTGCGCAGTCACCGAGCTCACCCAGAATCGCCGCGCGCCCTCCGCCCACACCTGGGCCGAAAGCGGCGCCCGCGCACGGCTGTCGAGCACGATGCGATCCGGCTGTCGAACCGGCCCCGGCACGTCGCGCGCGGTCAGCTGCGGATCGTCGGCCAGGATCGTGCCGACGCCCGTCACGACTGCACCGGCGCGCGCACGCAGGCGATGCACGTCGGCACGGGCCTCCGCGCCCGTGATCCAGCGACTCTCGCCACTGGCCATCGCCGTACGTCCGTCAAGGCTGGCCGCCAGTTTCAGCGTCACCCAAGGTCGGCGCCGCGCCATGCGCGAAACGAAACCGCGGTTGAGCGTGCGCGCCTCGGCTTCAGCGATGCCGTCAACGACTTCGATGCCCGCGGCGCGCAGGCGTGCCAGCCCCTGCCCGGCGACTTGCGGGTTCGGATCCGTCATTCCCACCCAGACCTTGCGCACACCAGCGGCGATCAGAGCGTCGGTGCAGGGCGGCGTTCGGCCGTGATGGCAGCAGGGTTCGAGGTTGACGAACACGTCGCTTCCGCGTGCGCGCTCGCCGGCCCTGCGCAATGCGTGAACTTCGGCATGCGGTTCGCCGGCACGCTCGTGCCAGCCTTCGCCGACCACCGTGCCGTCGCGCACGACCACACAACCGACACGAGGATTCGGGTGCGTGGTCAGGCTGCCGCGCTCGGCCAGACGCAGCGCGCGCGCCATGAACTGCGCGGGATTCGGAAGACGTGGATCGGCGGTCATCGACACCCGGCTTACTTCCGGCTCGCGCTCTTGGCTTGCCGTTTGCCGACGCTTTCTTCGATCAGGGGCAGCTGCGAGCGGCGCTCCTCCGCACTCGGCAAGGTCTGCAGGCGCTCGATCTCCTCGCGGAAGGCGTTGACGTCCTCGAAACTGCGATAGATCGACGCAAAGCGGACATAGGCCACGTGATCGAGGTCTCGCAGCTCCTCCATCACCCACTCGCCGAGCTGCTGCGAATTGACCTCGCGCTCCGAGGTCGCGCGCAGCTTGCGCTTCAGGCTCTCGATCGCATGATCGAGCTGCTCAGCGCTCACCGGCCGCTTGTACAGCGCGCTCTCCATGCCGCGCCGCAGCTTGTCCTCGGAGAACGGCTCCGGATCGCCGCTGCGCTTGACGATATTGGGCATCGCCAGCTGCGCGCGCTCGAAGGTCGTGAATCGTCCGCTGCACTGCTCGCACTCGCGCCGGCGCCGCACCTGCGTGCCGTCCTCGGCCAGGCGCGAATCGACGACGCGGGTATCCGGCGCCTTGCAGAACGGGCATTGCATTGCTGACGCTCCGCGTCAGCCGTACACCGGGAAGCGCGCACACAGCTTCTCGGTCTCGCCGCGCACGCGCGCGATCACGGCGTCGACGTCGCCCGACGCGCTCATCGCGTCGACGATGTCGGCGATCCAGTTCGCGACCTGCGCCATCTCCGCTTCCTTGAAGCCGCGCGTGGTCGAAGCCGGCGAGCCCAGGCGCAAACCGGAGGTCACGAACGGCGACTTCGGATCGTTGGGCACGGAATTCTTGTTGACGGTGATGTGCGCCTTGCCCAGCGCCGCCTCGGCGTCCTTGCCGGTGACGTTCTTGGCAATCAGGTCGAGCAGGAACAGGTGATTGTCGGTACCGCCGGAAACCACTTTATAGCCGCGGTCGAGCAACACCTTGGCCATCGCCCGCGCATTGGCGACGACCTGCTTCTGGTAGGTCTTGAAGCCCGGATCGAGCGCTTCCTTGAACGCGACCGCCTTGGCGGCGATCACGTGCATCAGCGGCCCGCCCTGGATGCCGGGAAACACCGCGGAGTTGAGCTTCTTGTTGAAGTCCTCCGGCTGCCCCTTCGACAGGATGATGCCGCCGCGCGGACCGCGCAGCGTCTTGTGCGTCGTCGAGGTGACGACATGCGCGTGCGGCAGCGGGCTCGGGTATTCGCCGGCGGCGACCAGGCCGGCGACGTGCGCCATGTCGACCCAGAACCAGGCGCCGACCTTGTCGGCGATCTCGCGCATGCGCTTCCAGTCCTTGACGCGCGAGTACGCCGAGAAGCCGCCGATGATCATTTTCGGCTTGGTCTCGAGCGCGATGCGTTCCATCTCGTCGTAATTGATCAGGCCGGTCGCCGGATCCAGGCCATAGGGCACGATCTTGTACTGCTTGCCGGAGAAGTTCGCCGGGTTACCGTGGGTCAGATGCCCGCCCTGGGCGAGGTTCATGCCCATCACCGTGTCGCCGGGATTGACCAGCGCCAGGAAGATCGCCGCATTGGCCTGCGCCCCCGAATGCGGCTGCACGTTGGCGTAGTCGCAGCCGAAAACCTGCTTCAGGCGCTCGATCGCCAGCGTCTCGGCGACGTCAACGTGCTCGCAGCCGCCGTAGTAGCGCTTGCCGGGATAGCCCTCGGCGTACTTGTTGGTCAGCTGCGAACCCTGCGCTTCCATCACCGCCGGGCTGGCGTAGTTCTCGGAGGCGATCAGCTCGATATGCGCCTCCTGGCGGACTGCCTCGGCACGGATGGCAGCAGTCAGCTCGGGATCAAACTGGGCGAGGGTCTTGGCGTGGGTCCACATGGGCAGCGGGTCCTTGGTACGGCTAATGAGTCGGCACGGCCAGGCCGCGCCGCAAAAAAAATCAGTCGACGACTTCCAGCATCAAATCGAGAGCGGCGCGTGCCGGCTTCGCAACTTCGGAGGGCACGCGGATCTGGTTCACGACCTTGCCGGCGACCAGGTTGTCGAGCGTCCAGGCGAGGTGCTGCGGATCGGTGCGGAACATCGTCGAGCACATGCACACGGTCGGCGACATGAACTCGACGGTCACGCCATGCGGCTTCATTTCGTCGGCGAGGCGGTTGACCAGGTTCAGCTCGGTGCCGACCAGCCAGTGCTCGCCAGGATGCGAGGCGCGCACCGTGCGCAGGATGTACTCGGTACTGCCGACGAAGTCCGACTTCTGGCAGACCTCGAAGGCGTTTTCCGGATGGCTGATGACCTTGCCTTGCGGCATGCGCTTGCGGAAATTATCGATGTGCGCCGGCTGGAACATCTGGTGGACGGAACAGAAGCCCTTCCACAGAATCATCTTCGCCTTGCGGATTGCGTCTGCAGTCAGGCCACCGAGCGGCTTGGTGAAGTCCCACACGACCATTTCGTCGAGCGGGATGTCCATGTTGCACGCGGTGTTGCGGCCCAGATGCTGATCCGGGAAGAACAGCACCTTTTCACGACGTGCAAACGACCACTCAAGCACAGCGCGCGCGTTGCTGGAGGTGCAGACGATGCCGCCGTGGCTGCCGCAGAACGCTTTCAGATCGGCCGCGGAATTGATGTAGGTGACCGGCGTCACGGACTGGTCGGGATCCAGTACCTCGGACAGTTCCGCCCAGCATTTGTTGACCTTGGCCAGATTGGCCATGTCCGCCATCGAGCAGCCGGCGGCCAGGTCCGGAAGAATCACGGTGCGCTGACCGTTGGTGACGATATCGGCGACCTCGGCCATGAAATGCACGCCGCAGAAGACGATGAACTCGGCCTTGGTTTTTGCCGCCATCTGCGACAGCTTCAGCGAGTCGCCGGAAAAATCGGCGTGCTTGAAGACCTCGTCGCGCTGGTAATGATGGCCGAGGATGCACAGGCGCTCGCCCAGCATGCGCTTGGCCGCGACGATGCGCGCGTCGCACTCGCCGTCGTCCAGCAGATTGAATTCGTCGAGTTTAAGAACGGCTGCCATGGCTGAAGGCCTCCGGCGATCGCGCGTCTTCGGCGAAATCGTCCGTCCGGTTGAACAAGCTATTGTAGCGCCGCACCCGACTGGACCACTACACCTTGTGAATCCACCGCGCCCGTTCAGGGATCGGTGGATTCCGGCGGGGGGCACTCGGCCGCTTCGGCGCCCGGCTCGACGATGCACAGCGCGGTCTCCTTGGAGACGGCGGTGTCGCCGCTGCCGCGGGTCGCCTTGACCTTGACCGTATCGGCCTGCGGCAGCAGCGAAGTCACGAGCCCCGCCGAGGCAAGCGCGTTCGAGACCGCCACGACCGAGGTCGCCTCGTCGTCGGGCGTCGACACCGCCCATACCACACCGCGCGTGATCGCCTGCGTGCGCGTTTCGCCATTGACCAGGAAGCTGCCGGTCGCGACGAACTGCTGGCGTTCCAGTGCGGTGATCGTTTCATTGAGCGGGGCGATAGCGAAATCCTGCAGCTCGCCGGTGACCGTATTGATGGAAACCTCGTTGCTCGTGACCTCCGGCGGAAAGGTGTCGTCTTCGTCGTCGGCGGCGCCGCCGTAGACCGCCTTGAGCTTCGCCGTTCCCGCTTCCAGGGCACTGACCAAGTTCGGGATCAGCACCAGCGAAGTCGCCGCCTCATCGTTGTCGCTTTCCACCAGGGTCTGGCCAGTCAGATCCTGCGTCGCGCCGCTGTCGAAAGTACCGGTGACCTTGAAGGCTTCGGTGGTGCCGACGATCAGCTCGTCGTTGGGCGCGTCGACGAACTCGCGCGCCAGCGCCAGGCCGGTCAATTCTTCCACGGTCACGTCGGCCTCGAAGCGTAGGGGCTGGGTGGGCTCTGCTTCGTCCTGGCACAGCGGAAACTCGGCCCGCGCCTTCAGCGTCGCCGGCAGCGTATCGGACAGATTCTCGGGCAGCTTGGCGACGACGATGCCGCTGCCGACCCCGATCGTCGCGATCTCGGCGTTCGCCTCGGCCTCAGCGTCGGTCGCCGCGTCGAACGACCACGTGGCTGCGGCGGTGACGTTGAGCAGATAGCCATCGACGCTGGCCGTGAGGCTCAGGCCGCGCACCGTCTCCGGCGCCAGCGTGATCGCGGTCTCGGTGATCTGGATTGCGTCGTCCGGCAGCTTGCGCACCTCGACCTCGTAGCTGGCGCTGAGTCCAACAAACTCCGCCGATATCGTCGCCGTGCCCTCAGCCCTGGGCACGATCGTGCCCGATGCAAAGACCAGGGTTTCGCTGCCCGGAACCGGGATATCGCCATTGCTGACTTCGACGATGCCCGGATTCGACGAAGTCCACTCGCCGCGCGCGCTGTAATCCGCCTGCCCCCCGTCGGTGAAGGTGCCGATCAGCTGCAGCTTGTCGGTGAAGCAGACATACGACGCCTTGCTCTCGCGATCGATCAGCGCGGTCTGCCGGCTGACTTCCAGTGTCTCCAGTTTGTTGCCGTTGCCGATGCCGCCGATGTCGCAGGCGGTCACAAGGACGGACGACGCCAGCAGGACGGCGACGGGAATCGGACGACGGATAAGGGACATGCGGTGGAACTCCACAAAAATCAAGCGACCGGATCGGCCTTGGGCTGGACCGTCGAACGGACGTGCAGTTCCCGCAACTGGCGCGGATCGACGCTGCTGGGGGCGTCGGTCATCGGGCAGTGCGCGGTCTGCGTCTTCGGGAAGGCAATGACGTCGCGGATGCTGGGGCGTCCGGCCATCAGCATGACCAGGCGGTCGAGGCCCAGGGCGATGCCGCCGTGCGGCGGCGCGCCGTACGACAGCGCCTGCAGCAGGAAGCCGAACTTCTGCTCCTGCTCCTCCGGACCGATGCCGAGCAGCTCGAACACCGCCTGCTGCACGGCCGCGGTATGGATACGCACCGAACCGCCGCCGACCTCGACGCCGTTGAGCACAATGTCGTAGCCCTGCGACAGCGTCGCACCGGGATCGGCGCGCAGCGCGTCGGCGTCGAAGGGCTTGGGTGCGGTGAACGGGTGATGCAGCGACACCCAGCGCGCCGCCTCCTCGTCCCACTCGAACATCGGCCAGTCGACGACCCAGAGCGCGCGCCAGCCCGACGCGGTCAGGCCCAGATCGTTGCCGAGTTTCAGGCGCAGCGCACCGAGCGCGTCGCAGACGATTTTCCACTTGTCGGCGCCGAAGAAGATCACGTCGCCGTCCTGTGCGCCGGTGCGCTCAAGAATGCCGGCAAGCGCGCGGTCGTGCAGGTTCTTGACGATCGGCGACTGCAGGCCGTCGCGGCCTTTGGCCTTGTCGTTGACGACGATGTAGGCGAGGCCCCTGGCGCCGTAGATCTTGACGAACTCCGTGCACTTGTCGATCTCGCCGCGCGACAGCTTCTCGCGGCCGCCCGGCACGCACAGTGCGGCGACGCGGCACTTCGGGTCGTTCGCCGGAGTGGCGAAGACCTTGAAGTCGACGTCCTTGACCAGGTCGGCGACCTCGATCAGTTCCAGCGGGTTGCGCAGATCCGGCTTGTCGGAGCCGTAGCGCTGCATCGCCTCGGCATAGGTCATGTGCGGCAGCACGCCCAGGTCGACGCCCATCACCGCCTGGAACAGATCCTTCACCAGGCCCTCGATCAGACTCATGATCTGATCCTGCGACATGAACGAGGTTTCGACGTCGAGCTGGGTGAATTCCGGCTGGCGGTCGGCGCGCAGGTCCTCGTCGCGGAAGCAGCGCGCGATCTGGTAGTAGCGGTCCAGGCCCGACATCATCAGCAGCTGCTTGAACAGCTGCGGCGACTGCGGCAGCGCGAAGAACTGGCCGGGGTGCGTGCGCGAGGGCACCAGGTAGTCGCGGGCGCCTTCCGGCGTCGCCTTGGTCAGGATCGGCGTCTCGACGTCGATGAAACCATTGGCATCCATGAAGTCGCGGATGCGCTTGATCACGTCGTGACGCAAGCGCAGGTTCTTCTGCATCTCCGGTCGGCGCAGATCGATGTAGCGGTACTTGAGGCGGGTGTCCTCGCCGACGGTCTCGTCGTCCGGGTGGAACGGCGGCGTCTCGGCGCGGTTCAGCAGCGTCACCGATTGACCGAGCACTTCGATCTTGCCGGTCGTCAACTGGGTATTCTCGGTACCCGCCGGGCGCGGGCGCACGCGGCCGGTGATCTGGACCACGTACTCGGAGCGCAGGCGGTCGGCGGCGGCGAAGGCGTCCTGGGTGTCCGGATCGAACACGCACTGCAGCAGGCCCTCGCGGTCGCGCAGGTCGATGAAGATGACGCCGCCGTGGTCGCGGCGCCGATGAACCCAGCCGCAGACGGTAACGGTCTCGCCAACCTGCCGCTCCGTCACCTGGCCACAGTAATGACTACGCATGTTTGCTGATGAATCGCCTGATCAATCGATGGGGCGCCCCGCCTGCCTGCCCGGGGTCGCCTGGAATGGGACGGACCGCCGCAGCCGCCGGGGTCTCGCGAAGCCGCGTAGTGTATGAAGCCTGCGGCACGCTGTCGAACGACGCCTGGGCGTCTGCCTCAGAGTGCGTCTTTGGGCGCTTCGCCGTTCTTGAGGGGCAGCGCATCGGGCGTGACCACGCCCAGCGAGATCACCAGCCGCATCGCCGCCTCGACCGACATCTCCAGGCGGATCACCTCTTTTTCCGGCACCAGCACGATGAAGCCCGAGGTCGGGTTCGGCGTCGTCGGCACGAAGCAGGTCAGGATGTGTTCGGCAGTCTTGTCCTGCACTTCGCCGATCGGCTCGCCGGTGATGAAGCCGACCGACCAGAGTCCCTTGCGCGGATACTCGATCAGGATCGGCTGGCGGAACGAGACCGATTTGTTTGAAAAAATCGTCTCGGCCAGCTTCTTGATGCCGCCATAGACCGTGCGCACGAACGGGATGCGCCCGAGCAGGGCTTCGGTCCACACCACCAACCGGCTGCCGAGATAATTCGCCGCGATCGCGCCGGTGCCGAGCACGAGGACCACGGACAGCAGCGCCCCCAGGCCCGGAATGTCCGGCCGGTACACCTCCGGAATCAGCAACAGGCTCGTATCGAGCAGGTTGATGACGAACCGGATCACCAGCAGCGTGGCGCCCAGCGGCAGCCAGATCAGCATGCCGGCGATCAGCCAGCGGCGGAGAAGATTGGTCAAGTCGTGGCTCCGCGCCCGGTGCAAGCCAGGCGCTGTCGATCAGGCGGCGGTATCGGCCTTGGCGGCGCAAGCGGGCTTGTCGCAGCCTGCAGGCGTACAGGCGGCCCCGCCCTCGCCCGCCAGGTTGCGCTTGCCGCCGGACTTGAAATCGGTCTCGTACCAGCCGCCGCCGCCCAGGCGGAAGCCGGTCGCCGACATCTGCTTGTTCAGTTTCGCCTTGCCGCAGGCCGGGCATTTACCCGGGCCTTCGGACACTTTGTGCATGACTTCGGATTCGGCACCGCAGGCGGTGCAGACGTATTCGTAAATCGGCATGGTCGACCTCGGAAAGACTCGGCTCCGACCGCAATGGGGCCGGGGCGCGGTATTTTCAAGCGTTGGCCGCTCGCGGTCCAGCCGGCGGGGCCTCTCAGGCCGCCGGCAGTTGCACGACGCCGAACCAGAAATCGCGGATCAGCTCGACCAGATGGTTGAATTCGAGCACGTCGACCGGTTTGGCCAGGTAGCAGTTGGCGTGCGCGTCGTAGCAGGCCACGACGTCGCTCTCGGCCTTGGACGTGCTAAGGACAATCACCGGTATGCGCAGCAGCTGCGGATCCTGCTTCATCTCGCGCAGCACCGCGCGGCCGTCCAGACGCGGCAGATTGAGATCGAGCAGAACCAGCGACGGACGCGGCGCCGTCTCGTAGCCGGCGCCATGCCGCAGCAGCCTGAGCGCCTGCTCGCCGTCGCGCGCGATCAGCAGCTCGTGCGCAAAACCGGCCATGCGCAACACTTCCTGCGCCAGCCGGATATCGGCCGGATTGTCCTCGACCAGCAGCAGCACTGGCCGGCGTTCCTTGCCATGCGACGCGTCCTTGAGCATGCCTCTTCTCCGTACCGGCTCCTGCTGTGAGGCTACAATGCGCGCCGCAAAAATGCTCGCTGCCGCACCGACCCGCCCGACCTTTCATGATGCATGACGACCTGCGTCGCGGCGCCATTCACGCCCTGATCGCGGCCACGGCCTTCTCGGTCATGGGCGTCTGCATCAAGTTTGCGGCCCGGGGTGCGCCCACTGAAGTCGTCGTGTTCATCCGCTGCCTGGTGAGCCTGGCGATTCTTCTGCCCTGGCTGCTGCGCAAAGGCGGCGGCGGCATCCGCACGCGGCGCATCGGCGGGCATCTGTGGCGCGCCGGTTTCGGCATTCTGGCGATGTACGCATTCTTCTACGCGATCGCCCAGCTGCCGCTGGCCGAAGCGATTCTGCTGACGTACTCGACACCGCTGTGGATCCCGTTCATCGCCTGGGCATGGATCGGCGAGAAGCCCGCGGCGGTCGCGTTTCCGGCGGCAATCCTCGGCCTGGCCGGCATCGCGCTGATCGTCAAGCCCGGGCTGCATCACATCGATCCGACTGCAGGCCTGGTCGGCACCGCGTCCGGCATCCTCGCCGGCTGCGCGATGGTCAGCATCCGTCGCATCTCCGACACCGAACCGCCGGCGCGCATCGTCTTCTATTTCGCCCTGATGGGCACCGCGATCGCCAGCGTGCCGCTGATCTGGGCGTGGACGCCGCCGTCGCCATCGACGCTGGCGCTGCTGGTCGGCGCAGGCCTTTTGGCGACTCTCGGACAGATCCACCTGACGCGCGCCTACGGCTGCGCGCCGGCAGCCCTGATCAGCCCCTTCACCTACGCTGCGGTGATCATCTCGGCCGGACTCGGCTGGCTGTTCTGGGATGAGCGCGTGGACCTGTGGTCGGCGCTCGGCGCATTGCTGGTCACGGCGACCTGCGTGCTGGTCTCGCTGCTCGGCCGGCCGCGACGGAATCCGACCTGAGCCCTCACGCCGGCGCGTCGAGCACTTCGATCTGCACCGGAAACTCTGCGGCCAACCGCCCGGCAAAATAGCGATAGGCCGCCGCCGCCGCCGTACGCTCGCCCTTGAACCCGAACTCGATATGCCGCGGCCGGGTCACATCGCCGCGGAACGGCAGGCTCGAAAGCTTGATCGCCGGGAACTGCGCGAGCGTCGCCTCCATCAGCGGCAGCAAATCGCCCTCACCGCTGGTGCCGATCGCCCGCATGCGGTACTCGACCCGATCCTGCTGCCGATGCAGGTGCGCATAGCGTGTGTCGAGCACCCATTCGAGCATCGGCCAGGCCATCTCCGGAAAGCCGGGCACGAAGTTGCAGTCCTCGACGAAGAAGCCGGCAACGTTGTTCACGGGGTTGGGGATCAGGCCGGCGCCGCGTGGAAAATCGGCCATCAGCACGCGGTTCGGGTGCGCCGCGTCGCCGTACTGGCCCACGATCAGTGCTTCTGCTTCGGCGTGCCTCTCGACGGGAACGTCGAAAGCGCGGGCGGCAGCCTGCCGGGTCCGATCGTCCGGCGTCGCGCCGATGCCGCCGCAGGACAAGACGACGTCGCCGCGGCCCTGCGCCCAGATCAGGGCGTCGGCGATGTCCGCCTCGTCGTCGCCGACGAGTCGTGCCCACGACAGCTCCAGGCCACGGACGCGCAGCAGCTCGATCACCTTCGCCAGATGCCGATCCGTGCGCTTGCCGGAGAGGATTTCGTCGCCAACGATCAATAGGCCAATGCGCATAACATTTCGCAGCGTTCAAATGAAACGGGGCGGCCGCAGCCGCCCCATTGTGAACTGCTCAGTGCAAGTCGCTCATTCCTGGGTCCAGGCGAACTTGTCGACCGCATTGAAGATATCGGTTTCAGTGACGATGCCGATGATCTTGCCGCCCTGCTCGACCGTCACGCGGCTGAAGTGCGAATTCGACAGCTTGGCGGCGGCGTCGCGGATGCTCGTCTCGGCCGGTACCGACACGACCGGACGGCTGCAGATGTCCTTGACGCGGGTCGTCGCCGGATTCTTGCCCCCATGCACGATTTTGCTGACGATGTCGCGGCGCGTGAGGATGCCCCACTGGCCGTTGCCATCCGCATCGACGACGACCGAGCTGATGTTGTTGTCGGTCATCACATGCATGGCGCTCTCGACCGTCTCCTTGTCGGCGACGGTGATCAGCGCGCGGGTCATCAGGTCAGCGACCGTATACGGGACGCGACCGGTCTCGACCATCTCCTCCATCGGCTGCAACAGACGGCGGATCTCGCGCTGCTTGCGCTCCTTGACCAATTGCGCCTGCTGCGCCTTGCGCTTGGCCTCGAGGTCGACGCCACCGCGGATGCGCTCGATCAGCGCGTCGGCGAACTGCGAGGTGCCGACTTCGGTGGCACCGTCGATCTGGCGCGCGAAGTCATAGGTCACGATGCCGTCGGAAACGACTTCGGGATAGACCAGCGTGATCAGATCGGCGGCCTCTTTCCAGCCCATGTACTCCAGCATCATCACTCCGGAGAACAGCAAGGAGCCGGGGTTGACCTTGTTCTGGTTGGCATACTTCGGCGCCGTACCATGGGTCGCCTCGAACACCGCGACCTGATCGCCGATGTTCGCGCCCGGTGCGATGCCGACGCCGCCGACTTCCGCCGCGATCGCGTCGGACAGAAAGTCGCCGTTGAGATTCATCGTCGCCAGCACGTCGAACTCTTCCGGACGCAGCAGCATCATCTGGAACATGATGTCGGCAATGCGGTCCTTGATGACGATCTTGCCCTCGGGCTGCTTGCCCTTGTACTCGGCGTAGAGCTGTTCCTCGGTAATGGTGACGTTACCGAACTCTTCGCGCGCCACCTCGTAGCCCCAGTTGCGGAAGGCGCCCTCGGTGTACTTCATGATGTTGCCCTTGTGCACCAGGGTCACCGACTCGCGGCCGTTGTCGATCGCGTACTGGATCGCCTTGCGCACCAGGCGCTTGGTGCCGAAGGCGGAGATCGGCTTGACGCCGAGGCCGGCGCCCTCGAAGAACTTGGCCTTCAGCTCGTCACGCAGGAATTTCGCCAGCTTCTCGTTCTCGGGCGAACCGGACTTGTACTCGATGCCGGTGTACACGTCCTCCGTGTTCTCGCGGAAGATCACCACGTCGACTTTGCCCGGGTTTTTCAGCGGGCTCGGCACGCCGGTGTAGTGACGCACCGGGCGCACGCAGGCGTAGAGGTCCAGGTCCTGGCGCAGCGCGACATTGAGCGAGCGGAAGCCGCCGCCAACGGGCGTGGTCAGCGGGCCCTTGATCGACACCACCAGCTCGGCCAGCGCCTTGATCGTCTCGTCCGGGCAATAGTTGCCGTCGTACAGGCCCGCAGCCTTCTCGCCGAGATAGGTTTCGCACCAGTGAATCTTGCGTTTGCCGCCGTAGGCCTTCTCGACCGCCGCGTCCCAGATGCGCAGGCAGGCCTTGGTGATGTCGGGTCCGATGCCGTCGCCTTCCACATAACCGACGATCGGCTGATCCGGCATCTGCAGCTGCCCGTCCTTGATGCTGATTTTTTCGCCAGTCGTGGGAATCTTGATATGGCGGTACGCGGACATGATTCGAGTCTCCGATTTGTTCTGGTGTCTTTCTGACGGGGGGCCCGATTCTACGCCGCTTTGCGAAGTCACAGTGACGAATGCACGGCAAACCGTTAACGTGAGAACCAAGTCAAAAGGAGGCACAGGCATGAAGGCATTGATCCCGGTCGCCGAGGGTTCCGAATCGCTGGAGACGGTGACGATCGTCAATGTGCTGCGGCGCGCGGACGTCGACGTCACGGTTGCCAGCATCGGCGCAGACCGGCGCATTGCCGGCACGCGCGGGATTACTTTGACTGCCGATGCGCTGTTCGCCGACGTCGCGAACCAGGACTTCGATCTGATCGCCTTGCCGGGCGGCGAATCCGGCGCTCGCGCACTTGCACAGTGCGTGCCGCTGATGGACAAGCTGCGCGGGCAACGCCTGAACCACCGCTGGTACGGCGCGATCTGCGCGGCTCCGGCCTTCGCCCTGTCCCCGCACGGTCTGCTCGACGGCAAGCAGGCGACCTGCTACCCGGCATTCCGCGAACAGCTGCTGCATTTTGTCGACCGGCCGGTCGTCGTCGACGGACACTGCATCACCAGCCAAGGCCCGGCCACCGCGATGGCCTTCGCGCTGCAGCTGGTCGAAGTCCTGTGCGGCGCGGCGCGGCGCAAGGAAATCGCCGCCGACCTGCTGCATCAAGGCCAGTAACAAGAACGCCCGCTAGACGCGGGCGTTCTTGCAAGGCTTGGGTGCGAAACGAATCAGGCGGCTTTCTTCTCGCCGACCGCCTCCTTGAGCATCTTCTCCAGCTCGCCGGACTGGTGCAGATCCAGCGTGATGTCGCAGCCGCCAATCAGCTCGCCCTTCACATACAGCTGCGGGAAGGTCGGCCAGTTCGCGAACTTGGGCAACGCGCGATAGATCTCTTCGTCTTCGTAGATATTCACGTACGCGAACGGCACGGCGCAGGACTTGATCGCCTGCACCGACCGTGCGGAGAACCCGCACTGCGGAAAGTCCGGCGTGCCTTTCATGTAGAGAATGATCGGATTTTCAGTAACTTGCTGTTTGATACGCTCGAGTGCGTCCATCGAGGTCTCCATCAAGGGAGTGAGAACGGCCGCGGATTATACGCGTGCATGTGAAGCCCGGGTGAATTGCTGTGTCGACCGGCGCCCATGAATCGTCCATGAATCGATGATTGGGGCAGATCGCGTGGACTCAAGTATTGAATTTGACTGTCCCCTCGCCTATTTTGTTCGCCCCCATCGCACCCCTTGCAACTCGAAGCCAGAGTAAGACCGAGGACATAACCATGGCAATGACGCTCCCCGAACTCCCGTACGCACGCGACGCGCTGGCGCCGCACATGTCGTCCGAAACCCTCGATTACCACTACGGCAAGCACCACAAGGCCTACGTCGACAACGGCAACAAGCTCATCGCCGGTACTGAATTCGAGAACATGGCCCTCGAGGACATCGTCAAGAAGTCCACCGGCAAGATCTTCAACAACGCCGCGCAGGTGTGGAATCACACGTTCTTCTGGAACTGCCTGGCGCCCAAGCAGGCCGCCCCCGGCAAGAAACTGACCGACGCGCTGGTCAAGACCTTCGGCGGCGTCGAGGACTTCAAGAAGCAGTTCACCGAATCGGCGCTCGGCAACTTCGGCTCCGGCTGGACCTGGCTGGTCAAGAACGCCGACGGCAGCCTGGCGATCGTCAACACCTCGAATGCGGCGACGCCGCTGACCGAAGGCAAGAAGCCGCTGCTCACCTGCGACGTCTGGGAGCACGCCTACTACGTCGACTACCGCAACGCGCGCCCGAGCTATCTGGAGCACTTCTGGGCGCTGGTGAACTGGGACTTCGTCGAGAAGAACCTCGGTTAAGTCCGATCCGGTTTGCGACAACCGGAGAACTTCCGGGCCGCGCGATTGCGCGGCCCGTTTCATTTGGAGCATCAGCGATGGCAGCCCGGCATTTCCTCCGTCTCTCGGATCTTTCGCCGCCCGAAGCACGGCAGGTGATCGCACGCGCGATGGCGCTGCGCGGCAATCCGGACCCGACGTTCCGCCCCTTCGTCGGCAGGACGCTGGCGATGATTTTCACCAAGAATTCGACGCGCACCCGCGTCAGCTTCGAGGCCGGGATGGCGAAGTTCGGCGGGCATGCGCTGTTCCTGCACTCCGGGGCGACGCAGCTCGGCCGCGACGAGCCGATCGCCGACACCGCGAAGGTGCTGTCGCGGATGTGCGATGCCATCATGATCCGCAACGACTCGCAGGCCGACCAGGAAGAGCTGGCGGCAAATTCGCGCGTGCCGGTGGTCAACGGCCTGTCGGACGTCCATCACCCCTGCCAGCTGCTCGCCGACATGCAGTGCTGGTTCGAACATCGCGGCGATCCGGCCGGCAAGGTCGCGGCCTGGATCGGTGATGGCAACAACGTCTGCCACTCGTGGATCGAAGCTGCGCGCATGTTCGGCTTCAAGCTGCGCATCGCAGCGCCCAAGGGCTATGAGCCGGACCCGGCGATCGTGGCTGCGGCCGGCGATCACGTCGAGCTGATGCGCGGCGCCAGCTTCGCCGCCAACGGCGCCGATGCAATCGTCACCGACACCTGGACCAGCATGGGTCAGGAAGCCGAAACCAAGAAGCGCCTGGCGGCCTTCGCGGGTTACCAGGTTGATCGCGAGCTGATGGCGCGCGCCAAGCGCGACGCCATCTTCATGCACTGCCTGCCCGCACACCGGGGGGAGGAAGTCTCGGCCGAGGTCATCGATGGACCGCAGTCGGTGGTCTGGGACGAGGCCGAGAACCGCCTGTGGGCGCAGATGGCCCTGCTCGAATTCCTGTGGCAGACCCGCGCCTGAGCCGAGCCGCATGATCGCGTTGCCCGCCTACGTCAACGACCTCGCGGAAACGGTGCGCCACGCGCTGGCCGAGGACATCGGCAGCGGCGACGTCACCGCGCGCCTCGTGGCCCCCGGCCAGCAGGCGCGCGCCCGCGTCATCGCGCGCGAAGCGGCCGTGATCTGCGGGCGCGCCTGGGTCGACGAGGTGTTCCGCCAGATCGATCCGGCGGTCGTCATCGAGTGGTCGCTACTGGACGGGCACAGCATCGCGCCCGACCAGGTGGTGTTCACGCTCGCCGGCCCGGCGCGCGCACTGGTCAGCGGCGAGCGCGCAGCGCTGAACTTCCTGCAGACGCTGTCCGGCACGGCGACGACGGTGCGGCGCTACGTCGATGCCGTCGCCGGTACCGGCTGCCGCATCGCTGATACGCGCAAGACCCTGCCCGGGCTGCGCAACGCGCAGAAGTATGCGGTCCTGTGCGGCGGCGGCATCAATCACCGCATCGGTCTCTACGACGGCATCCTGATCAAGGAAAACCATGTCGCCGCAGCGGGCGGCATCCGCGCCGCGATCGCCAACGCCCGTGCGCTGGGTGCCGGCGTACCGCTGATGACCGAAGCCGAAACGCCCGACGAAGTGCAGGCAGCGCTCGAGGCCGACGTCGATCTGCTGCTGGTCGACGAATTCTCACTCGATCAGCTGCGGGTAGCGGTGCAGCAGGTTCGCAGTCACCGCGCACGCGGCGGCCGCACGCTGATCGAGTACTCCGGCGGCGCGACGCTCGAAACAATCCGTTCGCTGGCCGAAACCGGCGTCGACCGCATTTCCGTCGGCTCGATCACCAAGCATCTGCGCGCCATCGACCTGTCGATGCGCTTCACCTGAGCCCCGCGACTCAGGCAGCCTGCAACAGCCTCCCGTGCAGGCGCTCGAACTGCGCCGCATCGCCGCTGGTGTGCCACTCGATCGCACCAGGCCGCGACGCCGGGTTCAGCAGGCCATCGCGTTCGAGCAGGCGCCGCGTCTGACGCGCCACGGCTGCGCCGGTGTCCACCAGGCGGACGCTCGCACCGACCGCCGCCTGGATCTGCAGCCGCAGGAATGGGTAGTGCGTGCAGCCCAGGACCAGCACGTCGGCACCCGCCGCGATCAGCGGCGCGGTGTAGCGCGCAATCAGCTCGCGCGTCCGCGGCCCGTCGAGATCACCGGCCTCCACCTGCTCGACCAGCCCCGGACAGGGCTGCGTGATCACGCGCACGCCGCCGGCGTGCTGGGCGACGAGCTTGTGGAACTTCTCTCCGGCCAGTGCGGCACCGGTTGCCAGCACGCCGACGACGCCGCTGCGCGTCATTGCCACCGCCGGCTTGACCGCCGGTTCCATGCCGACGAAGGGCACCGGGTAAGTCGCGCGCAGGTGCTCGACGGCGGCGATCGTCGCCGTGTTGCAGGCGACGACGATCAGCTTCGAACCGCGCGCGAGCAGGATTTCGGTGATCGCCGTGGCCCGCGCGACGATCTCCTCGCGCGGCTTGCCGCCATAAGGGCAATGCCCGCTGTCGGCGTAGTAGATCGCATCCTCGGCCGGCAGCAGACTGCGGATCTCGCGCAGCACCGAGATGCCACCGACACCTGAATCGAATATCCCAATGGGGGGGGCGCCCGGAGCGACGCTCACGTCGTCGCGTCCTGATGCGGTGCCGGTCCCGCGCCGCGCAGGAAGCGCTCGAGCACGGCGTTGAATGCGTCAGGCTGTTCCATCGGCAGCCCGTGATGCGCGCTCTTGAACACGTGCAGTCGCCCACGCGGCAGCGCATGGGCGAACTTCACTGTCTCGTCGTGACCGAAGTAGTCGTGCTGCGACGCCGCCACCAGCACCGGCATGCTCAGCTCGTGCAGGCGCTCGATCACCGACCAACGCCCCAGCGACGCGAGCGTCGACAGGTAGGTCGCCCGCGAGTTGCGTGCGCCACGCGCGATCAGCTTCGCGCGCAGGGACTCGTGCTGCGGCTCCGGAAACTGGCGCATCGCACTGATCTCGGCAAGCCGGGCGGGTCCGAGCATGCCCATCACGGCGAGACGATAAAGAAACTCCACATAGTGCCGCGCGGATTGCGGCTTGAAACTCGGCACGCTGTTGGCGATGACCAGGCGTTCGATCCGACCGGGACAATTCAGCGTGTACTGCAGCGATACGGCGCCGCCCATCGAGTGACCGACCAGCCGGAAACGGGTCACGCCCATCGCGCCCAGAAATGCGCCGACGTCGGCCGCGAGCCGCGCAACGCTCAGGCGCCGGTTCCCGGCCGCAGTGCGACCGAAGCCGCGCAGGTCCGGCGCCAGGACGCGGAAGTGTCCTGCGAAGTGCGGAATCTGATGTTCCCAGTCGTCGGAACTGCCCCCCAGCCCATGCAGAAAAACGAGAGGCGGGCCGTGGCCCGCCTCCTGGTAGTGCATCTCGACGTCGTCGACGCGGACGACCGGCATCAGCGGCCCCGCCCCACCGACACCGTGCAGAAACAATGCGCGTACAGACCGCGCGGATCGTTGAACGCGGCGAGCATGCGATCGACGTCGGCGCGCGCGTGCAGACGCTCCACCCACGCCGAGACACCGGGGATCAGCTCGATGTGCACGCGACCGAAGAACTGCGACAGCAGCTCCGACGCAAACCCGCGTCGCGGCTGGCGCTCGTCCAGTTCGTACTGCTCGACGTCAAGACCGGCGAACTTGGCAGCCGCGTCCGCAGCCTGGCGCAGATTGCCGAACTCGTCGATCAGGCCGAGCTGGCGCGCATCCTCGCCGCTCCAGACGCGGCCGCGCGCGACCAGGTCGACGCGTTCGATCGGCAGCTTGCGCGCCGCGGCGACGCCGCCGATGAAGTCGTGATAGATCTTCTCGACGCCGGACTGGATGATCGCCTGCGCCTCATCGTTCAGCGGCCGGTCGATGCGGAACGCACCTGCAAGCGGCGTCGTCCCGACACCGTCGGTGTGGATACCAAGCTTGCCCAGCGTCTTGTCCAGCGTCGGGATCAGGCCGAACACGCCGATCGAGCCGGTGATCGTGGTTTCGTGCGCCCAGATCTGGTCGGTATCCATCGCCACCCAGTAGCCGCCGCTCGCCGCCACGCTGGACATCGAGGCGACGACCGGCTTGCCTTCGGCACGCAGGTTCTGCACGCCGCGGCGGATCTGCTCGGCTGCGAAGACGCTGCCGCCGGGCGAGTCGATGCGCAGCACGACGGCCGCCGCATCCGGATCGCGCCGCACGTCGTCGAGCAAATCGTAGATCGTGTCGCCGCCGGCCTGTCCCGGCTGGCCCGGGCCATCGACGATCTCGCCCTGCACGACCACCAGGGCGACGTTCTTGCCGGAGTGCCCGCCGCCGCTTGCAGCGGCGCTTCGGTGCACGGCGCTGAGATACTCCTGGTAATGGATCTGACGGAAGCTGCCGTGATCCTCGTCGACGCCGACCGTCTCCGCCATGCGCGAACGGAATTCGCTCAAGGTTTCAAGCTTGTTGACCAAACCCAGATCGCGGGCATACGCCGCAGCATCGCCGCCCCGTTCCGCCATGCCGGCGCGCAGCCCGGACACGTAATCTGCGGCAGCCGTCTGCGGCAAGTCGCGCCCCGCCGCAACGCCGCGTCCATAGGCGGACCACAGGTCGCCGAGCCATTCCAGATTGGCCTTCCGCGCCTCCGCGGACATGTCGTTGCGGGTGAACGGCTCGACTGCGGACTTGTACTCGCCGACGCGGAACACGTGAACGTCGACACCGAGCTTGTCGAGCGCATCGCGGTAATAGTTGGTGTAGAGACTGAAGCCTTCGAGCTGCACGAAGCCGTAGGGATCGAGCACCACTTCGTCAGCCTGCGAGGCGGCGTAATAGTGCATCTGGTCGTACCACGGCCCCCACGCGACGATGCGTTTGCCCGACGCCTGGAACGCCGCCATGGCCGTACGCAGCTCGTCCAGCTGCGCCAGGCCGGCATCCCACAGGCTGTCGAGCTTGAGCACGGCAAACGTGATGCGCTCGTCGTCGCGCGCCGCATCGAGCGCCTCGATCAGCTCGCGCAGACTGGACTGGGCCGGCATTTCGCCGCTCAGATCGTCGAACAGGCGCTGGCTCGGATCCTCGTCGATCTGCTCGACCAGCGTGCCGGTCGGTGCCAGCACCAACGCCACGTTGTCCTCGACGACCACCGGCTTGCCGCCCTGCAGTGCAAACCAGATCAGGGCGGCGGACACAACGACACTGAAAATGATGGCGATTCGATACAGCGTGACGATCGCGCCCCAGACCAGATCGAAGGCGCGACGCAACAGAGACTTGTCCCGCGTGGAGTTGGCCCGCGTGGAATTAGATTGGCTCATGGAAACTCAGTGGCGCGGGTTCAAACCCGCTTCATGACCACCGAACCGACCGAATAGCCGGCGCCGAAGGCGCACAGCACGCCGACGTCGCCGGAGCGGAGATCCTGGTGGTACTTGTGGAAGGCAATCACGGAACCAGCCGAGCTGGTATTCGCATACTCGTCGAGAATCACCGGCGCTTCCTGCGCGTCCGGTTCGCGCCCTAAGACCCGTCTGGCGATCAACTGGTTCATCCCCAGGTTGGCCTGGTGCAGCCAGAACCGGCGAACGGAGGCCGGCTCGATACCCAGATCGCCGAGGTGGCCCAGCATCAGCTCCGCCGCCAGCGGCACGACCTCCTTGAACACCTTGCGCCCTTCCTGGTGAAACAGGACATCCTCCCAGCTGCGCTGCGGCTGCTCACAGGCGTTGAGGAAGCCGAAGTTGTTGCGGATGTTGCTCGAAAACTGCGTGCGCAGTCGCGTGCCGAGCACGTCGAAGCGCGTCGCCGACTGCGCACGCAGCTGCGGCTCGACCAGCACTGCTGTCGCGGCATCGCCAAAGATGAAGTGGCAGTCGCGGTTGCGCCAGTTCAGGTGGCCGCTGCAGATTTCCGGGCTGACCACCAGCGCCGCGCGCGCGTTGCCCATGCGCACGGCGTCGACCGCCGCCTGGATGCCGAAAGCCGCCGATGCGCAGGCGACGTTCATGTCATAGGCGTAGCCGCTCACGCCCAGATGGTGCTGGATCTCGACCGCAATCGCCGGATAGCCGCGCTGCATGTTCGAACAGGCGACAATCACCAGGTCGACGTCTTCGGCCTTGCGGTTGGCGTTTGCCAGCGCCTCGCGCGCCGCAGCGACGCCCATCTCGCACATCAGCGAAGGCTCGTCGTCGCCGCGCAGCGGAATGCGCGGGCGCATCACATCGAGATCGAGGATGCCGTCGCGGTCGACGACATGCCGCGAGCGGATGCCGGACGCCTTGAAAATGAACTCGCTGGAGGACGCCGGCAACGCCGGCAGTCGCCCTTCGGCGATGGCCGCGCCGTTGTCGTGGTTGTAGCGATCGACATAGGCGTTGTAGCACGCGACCAGCTCGTCGTTGGAGATGGACAGCGGCGGTGTGTAAAGACCGGTGCCGGTAATGGCGGCTTGAATCATGATTTCGGTCGGTGGTGGCGGTATCAACCTTGAGAACCGGCAGTTTACTCCACCGCCCAGCCCGCCCTCTCGACCGCCTGCCGCACGACCTCGCGCGTCGTGCGCTCGCGACGCACGCTCAGATGCGAGCCCTGGTACCAGCTCACCGGCACGTCCCAGTGCTTCGACAGTGACAGCGGATGGCTGGGCAGCACGATGCGGTCGCCGCTGGCAGCGAAGATGTGCAGCTGACTGCGCTCCTGCAGCGGCGCAAACGACAGCGGCGATACCGGCCCGAGCAGGCGCCGGTAGGTCGCCTCGTCGAGTCCATGCGACGCGAGGTAACGCAGGTGCATTGGCGGCAGGAAGCGCCACAGTGCGGCGGCGAAATCGACCACGGGAATCCCGGCGATGACGAAATCGAGTTTGCGCTCGAACGCTGCGAGCAGCGCCGCGTTGTAGCCGCCGAGCGAAAAACCGAGCACGCCGATACGCGGATCGCCCTCCTGGCTGCGCAGCCAGGCCAGCGTGCGCCGGATGTCCCACAGCGCCTGCATTTCGGCGTAGACCAGATCGAGCAGGTCGCCATCAAGAAAGCGGTCGCCGGAACGCCAGCCGGCGCTGCGCGGGCCATGCAACGGCAACACCGGCAGGATCAAGTTGAACCCGAGACGGTGATGCAGCCAGCCGGGGGAGAACAGGCTCAGGTCCAGCCACGGCACGCCCATCCGATAGCCGTGCAGACCCAGCAGCCACGGGCGTTCGCGGCCACGGTGGCGCAGCAGGCGCACGTGGCAGGTCCGGTTCGCTTCGTACCCGGCCCAGCGATCCGCACCCGGCAGATCGGCGGGCAACTGGAATCCGCTGTCGAAGCGCAAGGTCTCGTAGTCGATCCCCCACAGGCGATCGTTCTGGACGAAGGATTCTTCGGGCGGCGGCGGCGACGGATGCAACTTCGCCGGATCGGTATTCCAGCCGCGCGCACTGAAATGCTCGTCGAGCCGCTGCGCGTCGCCGCACATCCGCTCCGCCTGTCGGCCGCTGGGCACGTGCGCGGTACAAACGAAGTAGCCAAGCAGAGCTTCGTCGATGCCCGCTTTCAGATCCATCGACGAGCTCGTCTGCGGCGGCTGGGCGCCTTCGTAGAGCGGCTCCAGGCGCAGTCCCAGGCGTCCGGCCGAGAGCAGGCTCGCCATCGAGCCGAGCAGCGCGTAGAACGCCGCGCCCAGATCGGCGGCCAGCCAGGCCAGTGGAAACAGCAGGATGCCGATGACGCCACCGCCGGCCATCAGGCCGAGGATGCGCGGGTCGCCCGGCATCAGCAGCAAAGCCAGGCCTGAGGTCAGCAACAGGGCGCCCGGCAGGCCGGCCCAGATCAGCCATGAGCCGCCGTCGCCTGCCAGCAGCCAGTACAGCCCCGTGATGATCGGCACCAGGCTCAGCCATTCGTGCTGTCGCGGCTGCGCAAGCTGCATGCTCACGGCCTCAGCACGCGCACGAGAATCATCGTGCCGACGACAAGGCCGACGGCGCTGACGACCTGCGCCGGCCATAACCAGCGCACCCGTCGCCGCTGCGTCCACCACGACAAGGCGGCGAACGCGCTCAGCACCCAGAACATCGACGTGACCCGGACGAGGGTGGGCCACTCCTCGCGCATCTGCGGCGAGGCGTCCAGATTGACGTAGTACATCAGGCAGACGACCCCCAGGGTCACGGCAAAGGTCGCCGTCAGCGCGAGCAGGACGGCGCTCAGGATTAGCAGGACTTTCATTTTTGCTGGCGCCGGCGCGATCCGAGCGGAACGATGTGACCGACGACCTTCGGGCTCGACAGGCCGGTCTTGACCAACAGCTTCACGAAACTGCGGATGATGCGATCGCGACTCTTGAAGACCGAATCGACCATCGGCACGTTGCGTTCGCGGATCGGCGTCACCCGATCGCCCGGCTCGTCGCCGAAGCGGAAGCTGACCGTGAGCTCGACTTCGAGCGGATCGCCCTTGCGCAGACGCTTGCCGCGGCCGGGTTTCTCGTTCTGGGCGTCCGCCACTTTTCTTATCATGCGTGCTCCCTGATGCAGGCTTGGTGCAATGATCCAGAACTCGACCCTCGCGACAACTGCTACCGAAAAACTGGTGTGCTTCGCCCACGGCAAGGAGAGCGGCCCATGGGGCCTCAAGATCACCCGGCTTGCCGATGTCGCAAAACGGTGCGGCTTCGACGTCGTCAGCCCGGATTATAGTCACACGCCCGATCCGCGAGCCCGCGTGCATCAGCTGCTCGAACTGCAGCCGCAGGCACAGCGCCTGGTGCTGGTCGGCTCAAGCATGGGCGGATACGTTTCGGCGATGGCCTGCGCGCGACTGCGGCCGCAGGCCTTGTTCCTGATGGCGCCTGCGCTGTATTTCCCGGGCTGGGACGAGGAACCCGAGGGCGTTCCGGCCTTGTGCAGCGTCGTACACGGATGGCACGACGACATCGTGCCGGCCGAGCGCGCGCTGCGCTTCGCGCAGCGGCATCACGCCGAGCTGCATGTGCTCGACGCCGAGCACACACTCAACGCCCGCATCGACACGGTCGCCGCGCTGTTTGACGACTTGCTGCACCGGGTGCTGACGGCGTGAGCACCCCACCCCTTCGCGAAGCCTATGCGACCGCGCGCTACCGCATCGACTGCGGCACGCGCACGATCGAGCGGCGCGTCGGCCGGCTCGATGCCGACGCCGATGCCGCGCTGGCCGCTGCCGGCTGCGTCAAGCACTGGCATGTCCTCACGCCCTGCAATCCCGGCTCGCAACCGCTGAGCGACGACGACAACCGTGCGCGCGTCGCAGCGCTGCATGATGAACTGGTGCCGCGTGGCTGGACTCTGCTGTCCGCGCTCAATACCGACGCCGACGGCCGCTGGCCTGAGCCGGGCTTTTGCATCTTCGACGCGCCGGAAGACCTGATCCGCAGCCTGGCGCGTGATCATGGCCAGCTCGCGATCGTCGGCGGTACGCTCGGCGCGGTCCCGCAGCTGGTCTGGATCGACGACGCAGAATGATTCGCAAACGCTCAGGTGATGGCCGCGCGGATCGCCGCAACCGCCCGCTCAAGATCGTCCGGCGTGTTGTAGATATGCGGGCACAAGCGCAGACGCAGTTGATCGGCTCGCGCGTCGAGCTGCTCGCGGCTGCCGAGGATGCGGTTGCGGTGCACGAAGGCCGCCGAGATGCGGTGCTGCTCGTACAGCGCGCGGAAAATCGCGAACGCGCTGTTCCCCTCGCCGACTTCCGCGACGACGACGCCGTGGTTGAGCGCCGGGTCCTCGGCGCCGAGCACGCGCAAGCCACTATCCGCGAGCATCCCGCGCAGCTGCCGCGCCAGCTCGCCGATGCGCTGCTCGATCCGAGCGACACCCAGCGCCTGGTGATGTTCCAGCGCCGTGACCAGCCCGGCGACGGCGGCGTCGTGGCGCTGGCCCAGGCACTCGAAGCGCAGCGCGCTGTCCGGCAAGCGTTCCTCCGGATACTCGAACGCGAAGTCGTAGCCGAGCGTCGTCGGCCACAACCGGGTCGCTGACTCGCGGCGCACATACAGAATGCCCAGCTCGCGCGGCCCGCACAGCCACTTGTGCGCGCTCGCCGAATAGGCGTCGCAGCCAATGCGCGCGAGATCCAGCACCGTCGCGCCCCAGGACTGCGCGCCGTCGACGTGGATGAACACGTCCGGGCGCTGCGCGCGGATCGCGGCGCACAGCTCGGCCACCGGCAGGCGCAGGCCGGAAATGTTCGAGATTGCCGAGAACGCGACGACGCGCGTGCGCGCACTCAGCTGCGCGACGAAGGCATCGACGATGTCCGCCACCCCGCGCACCGGCTCGGGCAGACGCACGACGCGCAGCACGAACGGCGCACGCTCGCGCCGGTAACCCCAGCTGCGGTTGTTGCTGTGATGATTCTCGTCCCAGATCACGACCTCGTCGTCCGCGCGCAGATCGAGGCCCTGAACGACGATCGAATTCGCCTCGCTGGTGTTGCGCACCAGCGCGACATCGTCGGGCGCGGCGACGCCCAGCGACGCGGCGAGCAGTTCCTTCGCGCGCCGACGCTCGACGCCGTGGAACAGGTCGCGATGGTGGAACGAAGGATCGGCGTCGAGCTGCGCCGCCGCCTCGGCGACGCGCAGCCGCACCGCCCGCCACGGCGGGGCCAGGTTGGCCGCGTTCATCGGAATGCGCAGTACAGGCGCGTCGCTGAAATCGAAACCCGCACGCACCGCGGCCCAGGGATCGTCGGCGCGCAGCGGCGCCAGCGCGGTGTCGCGACCGAGCACGTGCCGCGCCGCGAATGCCCCCGCACCGGCGAGCGACAGCCCGATCAACTGGCGACGGGTCGCCATCGTTCTTCCCCCAAGCCCTTAACAGTGACTGCTATCGTGGCTGCTATGGTAGCGCCTGCGCCTCACGTCCCCGCTCCACCCGCCATGGACATCCTCACCCTGCAGTGGACCGCACTGTTTGCGACGCAGATGCTCGCGGCATTGGGCGATGCTGGAATGATCGCGCTGGGTGCGCTGCTCGCCGCGGGCGCGCTGGTACCAACGGGTCCGGGCATCGTTCGCCGCCTGCTGCGCTGGGGGAGCCGTCTGGTCATCGTCATCGTCGCGATTCTGTTGCTGCTCGCGTATGTCGTCGCCGCGCAGACCGGCGACGCGGTGCTGGCTGCCCAACTGCGCACAGGAATCGTCGAAACCGCGCTGCTAATGCTGATCGGCGCCGGTATCGCCGGCATTGTCGGCCTGCTGTGGAGCATGCGGGCGCAGCGGACTGCTCAGGACTTGGAAGGCCAGGGCTTGTAGGCCTGGAATTCCGGCGGCATGCGTCGCGGCCGGCCGGACTTCATGTCAACGCAGACCCACTGTGTCTGCCCGCGCAGCACGGTCTTGCGGTCGGATTCGCGCAGGATCTGGTAACGCCGCCACATCGACAGGCGGAAATCGTTCTCGTGCACCCAGGTTGCGAGCAAGAGGCGATCGCCGGCGAAGGTCGGTGCCAGGTAATCCAGCTCATGCCGGCGCGCGACGCAGCCGGCGCCCAGGCGCTCGTAGGCGGCGAAGTCCAGCCCCAGAGACACCGAGTGGCCCCAGGCCACCTGCTCCAGCCACGACAGATAGACGACGTTGTTGGTATGCCCGAAGCGGTCCAGGTGCTCGGCACCGACGAGCACCGCCTCGACGTAGGGGCGCTCGACGTCCCACTCCGGCATTGCGGAGATGTCAACTTGATTCATGTCCTGCCCTGCACGAGATCGACGCAGCTTACCAAGCCGCGCCCGCCGCATCGGCGCATTGCGACACCCCGGGTACACGCGTACAATTCATTTCGTACCGAATCGGTCTCTTTTATGTTGAAACTCAGCAAACTCGCCGACTACGCGACGGTGCTGATGACAGTCATCGCCGCCGACGCAGAGCGCGTGCACACGGGCCAGGAGCTCGCAGAACGCAGTGGCGTCCCCGTGCCCACGGTCGCGAAGCTGCTCAAAGTGCTGGCGCGAGGCGGCCTGCTGCAGTCGCTGCGCGGCGCGCACGGCGGCTACCGGCTCGCCCGATCCTCCATGCAGATCTCGGTGGCCGACGTCATCGCGGCGCTCGAAGGCCCGATCGGCGTCACCGAATGTTCGAGTCATCCTGGCGGCTGTACGCTGGAATCGGGCTGTACGACGCGCGCGAACTGGCGCCTGATCAACACCGCGATCCGCCAGGCGCTCGAAGCGGTCACGCTCGCGCAGATGGCAAGCCCGGCCCTCCGCGCCACCGCCGAATATCCGCTGACCTTCCATCGTCCCTCGACGGCAGCCCCCTGAATCCATGTCCGCCAAAGCCCAAGACGTTCGCAGCCTCATCAAGAACCGGACCTACGACGCCGGCTTCGTGACCGACGTGCTCGCCGAAACGATTCCCCCCGGCCTCGACGAGAACGTGGTCCGTGCGATCTCCGCACGCAAGCACGAGCCCGAGTGGCTGCTCGAATTCCGCCTCAAGGCCTATCGCCGCTGGCTGAAAATGAGCCAGCCGACGTGGGCGCACGTGCACTACCCGCCGATCGACTACCAGTCCATCTCCTACTACTCGGCGCCCAAGTCGATGGCGAATGCGCCCAAGTCGCTGGACGAGGTCGATCCGAAACTGCTGGAGACCTACAAGAAGCTGGGCATCCCGCTCAAGGAGCAAGAGATGCTCGCCGGCGTGCAGCCGCAGGTCGCGGTGGATGTGGTCTTCGACTCGGTATCGGTCGGGACGACGTTCCGCAAGAAGCTCGCCGAAGCCGGCGTGATCTTCTGCTCGATCTCGGAAGCGGTCCGCGAGCACCCTGAACTCGTCAAGAAGTATCTCGGCTCGGTCGTGCCCTTCGGCGACAACTTCTACGCGGCCCTCAATTCCGCCGTGTTCACCGACGGCTCCTTCGTCTTCATTCCCAAGGGCGTGCGCTGCCCGATGGAACTGTCGACCTACTTCCGCATCAACGAGCGCAACACCGGCCAGTTCGAGCGCACGCTGATCGTCGCCGAGGAAGGCAGCCACGTCTCCTACCTCGAAGGCTGCACCGCGCCGCAGCGCGACGAGAACCAGCTGCACGCAGCGGTCGTCGAGCTGGTCGCGCTCGACGACGCCCAGATCAAGTACTCGACCGTGCAGAACTGGTACCCCGGTGACGAGAACGGCAAGGGCGGCATCTACAACTTCGTCACCAAGCGCGGCGACTGCCGCGGCAAGCGCTCGAAGATCTCGTGGACGCAGGTCGAGACCGGCTCGGCGATCACCTGGAAGTACCCGAGCTGCATCCTGCGCGGCGACGACTCGGTCGGCGAGTTCTACTCGGTGGCGCTGACCCATCACCGGCAGCAGGCCGACACCGGCACCAAGATGATCCATGTTGGCAAGAACACGCGCTCAACCATTGTTTCAAAAGGTATTTCTGCTGGCCATGGACAGCAGTCCTACCGCGGCCTCGTGCGCATGCTCGAATCCGCCGAGAACGCGCGCAACCACACCCAGTGCGACTCGCTGCTGATCGGCGACCAGTGCGGTGCGCACACATTCCCGTACACAGAAATCCGCAACCCGAGCGCGATTCTCGAACACGAGGCGACGACCTCGAAGATCCGCGACGACCAGCTGTTCTACGCGCGCTCGCGCGGCATCGCCGAGGAGGACGCCGTGTCGATGATCGTCAACGGCTTCTGCAAGCAGGTGTTCAAGGAGCTGCCGATGGAATTCGCCGTCGAGGCGCAGAAGCTGCTGCAAGTATCCCTGGAAGGCGCGGTCGGCTGAGCCCCGCTCCATCTTCTTTCTACGTACTGTCACCATGCTTGAAATCCAGAACCTGCACGCCACCGTTGGCGACCGCGAAATCCTCAAGGGCCTGAGCCTCACCATCAAGGCCGGTGAGGTTCACGCCGTGATGGGCCCGAACGGCTCCGGCAAGTCGACGCTGTCGAAGATCCTCGCCGGCAGCGAGGACTACGTCGTCACCGGCGGCAGCGTCCGCTTCGAGGGCCGCGACCTGCTCGAACTCAATCCCGAGCAGCGTGCCGCCGCCGGCATCTTCCTCGGCTTCCAGTACCCGGTCGAGATTCCCGGCGTCAGCAACATGGTGTTCCTCAAGGCCGCGCTCAACGCCCAGCGCAAGCAGCGCGGCGAAGGCGAGATCGAGACCGCCGATTTCCTCGCCTGGGTGCGCCATCGCGTCAAGCAGATGAGCATGGACCCGGCGATGCTGTCGCGCGGCGTCAACGAAGGCTTCTCCGGCGGCGAAAAGAAGCGCAACGAGATCCTGCAGATGCTGGTGCTCGAACCCAACCTGATGGTGCTCGACGAAACCGACTCGGGCCTCGACATCGACGCGCTCAGGATCGTCTCCGAAGGCATCAACGCGATGCGCGCGCCGACGCGCGCGACGCTGCTGGTCACCCACTACCAGCGCCTGCTCGACTACGTGCAACCCGACGTCGTGCACGTGCTCTCCGGCGGCCGCATCGTCAAATCCGGCGGCCCGGATCTCGCGCGCGAACTGGAGGAGAAGGGTTACGGCTGGCTGCAGCAGGCAGCGTGATGCTGAACCGTGACGCTTACCTGAGCGCGTTCGAGCGCTACAGCGCGCAGTTGCCGGCCGCCGAACGCCAGACCCGCAGCGCCGCGCTGCGGCGCTTCATCGACATCGGCCTGCCGACGACCGATCTCGAGGAATGGAAGTACACCGATTTCGACAAGCTGGCCGGCGAAGCTGTGACTCTGGCCGAACCTTCCACCCAGCCCGATCTCGCGGCGTGGCGGTTGGCCGACGCCGATACTCACGTTTGGTTGAATGGCATGCCTCAATCCTCCCTCTCCCCCCGCAACGCGGGGGGAGAGGCGTTTGGCTCAAGCGGGACTGACATTGAGTCAGTCCCGATCCGGCCAAACGCGGGTGAGGGGGGTGGCGCCGGCGACGCATCGCATCCCGGCTTCGCCGCCCTCAACACAGCCTTCGCCCGCCCCGGCCTGCAGCTCGATCTCGCCGCCGGCCAAACGCTCGAAAAGCCCATCCAGGCCCTGCTCGTCACGCAGCCGCTCGCCGACGGCGAGATGGTGCACCTGCAGCACCGCATCCGCCTCGGCGAAAACGCGCGCGCCACGGTTCTTCTTCATGACCTGGGTCTGGGCGACGCCACCCGCTGGCTGACGCAGACGCTGGACATCGACCTCGCTGCGGGCGCGCAGCTGCAGCTGATCCGCGTGCAGGACGAGTCGGCCGGCGCGCGCTCGTGGTTCCAGGCGACGGCGCGCCTGCGCGACGGCGCGCGGCTCGACGCCGTGCAGATCGATTTCGGCGGCGGCATCGTCCGCAACGACTGGCGCGTCGCGCTGCTCGCGCCCGGCGCAACGACCGCGGTGCATGGCCTGTTCGCGCCGACCGGACGCACCCACGTCGACAACCACACGCAAATCGATCATCGCGCGCCGCACTGCACCAGTCGCGAGTTCGTGCGCGGCCTCGCCTGGGAGCGCGCGCATGCGGTGTTCAACGGCAAGATCGTCGTGCACCCCGGCGCGCAGAAGACCGACTCCGAGCAGCGCATCGCCAACCTGCTGCTGTCGAAGCAGGCGCAGATCAACGCCAAGCCTGAGCTGGAGATCTACGCTGACGACGTCAAGTGCGCGCACGGCGCGACGTTCGGCCGGCTCGACCTCACCGCGCTGTTCTACCTGCGCACGCGCGGCGTGCCCGAGGCCGCGGCGCGCGCGCTGCTGACCTTCAGCTTCGCCAACCAGATCCTGCAGCACATCGCCTGGCCGGCGCTGCGCCAGGCTGTCACCGCGCGCTTCCTGGCGCGCATGGGCGGTGGGCTCGACGCCGGAGAGCTGACGTGACGGCGATGACGCTGCCGATCGACCTGGCGCGCGTACGCGCGGACTTCCCGATTCTGGCCGAGCGCATCCACGGCAAGCGCCTCGCCTATCTCGACAACGCCGCAACGACGCAGAAGCCCGAGGCGGTGCTGCGCGCGCTCGACGGCTATTACCGCCACCAGAACGCCAACGTTCACCGCGCCGTGCACGAACTCGCCGCCCGAGCGACCGTCGCCTACGAAAGCGCGCGCGAGCGCATCGCAACCTGGCTGCGCGCAGAGCGCGAGGAGATCGTGTTCACGCGCGGCACAACGGATGCGATCAATCTGGTTGCGCGCAGCTATCTCGCGCCGCGCCTGTCGCCCGGCGACGAGGTGCTGCTGACGACGATGGAGCATCACTCGAACATCGTGCCGTGGCAGCTCGCCGGTGCGAAGACTGTCGCAGCGCCGGTCAACGACCGCGGCGAGCTCGACGTTGACGCCTGGCGCGCGATGCTCAACTCGCGCACCAAGCTGGTCGCCTTCGGCCACATCTCGAACGCGCTGGGCACGATCAACCCGATCGCCGACCTGATTGCCGAAGCGCACGCGCGCGGCATCCCGGTGCTGGTCGACGGCGCGCAGGCGATCGCGCACGAACACGTCGACGTGCGCGCGCTCGACGTCGATTTCTACGCTGCGTCCGCGCACAAGTTCTACGGGCCCACCGGCTTCGGCTTCCTCTACGCCAAGCGCGCGCACCTGGAAGCGATGCAGCCGCGCGACGGCGGCGGCGACATGATCCGCACCGTCGCCTTCGAAGGCAGCACCTGGAACGACGTGCCGTACAAGTTCGAGGCCGGCACGCCCGACATCAGCGGCGCGATCGGCGCGGCCGCCGCGCTCGACTACATCGGATCGCTCGGCCTGGACGCCATCGCCGCACATGAGCACACGGTGCTCGAGTACGCAACCGAGCGCATGCAGACCGTCGCCGGCCTGCGCCTGATCGGCACCGCGACGCGCAAGAGCGGCATTCTCTCGTTCGTGATGGACAAGGCCCACCCGCAGGACATCGGCAGCATCCTCGACATGGCCGGCGTCGCGATCCGCACCGGCCATCACTGCACGATGCCGCTGATGCAGCGCTTCGGCCTGCCCGCCACCGCGCGCGCCTCGCTTGCCGTCTACAACGGCCGCGACGACGTCGACCAGCTGGTCGACGCATTGCACACGGTGAACCGGCTGTTCAGCTGAGAATCGCGCTCACCGCCCCTGCTGAATCGGCTGCGCCAGAATCCACAGACCGGCGGTGGTGAAAGCGACCATCAGCACCAGCATCGGCAGCTGGCTCAGCAGGGCCTGACGGCGAGTTGGGAACAGGCGCAGCGCTTCGAGGTGGGCGATCCAGACGCTGACGACGTGGCCGAACAGGATCAGGCCGACCTGCGTGTGCCAGACCGTGCCCAGGTCGGGCAGGATCGGCGCACGGAACAGGCCGGCGGTGCCCAGCAGGTTCCAGCCGCGGCCGAAGGGGTCCGACAACAGGCTGACGATCTTCACGCCTTGCGTCAGGATCAGCGTGTAGTAGTGGGTGATGTTGTAGACCAGCGCGATCGGCAGCAGCGAGTACCCGAAGCTCAGCGCCAGTTCGCGCACGCTGAGCCGGCTGCGACCGAGCCGCTTGGCCAGCACGATGAAGATCAGGTAGACCCCGAGATACACGAACGGCGACAGCGCCAGACACAGCGACTCGTAGGCCAGGTAGTACGGCCGCAGCTGGACGTAGTGATAGATCGGCGATCCGCCCAGCCACTGCGTCAGCAAGCCCGTCGCATCACCCCAGAACAGCCGGAACCACGGCACGGTCGCGCGCAGGCCGTCGAAGGCGGTCGACGACAGCATGAACAGCACGAACACCAGCATGCTGTCGCTCTCCGCCTTCTCTTCCAGCAGCCCGGCGAAGGGGGCGCGCAGTCGCAGGCCGCGTCCCGGCGCGATATCGAGCGGCGCCATCTGCGCGAGCAGACGCAGGAACACGCCGAAGAATTCGCCGTAGCGGAACCACGCAGCGGCGCCGAACAGCCACACGGCGAACAGATTCAGCAGCGTGTAGCCGGACAGCCATTGCGCCAGCGACAGCGGCCGCGTGAATCCGAACAGCTCGACCCAGATGAAGACCATGTACAGCGCGAGCGCCGGCCAGTACGCGAGCCGCGCCGGATACGGAACGCGCCCACGCAGGTAGCCGCGCCAGACGCGGCCGATCAGGTCAGCCAGCGTCCGCCACGGATTCATCAGCGCGTACAGATCGCCGACCAGCGCCGTCAGGTAGGCAAAGCCGAGCACGAACACGACCCAGAAGAAGGTCATGTTGAAGTTGCGGTAGGGATCGCGCGTGCCGAAGAAGCCGGTCAGCAGGCACAACAGCAGACACATCAGGCCGACGGCGCGCAACAGAACCGACAGGCGCCGGCGCACCCGGTTCTGCGGTCGCGAATCACCGGGCAGCCGGCGTGTCGATATCGGTGCTGCGGCTGCCGGTGCGGAGCCGAACCAGCCGACGACGACAAAGGACAGCAGCAGCGCCGCCGCCGCGCCGTAGGCGTACATCCAGAACGGCACCGGCAGGTTGTACATGCGGCCGAACGAATGCGCGGCCGCGGTCGACGGCAAGGCTGCCGCGGACACGGCGGCGGCCCCGAACCACAACGAGGTCTCAGCGCGGGCTGACTTCGAGCACGCCGATTTCGGCATGGACGTGGTGCAGCTCGATCTCGAAGCGGCCGGCGTGCTCGGCGGTGAACGCCAGCGTCGCCGGCGCCCCGCCCTTCAGGTGCAGCGACAGGTCATAACCGTGCAGATGCAGCTCGTCGTCCTTGGCGCTGGTGACGCTCAGCTCGACGCGCTCGCCCTGGCGCACGCGCAGCACGCCATCGCTGTCGGCAGCGGCAGGCACCGTCAGACTGAAGCGGCGCGGCTCCGGTGTCGGCGCGGCGCTTGCGGTTGCGCTTGCCGCGGCGATCGACACCGCAGCGGTCGCCGGCGCGGCCGGCGCCTCGGGGGCCGGCCGCAGCCAGATCCACAGCCCGGCCAGCAGCGCGATCGCCAGGGCGACAAAAATCGATATCCGCATCGCGTGCTCCTGGCCTCAGCGACCGACCGTCTGCTCCCACATCTGCAGATAGGCCTCGGCCGAATTGTAGAGGGCGTCCAGAGCCTCCTGGCCGCCTTCGATGCGGATTTCCTCGACATAGTCCGCGACCATGCCGTAATGGGCGGTGCCGACCTCGTCGATGTTCCAGGTCTTGCCGCTTTCCGGCACGGTTTGCAGGTTGAAGGTCACCGGCGCGATGCCGGCGAACTGCGGTCCCCAGTCCGTCCCCTGGAACAGGGTGAACGGGTACTGCACCGGTTCCGAACCGGCGCCGCGCGGGGTCGCGCGGTCGGCGATGCCGTTGGCATCCATGCCATAGCCGACCGCCATCGGCCGACCTTCCGGCCAGATCGGCTTGAGCTTCTGGATGAAGTCCACATGCCCCTTGCCGTTGGGCTTGAACGGATAGATCAGCCCGCCCAACGCCAAGATCTCGCGCGCCTGCTGCGTTGAGATGCCGCCGTGCCCGCCATGCGCGGAGATCAACGGATACGCCGGCGTCTGCGCCTTGGCCATGTCGATCATGTCCTGCTTGATCGACAGCTCGGCGTGATCGATGTCGATGACGAACTTCTTGGCCATCAGCTTCTGCATCGCGTACTGGCCCAGTTCGGTCATGCCGCGGGCGTTGCACTGGCGCCGCCCCGTTGGGTAGGTCGGCAAGGGACCCTGCAGGTTATCAATCAGCGCACCGGTCACCGGATCGTCGCCGAAACCGGATGGCGCACTGGGGTCGTACATATAGGCGCCGGCATCGTAGAAGTAAGCCTCGCCTTCGCCCGTTTCAGGACAGTCATAGGTCTGCCAGAAAGCGCCCGTGCCGTAGTAGCCGACGAGGTTGAGCGCCAGGCCATCGAAAATGCCGGTGCCGCCCAGCGCGCTGTTGACGTCGTGATACGGGAACAGCTCGCGCACGCCCAGCTCCCAGACCTCGTCGATCTGGCGGTCGATGTCTTCCTTCGTGCAGCCGGCGGTCTCGTTGCCGAGCGGGTCGAAAGTCACAGAGCAGTTGAAGAGGTTGGCGAATTCGAGTCCGGGCACGACGGCGAGCTTGCCGTCGTTGATCACGCGCCGCGCCTCGGCCGGGTCCTTGACGATGCGGAACCAGCCCTTGCCCGGGCCGCCTTCCTGCGCATCGACATAGTCCTGCAGCTGATAGAGATACTTGACCTGCCCGACGCCCAGATTCATGTCGTTGCAGTCGAACGACTGCGCATCGGGGTTGACCGTGGTCATGTAGACCTTCGCCACTTCACACAGCGCCGCGATGTTGGTGCCTTCGGACACCATGATGCGCAGACCGGCTTTCCACGCGCGCTCCACCCACTTGTAGTACATCGCCTGGTGCAGCTGCGAGTCGTACGCCGGCCAGTCGACGAAGCTTGGCCAGCCCTGCGTGTCGTGCAGCGCCAGCGGGCTCATGTCGAGAATCGTGGCCTCGGGATCGCGCGAGCCGTTGGGCCCGTGGAAGTCGGCACAGTCCTCCAACGCATGCGGCACGCCGAAGCGATGGAACATCTGTCCGTACATCGCGCCGCCCGCGGACGGGCCGACGATCGTCTTGCCGTCCGACATCTCATGGCCCATCGCCATGTGCGTGTGCACTTCGGCGAAACCGATCACCGGCTGGTCCACGCCACGGCCGCTGTAGGTCTTGCCGACGACATCGTCGGCGATCTCCGGATACGCGGTGCAGCCCGTCCCCGCCTCGAACGCAAACTCGCCGGCCTGGTCGGCCAGGACCAGCCGGCCCTGCGCATCCGTGGCCAGGGACTGGCTGGCCCCCTCCAGCATCGCCGTATAGCGCCCGCTCGTGGGCATCTCGACGATCCAGTTCGACAGACCCGACGCCGCAGTCGCGACTTCGACGGCGCTGCCGTTGCCGGCGAGCAGCGACTGATCCTGCGCATAGAACAGGTACTCGCCCAGCGCGGTCGGCTTCATGAAGAACCGCTCCGCCGATTCCGCGGTCGCGGCGCTGGCGGAGTAGCCGGTGCCGTCGCGCACGACGAAGCGATCCGCAGCGAGCGACTTGAGGACAATGCAGCGGTTGGCAAGATCGAAGCGCGTGACCGGCGTCTCCTGCTCGCCGGGCCCTTCGCCGGCCGGGTCGGCCGAGTTCCTATCGCCGCAGGCAGACAGAACGACGATCACCACGGAGGCCGCGAGGGCCTGAGTCAGACGAAGCAAGGGAAACTCCAGCGAGTGGAAGCCAGGATCGCGCATCGTAGGCGGCACTGCGCAACGCGGCCACAATAGAAATGACCTAAGCGGCCGTGTAGGGGATGTCAGAAATCTCCGACGTACTGCAGCCGCAGGTCGAGACTCTCGGAGCCCTGGTAGCGGTTGACGCCGAGCGCATAGACCGCGCCTAGCCGCCCTGAGGTCCGCAGCCGCGCGGCACCGCCGAAGTCGATCGCCGTCACGCTGCCTCCGGCGTGGCGCAGCCGGTACTTCACGTGACTGCCGTCGGCGCCGACGCAGCGCGCCTGTTCAACTTCGAAGTGCCCCTCGAACTGGGGCTCCGCGAAACCCTGACCCCACGGCCCCGCATGCTCCAGTGCCCGCGCGGTTTCGAGCACCAGCTCGCCGGGTGCCAGTTCACCATCGGTCTCGATCACACGCTGCAACGCCGCGGCGTCGAGCTGGGCGGCGCAGGCCGCGTCGAAGGCCACCGCAAAGCGATCGAGATCACGCTCGGCCAGGCTCAGCCCCGCGGCCATGGCGTGCCCGCCGAAACGCGGGATCAGCCCCGGCTGCTGCGCATCGACGGCGACCAGCACGTCGCGCAGGTGCAGCCCCTGAATCGAGCGGCCCGATCCCTTCAGCTCGCCGGGCTGCTGCGCGCGCGCGAACGCGATCACCGGTCGGTGCCGCAGTTCCTTGACCTTGGCCGCGACGAGGCCGACGACGCCCTCGTGCCACTCGGCGTGGAACAGGCACAAGCCAACCTCGCCGGCGCCGTCCACGAGTTCGAGCGCGTCCAGGTGCATCTGTTCCTGGATTTCGCGGCGTTCGCGGTTGAAGCGGTCGAGCGTGGCCGCGAGCGGCTCGGCGCTCGCGAGGTCCGGCGCGAGCAGGCATTCGATGCCCGCGCGCATGTCGTCGAGGCGGCCGGCGGCGTTGATGCGCGGGCCCAGCGCGAACCCCAGATCGATCGCCGCGATGCGCTCGGACTGGCGTCCGGCATGGCGTAGCAGCGCCTGCACGCCCGGACGCGCGCGGCCGGCGCGGATGCGGCGCAGCCCCTGCTCGACGAGGATTCGATTGTTGCGGTCCAGGCGTACGACATCGGCGACCGTGCCGATCGCGACCAGGTCCAGCAGTTCGGCCAGATTGGGCTCGACGCGCGTCGCAAACGCGCCGCGCCGACGCAGTTCCGCGCGCAGCGCCAGCAACACGTAGAACATTGTGCCGACGCCGGCAAGCGACTTCGATGCAAAACCACAGCCGGGCTGGTTCGGATTGACGATCGCATCTGCCGCCGGCAATTCCGCCCCGGGCAGATGATGGTCTGTGATGACAACGTGCATCCCCAGCGCGCGTGCGCGATCGACGCCGGCATGACTGGCAATGCCGTTGTCGACGGTCACCAGCACGCTCGCGCCGGTCGCGGCGGCCAGTTCGGCCAGCGCCGGCGACAGGCCGTAGCCCATGCGGAAGCGGTCGGGAACGACGTAGTGCACATCGGCTGCGCCGAGCGCACGCAGCCCGAGCACGGCCACGGCCGTTCCGGTCGCGCCGTCCGCGTCGTAGTCACCGGCGATGACGATGCGCTCGCCGCGTTCGATCGCGTCGGCCAGGCGCGCCGCCGCGGCATCGATGCCGAGCAGGCCCTCGGGCGGCAGCAGTTCGCGCAGTTCCAGCGACAGCTGATCCGGCTCGACACCGCGCGCCGCGTAAACGCGGCGCAGCACCGGGTGGAGCGACGCCGGAAGGCGATCAGGCTCGCCCGACGTGCGACGACGGACGATCGGAGTCGTCATCGCTTTGCCGCGATTACTGTAGGAGCGGCCCATGGCCGCGATTGCGGCGTGCGTGCCGCACCGAGAAGAATCGCGGCCATGGGCCGCTCCTACATCCGCGCCAGCAGCGCCTTCTCGACGGCCGCGCGGTCCGCCGGCACGCGGATCAGGTCCTTGAGGCCGTCCTTCATGACGATGTCCGGGTCTTTGAGGCCGTTGCCGGTCAGCGTGCAGACCACCGTCGCACCGGGCTTGATCTTGCCGGCCTTGATGTCGTGCAGCGCACCGCACAGCGAGGTCGCCGACGCCGGCTCGCAGAACACGCCTTCGCGCATCGCCAGCATCTTCTGCGTCGCCAGGATCTGCGCGTCGCTGAATTCGTCGAACCAGCCGTTCGAGTCCTTCTGTGCCGCCCAGGCCAGGTCCCAGGACTGCGGATTGCCGATGCGGATCGCGGTCGCGACCGTTTCCGGCTCGGCGACGGGACCGCCGCGCAGGAACGGCGCCGCGCCGGCGGCCTGGTAGCCGACCATCACCGGACGCCGGTCGGTCACCGCGGTCCGGTCGTAGCCGGACCCGTTGTAGAACGGCTTGGACGCAGCCGTACGCTGGCCGGTCATTTCCGAATAGCCCATCCAGTACGCCGAGATGTTGCCGGCGTTGCCGACTGGCAGGCAGTGGTAGTCCGGTGCCCGGCCCAGTTCCTCGACGATCTCGAAGGCCGCGGTTTTCTGGCCCTGCAGGCGGTACGGGTTGATCGAGTTGACGATAGCCACCGGCGCGGTCTGCGCGACTTCCTTGACCAGGCGCATGCCGTCATCGAAGTTGCCCTGGATCTGCACGACGACGGCGCCATGCACGACCGCCTGTGCGAGCTTGCCGAGCGCGATCTTGCCCTCCGGGATCAGCACGAAGGCGGTGATGCCGGCGCGCGCCGCGTAAGCCGCCGCCGCTGCCGACGTATTGCCGGTTGAAGCGCAGATGATTGCGCGCGAGCCCTCGTGCACGGCCTGCGTCACCGCAACGGTCATGCCGCGGTCCTTGAATGAGCCGGTCGGGTTGAGGCCTTCGAACTTGACGTACAGCTCGCCGTCGAAGCCGGCGTCGCGCGCGACGTTGTCGATGCGGATCAGCGGCGTGCGGCCCTCGCCCAGGGAAATTGCGCGCGCGTCGGCGGCGAGCGGCAGACGGTGACGGTAATGATCGATGAGGCCGGTGTAACGGGTCACGGGAGTTCTCGACAGGATGAACAGCAGTTCGAAGACAGAAGAGTTTATGCGGGATCGGCGCGGCCCAGACGTGCCTCAAGGCGCAGCTTGACCGCGGGCCAGTCGCGCTCGATGACGCTGAAATACGCCGAATCGCGGATGCGGCCGGTCTCGGTGATCATGTGGCTGCGGTGCGTGCCCTCCTCGACCGCCCCGATGCGCACGAGCGCACGCCGCGACGCCAGGTTGAGCGCATCGGTCTTGAACTCGACGCGCAGCAGGTTCAGCGTCTCGAACGCGTGCGTCAACAACAGGTACTTGGCCTCGGTGTTGATCGCCGTGCGCTGGAACGCCGGATTGAGCCAGGTCCAGCCGACTTCGGCGCGATAGTGCGGCGCCGACATGATCACCAGCCGCGTTGCGCCGGCGACGCGGCCGCTCGCGCGGTCGACCTGGACGAAGGCCAGTGCCTTGCCCTGGCGCTGCCATGCGATCGCTTCGTCGAAGTGCTCGCGCATGCGCTCGGGCTGGTCCAGCAGCAGCGGATACCAGGCCCAGATCGCCGGATCGGCGCCGGCCTCGCACAGCGCGGCAAAGTGCCGCTCTTCGACGGGTTCGAGGCGGACGTGACGTCCGTCGAGCGTGACCGGTTCGAGCTGGAGAGGTTTGCGCACCTGCCGGATACCGCCTCGTGTCAGGAAAATTTCTCGACGCGGAAACGCGCGACACCGGGTCGCACAAACGGTAGTTTCTGCATCTCCGCCAGCGCGTCGTCGAAACGATGCTCCGGGATCACCGACGTGATCAGCGCCACCGTGGCGTCGTCGCCGCCGCGCGGCTCGCGCTGCAGGATGGCCTCGACGCTGATGTCGTGCGCGGCGAGAATCGCGGTGAGCTGCGACAGTACACCCGGCTCGTCGGCGACGCGCAGGCGCAGGTAGAACGGGCTCGCGGTGTCGCGGATCGGCAATACCGGCAGCGACCGCAGCGCATCCGGCTGGAAGGCCAGCGCCGGCACTGCGTGGCGCACGTCCGTCGCCAGCGCGCGGGCGACGTCGAGGATGTCGGCCACCACCGCCGAGGCGGTCGCGTCGCCGCCGGCACCGCGGCCGTAGAACCCGACCTGCCCGACCGCATTGCCGTGCACGACCACCGCATTGAGTACGCCATCGACCTTGGCCAGCAGCGTGTCGTCGGCGATCAGCGTCGGATGCACGCGCAACTCGACGCCGTCGCCGCAGCGCTTGGCGATGCCGAGCAGTTTGATGCGATAGCCGAACACCTGCGCGATCTTGATGTCTTCCGGCGTGACCTTGCGTATGCCCTCGAGCGCGATCTTGTCGAAGGACAGCGGCATGCCGAAAGCGATCGCAGCGAGGATCGCGAGCTTGTGAGCGGCATCGACCCCTTCGACGTCGAAGGTCGGATCTGCTTCCGCGTAACCCAGACGCTGGGCGACGGCGAGCGCGTCGCCGAAGGACTCGCCCTTCTCTGTCATCTGCGTGAGGATGTAGTTGCAGGTACCGTTGATGATGCCGGCGACGCTGTCGATGACGTTGCCGGCGAGGCCCTCGCGGATCGCCTTGATGATCGGGATGCCGCCGGCCACCGCCGCCTCGAAAGCGACGACCACGCCTGCCTGGCGCGCGGCCTCGAAGATCTCGTTGCCGTTCTCGGCCAGCAGCGCCTTGTTGGCGGTGACCACCGGCCTGCGCCGCGCGATCGCCGCCAGCGTCACGTCGCGCGCGACCGCCTTGCCGCCGACCAGTTCGACACGATATCCACATCCGCCTCGCGCGCGAGGCGGACCGGGTCGTCCCACAGGCGCACGCCGGCCAGATCGCAGTCGCGCGCGCGCGTCAGGTCGCGCGCAGCCGCATCGGTGACGACCACCGGCGCACCGGCGCGGCGCGTGATCTCGGCGGCGTTGTTCTTCAGCAGGCGCAGCACGCCCTGCCCGACCGTGCCCAGCCCGACGACACCGACTTTCACGGCAGCGGCCTTCGCGGAAGTGCTCATCAGACGCTCTTGAGCATGCGCTTGATGCCGCGGATGGCCTGGCGCGTGCGGTGTTCGTTCTCGATCAGCGCGAAACGCACGTGACCGTCGCCGTACTCGCCAAAGCCGATGCCGGGCGATACCGCCACCTTGGCTTCCTCGAGCAGCTTTTTCGAGAACTCCATCGAGCCCAGGTGCTTGAACGGTTCCGGAATCTCCGCCCAGATGAACATCGTCGCCTTGGGCTTCTCGACCATCCAGCCGGCGGCATTGAGGCCTTCGCAGAGCACGTCGCGGCGCACCCGGTACATGTCGCGGATCTCGGCGACGCAGTCCTGCGGCCCTTCGAGCGCGGTGATGGCCGCAACCTGGATCGGCGTGAACATGCCGTAGTCGAGGTAGGACTTGATGCGCGCCAGCGCCGCAACGAGCGTCGGGTTGCCGACCATAAAGCCGACGCGCCAGCCCGGCATGTTGTACGACTTCGACAGCGTGAAGAACTCGACGGCGACATCCTTCGCGCCGGGCACCTGCAGCACCGACGGCGCTTTGTAGCCGTCGAAGACGATGTCGGCATACGCCAGATCGTGGATCAGCCAGATCTGGTGCTCGCGGCACAGCGCGACCGCCTTCTCGAAGAACGCCAGATCGACGCACTGCGTCGTCGGGTTGCCCGGGAAGTTGAGGATCAGCATCTTCGGCGCCGGCCAGGTCTCCTTGATCGCGCGCTCGAGCTCCTCGAAGAAATTCACTTCCGGCGTCAGACGCACGTGGCGCACGTCGGCACCGGCGAGCACCACGCCGTAAGGGTGGATCGGATAGGCCGGATTCGGCACCAGCACGACGTCGCCGGCGGCCAGTGTCGCAAAAGCCAGGTGCGCCAGACCTTCCTTGGAACCGATCGTCGCGATGACTTCGGATTCGGGGTCGAGATCCACGTTGTAGCGATTCTTGTACCAGCGGCCCATCGCACGGCGCAGGCGCGGCACACCCTTGGACACGGAATACCGGTGCGTGTGCGTGCCTTCTTCGTCGTGGTGCTCGGGCTTGACGTAGTCCGAGTCCGTACCGCGGACCGCAGCCTCGACCAGCTTGTCGACGATATGGCGCGGCGTCGGCTGGTCCGGGTTGCCCATGCTGAAGTCGATGATGTCCTCGCCGCGAGCTCGGGCCGCCTTCTTCAGATCGCTGACGACGTTGAAGACGTAGGGCGGCAGGCGCTGGATGCGCGGAAAGTCGGTGTTCACGGTGGTCCGGGGAGTGCGATCCGCGAGGATCAGGAAAGGAAGCCGTCCAGGGGACGGGATCAAAGGGGCGGTATTATGGTTCGGGCCGTGGCCGTTGCAAAGAAATCCGCATGCGCGCGCGGATCGCCTTGGCCGCCGGTCCCGCCCGCCTGTCCCTTCCCGCCGACCGGACATCCCCGGCAAGTGTTCCGGGTGATGCATTTGCTAAACTCCGCCGACAATAACGACCCCCCTCAAGATCGCATGCGCTCGATTCGTGGCCGCAGGTTGTCACGCCTGCTGTTCCTCGCCCTCCTGACCTGGTCGGCCGCGGCAATGGCCCAGGTGCAGGACGCCACCGAGCGGGCGATCCGGCTGGATCAGACCATCCAGGCGCTCAAGGATGAAGTGCTCGACATCAGCCGCGACGCTCAGTCGGTCGAGAACGCGGTGCTGGCACCCGAGGATCAGCGGGTCTCGATCTATGTGAGCGTCGGCGTGCGCGGCCTGCTGCTCGACGAAGTCAGCGTCGCGATCGACGGCGCGCCGGCGGACGTCTATCACTATGATGAGCACGATGCGCGCGCGATGCTGGCGGCGCACAGCTCGCAGCGGGTTCTGCGCACCGCCGTCGCCGTCGGCCCACACCGCATCCGCTTCTCCTATAGCGGCCACTACGCGGATGCCAAACCGGACACGCCGCCGACCACCGGCCAGTACGAAGCGATCTTCGACAAGGATTACCGCGAGTCGGAGCTGGAATTCAGCGTCAGCCGCGCCAGCCGTTTCGGCGAGCAGATGCGCGCCGGCATGAAAGAGTGGCGGAGGCAGCAATGAGCCTCCGTCCGACAACCGGCGCGCTGGCCGCCGTCCTGATCCTGGCCTCCGCAACAGCCGGCGCGGCGGAAATCTATGTGCCCGGCACGATCACCGACCCGCGCATCCGCGCCGCCGAATATCTCGACCAGAACGACCGGCATTTCTCGGCGATCGTCGAGCTGCTGCTGATCGCCGGCAGCAATGATCCGCTGCGCATGCCGGCGGAACTGCAGTCGCGTCTGGCCGCCAACTATCTTTCGTTCGGCATGCGCGATCGCGCCGAGGCCCTGTACCGGCATCTGGCGACCACCGCAACCGATCCGCTCGACGCCGGTCGCGCCCAGCTGCGGGTCGCCGAATTCGAGTACCAGCGCGGCTACACCGCCGAGGCGCGCGCGACGCTCGCGCGCATGCGCGAGACGCTGCCCGAAGAACTGCAGCTGGACTGGCAGGATCTGATGGCGCGCGTGCTGATGAGCGATGCGCGCTACGGCGCGGCGGCCGAGATCCTGGGCGAAGGCAAGAAGTCGCGCGACCAGTCGCCCTTTTCCCTTTACAACCTGGGCGTTGCGCTGATCAACGACGGCCGCGCGCCGCAGGGGCAGACCGTTCTTGACCGCGTCGGCCGCCTGGTGCCGAAGGATGTCGAGGAACTGGCGCTGCGCGACCGCGCGAACCTCAGTCTCGGCTGGCATTTCCTGCAGGCCAAGCAGGGCGGCACCGCGCTGCCGATCTTCTCGCGCGTGCGCGTCGAAGGCCCGTTCTCCAACCGGGCGCTGCTGGGCCTGGGCTGGTCCGAGCTCTCGCCGCAAGGCGAGCGCATCCAGAAGGCACAGGTCGGCGACGAGAACCTCGACGCCACGCCGTTCACGACGTTCTCGACGCTGGGCGTGCTGCTGCGTCCCGGGTTCTCGGAAGAGGACATCTTCAAGCGCGCCGGACTGCGCGCGTTCCGCCTGACCCGCGCCAGCAAGGACGACGAAGACAACCTGAAACGGGCGTTGGTGCCCTGGGTCGAGCTGATCTCGCGCGATCCGATGGACACCGCGGTGCAGGAGGCCTGGCTCGCGATCCCGTTCACGCTCGACCGTCTCGGCGCGTTCACGCAAGCGCTGCAGTACTACGAACGCGCGGTCGACGTCCTGGAAACGGCGCGCGTGCGCATGGACACGGCGATGACCTCGATCCGCCAGGGGCGCATGGTCGAAACCATCGTGCGGCGCGAACTCGACTCCGAAGCCGGCTGGAAATGGCAGCTGCTCGATCTGCCCGACGCGCCCGAAACCTATTTCCTGCAAACCCTGATCGCCGAGCACCGCTTCCAGGAGGCCCTGAAAAACTACCGCGACGTGCGCATGATGATGCGCGCCATGGAAAGCTGGTCGCAGCGTCTGGCCGCCGTGGAAGTCAGCTACGGCAGCGGCGAACGGCCGGCCGCCAAGCCGGACGATCAGGTGCGTCGCGCACGCACCGGCTGGTCGCCGCCGTGGGCCGGCATGCCGATCAAGCTGCGCACCGACACGCAACTGTCCGCGCCGGGCACGTACAGTGACCCCGCGCCGACGCAAACGGTGACGATGCCGCACTCAAGCTGTCGATGCCGGGCGCCGGCTTCAACGGCCCGATCGAGCGCGCGCGCGCCACGCAGAGGCGGATCGCCGGCCTGCGGACCCAGCTCGCGACCGTGGCCGCCGAGCAGGCGAAGCTGCTGCAGGACATGGCCATCACCGAGCTGGAAGGCCAGAAGCGGCAGATCGATGGCTATCTCGTCGAGGCGCGCTTTGCGCTCGCGCGCCTTTATGACCGCCAGATCAAGGGCGAAATGAATGATCAATAAACGACCAGGTTATCGCCTCACTGCGGTCGCCGCGGCGGCGCTGGCGCTCGGCGCCTGCGCGCCGCAGGTCGTCAAGGAGAGCGCTCCGGCGATCGGCAAGACCATCGGCAAGCTCGAACAGCCGTCGGTGGACGTGCTGCCGATCATCCGCTCGGAGCCGATCGCTGCGGATCCCGCCAAGGCGCTGGAAAACTACCGCAAGTTGCTGGAACTCGCGCCCGACCCGGCGACGAAGGCCGAAGCGGAGCGCCGCATGGCCGATCTCCAGGTCCAGGTGGAGGACTCCCGCGGCGTCACCGAGACCTCGGAGAAGTCGCTGCGCGAAGCGATTGCCCTGTATGAAAAGCTGCTGAAGTCCGACCCGCTGAGCAAGGACAACGACCGCCTCCACTACCAGATGGCGCGCGCCCAGCAGAACCTGGGCGAAACCGACCAGGCGATCGACACGCTGCAGCGCCTGACCCAGAAGCATCCGGAATCCAAGCTCGTCGGCGATGCGCGCTTCCGCCGCGCCGAACTGCTGTTCTACCGCAACCGCTATGCGGAGGCCGAACTCGAGTACAAGGCGGTGATGGATCTCAAGGACGGCACTCCGTTCCTCGAGTCGGCGCAGTACAAGTACGGCTGGTCGCAGTACAAGCAGTCCAAGTACGAGGACGCCATCGCGACCTTCCTCGTGGTGCTCGACAACAACCTGCCTGGCGGCGAGCTGCTGGTCGAGCCCGAGCCGGCGCTCGAGCGCGTCGCCAAGAGCAAGGCGGACCTGGTCCGCGACTCGCTGCGCGTCGTCACGCTGTCGCTGGCTTCGCTCGGCGGCGGGCCGGCGCTGAACGACTACCTCGCCAGCAAGGGCGATCCGCGCTTCTATCCGCTGGTCTACGTCGCGCTCGGCCAGGCCTTCCTCGAACGCGAGCGCTACACCGACGCGGCCGGTGCCCATGCCGCCTTCATCCAGCGCTATCCGTCCTCGCCGCTGGCGCCGGGCTTCCAGACCCGCGTGATCGCCGCCCACGAGGCCGGCGGCTTCCGCGATCTGGTCGTGCAGGAGAAGGAACGCTACGCGACGACTTACGATCCGGCCGCACCGTACTGGAACGGCCAGCCGGCGACGCCGCAAGTGATGACGGAGCTGCGCAAGCACATCGAAGACCTTGCGAAGCACTACCACGCGCGCGCGCAGCAGGACGCTGCGAAGAATCAGCCCGACTTCCTGGTCGCCGCGCGCTGGTATCGACGCATCATCGAGCTGTATCCGAAGGACGAGCGGTTGCCCGAGGTCAATTTCCTGCTCGGCGACGCCTGCTCGACGGCGGACGCACGCTCGAGGCCGCTCAGGAATACGACCGCACCGCTTACGGCTACGCGGCGCATCGCCGCGCCGGCGAAGCGGCGCACGCCGCGGTCTTGGCCTACCAGAAGCACGCCAAGGACGTGCCTGCGGAGCAGCGGGCGGCAGCGCTGAAGCCGGCGATCGATGCCAGCATCAAGCTCGCCGACACGTTCCCGGGCCACCCGCAGAAGTATCCGGTGTTGACCCAGTCCGCGCAGGATCTGTTCGAGCTCAAGGATTACGACGGCGCGATCGCCATCGCCGAGCGCGTGCTCAAGGCGGATCGCATCGTCGACGGGCGCCTGCGCCGCATCGCCTGGAGCGTGACCGGCGACGCGCACTTCGCGCAGGCGCGCTATCCGCAGGCCGAGGCCGCGTTCACCGAGGAGCTGAAGCTGACCTCGCCCAAGTCCGCCGAGCGCGCGGACATCATCGAACAGCTCGCCGCATCGATCTACAGACAGGGCGAAGCCGCGCGCGCGGGCAACGATCTCAAGGCCGCCGCGTTCCACTTCCTGCGCGTGGGCCAGGTCACGCCGGAGTCGAAGATCCGCGCAACCGCCGAGTACGACGGCGCCGCGGCACTGATCGCGCTCGAGGACTGGGCCGGCGCAGCGCGCGTGCTCGAAGGCTTCCGCAAGCTGTTCCCGGGACATCCGCTCGAAGCCGACGTCGACAAGAAGCTCGCGGTCGCCTATCAGAAGAACGGCAAGCCGCTCGACGCCGCGCGCGCCTATGCGCGCATCGCCGGCCGCGGCACGGAAACCGTCGAGGTACGCCGCGAAGCGGCGTGGCTGGCGGCGACGCTGTTCGACGAGGGCAAGTCCGCCGGCGAAGCCGAAGCGGCGTACGAGGGCTACGTGAAGAGCTTCCCGCGGCCGCTGGAGCGTGCGCTCGATGCGCGCACCCGCCTGGTCGATTACGCCCGCGCCAGCGGCAACACCGCACGCCTGACCCAGGCCTTGCGCGAAATGGTCAATGCCGACGAAACCGCGGGCGCCGAACGCAGCCCGCGCTCGAAGGCACTGGCGGCGCAGGCCAGCCTCGATCTGGGCCGCACGGCCGCCGCCGATACCAAGGCGCAACGGCTGACGCTGCCGATCGAGCGCAGCCTGCCGCGTAAGAAGCAGGCGATGGAAGAGGCGATCCGCTGGCTGGGCAAGGCGGCGGGCTACGGCTTCGCCGAGACGACGACGGCGGCGACCTTCGAGCTGGGCGGCGTCTACCGCGACTTCGGCAAGGCGCTGATGGAGTCCGAGCGCCCGCGCAAACTCGGCGCGCTGGAGCTGGAACAGTACGACCTCCTGCTCGAAGAACAGGCCTATCCGTTCGAGGAACAGGCGATCGAGACCCACGAAACCAATCTGCGCCGCATCCAGACCGGGCTCTACGACACCTGGATCGCGCGCAGCGCGCAGGCGCTGGCCGAACTGGTGCCGGCGCGCTACGGCAAGCGCGAGCAAGGCGAGGAACATTATGAAAAGCTCGACTGAACACCGCGACGCGGTGAGGTCGGCCCGCAACACGCTGGCGGTCGCAGCGCTGGCGCTGGCGCTGAGCGCCTGCGGTTCGCTGTTCAAGAAGGCCGAGCCGGAAACGTCGGACTCCGCAAAGCCGGCAGCGCCCGCCGAAGCGCCGGTGGACAAGGGCGACCCGCAGGCGCGCTTCGACGCGGCGATGAAACTGTGGCGCGACAACCAGATTGCCGAGGCCGAGGAAGCATTCATCGCACTGACCAAGGATTTTCCGGAGCATGCCGGCCCCTGGGTCAACCTCGGTATCATGTTCGCGAAGTCGAATCGCCGCGATCCGGCGATCGGCGCGCTGGGCAAGGCGGTGAGCCTGAAGCCGGACAACAAGGTCGCCTTCAACTGGCTCGGCATCCTCTATCGCGAAGCCGGCGACATCAACCGTGCAAAGCTGTCCTATGAACGGGCGCTGCAGATCGACCCGAACTACGCGCTGGCGCATTTCAATTACGGCGTGCTGCTCGACGCCCACTTCAAGCGGCCGGCGGACGCCCTGCCCCACTATCGCGCCTACCAGCAGGCCGGGCACGCCGACGATCTGCGCGTACTGGCATGGGTCGCGGATATCGAAGCGGCGACGAAACCGGCAACGCCGGCACCGGCGCCGCCGCAGCCGGGCGTCGTACCCAAGACGGAGCAGACGCCATGACGCGCGCAGAATTCGTCTCCGCCGCGCTTGCCGCCGTTATACTTGCGCATTCCGTGATTTCCAATGCGCAGGACGAGATGCCGGCGATCGGCGGCCTGCCGCAGGACGTCCAGACACAAGCGACCCCGACACCCGGCGCAACCCGCAGCCCGAGTGCGGGTACCACCATCATCGGCGAGCGCGAATCGCCGATCGGGCTGTACATCATGCCCTGGCGCGAGTCGCGCCCGGAGCAGGAAATGGACCGGCCGGCGCGTCTCTTGCAAGAAAAACTGCTCCCGCTCGACGAAGATGTTTTCGTGCGCCAGATCGAATACCACCAGGCCTTGAGCGGCGCGCTCAAGCAGAAAGGCATCGTCACACCCGGCGAGCGCTAGACGCCGGGCCGCACACAACCCACCCGATTCAAATACAGAGGGCTGATTTATGGAGTTCCTTGCCACCGTCCTTCGCTTCTTCCAGAGCGGCGGCGCGTTCATGTATCCGATCCTGGTCGTCATGATCATCGGCCTTGCGATCGCGCTCGAACGCGCGCTGTACCTGCGCCGCGCCAATGCGGAAAACCGCCAGCTGTGGTCCGAGCTGCTGCCGCTGCTCAATTCGGGCAAGCACGATGCCGCCGAGCATCTCGCCGGCGATTCCACGACCGCGATCGGCCGCGTGCTCGGTTTCGGCCTGGCCCGCGCCCGCGCCAACGCGACCCGCAGCGAGGTCGAAATGGCGATGGAAGAGAGCATCATGGAAGTCACGCCGCTGCTGGAACGGCGCACGCACTACCTGGCCACCTTCGCCAACATCGCGACCCTGCTCGGCCTGCTCGGCACGATCATCGGCCTGATCCAGGGCTTCAACGCGGTCGCCAACGTCAACCCGGCGGAAAAGGCGAACCTGCTGTCGGCGTCGATCTCGGTGGCCATGAACACCACGGCGTTCGGCCTGATCGTCGCGATCCCGCTGCTGCTCGCGCACGCGTGGCTGCAGTCGCGCACCAACGAGCTGATCGACGGCGTCGAGATGGCCGCGATCAAGTTCCTGAACAGCATCGGCCTGAAGGGCTGAGCCCGTCATGCTTTCACGCATGCGCCGCGCGCGCCATCAGGAGACGGTGGAGCTGAACATCACCGCCTTCATGAACCTGATGGTGGCGCTCGTCCCCTTCCTGCTGATTACAGCCGTGTTCACGCAGCTGACGATCAAGGAACTCGATCTGCCGGACACCTCGCAGAGCCGCGCGGCCAGCGATGATGTCAAACGTGGGCTGACGGTCGTGATCCGCGAAGCCGGCCTGACGCTGACCCGCGATGGCCAGACTGTCGAGGCCTGGCCCAAGGCTGAACCCGGCCATGCCTACACGGCGCTCGGCCAGGCGCTGGCACAGCTCAAGAACGCCAACCCCGCCGAGGACCGCATCTCGCTGCTGCTTGAACCGGGCATCGCCTATGACGTGCTGATCCAGGTGATGGATGCCGTCCACTACCTGCCGGCCGCGCAGCAGGGCGTGCTGGTCGACATGTATCCGCGCATCTCGATCGGCGACGCGCCGGAGGTTGCCCCGTGATTCGCGGACATACATTGCGCACGCAGCGCATGGAGCGCCGGCGCAAACGCAACCGCCCCGGCGCGTTGAACCTGACGTCGTTGATGGACATCTTCACGATCCTGGTGTTCTTCCTGCTCGTGAACTCGTCGCAGGCCGAAGTCCTGCCGAACCCCCGCTCGCTGGCGCTGCCGGAATCGGTCGCGATCCAGGGGCCGCGGCAGACTGTCCTGCTGATGATCACGCGCGATGACATCCTCGTGAACAACGAGCCGGTGATGCGCATCGAGGACGCGAAGAACGCCGTCGGCAATGTGCTGGCTCCGCTCAAGTCGCGGCTGATGCAGGAAGGCCTGGTCCCCGTCGTCGGCGGCGCCGCCGGCGCCGTGACCCGCGGCGAGATCAACATCATGGCGGACAAGGAGATCCCGTATCAGCTGGTGAAGAAGATCATGGCGACCTGCACCGACGCACGCTTCGCCAAGATCTCGCTGGCCGTCGCCCACCGCGATGCGGGAGGCCCGAAATGAGCGCGCAGTCGATCCAGTGGCAAGCCTGGGATCTGGCCGCCGAGGCGGACCGCCGCTTTCACCGCCTGGTACTCCTCGTCGGCATCCCGCTGCTGATCATTGGCGTCCTCGTGCCGTTCCTGGAGCTGGTCGGCCTGACCCGCGGCGGCGGCACGCTCAGCGGCTCGCGCTACGTCGAGCTGCTGCCCGAGCAGCCGGCGCCGGTCGCGGAAAAGGTCGAGGAACCCAAGCCCGCCGAAGAAGATCAGCCGGAACCCGAGGAAGCCAAGGCGCCGCGTCTGACCGAAAAGCCCAAGCCGGAAGTGGCGCCGGAAGTCGTCCAGCAGCGCGCCGTCGAACGCGCGCGCGAGACCGCATCGCGCTCAGGCGTGATGGCGTTTGCGGACCAGCTGCAGGCGCTGCACACCGGCGTCGCTTCGATCGAGCGGCCGGATACGTCGCTGCAATCCATCGGCGATGCGGGCGCGTCCAGCGCTTCGAGCGGCGACAGCCAGGCGTTCGATCAGTCGGCCGCCAGCACATCCGGCGGCATCGGCTCGCCGACCGGAACCGGCACGACGCGCCGGACCCAGTCCGGCACCGGCCTGGGCCAGCGGCGCACGACCGTCGTCGAAAGCCCGGTCGGCTTCGGCGAGGACCGTTCGCGTGCCGGCCAGGGCGGCGACAAGCTGATTGCCGGGCGCACGCTGGAAGAGATCCAGCTCGTGTTCGACCGCAACAAGGGCGCGATCACATCGATTTACAACCGCGCCGCACGCGACAACCCCAACTTAAGCGCCGGCAAGATCGTCATCAGCCTGACGATCGCACCCAACGGCGCGGTCACCGATTGCAAGCTGGTGTCGAGCACGTTCAACGATCCGGACCTGGAGCGCAAGATCGTCGCGCGCGTCATGTTGATGAACTTCGGCGCGAAGAGCGTGCCGCAGTACACCTATCCGAATTACCCGATCCACTTCCTGCCGTCGTAAGGCAGTTGAGAGATACGGAGCACGACATGGGTTTCCTCGCAGGCAAGAAAACTCTGATCACCGGCGTCGCCAGCGATCGTTCGATCGCCACCGGCATCGCCGAAGCGTTCAAGCGCGAGGGCGCGGAGCTGGCGTTCACTTACCAGGGCGAGCGCCTGAAGTCGCGCGTGGAAGAGTTCGCTGCCAGCTGCGGCTCGAAGATCGTGCTGCCGCTGGACGTGGCCGAAGATGCGCAGATCGACGAGGTGATGGCCGAGCTGAATCGCCAGTGGGGCGACCTCGACGTCCTCATACATTCGATCGGCTTCGCCCCGCGCGAACAGCTCGCCGGCAAGTATCTCGACGCGGTCACACGCGAAGGCTTTCGCATCGCGCACGACATCTCCAGCTACTCGTTCGCAGCGCTGGCCAAGGCCGCGCGGCCCTTGATGCACGGTCGCAACGCATCGCTGCTGACCATGACCTACCTGGGCGCAGTGCGTGCGGTGCCGATGTACAACGTCATGGGCCCCGCGAAAGCCTCGCTCGAAGCGAACGTGCGCTTCATGGCCGCGGAGCTGGGCGAACAAGGCATCCGCGTCAACGGCATCTCGGCCGGCCCGATCAAGACCCTCGCCGCGGCCGGCATCACCGGCTTCCGCAGCATGCTCGGCATGGCGGAAAAGGCCTCGCCGCTCAAGCGCAACGTCACCATCGAGGAAGTCGGCAACGCCGCTGCGTTCCTGTCGTCGGATCTGGCGTCCGGCATCACCGGCGAAATCCTCTACGTCGATGCCGGCTACAACATCGTCGGCATGAGCTTCGGCGAGTAGACGCAAGCTCGTAGTGAGTAGGATGGGCTAAGCGAATGCGCAGCCCATCGCAGGCCGCCACGATGGGCTTCGCAGGCTCAGCCCATCCTACCTTGCAGAATCGTTTCGCCTTCCAGCCGCGCCACGGTGACCGTCGCCACGGTGTCTCCAAGCACGTTGACCGTGGTCCGGCACATGTCGAGCACACGGTCGACGGCCAGGATCAGGCCGACGCCTTCAAGCGGCAGTCCGATCGCGGTCAGAATCAGGGCGATGGCGACGAGACTCGCCGACGGGATGCCGGCGACGCCGACCGACGTCAGCAAGGCCATCAGTACGACGGTGAACTGCGTCGCGAAATTCAGGTCGAGGCCATAGGCCTGGGCGATAAACAGAGCCGCTGCGCACTCGTAGAGCGCGGTGCCGTCCGTGTTGACGTTGGCACCGATCGGCAGCACAAAGCCGGTCACGCGCGGCGACACCCCGGCGCGCTCGCGCAGGCAGGACAAGGTCAGCGGCAGCGTTGCCGCCGACGAGCTGGTCGAAAACGCCGTCAGCAGCGCCGGCCCGACGGCGCGGAAATGCGCCACCGGCGACACCCGCGCAACGACGCGCAGCACGATCGGCAATGTCACCAGCGCGTGGGTCAACAGACCCAGAATCACGGCGGCGAAGAACAGCGCCAGCGGTTGCACTGCGGCCAGCCCGGTCTTGGCGACCACGGCCGAAACCAGCGCAAACACACCCAGCGGCGCGAAGCGCATGACCAGATCGGCAAGGCGGATCATCACCTGGTAGACACCCTGCCAGAAATCCTGCTGGGTCTGGCGCACCGCCTGCGGCAGCTGCGCCAGGGCCCAGCTGAACAGCAGCGCGAAGGTGACGAGGCCGAGCATGTCGCCCTCGGCCGCTGCGGCGATCGGGTTCTCCGGAATCAGGCGCTGCAGCACGCCGACCAGATCGCCGCCGCTCTTGTCCTGAACTTTGGACAACACCGCGCCGGTGTCGGCCGCGAGGCCGAGGCGCTTCCCGGCCGGCACGCCGTCGATGATGCCGGGTTCGATCCAGTTGACCATCGCCAGCCCGACCAGAATCGCCATCAAGCCGGTGCCGACATAGAACAGCAGCGTTCTCAGCCCGAGCCGCCCGAGCGTGCGGCTGTCGCCGATCCCGGCCAGGCCGACGATGATCGCTGCCACGATCAGCGGCACGATCAGCATCTTCAGCGCATTGAGGAAGATCTTGCCGACGAAGTCGGTCGCCTGCAGGAACCACGCCGCATCCCCGATCAGGCTGCCGGCGATGGCAGCGGCGACAAGCGCGATGGCGATCTGCCAATGGAGCTTCATGCGTGTGGAATCCGGTTGCCGGAAATGAAGAAGCCGTTCAGGTTCGATTGAACCATGAACGGCTTCGTTGCCGCGAGGGCTGATCAGCCTTCGGCGGCTGGTGTCGGCTCGGCGACCGGCGGATTGACGATGTCGATGCCCACCGCGTCCTCGATCGCCTTCATGTAGGCGCCGAACTCGCCGCCCGCATTGGCATCGCGCAAACGCTTGCGCTGCGCTTCGATCAGGCTGTCAGGCAATTCGGAGGCCGCGACGGCGCTCAGCGCGAGAACGGCGCGGCTCCCGTCGGACAGCTCCGCTTCACCGTAAGTGACCTTGCCTTCGGCCGGACGGGCCAGGCGGAACGCCGCCTCGACGACTGCACGCTGCGCATTCTTGTCGTCGCGGCGGATCGCGCCCGGATTGCGCAGCTCGCCGCCCTTGGCGCTGACGATCTGCTGGAAGTCGGTGCCCTCGCGGACCGCGTTGAGGACCTCGGCCGCCTCCTGGGTCACCAGCTTGCGCGCCGCTTCGTCGACCAGTTCCGCGCGCACCGCGTCCTTCACTTCGTCGAGCGGCTTCTGCCGCGGCGCCTCGTACTCCGCCTTGCGGATCACGACCAGCTTGTTCTCGCCGACGACGACCGGCTTGCTGTTCTCGCCGTCCTGCAGCACTTCCGGCAAAAACGCGGCGGTCACGACATTCTGATTGGCGGCGATGCCGGTGCCCTTGCCGCGCTCGAACCAATCGGTGGTCTGCACCTTCAGATCGAGCGCCTGCGCGACCGGCTCCAGCGCGCCCGGATTCTCGAACGCAAGCTGTTCGATGCGCTCCGACTGCTCCTGGAAACGCTGCTGGCGCTCACGGTTCTGGAACAGCTCGGTCAGCTCGCGCTTCACACCGTCGTCATCGAACGAACGCACCGCCGACGGCTTGAGCTGATCGAGACGGATCAGGTGCCAGCCGAACTCGGTCTCAACCGGCGCGCTGACCTCGCCCTCCTTGAGGGCATACAGCGCATCTTCGAAGCTCTTGACCATCTGACCACGGCGCACCCAGCCGAGATCGCCTCCGGCGGCGCTGGAGCCGGGGTCCTCGGAGTGCGCAGCCATGGTCTCGAATTTGTCACCGTCCACGATCTTCTGCCGGATCGCCGCCGCCTTTTGGCGCGCCTTCTCCTTGTCGGCGCCGAAGCCGATCAGGATGTGACGCGCCTTGCGCTCTTCCGGCGTCGCGAAACGGCCGGCCTTCTCGGCTTCGTACAGGACCTTGAGCACATCCTCCGCCGGCGCGGCGGCATCCGGCAGCGCTTCGAGCGACAGCTCGACATACGCGAGCTTGAGGCGCTCCGGCGCCATGTAGCGGGACTTGGTTTCCTCGTAGCGCGCGCTGACGTCGGCGTCGCCGACGCTGGTGCGCTCGCGCAGGCGGGCCACCTCGAACACGGCGTACTGCAGGGTGCGCTCCTGATTCTGCAGGCGCATCGCCTGCTGCGCCTCGACGTCGGTGACGAAGGCCGTGTCGACGATCGCCTCGCGCATCTGGTTCAACTCGACCGTGTCGCGCAACTGCGTCTCGTAGCGGTCCGCGGTGTAACCGACGCGGGTCAGCGCGTCACGGTAGACCTGCGTGTCGAACTTGCCCTCACGCTGGAACGCGGCTTCCGTCGAGATCGCGCGGAACAGGGTCGCGTCGTCGGCGCGATAGCCCTCGTCCTCGGTGTACTGGCGCAACATCGACTCCTGCGTCATGTCGCGCAGCACCGCCTCGCGCAGCCGGTTCTGATCGAACATGTCGGCGCGGAAGTTCTCGCCCATCATCTGTACCAGCTGCTGATAGCGCTGGTCGTACTGACGCCGGAACTGCGAGTCGTGGATCTTCTGGTCGCCGACCTTCGCGATCACCGGATCGCCACCGCCACCGGTGAATGTGTCGATGCCGAAAAACGCGAATGGGACGACGACGATCGCCACGACGAAGCCGGCGATCAAACCTGACGTGCGATCGCGAATCTGCTGGAGCATGTTCCCCTCGTAACGTTCTGCGACTTCACAAACGACAAAGCCCGGTCGTGCACCGGGCTTTGTACTCTGGTCTGGTGGGCTGCCCCCGACTCGAACGGGGAACCTACTGATTAAGAGTCAGCTGCTCTACCATTGAGCTAGCAGCCCAAAAAACTTGCGTAAAAATGGGGTGGACGAGGGGACTCGAACCCCCGACAACCAGAATCACAATCTGGGACTCTAACCAACTGAGCTACGTCCACCATCGGGAGCTTCCCCCCGAGCGGGTACCGCTCAGGGGCGCGAATCATAGCAAAACCTTTTCGCCGTCAACAGGGTCTTTTGCGGCAATATTTCCGGCCGGGCCAAAACGGCTGGGCCAAAACGTCTGGGGGTAACCCTGCTGGCCGCCGCCGTTTCGATTTGCTATAGACCACGGCCCGCTTCCGGCACCCGTCATTCGTGAAACCGCCCATGGCCGCACCGCAACCCGCCGTCGCCGGCAGCGTTCTCGCTGCGGCCTTGTTCGCGTTGCCGGTCGCACTGATGCTGGTGCAGTCGACACCCTCGGCGTACGCCCAGGCCTTTGCCGCGGTGCCGCTGGCGCGGGCCCTGCTGAACTCCGCCTGGATCTGCGCGGCAGGCGTGCCGCTGGCGCTCGCCGTCGCCTCGACCGCCGCTTTCGGGCTGGCCCAGGCGGCGCCGGCGGTGCGTGGCCGGCTGTTGCTGGCGCTGCTGCTGTCGTCGTCCATTCCGCTGACCGCGGTGCTGGTTCCGCGCTTCGTGCTGTTCGACGCGATCGGCGCCGTCGGCACGCCCGTGCCTCTGCTGGCGCCGGCGCTGATCGGCGGCACGCCGCTTTCCTGCCTGCTGCTGTTCGCGGCGCTGCGCCGCGTGCCGCGCGACCAGATCGACGCGGCACGCATGGAGGGCCTGGGCTGGCTCGCAATCTGGTGGCATATCGCTGTGCCGCAGACCCGTCCGACGCACGCGGCCGTCCTGATGCTCAGCCTGGTGGGCTTCTGGGGCGCATTTCTCGAACCCCTGCTGTATCTCCATCAGGAGCACGAACTGACCGCGCCGCTGATGCTGCACGCGGTCTCGCTGCTGGGCTCCACGCAATGGCCCTTGCTGATGGCCACCGCCTTCACCATCACGCTGCCCGCCGTGCTGATCGTCGGCGCCCTGACGTCCTTCCTGCACCACCCGTTCAAGACCCGATGATTCGACTTCTCACCCTGGCCGTGTGCTTCTGCGTCGTTCTGGCCGCCGCGTGCGGACGCGAGGACCGCGCGGCCAACCGCGCGGTCAGCCTGCAGGTCTTCGGCGATCCCGCCGAAATCGCGGCGTACAGGGAACTGGTCGCCGCATTCGAGGCCGAGCATCCCGGACAGCGGGTTTCGCTGATTCCGGTCGGCAAGCAAAGCGACCACATGGCCAAGCTCAGTGCCGCCTACGCCAGCGGCAGCGGTCCCGACGTGTTCGTGCTGAACTTCCGGCGCTTCGGCCAGTTCGCCGAACGCGGCGCGCTCGAAGCGGTCGGACCGGCCCTGGCGAGCCGCGGCTACGCGGAACAGGACTATTACGAACCGGCCATCGAGGCCTTCCGCATGAACGGCGCGCTGATGTGCGCACCGCAAAACGTGTCCAGCCTGGTCGTGTACTACAACCGCGCGCTGTTCCGGCAGTTCGAGGTGCCGTATCCCTCGCCGAACTGGACCTTCTTCGAATTCTTCAACGCCGCACGCAAGCTGACACGCGACACCGACCGCGACGGCGCCATCGATCTCTACGGCGTTGCGCTGGAGCCCCTGCTGATCCGCATCGCCCCATTCATCTGGAGCGCCGGCGGCGACATCGTCAACGACGTGACACGCCCGACCATGCTGACGCTGGATCGCCCGGACGCGCTGCGCGCCCTCGGCCTGGTGCGCAGCCTGAACAGCCTGCAAGGCGTGGTGCCGCCGCTGGCCGCGCATCAGGCCGAGGACGAGGACTCGCGCTTTGCGCGCGGCGGCGTCGCCATGTTGTTCCAGAGCCGCCGCTTCACGACGACCCTGCGCGCACGCAAGGACCTCGACTGGGACGTCGCGCCCTTTCCGGTTCTGCGCAAGTCCGAGAGCGCGCTGCATGCGGACGGCTATTGCCTGTCAAAGAATGCCGGCAACCGCGAGGCGGCGCTCGACCTGATCAGCTTCGCGGTCGGCGACAAGGGACAGAGCATCCTCGCGCGCACCGGTCGCCTCGTACCGGCGCGCAAATCGATCGCCAACAGCCCGGTGTTCCTCGACCCGACGCAAGCGCCGGCATCCGCGCAGGTATTCCTGGATGCGATTCCGCACCTGCGCCGCACGCCGAACATCGCCGCCTGGCACGAGATCGAAACCCGCGCCGACACAATTCTCGAAGAATGGTTCTTCGAGCCGCCGGTCGGCGCCGGCATGGTCGATCCCGACGCCGGCGGCGGTGAAGGCCTGAGTGCGGCGATCCAGTTGCGCGACGCCGCGCAGCCGCTGTTGTTGCGCCAGCTCAAGCCGGATACCCAACCTTGAGCGGCCTGCGCATAGACCGGCTGCATGTTGACCTCGACGGGCAGTCGATCATCGAGGATCTGTCGCTGGAGGTGGCGTTCGGCGAGTTGCTGGTCATCGCTGGTCCGTCCGGCTCCGGGAAATCCACACTGCTGCGTGCGCTCGCGGGCCTGATTCCGATCCGCAGCGGCACGATCGAGCTGGGCGGCCGGCGCATCGATACCCTCGCCCCCGGCCAGCGCGATACGGCGATGATGTTTCAGTCGGACGCGCTCTATCCGCACCTGACGGTGCTGGAGAACCTGTGCTTCGGTCTGCGCGCGCGCGGCGCGACCCGGGCAGACGCGCAGACGCGCGCACGCTCGGTCGCGGACCGCCTTGGACTCGGCGATCTCTTACAGCGCGCGCCCCACGCGCTCTCCGGCGGCCAGCGCCAGCGCGTCGCGCTGGGCCGCGCGCTGCTGCGCGAACCGCGGCTCTTTCTGATGGACGAGCCGCTGTCGAGCCTCGATGCGCCGCTGCGCGTGCGCGCGCGGGCCGAACTGATCCAGCTGCACCGCAGCCTCGGCAGCGTGACGGTCTACGTGACCCACGACCAGATCGAGGCCATGGCGCTCGCAGACCGCCTCGCGATCGTGGAAAGCGGAAAACTGCTGCAGATCGACGCGCCGCGCACCGTCTACGCACGTCCCGATTCGCTGGCGGTTGCGCGCTTCCTCGGCGCGCCGGCGATCAATCTGCTGGAGATTCGTCGCAGCGCTGAGGCTTGGCGCTGGCGCGAGCACGCGCTGTCCCTCCAACTGCCGCCGTCGATCGATCGTGCGGTGCTTGGCCTGCGCCCCGAGCACGTCTATCCGCTGCGTTCGCGCTGGGCCGGCACACCGCAGCGAAGCGCGACCATCACCACGCGGGTCGAAGCCGTCGAACTGGTCGGCGATCAGCAGTACCTGTCGCTGCGCGTCGGCGAGGACACGCTCACCAGCCGCTGCGAGCCCGACCTGCCGGTCCAACCCGGCGAGCCGCTCGACGTCTCGCTCGATCTCGACCGCGCGCTGGCGTTCGACGCCGACAGCGGCTGCGCGCTCGCGCCATGACCCGCCGCAGTCCGCTCTGGCTGGCCGCACCGCTGCTCGGCGGCGTCGTGCTGCTGCTGATCGTTCCGGTACTGCTCACCGCGGGCATTGCCTTCACCGAGTACGACGGCTTGTCTCCGGCCCGCTTCGCCGGACTCGACCAGTTCCGCGCGCTGTCCGCCGATCCGCTGTTCCGCACCGCACTGAGCAATTCGCTGTGGGTGGCACTGACCGGCGTGCCGCTGCGTATCAGCCTGGCGCTGGGCCTCGCGCTGCTGATGCACCGGGCGCGCGCGCGGCGCGCACCGGCGGCGATCTTCCTGCCGATGGCGATACCCGACGTCGCGTGGGCGATCCTGTGGCTGTGGATTGCCAACCCGCTGTTCGGGCCGCTGGCCTGGCTACTGTCCACATGCGGCTTGCGCGCCGATATCTGGCTGACCGATCCGGCCTGGGCCAAGGCGCTGATCGTGTTGATCACGCTGTTCCTGATCGGCGAGGTCTTCGTCGTCCTGCACGCTGCGCGGGCGGAAATCCCGGAGCGCTACTACGACGTCGCCGCAGTCGAGGGCGCAAGCGTCGCGACGCAGTTCCGCCGCATCACCTTGCCGCTGTTGCTGCCCGCGCTGGTCTTCCTCTCGGCGCGCGATTTCGCGCTGACGCTGCAGACCAGCTTCACGCCAGCCCTGATCATCACCAAGGGCGGGCCGCAATACGGCACCTTGTTCCTGCCGCTCTACGCCTACCAGACCGGCTTCGAATACCTGCGCTTCGGTCTCGCCGCGGCACAGACACTGGTCATGCTGGGGCTGACGCTGGCGATGATGGGCGTGCAGTGGTGGGCGCTGCGCCGCTGGCGCGCGCTGGCATGATCACCCGCAGGACGCGGCAGCCTGATCGCTGGCGCGCTCGGTCTTGCGCTCGGCCGCGCGCCGCAGCGGCAGGCCGTCGCTCAGCAACATGCCGGCGATCATCGCCCCGATGAACCCCAGGGCCTGCCACGAACCGGTTGCCGCGAGGACAACGCCGGGACCGGGGCACACCCCGCTCAGGCCCCAGCCCAGACCGAACAAGGCGCTGCCGCCGATCAGGTTGGGCGTGATCGTGCGGCGGTCCGGCAGCGCCAGCGGCGTGCCAAGCAGCGTTCGCGCACGGCGACGCGCGAACGCGAAGACCGGCAGCGTCACCGCGACGGCGCCGCCCATCACAAAGGCGAGCGCGGGGTTCCAGGCGCCGAACACGTCGAGGAAGGCCAGAACGCGCTGCGGGTCGCTCATGCCGGACAGGATCAGTCCGAAGCCGAACAGCAGGCCGGCGACGACCGGCAAAGCGTAGGAAAGGATCGCGCGCATCTCAGCCTCCGATCACATGACGGACAACGAAGACGGTGACGGCGGCGACACCCATGAAGGTCACGACCGCAACCAGCGAGCGGACGGACAAATTGCCCAGGCCGCAGACGCCATGCCCGCTGGTGCAGCCGTTGGCGCGACGCGTGCCGAAGCCGACCAGCAGGCCGGCGCCGATGATCAGCGGCAACGAAAGATCGAGCGAGCCGGGCGCCGGGCCTGCGATAGCCCGCCACAGCAGCGGCGCGGCAATCAGCCCGGCGAGAAACAGCGTGCGCCACTGGCGCGGGCCGGCGTCGCCGCGCACGACGTTGGCGACGATGCCGCTGATTCCGGCAATCTGACCGCTGCCCAGCAGCAATACCGAAGCGGCGATGCCGATCAGCACGCCGCCAGCCAGCGCCTGCAAAAGTATCGATTCCATCGTCGAAACCCAGACCTGCGGATGAGGCCCAAATGCTAGGGCATCCACCTGCCGGCGGGAATCGATCTTTGAGAGCGCTTCGCCCTATCGATATTCGATTTTCTGCAGCAACTCGACCACGACGTTCAGTGCTTGAGCGCCTTGCGGACGTTCTCGTAGCCCTTGCGCAACGTGTCGACCAGCAGCCCGATCGCGACCTCGGATTCGTGCAGCGCACCGGCACCGGCGTTTTCCGCGCTGGACAGCGCCACCGTCAACACGCCCCACTTGTCTTCAAGCTGCTGCCAGAGATCCTTCATCTCCGCCTTGAGCAGATGGGCCTTCAATCCAAGCTCGTCGCGGAGCAGCGCGAGGAGCTTGAGATCGTTTTGCAACGCGACGTTGAGTCGGGACATGAGTTCACTCCGGTGAAAGTGTGCGATCACTTTCGGACAAACCCTGGGACGCGGCGTTGACCTGCATCAGCGCTCGTGCATTCGCTCATCTCCGGGCACGGCGTGGTAGCGCGCCCGTCCGACCAGTCCGACCAGTTCGCCGAGATCGGCAATGACGGCGTCCGGCACATGCGGGTGTCGCGGCGTCCCCGGAAAGATCTTGTCGATCCAGCTGCGCTCCCATCCCGCGCCGTTGTAGAACACCGCTGTGACGCCGGCCTGCTTCGCCGCAACGACATCCGTCGTGCTGTCGCCGACGTACCAGCAATCCTCGCCGACTGCGCAACCCAGGTTGTCCAGGGCCTTCAGGATCAGATCCGGATGCGGCTTGCGCCGTGCGACGTCGTCGCCGCAGACGATCGTGTCGAACAATTCGTGCCAGCCGACGCCGTCGACCATGTAGATCTCATGCGCCATGAACTGCCGGCTGCGGTTCGACAGCACGCCGAGCCTTGCGCCCATCTCGCGCAGCTGGCGCAAGCGCGCCGGGACATCGGCTTCGAGCGAGCGCACGGCACCAAACACGCGGCCGTAGCAGCGATCGAATTCCCGATGGGCGATCGTCTTGGCCTCCTCGTCGACGCCGAACAGGACCTCGAAGATGTCGGTGCGCGAGATCTTCCGCTCGATCTTGATCTTCGGGTGCAGCCGGACGTTTTCGCGCACGTACTGCACCAGGCGCGCGTCTTCCGCAGTCTTCGACCGGTCCGGCGGCACCAGCCGGCCGATCAGATCCAGTTCGACCAGGCGCGGAATCACGTCGTCGAGCGCGTGGTACATCGCGTCCATCGTGTCGACCAGGGTCGCGTGCCAGTCGAACAGGACGACGCGTGGCCTGGTCCGGGATAGCTGCGGCATGCTCATCGATTCATGACCTCACGCGGCCATGTAAGCGCAAACCACTGCAGTACGCAAAAAGCCGACCCGCCGAGGGTCGGCCTTTTGCGTTCCGGTGGATGACTACGGACTGGGCGTCGGCGTCGCGGTCGGCTCGGGCGACTCGGTCGGTGCCGGCGACTCCGTTGGCGTCGCCGTCGGCTCGGGTGACTCGGTCGGCGCTGGCGTCGCCGACGCTGCCGGGGTCGGCGTCGGTTCCGGCGTCAGCGAAAAGTTCTGCGTTGTCACCTCGTCCGCCGCGATCGCCACGTTCGCAGCGCCGGTGAACGCGATCTCCTCATTCCCCTCTGCCGTATCGTCTCCTGCCTGGCAGCTGAAGGCGGCGGTGTAGTCGCCCGCCAGCAGGAAGCCGACTTCGTAGGTGAAGTCGCCGGAGCCATCGTCCTCGAGCGTCAGCAGAGACGAGGTCAGCGGTTCCGGATCAGTGCCGTCGACATCGTCGGGCGCGATGCCGGATCCTTGGTAGACATAGACAGCCGCGCCGGCGCCGGTGGCGGCATCGGCCGTGCAGCCCGCCTGCTGCAACAGTTCGGCATCGACGGTGCCCGTCAGCGTGCCGACCTCGGCGTTGTCGACCACGCGCAGCACCGGCTTGAGGTTGTAGCAGCCGGTCGCGCCGCGCTCGGCGATGGCCTTGCGCACATCAAAATCGATCGTGTACGCAGCCGTGCCGCCCTGCGCCACCGTGATCGGCCCCATGACCTTGAGCCCGGACGCGCCGCCGCTCGGCACGACCAGGGGATAGTCGGTGCCGTCGATCGTGATGTAGGAGGCGAAGTCCCCGGTGAGATTGTTGCAGCTCGCGTTCTCGGTATCGACGATCAGGCGCACCTGGTCGTAAACGCCGACCGGAACTTCCTCACCTTCAATCAGGAATCTGCTCTGGTCGCCCTGGAATTGCAGCAGGTCGACGCTGATCGGCTCGGCAAACGTGAAGCTCTCGCGCACGCCGTCATCGCTGCCGAGCAGTTCCAGCCCGGTGAAGGTCACGACCACCGCATCGGCATCGTCGACCGGGGAGTCGGTGACGGCGATCGACAGCCGCGCAGGTCCGTCATCGTTGTTGCTGCTACAGCCGGCCAGAGCCGCTGCAAACAATATGCAGACGATCACTTTCTTCATGGTTCTACTCCTTGCATGGGGGGTGCGTGGCCGGCGTTCCCGCCGACTTGATGTCCCGTGGTTCATTCCCTTGGCCATCGAGGCAACCCGGTCACCTTGCACGCCGCTTCATGAACGGTCACTGACCGGGATCAATGTCCGTTCAGGTTCGAGAGGGCGCAGGGGTGTTCGCGCAGCTTGTTTGGGGCGGAGTATGCTGCCCCGGTCGCCGTCAGGGCATCATGCACGGGGATTTTCATGGCCAAGGGCATCCGTAGAGTGAACACCTATGTGTTGCATGCGAACGACAAGCCCGGGGAGGGCGCACACCTGCTCAAGACGCTCAAGAAGCATGCCGTGAACCTGCTGGCGCTGACCGCCTTTCCGGCTGGAACCGGCGGCTCGCAGGTCGAACTGATTCCGGAGAATTCCGAGCATCTCGAAACGGTGGCGAGCAAGTACGGCTGGAAGCTGTCGAAGAAGCGCAGCGGCTTTCTTGCGCAAGGCCGCGACCGCGCCGGCGCGCTCGGCAAACTCGCCGAGAAGCTGGGTAAGGCCGGCATCAACATCACCGCCGTCGATGCGATTGCCGCCGGCGCCGACCGCTACGGCGCCGTGTTCTGGGTCCGCCCCAAGGATCTGGACAAGGCCGCCGTCGTACTGGGCGCCCGCTGAACCCGGATGCATGACACCCGGCCGGGCCGGGGAGGAAAACTTGCGTCAAACGATTGACCGCGACTTCGTGCGCGCACAGTTCCCCGCTTTCACGGAAGCCAGCCTGCGCGATCAGTGCTTCTTCGAGAACGCCGGCGGCTCGTATGCCTGCGGCGCCGTCATCGCCCGGCTTGACGAGTATTACCGGCGGCTCAAGGTCCAGCCCTACTACCGCTATCCCGCCTCGACCGAGGCCGGACAGTGGATGGACGCCGCGCACCAAAGGCTGGCCGAGTATCTCGGCGTCGCGGAAGACGAGGTGCATTTCGGGCCGTCGAGTTCGCAGAACACCTATGTGCTCGCGCAGGCCTTGCGCAAGCTGCTGCGTCCCGGCGACGAAGTCATCGTCACCAACCAGGACCACGAAGCCAACAGCGGCGTCTGGCGCCGCCTCGAACAGGACGGCATCGTCCTGCGCGAATGGTGTGTCGATCCATCGAGCGGCCGGCTCGATCCGGTGCACCTCGACCGCCTGCTCAGCGATCGCACGCGCCTGCTGTGCTTCTGCCATTGCTCGAACATCGTCGCCGATATCAACCCGGTGGCCGAGATCACGGCGAAGGCGCGCGCCGCGGGTGTGATGACGATCGTCGACGGCGTCGCCTATGCGCCGCACGGCCTGCCCGACGTCGCGGCGCTGGGCGCCGACGTCTACTACTTCTCGCTCTACAAGACCTTCGGCCCGCACCAGGGCCTGATGGTGATGCGCCGTGCCGTGCTCGACCGGCTCTCCAACGAAGGCCACTATTTCAACGCCGACCATCCGCGCAAGCGGCTGGTGCCGGCCGGGCCGGATCACGCGCAGGTCGCCGCGGCGCGCGGCATCGCCGAATACTTCGATGCGCTCCATGCCCATCACGGCGGCGGCGATCCGGCGCAGCGTCCGCAGCGCGTGCGCACGCTGCTGCGCGAAGCCGAGCAGCCGCTGCTGGCGCAGCTCCTGGATTTTCTGCACGGGCGCAAGCACCTGCGCCTGCTCGGCCCGACGGACGCGCAGCGCAGAACCGGCACGGTGGCCTTCGTGCCGCACTCGGTCGCGCCGACCGACCTCCTGCCGCAACTCGCCGAACGCGGCATCATGGCCGCGGCCGGCCACTTCTACGCGGTGCGACTGCTCGAAGCGATGGGCATCGATCCGGCGCGAGGCGTCCTGCGTCTGTCCTTCGTGCACTACAACTCGCCGCAGGAAATGACGCGCGTGATCCGCGCCCTCGACGAACTGCTGTAGTTCCCCATGACGCAAGACGCCACCCACTCTCCCGGCGAGACCGCCGACCCGGTCGAATGCCAGGTGTTTCGCTGCAGTCGCCAGGACGCGATGTACGTGTATCTGCGCGCGGACCTGAAAGCGGAAGAATTGCCACCGGATCTGCTGCAGCGTCTCGGTCGCCTGACGCCGGTCATGCAGCTCGCCCTGCACCCGCAAAGACGGCTCGCGCGCGTCGACGTCGAAGCCGTGATCGAACGCTTGCGGACCGTCGGCTGGTACCTGCAGATGCCACCGCGGGATCAGGTCAAGGCCCACCTGCATTTCGGCGACTGATGCCACGATTTCAGTACGGCATGCTAAGTTGGGCATTCAGCTGGGGGGAGTCGAAACGATGCACTGGATCAACCTGTTTTTGCTGCTGGGACTGACGGTCGGGGCTGTCGTTCTGTTCCGGCGACTCGACCGGCATCGCGCGATGCTGGCGACGCTGCAGCAGGACCATGCGGCGCTGGCCGGCGCCTGGGACAAGCTGCCGCCCGATGCCATCCGCCTGCTCGCCAACGAACGCGCGCCGGTGATCAGCATCGAGATCCTCAATCCGATCGAACTGGCGTCGCAGGAGTCCGAGTTTGCCGGGCCGATCAGCACCGTTGCGCCGCAGCTGATCCGCAAGATCGTCTACCAGAGAACCGCGGAAATCCTGCGCGCCGAATTGAGCGAGAAAGGCGTCCAGGCAGACGTGAAGGTCCATGGCCTGGCTTGAGTTCCTTTTGGCTGCCGGCGCAGCGGGCGTCATGGGGTTCGCAGCCGCGCGCGTGCTGGCGTTCGAGCGCGACGTCACCCAGGACGCCGGACGGCTGCGCCGGCGTGCGGCGCTGCTGGTCGAAGCGCGCAGGCTGCACGAAATGCAGAGCCGTCTCACCGGTGCGCAGCAAATCGCCGAAACAGCCATCGACACCGGGGCGGCGACGGTGCGCGCGGTGCACCTGGGGATCGCCCGCATCCCCTTCGGCATCCTCGAATCGATTCCGGTGACGCGCGACGCCACCCGCGTCGTGCGCCAGACCCACGACATCATCTCCAACGCGGTTTACGGCACCATTCGCGGCGTCAACAAAGCGGCCGGCGAAGTCACCCGCACGGTGCTCGGCGCCCCACCCAAGGCGAACCTGTCACCCGATAAGACTCGCGACAAAGGCTGAGGCGTCACACAAACCGACACCAAGCGCGTCACAATCGCGCCATGGCGCAAGCACTTGTCAGCCCTTTCAGCGGCGGAGAACACCCGGAGCTCGAAGCGATCCAGTCGCTGATCCGGCGCGCGGGTCGTTATCTGCGGACCGACGTCGTCTGCGAAGTGCCACTCGGACGCGAGCGGCTGCCGGTGTACTGCCTAGAAATGGGCGCGACAGCGGCGGACGTGCCCGCGGTCGGCTTCTTCGGCGGCGTCCATGGCGTCGAGCGCATCGGCTCGCATGTACTGCTCGCCTGGCTGCAGAGCCTGGTCGAACGCCTGGAGTGGGACGAACTCCTGCACGAAACGCTGCGGCGGGTCCGGCTGGTGTTCATGCCGCTGGTCAATCCGGGCGGCATGCGCCGGCGCACGCGCGCCAATCCCGCCGGCGTGGACCTGATGCGCAATGCCCCGGTCGACGCGGACCACAGCGTGCTCTGGCCGCTCGGCGGCCAGCGCCTGTCGCCGCTGCTGCCCTGGTATCGCGGCAAGCGCGACACCGCGATGCAAGCCGAGGCGCAGGCGCTGTGCCGGATCGTCGAGGCGCGCCTGCTGCCGCACCGCTTCAGCCTGACGCTGGACTGCCACTCGGGCTTTGGCATGACCGACCGCATCTGGTTTCCGTACGCACGCAGCCACCAGCCGATCGACTGCCTCGCCGACATCTACACGCTGCGCAACCTGTTCCACAGCGCGCACCCCTATCACCATTTCTACCTGATCGAGCCGCAGGCGAGCCGGTACACGACGCACGGCGACCTCTGGGACTATCTCTACGATCGCAGCAAGGCCGGCGGCGGCGGCCGCTTCATTCCGTTGACGCTGGAGATGGGCTCCTGGCTGTGGGTGAAGAAGCGGCCGGCACAGGCGTTCTCGATGCTCGGCATCTTCAATCCGATCGCCCCGCACCGGCACCAGCGCATTCTGCGCAAACACCTGGCCTTGTTCGACTTCCTGATCCGCGCCGCAGCCTCGCATCAGCGCTGGCTGCCGGACAACACGCGGCGCCACGCCCTGCACGAATCGGCGCGAACGTACTGGTACGACCCGCAGCCGCGACCGCCGGCACCCGTGCATGGCTGAGAACCCACGCGAACTGCGTAGCGCGGCGCGTTCGGCGGTGGACCTGCACACGCACTCCACCGCTTCCGATGGCGAGCTCGATCCCGCCGCACTCGTGGCCCAGGCCGCGCTCGCCGGCGTGCGCATGCTGGCGCTCACCGATCACGACAGCGTCGCCGGCGTCGACACCGCGCAGCAGGCCGCGCACGCGCTCGGTCTGCGCCTGATTCCGGGCATCGAGCTGTCGGTGACCTGGGAGCGGCGCACCCTGCACGTCGTCGGCCTGGGTATCGATCCGACCGCGGCCGCGCTCGTCGAGGGCCTGAAGCTGCTGCAGGCGCAACGGCAGATCCGCGCCCGCGCCATCGCGGCCAAGGTCGAGCGCCTGGGCGTTGCCGATGCCTACGGGCGCGCGGAAGCGCTCGCTGCCGGCGGCCAGATCACGCGCAGCCATTTCGCGCGCGTGCTGATCGACGCCGGCATCTGCCGCGACGCCAAGCGCGCGTTCCGCCGCTATCTCGCAGCCGGCAAGCCGGCCTACGTCGCCACCGAATGGCCCGATCTCGATCGGACGCTGGGCTGGATCAAAGCGGCCGGCGGCCTCGCGGTACTCGCACATCCGCGCCGCTACACGATCGGCACAGCTGCGCGCGGCCGTCTGCTGTCGCAGTTCCGCGCGCTCGGCGGCGACGGCATCGAGGTCTGCTGCGGCACGTCGGATGCCGCGGAAATCCAGACCAGCGCACGCGAAGCGCGCGAATACGGGCTCGCCGGCTCGGTCGCGTCGGATTTCCACGGCCGCTGGCAGTCCTGGAATCGTCTCGGCGGCGTCGCCGCGCTGCCAGAAGGCATCGCCTCGATCGCCGAACGTCTCGACGCCCGTCTCGACGCCTGAGGTGTCGGACGGCTAAGTTACGCGCCTTCTTCTAGCGATGGTCCTGCCATGGGCTTCTACGACCGCCACATTCTGCCGCACCTGATCGACTGCGCCTGCGGCATGGGCGACGTCATGAAAGCGCGCTCGCAGATCGTGCCGCGCGCGCGCGGCCGCGTACTGGAAGTCGGCATCGGCAGTGGGCTCAACCTGGAGTTCTACGATCCGGCCAGGGTGACCCAGATCTTCGGCGTCGACCCTTCCGCCGAGATGCAGGCCAAGGCACGTGCGCGCGTCGCCCGGATCAGGATTCCGGTCGAGATGGTGCCGCTCGAACTCGACCGCATCGGCGCGGACACGGCGAGCTTCGACACCGTCGTCACCACGTTTACGCTGTGCACGATTCCGGACCCGGTGGCGGCGCTGGTCGAGATGCGCCGCGTGCTCAAACCGCAGGGCGAGTTGTTGTTCTGCGAGCATGGGCTCGCCCCCGACCTGTCCGTGCGCGGCTGGCAGAACCGCCTGACGCCGATGTGGAAGCCGCTCGCCGGCGGCTGTCATCTCAACCGCGACATCCCGGCTTTGATCGAAGCCGGCGGCTTTCGCATCGCCGAGCTGGACGCCCATTACCTGCCGGGTCCGAAGCCGATGACCTACGTCTATTCCGGCGTTGCAAAGTGCTGAACGGCATACCGGCCATGCTTCGTCAGAGCTTGGCCATGGCGGCGACCGCATGCGATGATCCGCGCCGCATGACATCGCCCCGCATCATCCTCGCACTGCTGCTGTGCTGCGCACTCGCGCTGGCGCGCGTGCTGGGCGTTCACGTTCATGTCGCCCACGAAGCGCACGAGCACGCCACGGACGCACTCGTCGTCGATCACGACCACGGTGAAGCCCGGATCGTCAGCGAACTCGGCGATCATGCCGACGATCATCTGATCCACGCCGACGTCGATGCGGATTCTGCTGACAAGACGTCGGGCAAGCTGCCATCACCGGTTCTGCTCGTCATCGCGGCCTGCATCGCTGCATTCCTTCTTCCTCTCCGCGGCGACACCGACTGGCGGTCCATCTACGATCCACCGGCGTCGCGGCGACGATCGCACGTTCTTCCTCTCTCCCAAGCACCGCCGCTCGCCGGCTGATTCCGCGCACGCGGTAAACACCCTGCTTTTTCGCGCAGGGCCATCGGCTTGATGGGAGACATCCATGGTGTTCAGACCCGCGCACGCCGCACTCGCGGCCTGCGTCTTGCTCGTGTCGGCGGCTACGCTGGCCGCCGACGAATCGAACCTTTCTCTGCGTGACGCCATCGAGCGCGCACGCACGGTCCGCCCCGAGTTGGCGGCCTTTGCGTTCGAGTCCCGCATCCAGGACGCGGCCACTCGCGCCGCCGGCCTGCGTCCGGCGCCGACCGTAGAAATCGTTGTTGAGGACGTGCTGGGTTCGGGGACGCGCAGCGGCTTCGACACGGCGCAGACAACGCTGAGCCTGAGCCAGCTGTTCGAGTTGGGCGGCAAGCGGGACGGACGACTTGCGGTCGCCCAGGCGCAGCACGCGCGCCTGCGTAGTGATCACGCGGCACGCCAGCTCGATACCGTCGCAGACATCGCGCGCTCGTTCGTCGAGTGTCTGGCTCAGCAGGAACGCGAGGCAGCCGCCGAAGCGGCTCTGCTGCTCGGCCGACACGTCCAGAAAGCCGTTGACGAGCGCGTGCGCGTCGCGGCGGCGCCGCCGGCCGAGGCTGCGCGAGCGGCCGTTGCCGCGGCCGAAGCCGAGCTGAGCTTGGAGGACGCACGTCACGTCGCCGCAACCCTGCGTTTTCGGGTGGCGACCGCCATCGGTCTCGATCGTCCCGATTTTTCGCGTGTGGCCGGCGATCTGCTCTCGCAAGACCCGGCGCCCGATTTCGAGCAACTCATGGCGCGCCTGGAGTCGGCACCTGACTTTCTGCGCTTTGCCAACGAAGAGCGCCTCAGGCAAGCCGAACTGCGACTGGCCCAGAGTCAGCGGCGCGCCGACCTGCGCACGACGCTGGGCGTGCGCCGCTACGAACAGGGCGACGAAATCGCGCTCGTCGGCGGTGTCAGTCTGCCGTTGTTTTCCCCGACACGAGCCCAGCCGGGAATCTCCACCGCAGAAGCCGGGCAGTCTCTGGTCGAGCATCAGCGCCGCGCGGCGCTGCTCAAGGCGCGCGCGCAGCTGTTCGCGCACTACCAGGAAATGGAGCATGCGCGGCATGTCGTCGCGACGCTGGGCACCCGGATCCTGCCGGAGCTGGAGGGCACGCTGAAGCAGACCGAGGACGCGTGGCGCCGCGGGCGCTACTCCCTTCTTGAGTGGAGCGACCTACAGCGACGCCTGCTGGAGGCAAGAGCCCGGCGCATCGACGCCGCCGCCGAGTTCCAACTCAATCGAATCGAAATCGAGCGCCTGACCGGCGAAAGCATGGTCGCCGCCGGAGAATCCTCATGAATCGCCGCTTCTACCTTCCCGTTCTGCTGCTCGCCGCCGCGCTGATGCCGGCCTGCTCCGATTCCTCGTCGACCGGCCCTTCCGCGCACGGTGGGAGTGCGGTGGCCGATTTCGAGCGCGGCCCGCACCGCGGACGCCTGCTCCGCGATGGCGATTTCGCGCTCGAGCTGCAGATTTTCGAGGACGGCGTGCCACCGGAGTATCACGTCTATCTGTTCCGCGACGACCAGCCGCTTCCACCCGACGCGGCGACGGTCGGCGTCGAGCTGACGCGGCTGGGCGGCAAGGTGGACCGGTTCAGCTTCGAGCCGCGGGGCGAGTTCCTGCTGGGGAGCGGCACGGTCACCGAGCCGCATTCCTTCAGCGTCGTCGTCACGGCGACCGAGAGCGGCAGTACGCACCGTTGGGCGTTCGACAGCTTCGAGGGGCGCACGACGATCCCTGTTGCGATCGCGCGCGAAGCCGGCATCGGCACCGAGACCGCCGGGTCGGCCACGATCACCGACTTGCTGCCCCTCAACGGCCGCGTCATGCCCAACGAAGAACGCATGGGTCGCATCTCCGCCCGCTACCCGGGCCTGGTCCGCAGCGTGGCCAAGTCGGTCGGAGATGCGGTCGCGGCCGGCGACACGCTGGCGATGGTCGAAAGCAGCGACAGCCTGCAGCGCTACGCAGTGACATCACCGATGTCCGGTACGGTCATCGAGCGGCACGCGAATCCGGGCGAAACCGCCGGCGCGGAGCCGCTGTTCGTGATCGCCGACCACAGCTCGCTGTGGGTCGAGCTGTCGCTGTTCCCGCGCGATCTCGCGCGCGTCAAGACCGGCCAGAGCGTGCGTGTGCGCGCTGTGGATGGCGGTCTCGCAGCAGAGGGCACGGTCCGCCGGATCGCACCGGCCGAGGGCGACGCGCACGGCACGCCCAGCGGCATCTACACCGCGCGCGTGGTGCTCGACAACGCCGACGGCCGCTGGACACCCGGGCTGTTCGTACGTGGCGACGTGCAGATCGGCGCGGCCGAGGTGCCGCTGGCGGTCAAGCGCAGCGGCTTGCAGGGGTTCCGCGACTTCACCGTCGTGTTCGAGCAGATCGGCGAGACCTACGAGGTCCGCATGCTGGAGCTGGGCCGTCAGGACGAAACATGGGTCGAAGTGCTGGGCGGCATCGAGGCCGGCGCCCGCTACGTCGCCGCGAACAGTTACCTGATCAAGGCCGACATCGAAAAGTCCGGCGCCAGCCACGACCACTGAGCGTTCGCCATGCTCCAACGCATTCTTGAGTTGTCGATCCGCCGGCGCGTGCCGGTGCTGCTGGCGGCACTGGCCCTTGCAATGCTCGGCCTGTGGAGCTTCCAGCATCTGGAGATCGACGCGGTGCCGGACATCACCAACATCCAGGTCCAGATCAACACCGAAGCGGACGGCTACACACCGCTGGAAGCCGAGCAGCGCATCACGCTGCCCCTCGAAACGACACTCGCCAGCCTTGCGCGGCTCGACTACACGCGCTCGCTCTCGCGCTACGGGTTGTCGCAAGTCACGGTCGTGTTCGAGGACGGCACCGACCCGTACTTCGCGCGCCAGCAGGTCGTCGAGCGCCTGCAATCCGCGCGCAGCCTGCTCCCGGCCGGCATCGAGCCACAGATGGGGCCAGCGGCGACCGGGCTCGGCGAGATCTACATGTACACCGTCGATGCCGAGCCCGGCGCCGTCAACGCCGACGGCACGCCGGTCACGGCCATGGATCTGCGCCTGGTCCAGGACTGGATCGTGCGTCCGCAGTTGCTGCGCGTGCCCGGCGTCGCCGACGTGAATTCGATCGGCGGCTACAGCAAGCAGTATCTCGTGCAACCCGACCCAGCGCGTCTGCTCGCATATGGCATCTCGCCGGCGGAGCTGGCGGACGCGCTGGCGCGCAACAATGCCAACGCCGGCGCCGGCTACATCGAGCGCCACGGCCAGCAGATGCTGCTGCGCGTACCGGGGCAGATCGGCGGCGACGAGGCGATCGGGGCTCTGGCTGCCGTCGTGATCAAGACCGTCGCCGGCGCGCCGGTGCGCGTGGCCGATGTCGCCGAGGTCGCGATCGGCTCGGAACTGCGCACCGGCGCAGCGACGCAGGATGGCCACGAAGTCGTGCTCGGCACGGTGTTCATGCGCGTCGGCGAGAACAGCCGCGACGTCGCACGCGCCGTCGCCCGGAAGGTCAAGGAGATCGCGCCCTCGCTGCCAACCGGCATCAAGGTCGTCACCGCCTACGACCGCACGACGCTCGTGGACAAGACGCTGCGCACGGTCGCAAAGAATCTGGTCGAAGGCGCGCTGCTCGTCATCGCCGTCCTGTTCCTGCTGCTCGGCAACCTGCGCGCGGCCTTGCTGACCGCGATGGTGATTCCGCTGACGATGCTGCTGACGATCACCGGCATGGTGCAGAGCGGCATCTCGGCCAATCTGATGAGTCTGGGCGCGCTCGATTTCGGCCTGATCGTCGACGGCGCGGTGATCATCGTCGAGAACTGCCTGCGCCGGCTGGCGCTCGAATCAGAATCCGGGCAGCAGTTGTCCTTGTCCGAGCGCCTGCGCATCGTGTTCGACGCCACGCACGACGTGATCCGCCCGGCGCTGTTCGGCGTGTTCATCATCACGGCCGTCTACCTGCCGATCCTGACCCTGAGCGGCGTCGAGGGAAAGATGTTCCATCCGATGGCGCAGACCGTCGTGATGGCGTTGGTCGCCGCGATGATCCTGTCGTTCACCGCGGTTCCGGCCGCGGTGGCGCTGTTCGTATCGCAGCCCAGGGCACACCGCGTGGCGCGCGTGATGCGCTGGGCACAGCGCGCGTATGCGCCGCTGCTCGACGCGAGTCTGCACGCATCAAAAGCCGTGGTCGGCGTCGCGGCGCTGCTGGTCGTCGCCGCGGCCGCGCTGGCCGTGCGCATGGGCTCGGAGTTCCTGCCGAGCCTGGATGAGGGCGACATCGCGATGCACGCTCTGCGCATTCCGGGCACGAGCCTTTCGCAGGCCGTCGGCATGCAGACTCAGCTGGAGGCGGCGGTCAAGACGCTGCCCGAGGTCGATCACATTGTCGCCAAGATCGGCACGGCCGACATCGCCACCGACCCGATGCCGCCCTCGGTCGCGGACAACTTCATCTTCCTCAAGGACCGCAAGGCGTGGCCCGATCCTGGCAAGCCCAAGGCGCAGGTCGTCGCCGAACTCGAGGCGACGGTGCGACCGATTCCGGGCAACAACTATGAATTCACGCAGCCGATCCAGATGCGCTTCAACGAGTTGCTGTCCGGCGTTCGCGCCGACGTGGCGGTCAAGGTGTACGGCGATGACCTAGAGGAACTCGCCGCTGTCGGCGCACGGCTCGAAGGGATTGTCGGCGGCGTCGCCGGTGCGCAGGACGTGGCACTGGAGCAGGTCACCGGCCTGCCGGTGCTGAGTGTGCTGCCACGTCGCGAGGCGCTGGCGCGGTACGGGCTTCATGTCTCCGATCTGCAGGACGTGGTCTCGGCCGCGTACGGCGGCCTGCCCGTCGGGCTGATCTTCGATGGCGATCGCCGCCACGAGGTGGTGATCCGGTTGCCGGAGCCGCTGCGCCGGGATGTCGATGGGTTCGCGCAGCTGCCGGTGCCGCTGCCCGGTTCAGGCTATGTCCCGCTCGGCGAAGTCGCCGAACTCGAACTGGCACCGGGACCGAACCAGATCAACCGCGAGAACGGCAAGCGCCGCGTCGTCGTCACCGCCAATGTCCGCGGCCGCGACCTCGGCAGCTTCATCGGCGAACTGCGTGAACGCGTGGCACGCGACGCCGAGCTGCCCGCGGGCTACTGGGTCGATTACGGCGGTACGTTCGAGCAGCTGCAGTCGGCAAGCCGGCGGCTGGCCATTGTCGTGCCCGTCACGCTGGCGCTGATCGTCGGCCTGCTGTGGCTTGCATTCGGATCGCTGCGCGACGCGCTGCTGATCTTCAGCGGCGTGCCCATGGCACTGACCGGAGGCGTGGCGGCACTGTGGCTGCGCGACATCCCGCTGTCGATCTCCGCCGGCGTCGGCTTCATCGCGCTATCGGGTGTGGCTGTGCTCAATGGCCTCGTCATGATCAGCTTCATCCGCAGCCTGCGATCCGGCGGTACGCCACTCGACGAGGCGATCCGCGAGGGCGCCCTGACGCGTCTGAGGCCGGTGCTGATGACGGCACTGGTCGCCGCACTCGGCTTCGTCCCGATGGCGTTCAACACCGGCATCGGCTCGGAAGTTCAGCGCCCGCTGGCGACGGTCGTGATCGGCGGGATCGTGTCCTCGACGCTCCTGACTTTGCTGGTACTCCCCGCGCTCTACCGGCTTTTCGCGGAAGAGGCTTGCCGGAAGCTTCCAGGCATGCCGCAGCGGGGCCGTTCGTCGGCATGATGCTGCTAGGATTGCGCAGAACTTTTCCCCTCGGACGGCCCCGTGAACGGCACGCAGAACTCGCACAATCTGGTCATCGGCTACGCCTTGTGGATCCTGGGCTTCATGGGCGCGCACCGCTTTTACTACGGGCGTCCGATCAGCGGCACGATCTGGTTCTTCACGCTGGGTCTGTTCTTCATCGGCTGGATCATCGACCTGTTCCTGATCCCGTCGATGGATCGCAGTGCCGATCGCAAATACCAGCCCGGCCCGACCGATTACACCGTGTCCTGGCTGCTGCTGACGTTTCTCGGCGTGTTCGGCATCCACCGCTTCTACATGGGCAAGTGGATCACCGGCCTGATCTACCTGTGCACCGGCGGCCTGTTCCTGCTCGGCATCCTCTACGACTACTGGACGCTCAACGATCAGATCGACGACATCAACCGCGCCGCCGCCTGAGCCGGCTCAGGACGCGAACAGATCGGGCTGCAGGCGCGGATCGTCGGGTTCGCTGAAGTTGCCCAGACCGACGCCGACCAAGCGGTAGCGTTCCTGCCCGGGCCGGTCGACCCGATCGAGCAGCGACAAGGCCAGCGCGACGACATCATCCCCCTGCCGCGGCGGCGACGGCGGCGTCAGACTGCGCGTCAGGATCTGGAAGTCGCCGGTCTTGAGCTTGAGCACGACCGTGCGGCCGATGCGCGGTGTCTTGCGCGCCGCGCTCCAGGTTTTCTCCGCCATGCGCCGCACATGCGGCGCCAGTTCGGCGAGCGGCAGGTCGCGCTCGAAGGTGTCCTCGGCGGAGATCGACTGCACCGGACGGTCTGGCTCGACCGGATGCTCGTCGATACCCAGCGACAGTTCATGCAGGCGGATGCCGTAGCGTCCGAACTCGTGTTCCAGCGCAGACACCGACACCTTGCGCAGATCGCCGACCGTGCGCACGCCCAGCCGCAGCAGCCGCCCTTCCATCACCTTGCCGACGCCGGGGATGCGCCCGACCGGCAGCGGCGCCAGAAAAGTCTCGACGTCGCGCGGCCGGATCACGAACTGCCCATCGGGCTTGCGCCAGTCCGATGCGATCTTGGCCAGGAACTTGTTCGGCGCAATGCCCGCCGACGCGGTCAGCGACAGCTCCTCGCGGATCGAGTTGCGGATCACCTGCGCCACCTCGGTCGCGGACGGCAGGCCGACGCGGTTTTCGGTGACATCGAGATAGGCCTCGTCCAGCGACAGGGGCTCGACCAGATCGGTGTGGCGCAGAAAGATCGCGCGCACTTGGCGCGACGCGGCGCGATAACGCGTGAAATCCGGCGGCACGAACACCGCATCGGGACACAGGCGTTCGGCGCGCACGGCCGGCATCGCCGAACGCACGCCGAAGCGCCGCGCCTCGTAGGAGGCCGCACAGACGACCGAGCGGCTGCCGCGCCAGGCGACCACGACCGGCCGACCGCGCAGCAGCGGGTCGTCGCGCTGTTCGACGGACGCGTAGAACGCGTCCATGTCGACATGAATGATCTTACGCATGCGTGCCGTGTTCTCCGACGCACATCGTAGCGAGCCGCGCGGCAACGCGGCGATGCGTAATTGGTTACGCTCGACCGTACGAAAATCAGGGGACCGACCGATGTCAGGGAAGTGGACAGCCGCGGACATTGCGCCGCAAAACGGCAAGCGCTTCATCGTCACCGGCGCCAACAGCGGTCTTGGCCTGGAAACGACGGTGGGCCTGGCCGCCGCGGGCGCCCAGGTAATCATGGCCTGCCGCGACCCCGCCCGCGCGAGCGCAGCCCTTGCCGAAGTGAAGCGGCGCGCACCCGGCGCCGGGGTCGAGCTGGCCACGCTCGATCTCGCCGACCTCGCCTCGGTCCGCGCGTTTGCGCACACGCTCGGATCGCGCAACGGACGCCTCGACGGCCTGATCAACAACGCCGGCGTGATGGCGCTGCCGTTCCAGCGCACGCGCGACGGCTTCGAGATGCAGATCGGCACGAACCACCTCGGCCATTTCGCGCTGACCGGCCTGCTGCTCGATCTGCTCGTGGCGACGCCGGGATCAAGAATCGTCAACGTCGCCAGTCTCGCCCACACCATGACGCCCGGCCTCGATCTCGACGACCTGAATTTCGAGCGCCGCCGCTACAACAAGTGGGACGCCTACGGCAAAAGCAAGCTCGCCAATCTGGTGTTTCATTTCGAGCTGGACCGGCGGCTGCGCAAGAGCGGTCGTGGCGTCGTTGTCGCCGCGGCCCATCCCGGCTACTCGGCGACCAATCTGATGTTCGTCGGCCCCGCGCAGGAGCGTTCCGCGTTCAGCCGTTGGACGATGCAGATCGGCAATGCGCTGTTCAGTCAGACCGCCGACATGGGCGCGCTGCCGACGCTGTATGCCACGACCGCCGCGGACGTGAACAGCGGCGACTACATCGGCCCCGACGGCTGGCGCCAGCTGCGCGGCTATCCGCGCACCGTCGGCTGCCGCGACGCGGCGCGCGACGAGCGCACCGGCGCACAGCTGTGGGCGCTCTCCGAGCAGCTGACCGGCGTGCACTATCTAGACGGATGACCCTGGACGGATGACCGTCGGCCGGAGCTTCGAGACAAAAAACGCGGCGGTGCGAAGCACCGCCGCGCGAAAACGCCAGACGTCGGGGGGAGAGACATTGTCTGGCGTGGAGGAGATCCTGGAGAAGACCCCGGAGAAAACCGTTCACTTGTCCTCGATGCGGATCAGGTCGCGCAAGGCCCGATGGAGCTGTGCCCATTGCCACTCGGCTTCCGGCGTACACGTCTCATTCGACTGCAATTGCGACTTTGATTTCGCGTCCAGCACGGGCACCTTGGGCTTGCGCTCGGAAGACTCGACCCCTCGCAGCGTTCCCTGCTTGCGATCCTTCATGACTGTGCTCCAGCACATGACCACGGACGCAGCATCGCAAGTCGCTTGCGCGCTCGCGCTGATCTGGATCAACGGGCGCCGCGCGTTTTCCCGCTATGCGCCCTGCCCCGCGTACACTCCGTCCCCATGAATTTCGAACTCCGCACCGCCGCCCGAAAGCCTGTCGTCCCGGTCCTTGCGCTCGTCTGCGCGCTGTCGGCCTGCGCCGGCGGCCGCGGCGTCGCGCCGATGACCGAGGCAACGCCCTGCAAGAGCCATTGCCAGACCCACAGCGACGGCTACCAATGGGCGCAGAGCAGCAACCTCGACGATCCGCGGATCTGCGACCTCTACCCGGCCGAGTTCGCGCGCGGATGCCACGATGGCGTCGAGGACATGCGCGGCGTGCGGCCCTATTCGCAGGGCATCTGAGCGGCTCGCATCAGGCTTGCGCGCGCGCCGGATCGATGCCGTCGCGCGATGCCAGTCCGCGCCAGTGACGCGACAACCGCGGTGACGGCAGCTTCGCGAGCGACTCCCACAGCACCTTGTGCCAGGCCGCGGCGAGTCGGTCCGCGCGGCGGCGGGCCTCGGGTCCGCCGTCAGCGCCCTCGATCAAGGCGTACATCTGCCGTTCGACTTCGTCGCGTGTCGCCCGCAGCCGTTCGCGCAGGCTTGGGTCGGCGAGTGCCCAGCGATGCAGCCACTCGTGACGGCGCCACAGCGGCGCTTCGATGCGCTCCGCCTCCGGCGTCAGCACGCTCCAGTCCCCGGCGAAGTCGGCCGGCCGGAAGATCGACAGGCACGGCGCGGAGGTGCCGGTGAACAGGACATCGAATCCCGCCGGCCGCAATCGCACAAGCATCGAACCCGTAGTCTGGTGACGGCGGATCAGCCCGGCGGCATGCATGCACAGATCGGCATTGCTGCCCTCCGCCGGATCCTCGTTGCCCCCCGCATGCGTGCGCAGCTGCGCCGCCATGCGCGCAAAGCCGGGCGCCTCGCTCCGGCTCAGACAGGCCAGGGACAAGGCGCGGCGCTGATGCGAGCGCGCGAAAAAAGGCATGAAGCGCGTGTCGAAGCGGCGCGCGAAATCGCCGCGCGTGTCGCGCAGGTCGTCCGAACTGCGCTCGTACTCGATCCCGATCGTCAGCGCGTTGGAAATCGCGTCGTGCGCCTGGACGCGCCGCGCCGCCCAGCTGCGGCCCGCGGTTTCGAGCACCCAGGCGCCGCAGCCGTCGGCGACGATGAAGCTGCTGTCGTAGCAGAAGCGCCGGTCCTCGTAGCCGGCCGGCCCGCCCTGGCCATGGCGTTCGAGCAGTCCGGTCATCACCTCGACCGCCTGCTCGGCGCTGGCGCCACGCTCCAGGCCCAGCCGCACCAGGTCCATGCCCAGCAGTCCCGGCTTGAGACTCGCGCGCTTCGAGAAGATCGCCTCGTTGCCGATCGCGACGCCGGCGTCGTTGACGCCCATCTCCGCACCCCAGCACCAGGCCGGTTGCGACAGGATCGTGGCATGGCGCTGCGGCACCTGGTCGATCTCGATATGCGAGACCCGCAGCGTCCGCGTCGCATCGCCGGACACCGACGCATAACGCACGACCGGTTGCGGCTCGGACGGCTCGCGGTCCGAATTCTTGGCGAACCATACGGTGTCGCCGGCAATCAAAACCTGTGTATCGCACATTGCCAAAGTGTAAAACTATCGCCATGCCCAATGCCGACAGCCCCCGCATCGCGCCGCTGCGCGACCTCGACGCACTGGCGCTCGACAACCGCTACGCGCAGCTCGGCGACGCCTACGCTTCGCGCGTCGCGCCGGCGCCGCTGACGAACCCGCGCCTGCTGCACGCCAACGCCGAAGTCGCCGAACTGCTCGATCTGGACCCAGCGCAACTGCAAACGCCACAGTTTGTCGACATCTTCGCCGGCAACCGGCCGCTGCCCGGCGGCGAGCCGATCGCGACGATTTACGCCGGCCACCAGTTCGGCGGCTGGGTGCCGCAGCTGGGCGACGGCCGCGCGATCCTGATCGGCCAGGTGCGTAACCGGCGCGGCGAAAGCTGGGATCTGCAGCTCAAGGGTGCCGGCAAGACGCCCTACTCGCGCTTCGGCGACGGCCGCGCCGTGGTCCGGTCGAGCCTGCGCGAATACCTGGCCGGCGAGGCGCTGCATCACCTGGGCATTCCGAGCACGCGCGCACTGTCGCTGATCGTCGCCGACGATCCGGTGCGACGCGAGACGATCGAGCACGCAGCGGTGATCTGCCGCGTCGCGCCCAGCCACGTGCGCTTCGGCCATTTCGAGCTGTTCTACAGCCGCGACCAAGTCGAGCGGCTCACGCCGCTGGCCGATCACGTTATCGACGAACATTTCCCGGAACTGAAGGGCCGCGCAGACCGGTATGCGCGCTGGCTGGAAGCCGTCACCGTCCGCACCGCCGAGCTGATCGCCCGCTGGCAGTCGGTGGGTTTCTGCCACGGCGTGATGAACACCGACAACATGTCGGTGCTCGGCCTGACGCTGGACTACGGCCCCTACGGCTTCATCGATGGATTCGACGCCGGCCACATCTGCAATCACTCCGATCCCGGCGGCCGCTATGCCTACGACCAGCAACCGGCCGTCGGGCACTGGAACTGTTCGCGACTGATCCAGGCCTGCGTGCCACTGCTCTCCGACGACCCGCAGCAGGCCGCCGAAAGCGGCCAGGCGATTCTCGACCGCTACCCGGCCGCGTATGCGCAAGCCATGATCCGCTTGTGGCGCGACAAGTTCGGTCTGCGCGACGTGAACGACGGCGACCCGGAGCTGATCAACCGCTTCCTCTCGCTGCTGCACCGCGGCCGTTCGGACTTCACGCTGTCCTTCCGCGCGCTGGCCACGGTGCGCGCTACGGCCGACGATCCGGCCCCCGCACTGCGCGAGCGCATCCTCGATCTCGAGGCCCTCGACGCCTGGCTGCCGGACTACCGCGCGCGCCTGCGCGCAGAGCAGTCCAGCGACAGCGAGCGCGCCGACCGCATGAACGCCAGCAATCCGAAGTACATCCTGCGCAACCATCTGCTGCAGCGCGCCATCGTCGAGGCCGAGCAAGGCCAGGACACGGAGATCGGGCGCTTGCTGCAGCTGCTGCGTCGCCCCTTCGACGAGCAGCCGGCCCTTGCCGCCTACGCGGACGAGCCGCCGCCGGACGAGCGCCACATCGAGGTCAGCTGTTCATCGTAGGTCCGGTTGCGAACGCGGACGCGCCGGCGTAGTTTGGGTCAGGGCAACAGGAGGGCGAGAGATGAACACATCCAGCTTGCTCATTGCGGCCCTGCTGACGGTTCCGTCCGCAGGCTTCGCACAGGCCGACACGAGCGAACCCGAACAGCTCGAACCGGTGATCGTCGAGGGCCAGAGATCCGAGCTCGACAGCATGAAAGCCGTCTACTCGAACCGCCTGCCGTGCATCGGCGCCTGCGAGGACGCCGAAGACAAGTCGACCGCCGTCGAGCGCGTTCTGAGGGGCATCCAGAGTCTGTTCATCGCCTCCAACCTGCCCGACAAACCGCGACCGCAGGACAGCCTGGGCATCGTCAATCCGACAAAGGCGCGTCTCGATCAGAAGCTGCCCTGAGCGCGGCTCTGGCCTCGCGCCTTGTACGTATTGACGGACACGATGCGAGCTTTCAGGCTTTAGTCACAGCTGGATTGGCAGCGGTACCGGCAGCGGCATTCGCCGTGTTTGCATATCTTGGGGGAGTTGCACGTGCATCGACTGTCGCCGATCGACACCGCGTTTCTGCTGGTCGAGCAACGACACATGCCGCTGCATGTCGGCGGGCTTGTGCTGTACCGTCCGCCGGAGGGTGCACCGCCCGACTTTGCATCGCAGCTGGCCAGTCACCTGCGCGAGTCGACGCACGTCGCGCCGCCGTTCGACCGGCGCCCGCAGACGCGCTTCGGCTTCGGCTTCTGGGACAGCGAGCACGACTTCGACCTGGCCCAGCACTTCGTGCATCTGGCGCTGCCCAAACCCGGCCGCATCCGCGAGCTGCTGGCGATGGTTTCGCGCGTGCACAGTGCGCATCTGGACCGCGCCTATCCGCTGTGGCGCATGTATCTGATCGAAGGTCTGGAAGACGGCCGCATCGCCGTCTACTTCAAGATCCACCACGCTGTTGTCGACGGCGTCGCGGCGCTGCGCCTGTTCATGAAGTCGATGTCGCCGGACCGCGAGCTGTCGAAGGCCATGCCCGCCCCTTGGGAAATCCAGACGCCCCGCTCTGACACCACCCTGGCCGTGCCGGCGCCGGCGGCGGTCGGACCGATGGGCCTGCTGGCGAGCTTGGCGCGCAACGCGGTCAAGGCCACGCCGACCTTCGTCAAACAGTTGCGCCACACCTGGAACGACTACCGCGCGCATCATCCGTATCTGGCGACCAGCGTGCAGGCACCGCGCTGCATCCTCAACCAGAGTGTCACTGCTTCACGTCGCTTCGCCGCACAGTCCTACCCGACCGCGCGCCTGCGCGCGATCGCGCAGAAGATCGACGGCACGCTCAACGACGTCGCGCTGGCGATGTGCGGCAGCGCGCTGCGCCAGTACCTGATTGATCTCAACGCGCTGCCCGCAGAATCGCTGGTCGCGATCGTGCCGGTGTCGGTGCGCCAGGACGACGGCACCACCGGCAACGAGATCGCCTTTGCGCTCGCCAACCTCGCGACCCATGTCGCCGATCCGGTCGAGCGCCTGACCATCGTCAAGGGCTGCATGGACTACAACAAGGCCCGCTTCCGCGAGATGTCGCCGGCGCAGCTGCAGGCCTACAGCGTCGCGCAACTCCTGCCGGGCGCGTTGACCTGGCTGCTCGGCCTCGACCCCAAGCACTTCGTCGCCAACCTGGTGATCTCGCACGTCCCGGGCCCGCGCCAGCCGATGTACTGGCAGGGCTGCGAGCTGGACGGCATGTACCCGGCGTCGGTGGTTGTCGACACGATGGCGCTCAACATCACGCTGATCAGCCGCTACGACGCCGTCGACTTCGGCCTGATCGCCTGCCGGCGCACGCTGCCGAGCGTGCAACGCCTGCTCGACCACCTCGAAACCGCGCTGGTCGAGCTGGAGCACGCGCTGTTCGACGCGCCGGTTACGAAGGGAGCGGATAGAACAAAAAAGCTGCGGCGACGAACGTCGCGCACGTCCCGAGCGCCAGCGTCTCGGTGAACCGCCAGATGCATTCGGCCCGCGTCTGCGTTTAAACTGCAGCGCACGCGGGGACGCGAGCAGACTCCCCGCTCGATCAAGACGCGCAAGCGTCCAAGTTCTGCTCCTGATTTGGGTCACGGACCCTGCAGGAGCTTGTCTTGGAATCGCAGAAAATCACGTCTGACGACCGCCCCGCCGCCCCGACCCGACGCGAAGCCTTTGCCTACTGGCTGAAGCTGGGCTGCGTCAGCTTCGGCGGCCCGGCCGGCCAGATCGCGCTGATGCACGCCGACCTGGTCGACCGCAAACGCTGGATCTCCGAAAGCCGGTTCCTGCACGCGCTCAACTACTGCATGCTGCTGCCGGGCCCGGAAGCGCAGCAGCTCGCGACCTACATCGGCTGGCTGCTGCACCGGAGCTGGGGCGGCATCGTCGCCGGTGCGCTGTTCGTGCTGCCATCGCTGCTGCTGCTGATCGCGCTGTCGTGGATCTACGTCGCCTACGGCTCGGTGCCCTGGATCGCCGGCATGTTCTACGGCATCAAGCCCGCGGTCGTGGCCATCGTGCTGCAGGCGGCGCATCGCATCGGCGACCGCACGCTCAAGAACCCCGCGCTGTGGACGATCGCCGCCGCAGCCTTCGTCGCGATCTTCGCGCTCTCGGTCCCGTTCCCTTACATCGTGCTCGGGGCAGGACTGACCGGCGCGATCGGCGGCCGCGTCGCACCCAGGCTCTTCTCAAATGCCGGCGGACACAGCCAGAAATCCGGGCCGCACCGACCGGCCGTTGTCGACGACGACACGCCGCCCGCCCCGCATACGCGCTTCTCGCTGCCCCGCTTGCTGATCGTCGCAAGCGTCGGACTGGTGCTGTGGGCGCTGGTCGAATGGGCGCTGTATCAGGCCTTCGGCTGGAGCGGCACGCTCACGCAGATGGGCTGGTTCTTCACCAAGGCGGCGCTACTGACCTTCGGCGGCGCCTACGCCGTGCTGCCCTACGTCTACCAGGGCGCGGTCGAGCAGCACGCCTGGCTGACTGCACCCCAGATGATCGACGGTCTGGCGTTGGGCGAATCGACGCCCGGACCCCTGATCATGATCGTGTCCTTCGTCGGCTTCCTCGGCGGCGTGTCCCACGCCGTCGCCGCCGCACCGCTCGCGGCCGGCATCGCCGGCGCCTGCGTCGCCACCTTCTTCACCTTCCTGCCGTCCTTCGCCTTCATTCTCGCCGGCGCACCACTGGTCGAGACAACGCACGGCAAACTGCACTACACCGCACCGCTGACCGCAATCACCGCCGCAGTGGTCGGCGTGATCGTCAACCTCGCCGTGTTCTTCGCCTGGCACGTGTTCTGGCCCCACGGCCTGGACCAGCCGCCGGACTTCGTCTCGCTGCTGATCTTCGCCGCCGCGGCCATCGCCCTGTTCCGCTTCAAGCTCGGCGTGACCCCGCTGATCGGCGCAAGCCTGCTGGTCGGCCTGGGTCACAGCCTCGTCACGTAGGAGTCACTGCACAGGAGAGTCGTCATGAAATGGATTACCCGCGAACGCCCGAAGATCGACCGTATCGCCTGCCCCTGGCTGATCCGCCGCTTCATCGATCCCGATGCGGAGTTCCTCTACGTCGCGCCGCAGCGTGTGCTGGAAGAAGCACGACGCCACAACGCGACGCCCTTCGATATCCCCGGCGTCGAGCTGACCCACGACGGTCCGCTGTGCAGCTTCGACGCCTTCCTGAAGAAGTACCGGCTCGACGACCCGGCCCTGCATCGCCTCGCAATCATCGTGCGCGCTGCAGATACCGACACGCTCGAGCAGAGCCCGCAGGCACCGGGCCTGCTGGCGATCACGCTGGGATTGGGCGCGAACATCGGCGACGACCAGGAACTGCTCAAGGCGGGCGTGCTGATCTACGACGCGCTCTACACCTGGTGCCGCTCGCTGAGCGGTGAGAAGCACGGCTGGTATCCGGAGCAGATTCCGGTCGGCACGCTGCCCTGATACCGCGCGATCAGCGCCGGAACCCTCTCGGATCGATACCGAGCTTGCGCAGCTTGGCGCGCAGCGTGCTGGTATTGATGTGCAGCAGCTGCGCCGCGCCGTGCGGCCCATCGACGCGGCCACGCGTCGCGCGCAGCGCACGCTGCAGGTGCGCCGCGATGGCAAGGTCGAGCGGGACGATGTCGCGTGACTCGTCGCCTGCACGCTCCGGAGCCACGGCAGGCGTGGCGGCGCGCGACAGCGTCGGTCGCGGCAGTCCCGCGCCCAGCGCGGTCTGCAGATCCAGCGATGCACCTTGGCCGAGGATCACCGCGCGTTCGAGCACCGCGCCCAGCTCGCGCACGTTGCCGGGCCAGCGATAGGCGAGCAGCTGTTCGAGGTCGCGTTCACGGACCGGCGGTACCGGCACGCCCAGTCGATTGGCGGCGCGCTGGACGAAGTGCTCGGTCAGCGCCGGAATGTCCTCGGGCCGTTCGCGCAGCGGCGGCAGGATCACCGGGAACACCGCGAGGCGGTACCAGAGGTCTTCGCGGAAGCGTCCCTCCTGAACCATGGTCGGCAGGTCCCGGTGCGTCGCCGCGACGACGCGTACGTTGACCGCGGTCTCGCGCTCGCTGCCGACGCGCTGCACGATGCCGTCCTGAAGCACGCGCAGCAGACGGATCTGCACGGCCGGCGTCAGCTCGCCGATCTCGTCGAGAAACAGCGTGCCGCCGTCGGCGCGCTCGAACCAACCGCGGCGTGCGCCGACCGCGCCGGTAAAGCTGCCCTTCTCGTGTCCAAACAGTTCTGAGTCGATCAGGTCCGGCGGCACGGCGCCGCAGTTGACGCGCACGAACGGACCGGCGTGCCGCGGCGAGCGCTCGTGGATCGCGCGGGCGACGACTTCCTTGCCCGATCCGGTCTCGCCCAGAATCAGCACGGTCGCGTCGCTTGCCGCAACCTGGCTCACGCGTTCCATGACCCGGCGCAGGCCGCGGTCCGCGCCGACAATGGCCTCCGCGACTGTCTGTCGTCCCAATCTTGAGAGCAGCGACTGGCGATCCGCCTCGGCGGACGCACGCAGGCGCTCGATCTCGTGCAGGCGTTGATCGTTGGCCAGCGCCGCTGCCATCGGTTCGAGCACGCGCTCGAACGCGGATGCGTCGGCGCGCGGACTGTCCGGTGTAACGCTCACAACCAGTACCCCGATCGCGCGGCCATCCGCGAACAGCGGACCGGCCAGCGCGGCATCGTCGAGTACGAACCCATCCAGCGCCGCGAAGGGCGCCGGCCACAGACGCCCGGCGTCGTGTTCCAGAACCTGCCGCCGCGCCGCCCAGGCCTCCAGCGCACGCAACGCCGCCGGCGTGCAGCCGTGCGCGTGATGGCGCAGATGCAATCCGCTTCCGGCGCTCCAGTGCGCCCGCCACAGCAGATCGCCACGATCCGCGCCCAACTCGTGGATATCGACCGACTCCACGGGCATCAGCCTCGAGATGGCGTCCACGAACACCGGCAACGACTCCGACAGGTCGAGGTGCTTGCCGGCTTCGGTCCACAGGCGCAGGCCCAGTCCGTCCGTTTCCGTTCTTTTCATATCCGTCTTATTTCGCGTTTTGCAACGTTATTAGTGACGGACTTTACGTCGAATATGGATTTACGGTCAGGACTGTCCTGATTCCATATTTGTATATGTCATTTAATCAATGCCTTGAGAATTTATTCCTAATTGGCACGACTTGTGTTGTCTGACATACCGAAACGATCTCAAACAGATGCCGACGAGCCCCGCCATGACCCAGATCTCCGTACCGCAGGACACGACCCGCCGGCAGCTCGTCGATCACGTCGTCCAGGCACTCGACGGCCTCGATTTCGGGGCCGTCGAAATCACCGTCCACCACGGCCGCATCGTACAGATCGAGCGGCGCGAAAAGGTCCGCGTGGACGCGCAGCACCCCGTGCGCCCGCAAACGGGCGCGACCTCCAAACCAACTGACCGGACCTCCGGAAGTCTCTGAACATCAGACAAACTTTCAGGAACGTATCCATGAAGATCACCGGTCCCACCGGACTCGTCGTCGGCACCCTTCTCCTCGGCGCGCAGCCGGCTTTCGCTCAGTCGCAGAAACCGACCGCCGAGGACCTCGACCAGCGCATCCGCATCCTCGAACGCAAGCTTGAACTGAGCCAGGAGGAAGCGGACAAGAAAGCCAAGGACAGTGCAGCAGTCTCTGCCTCCGAGAAAGGCTTCTCCATCAAGAAGGGCGACTTTGAACTCAAGCTGCGCGGCCTGTTCCAGACCGACGCGCGCATCTTTGTCGACGACGACGGCGCCTTCAACGACACGTTCCTGTTCCGCCGGCTGCGTCCGACTTTCGAAGGCTCGCTCGGCAAGCTGGTCGGCTTCCGCCTGACGCCGGAGTTCGCCGGCGATGCTGCAACCGTCGTCGATGCCTACTTCGACCTGAAGTTCTCACCGGCGGCGACGCTGCGCGCCGGCAAGGTCAAGGGTCCGGTCAGCCTGGAACGCCTGCAGTCCGGTTCGGCGATCGCCTTCATCGAACGCGGCTTCCCGACGGAGCTGGCGCCCAACCGTGACATCGGCGTGCAGCTGCAGGGGGCCCTGTTCAACAGCACGTTCAACTACATCGTCGGCTACTACAACGGTGTGGCCGACGGCCGCGACGCCGCGACGCGCGACGTCGACAACCGCAAGGAAGTGGGTGTGCGCGTGTTCGCCGAGCCGTTCAAGAATGTCGGCGGCGCCCTTGCCGGCCTGGGCTTTGGCGTCGGCGGCACGCACGGCAGCCAGTTCGGCAGCGCAGTGGGCAACGGTGGCGTACTGCCGCAATACCGCACGCCCGGCCAGAACACCTTCTTCAAGTACGCAACCGATGTTGCCGCCAACGGTGATCACACGCGCGTCAGCCCGCAGGCCTACTGGTACGTCGGCGCCTTCGGCGTGCTGACCGAGTACATCCAGTCCGAGCAGACGGTGGCACTTGCCGACGTCGAGGAAGGCATCCGCAACACCGCCTGGCAGGTCGCGACCAGCTTTGTGCTCACTGGCGAGGACGCGAGCTACCGCGGCGTCACCAAACCTTCGCAGCCGTTCACCCTGGGCGGCGAAGGCTGGGGCGCGTTTGAGTTGATCGCCCGCTACGGCGAGCTGAGCGTCGACGACGTCGCATTCGATGCCGGCCTGGCCAGCATCAACTCGTCTGCGCGCGAAGCGCGCTCGCTCGGCGTCGGCGCCAACTGGTACCTCAGCCCGAACGTGAAGGTCGTCCTCAACTACACGCAGACCGAGTTCGACGGCGGCGCGGCCGGCGGCGCGGACCGCAGCGAAGAGAAGGCGGTGTTCGCGCGCCTTCAGCTCGCCTACTGATTTCCCACTCCACCGAGACACTCCCATGAATCGACTCAAATCGCTCGTTGCCGCGGCCGCATTGGCGCTGCCCCTGGCCGCCCACGCCGCCAGCGTCGAGCTGCTCAACGTGTCCTACGACCCGACCCGCGAGCTCTACAAGGACGTGAACGAAAAGTTCGCGGAATCCTGGAAGACCAAGTCCGGCGACGCCGTGACCATCAAGCAGTCGCACGGTGGCTCCGGCAAGCAGGCACGTGGCGTCATCGATGGTCTGCAGGCGGATGTCGTCACGCTGGCGCTGGCCGGCGACATCGACGCGATCGCGGAGAACGCCAAGACGCTGCCGAAAGACTGGCAGAAGCGCCTGCCGAACAACTCGTCGCCCTACACGTCCACGATCGTGTTCCTCGTGCGCAAGAACAATCCCAAGAACATTCGCGATTGGGACGATCTCGTGAAGCCAGGCATCTCGGTCATCACGCCCAACCCCAAGACCTCCGGCGGCGCGCGCTGGAACTACCTGGGCGCCTGGGCCTATGCCCAGCGCAAGTACGGCACCGACGCGGCGGCGAAAGACTTCGTCGGCAAGCTCTACAAGAACGTACCGATCCTCGACACCGGTGCGCGCGGCTCGACGACGACCTTCGTGCAGCGCGGCATCGGTGATGTCCTGCTCGCCTGGGAGAACGAGGCCTTCCTGTCGATCGAGGAACTGGGTCCGGACAAGTTCGAGATCGTCGTGCCGTCGCTGTCGATCCTTGCCGAGCCGCCGGTCGCCGTGGTCGACAAGGTCGTCGACAAGAAGGGCACGCGCAAGGTTGCCGAGGCCTATCTGAACTTCCTGTACTCGGACGAAGGTCAGAAGCTCGCCGGCAAGCACTACTACCGCCCGAGCAACCCGGCGATCGCCGCCCAGTTCGCGGCCAAGTTCCCGAAACTGGATCTGGTGACGATCGCGGACTTCGGCGGCTGGGCGCCGGCGCAGAAGATGCACTTCGGCGACGGCGGCGTATTCGACCAGATCTACAGCGCCCGCTAGCAGGGAACCTGCACGCCATGTCCATCCACGCCGTCAACACCCGCAACCTGTTCAAGGGCCAACGACGTTCCAGTATTCCCGGCTTCGGACTGACGATGGGCTTCACGATCTTCTACCTGAGCCTGATCGTGCTGATCCCGCTTGCCGGCGTTTTCCTGAAGTCCGCGGGACTGGGCTGGACCGGCTACTGGGACGTGGTCACTTCGCCGCGCGTCCTCGCTGCGCTAAAGCTGAGCTTCGGCGCCGCCCTGATCGGCGCGGCGATCAACGCCGTGTTCGGGCCGCTGGTCGCGTGGGTGTTCGTGCGTTACCAGTTCCCGGGCAAGCGCGCCTTCGACGCGATCATCGACCTGCCGTTCGCGCTGCCCACGGCCGTCGCCGGCATCGCGCTGACCGCGCTCTATTCCGGCAACGGCTGGATCGGCCAGTTCCTCGAACCCATCGGGCTCAAGGTTGCGTTCACGCCACCGGGCGTCGTCGTTGCCTGCACCTTCATCGGCCTGCCCTTCGTCGTGCGAACGCTGCAGCCGGTACTGGAAGACGCAGAGAAGGAACTCGAGGAAGCCGCCGCATCGCTCGGTGCCGATCGCTGGCAGACGATCACGCGCGTGATCCTGCCGACCGTGCTGCCGGCGCTGCTCACCGGGTTCGCTCTGGCCTTCGCACGCGCGGTCGGTGAGTACGGATCGATCATCTTCATTGCCGGCAATCTGCCGCTGGTCAGCGAGATCGCACCGCTGCTGATCATCATCAAGCTGGAGGAATTCGACTACGCCGGCGCCACTGCGGTCGCGAGCGCCATGCTGCTGCTGTCCTTCGCGCTGCTGTTGCTCGTCAACGCGCTGCAGGTGTGGACGCGGCGCCGCAACGGAGCGCGGGCATGAGCACCGTGACCGATCACTCGCTGCCCGATCCGCCGTCACTGCCGCCGGACTTCGGCAACGGACCGCTGCAGACGCACAACGCCGCAATCACCGAGAGCGTCTGGGTACGCCGCGCACTGACGGCCATCGCGCTGCTGTTCCTAACCGGTTTCCTGCTGCTGCCCCTGCTGGCCGTCTTCACCGAGGCGCTGCGCAACGGCGTGGGCACCTATCTCGAGGCCTTGGCGGACCCCGATGCGCTGGCGGCCGTGCGCCTGACACTGCTCGCGGCCGCGATCGCGGTGCCACTGAACCTCGTCTTCGGGATCTCGGCGGCCTGGGCGATCACCAAGTTCGAGTTCCGCGGCAAGTCGCTGCTGATCTCGCTGATCGACCTGCCGTTCTCGGTGTCACCGGTCGTGGCCGGCCTGATCTACGTGCTGGTGTTCGGTGCGCAGGGCTGGGCCGGGCCCTGGCTCGCCGAGCACGACATCAAGATCATCTTCGCGGTACCGGGCATCGTGCTGGCGACGGTGTTCATCACCTTCCCGTTCATCGCGCGCGAGCTGATCCCGCTGATGCAGGAACAGGGCAGCGAACAGGAGCAGGCCGCGCTGTCGCTCGGCGCCAATGGCTGGCAGACGTTCTGGCGCGTGACCCTGCCGAACATCAAGTGGGGTCTGTTGTACGGCGTGCTGCTGTGCAACGCCCGTGCGATGGGCGAGTTCGGTGCGGTCAGCGTCGTCTCGGGACACATCCGCGGCGAAACCAACACACTGCCTCTGCACGTCGAGATTCTCTACAACGAGTACCAGTTCGCAGGCGCCTTCGCGGTTGCGTCGCTGCTGGCCAGCCTCGCGCTGGTCACGCTCGGCCTCAAGACCTGGCTCGAATGGCGCCACGGCGATGAACTCTCGGCGACTCGACGCCACTGACAGGACCAAGGACACTCAAATGGACGTTTCGGTTCGCAGTATCCATAAGCGCTTCGGCAACTTCACAGCGCTCAACGGCGTCGACCTCGACATCAACTCCGGCGAGCTGATTGCCTTGCTCGGCCCATCGGGGTCCGGCAAGACCACGCTGCTGCGCGTCATCGCCGGCCTGGAGTTCCCGGATCACGGGCAGATCCTGTTCGGCGGCGAAGACATGGCGGCACGCGCCGTGCGCGAACGCCGCATCGGTTTCGTGTTCCAGCATTACGCGCTGTTCAAGCACATGACGGTGCTCGACAACGTCGCCTTTGGCCTGCGCGTGCGCAAGCGCAGCGAGCGGCCCGGCGAGTCGCTGATCCGCAAGCGCGCACTGGAACTGCTCGATCTCGTGCAACTCTCGGGTCTGGACCACCGTTTCCCGGCCCAGCTTTCCGGTGGCCAACGCCAGCGTGTCGCGCTGGCGCGCGCGCTCGCGATCGAGCCGCGCGTGCTCCTGCTCGACGAGCCTTTCGGCGCGCTCGATGCGAAGGTGCGCAAGGACCTGCGCCAGTGGTTGCGCGAGCTGCACCGCAAGACCGGCTACACGACGATCTTCGTCACGCACGACCAGGAGGAGGCGCTGGAGCTGGCCGACCGTGTCGTCATCATGAACCGCGGCGCGATCGAGCAGGTCGGCACCGTCGACCAAGTCTACGAGCATCCGACGACGCCGTTCGTGTTCGACTTCCTCGGCGGCACCAACGTCATCGAAGCGGAGCTGCGCGGCCGCAAGGTCCTGATCGGCGAAACCGAAATCGCGACGCTGCAGAACAGCATCCATCCAAACGGGCCGGTGGATGTCTACGTGCGTCCCGGCGACCTGCGCCTGGCCGACGGCACGGTGCCGGGCATCGAGGTCAGCCTCGGGTTGGTGCAACGCACCGGTCCGATCGTACGCGCCCGCGCCCTGCCCGACGGCGATGCGACGGCACTCAACGTCGAATGGCCGCACCTTCATCACGACGTCGCACAGCTCAAGGCCGGCACGCAGGTGCGACTGCGCCTGGCGCAGTTCAGCGTGTATCCCCGGGCGGCCTATCCTCGCACGGCGCAGACAGTTGAAGCACCGGTATTGATTGGGCGGGAAAGAGAACGCGGTCGTCTGGGGTAACCGTCAAAAACCCCCGGCCGGGGTGACGTCGCGACGACACGAACAACGTCACCGGACTGCGCGGAACGCCTCGCGCGCCTGGACGCGAACGAGGACTGGTGCAGGCGGTGCCCCCCGGCAACCGACTGCGATATTCCGTGCAAACCTTCCCGGCCAGAGAACCGTACTGCTGCACGGCGGCGTCCCGAGGACTCCGCCCACACTCCACGGGATGGTGCGCGGGCATAGTGCCCGTCTGCGCCAACCCGTCCCCCACCCCCCAGATCCGATCGAGTGCGTGGGCGCAGTCTTACATTGACTGCCACCCAATTCATTCCCCCCAAATAGGGGGTACGCCCGCTGCGCGGTATTCTTGGCCCATGACGGCCTCGACGTTTTTGCACCGACTGCGGCGGATCAATCCCATCGACTGGATCATGCTGGCGCTGGCGCTGCTGTCGATCGCGCTGCTCGGCTATGAGTCCTGGGGACCGGTCACCGCGGCCGAACGCGCCGAGATCCTGCTCGCCGACTACGTGATCTGCGCAATCTTCGCACTGGAGTTCGCCTGGCGCTGGCGCGGCGCGAACTGGAAGGCGGACTTCCTGATCCGCAACTGGTACGAAATTCTCGGCATGATCCCGGTGGCGCACCCGGCGATCCGCGGCTTCCGTTTGTTCCGCATCATCCGCATCGTCGTGCTGCTGTCGCGTTTCGGCACGGCGGCGGATCGCGCGCTGGGGGAGGACTTCACCTATCTGCTGGTCAACCGCTTCCGCGACACGATCGTCGGCTCGATCAGCGGCGCGGTGACGGTCGCGGTGCTCGACGAAGTCTCCGCTGTGCTCGCCAAGGGCACCTACACCCGCAACATCTCGCTCGCGCTGACCGAGAACCAGACCGAGCTTCGCTCGATGATTCTCGAAAAGCTGCGCCAGGACCGGCAGGCCGGACGACTCTCGCGGCTGCCGTTCTACGACGATATCGTCCAGTCGGTGATCGATGCGGGGATGCGGGTCGTCGAAGAAGTGCTCAAAGACCCGCGCACCGACGAGCTGGTCGCCGACGTCTTGCGCGAGAATATCCGGCAGTTGCGCCTGGCGGTGGCCGCACACGCCGCAGAACAGGCACAGGCGATGCGGCAGGCGGACGCCGCGCGTTGACAAGCATTCAATCGATTGAAGAAGGGCGGCGGGTGACGCATCACCCGCCAGCCGAAAGATCCCGGAGCCGCAAATGGGGGGGCGCGGACTCCGGCGCCGCCGCGGCCTTGGAGGGGGTATGGCCGCCGCAGCAGGTACATCCTAGAGAAAACTGACTCGCAGTGACAATGAAATCTCCGAAGCACAGCCATACCCGCGCCCTATCGCTCGGCAACATCCGTGGGAGCCGCCCCTCGTGAAGGTTGCGGTTCTCGGTGCGGGCGTCGTCGGCGTCGCGTCCGCGCACTACCTGAGCCGGCTCGGCTGCGAGGTGACCGTCGTCGACCGGCAGGCGCAGGTCGCCGCGGAAACGAGCTTTGCCAACGGCGGCCAGCTGTCGGTCAGCCACGCGGAGCCCTGGGCGAATCCGCGCGCGGCGAGCAAGATTCCCGGCTGGCTGCTGCGCGGGGATTCGCCGATCCGCTTTCACGCCAGCATGGACCCGCAGCTGTGGCGCTGGGGCCTGAGTTTCCTGCGCGAGTGCCTGCCGGCGCGCACGCGGCACAACATCCGCCAGCTCGTGAACCTGGGGCTGTACAGCCGCGCGGCGCTGCAGGCGCTGCGCGACGAGGCCGCCCTGCACTACGACCAGCGCGCGCGCGGCATCCTGCATTTCTATACGGACGCCCGCGAATTCGACTCTGCGATCGCGCCGGCGCGCGCCATGACCGAGCTCGGCTGCGAGCGCCGCGTCGTGTCTGTGGCCGAAGCCGTCGGCATCGAACCGGCCTTGCAGGGCATCCGGGCGCGGCTGTGCGGCGCCACCTATACCCCCGGCGACGAGTCGGGCGATGCCCACCGGTTCACGCACGCGCTGGCGGCACGCTGCGCCGCCGACGGCGTGCGCTTCCTGACCAATCACCAAGTCACCGCGCTGCGCAGCGACGGCGGCAGCATGACGCAGGTCGAGCTGATCGACGGCAACGGCCAGTTCCGCAGGCTGCAGGCGGACGCCTATGTGCTGGCACTGGGCAGCTTCAGCGCCGGAATCGCGCAGAGCCTGGGGCTGCGCCTGCAGATCCAGCCGGCAAAGGGTTATTCGCTGACGATGCCGGTGGCGTCCGCCGCATCGGCCTACGAAACCGCGCTGATCGACGACGAGCACAAGCTCGTGTTCTCGCGGCTCGGCGACCGGCTGCGTATCGCCGGCATGGCCGAGCTCGGCGCCTGGGACCGCCAGCTCGACCCGATACGCTGCGCGATGTTGCTGCGACGCACGCAGGACCTGTTCCCCGGCGCCGGCGATGTCTCGCAGGCCAGCTACTGGTGCGGCCTGCGCCCGGCAACGCCCTCCAACCTGCCCTACATCGGCCGCAGCCGTATCGCCGGCCTGTTCCTCAACACCGGACACGGCACGCTCGGCTGGACGCATGCCTGCGGCTCCGGCAAAGCCATCGCCGACATCGTCTGCGGCCGCAAGCCAGAGGTCGACTACGCGTTCTGCGGCTGACCGAGGCGTTTCACGATCCCGCCGCGCCGGCTCAGAAATGCGAACGGCGACTGCGCAGGTACTGTACGAACAGGATCGCGAACGCCAGATCGCCAAGTGCCAACGCGGGCAGCTGCCAACCTGCCGCGTGTTGAAACCACGGCACGGCAACAGCCGGCACCACCGCCAGCTTGCCGATCGCGCCGAGCTCGATGTATGCGCGGTAGCGGCGCGGATCCAGCGCCGCGCGCCAATACGCGTAACCAAAGACTGCGATCAGCGCCGCGGCGACGTTGGCGATCTGCAGATTGCTGCCGGCGATCAGGTCGAGCGAAAGCAGAGACTGCATGCGATCGCGCGCAAACAGCAGGCTGGCGGCGACCGCGAAATTGAACAGCGCAGCTGCCCCGAACAATCTGCGCGCATAGGGTTCCATCAACACGCCCCCGACTTTGATTTGTCATCGGACTATAGCTTGAAGCAGCGCGTAGCCCGGGCGCAGCCCGGGGCAACGTGCGCACCCCGGGCTGCGCCCGGGCTACTGGATCTGCGCACTGTAGCGGCGCACGTCTGCGCAGAAACGGTGCCGACGAATACCGGAAGTGCTCGATCGCCGCACGGGAAATTACGTCGATGATTTTTCCTACAGCTTTCATCCGCGCTGCGGCAGGGGGTCTGTATTGAAAACTGAACACCCCGTCGCCAAGCTTTGGCAACCTTCACGACGGCGGTGCTAAGAGCCTGAGTTGAAGCGACTTCTTTATCCGTCGCCGTAGCCAGGTCATGCAGTCCAAGAATCTGATTTTCATCGTCCTCGACAGCTGCCGCTTCGACAGCTACCAGCGGGCGAAGACGCCGAACATGGATCGGATCGGCGTTGGCGAGCGGCGTTTTTCCTACGCCTCATGGACCTCGCCTTCGCACTACACCTACCTGATGGGCATGATCCCGCACACGAGTCCGTCGGGCGTGTTCGCATCGGAGGTCTACAAGTCGGACTTCGTGAAGTGGGTGGACCGGCTCGGCATCAACGGACTTTCGTTCAAGAGCTTCGTGCCGCAGCTGTCGCTGCCCGGTGTGCTACAGGAGCACGGCTACCGCACCTGCGCGCGCGTATCGATGCCGGTGCTCAACCCGAGCAGTCACCTCAACCGCCACTTCGACGATTACCGGCTGATGGCGAGTCACAACGACTTCGCCGGCATGCTCAAGGACATCGAGTTCGACGAGGACGAGCCGCAGTTCTACTTCCTCAACGTCGGCGAGACGCATTACCCCTACATGCTCGATCCCAAAGCCCTGCCGCACATCTCCGGCGTGCACGGCGTGTTCAAGCGCATGGACGACGAGCTGGGCGAATCCTGCGAAGGCCAGTTCTTCGACGATGAGCAGATGCGTGGGCTGCACGAGCAGCAGATCAAGACCGTGGAGCACGTCGACAGCGTGCTCGATGCGTTGATCGATCAGGCGCCGGTCGGCACGCATTTCATTGTCACCGCCGACCACGGCGAGTGCTTCGGCGAAAGCGGCTACTTCGGCCACGGTCCGATCGTGCACGAAAAAGTCCTGGAAGTGCCTTTTCTCGAAGGCGTGAAGAAATAGCCGAGGCCCCCGTGGAAGACTCTCGCTTCGATGTGCTCGGACTTGCGCCCGCCGATCTCGGGCATCCGGGACTGGCGTTGGCCGTCGCCCGCAACGGCGGCATCGGGCTGCTCGATCTGGAGTTCGCCCGCAGCGAGGTCCAGGTGCGGCGCAACTTCCGGCGTCTGCTGGATGCGGCCGACGGTCGCGTCGGCTTGCGCTGTGTGCCGGAGCAGGCGCTGCTCGTACGTGAACTCGTCGAAAGCGCCGGCGCGCGCAGCCTGACGGTGATTCTCGCAGCGCCCGCAAGCGAGCTGGCCGCACTGCGCCAGGCAGCAGGCGTGCGCGCCTACGACGTCTGCCTTGCTGAACTGCTCGCCGCCGAGGACCTCGGCATCGCAGAGCAGTGCTGCGACGGCACCGTCGCACGCGGCCACGAAAGCGGAGGGCGCGGCTCCGAGGACAGCACTTTTATCCTGCTGCAGAAACTTCACGGCCGCACCCACAAGCCGCCCAGAAAACCAATCTACGCGCAGGGCGGCATCGGCGTGCATGCGGCGGCCGCGTGCCGCGTCGCCGGCGCGGCAGGCGTCGTACTCGACGATGCGCTGCTGCTGCTGGCGGAATCGCCGCTGCCGCCGGCCGTGCAGGACGAACTGGCGCGGCTCAACGGCGCCGAGTGCCGGCCCTACGGCGATCCGATGCACGGCGGGCTGCGCCTGTACGCCCGCCCCGGCAGCGCCGCGCTCAAGACCGCGGAGGACGCGGCGCGACAGTTCGAAAGCGGTGCGATCCCTCGCGCCGACTTCGAACGCCGCGTGCGCGCCTGCACTGGCTGGGCCGATGGCGATCGCCTGTCGCCCCTGGGCCAGGGCATCGGCAGCGCCGCGGCTTACCGCGAACGCTACGGCACCGTCGCCGCCTTGCTGCAGGCGGTGCGCCGTGCGTCGTTGCGCCAGCCGGAACAGGCGATCCACCTCGGCGTTCTCGGCGAACACAGCGCGCTCGCGGCCGCGCACAGCACGCGTTATCCGCTGGCACAGGGGCCGATGACGCGCGTGTCCGACGATCCGCGTTTTGCGTTTGAAGTCGCCGCGGCCGGCGCGCTGCCCTTCCTCGCGCTGGCGCTGCTGCGCGGACCCCAGGTCGCAGAGCTGCTGGCGCAGACACGCAGCCTGATGGGCGAGCGGTCCTGGGGCGTCGGCCTGCTCGGCTTCGTCTCGCAGGAGCTGCGCGACGAACAATGCGCGGAGATCTGGAAATGCCCGCCGCCGTTCGCGCTGATCGCCGGCGGCCGTCCGGACCAGGCGGCAGAGTTCGAGCGACGCGGCATCACGACGTATCTGCACGCCCCCGCGCCGGCGCTGCTGAAGATGTATCTGCAACAGGGCGCGCGTCGCTTCGTCTTCGAAGGCCGCGAATGCGGCGGCCACATCGGCCCGCTGTCGAGCTTCGCGTTGTGGGAGCAGTGCATCGACGTGCTGCTCGCCGACGTGCCCGGCGGAGAGGAGAAAAACGTCCACGTGCTGTTCGCCGGCGGCGTCCACGACGCCCTGTCGGGCGCGATGCTCGCCGCGATGACCGCGCCGCTGGCGGCGCGCGGCATGAAGGTCGGCGCGCTGATGGGCACGGCCTACCTGTTCACGCAGGAGATCGTCGCTTCCGGCGCCGTCGTCGAAGGCTTTCAGGAAGAGGCCCTGCGCTGCCGCCGCACGGTCAATCTCGAATCCGGACCCGGGCACGCGACGCGCTGCGTCGACACGCCGTTCGCCGCGCAGTTCGCGGAGGCACGCCGCCGCCTCAGCCGCGACGGCCTGAGCACCGAAGCGATGCGCGCGGCGCTCGAAGACCTGAACCTCGGCCGCCTGCGTATCGCATCCAAGGGCCGCACGCGCGACGCCGCAGGCGCGATGATCGCCGTGCCGCGCGACGAGCAGACCCGCGACGGCCTGTACATGATCGGCCAGGTCGCGACGCTGCGTGACGGCGTACTGCCAGTCCGCCAGCTGCATGACGACGTCTGCAACGGCGCGCAGGCGCTGCTGGCGGCGCGGCAGCCGGTCGACGCGCAGTCGGAGAAGCCAGCCGACATCGCCATCGTCGGCATTGGCCTCGCGCTGCCCGGCGCGAACGATGCCGCGGACTACTGGCAGATGATTCTCGAGCGGCGCAGTGTGCTGCGCGAAGTCCCGGCCGAGCGCTGGGACGCGGAACAGTTCTTCGACGCAGATCCGAAGGCACGCGACAAGGTCTACTCGAAGTGGGGCGGCTTCCTCGACGAGATCCCCTTCGACCCGGTGCGCTTCGGCATTCCGCCGAAGGCGATGAAGTCGATCGACCCGATGCAGCTGCTGGCGCTGGAGTGCGCGGCGCGCACGCTCGCCGACGCCGGCTATGCGGACGGCGGCTTCGACCGCGAGCGCACCTCGGTGATTCTTGGCGCCAGCGGCGGCGCCGGCGATCTGGGCGTGCAGTACGCGATGCGCGCCGAGCTGCCGCGCTTCGTCGAGGACCTGTCGCCGGAAGTCTGGGAGCGCCTGCCGGAATGGACCGAGGAGTCCTTCGCCGGCACGCTGCTCAACGTCGCCGCCGGCCGCATCGCCAACCGTCTCGACCTGGGCGGCGTGAACTTCACCGTCGATGCCGCCTGCGGCTCCTCGCTCGCGGCGATCAAGCTCGCCCTCGACGAGCTCGAGACCGGCCGCAGCGCGATGGTGCTTGCCGGCGGCTTCGACACGACGCAGTCGATCTTCGCGTTCACCGCGTTCTCGAAGACCCAGGCGCTGTCGGCGCGCGGACAGCCGAAAACCTTCGACCAGTCCACCGACGGCATCGCCATCTCCGAAGGTGTGGCGATGGTTGCGCTCAAGCGCCTCGCCGACGCGCAGGCCGCGGGCGATCGCATCTACGCGGTGATCAAGTCCGCGGCAGGATCCTCCGACGGCCGTGCGCTGGGCCTGACCGCGCCGCGCACCGAAGGCCAGGTGCGCGCCCTGCGCCGGGCCTACGCCAAGGCCGGCTTCTCGCCGGCGACACTCGGCCTGGTCGAAGCGCATGGCACCGGCACCATTGTCGGCGACCGCACCGAGGCCCAAACCGTCGCGCAGACGCTGGCCGATGCCCAGGCCGCACCGCAGTCGGTCGCGCTCGGCTCGGTGAAAACCTTGCTCGGGCATACCAAGGCCGCCGCCGGCATCTCCGGCCTGGTCAAGGTTGCGCTGTCGCTGCACCACCGCGTGCTGCCCGGCCATCTGGGCGTCGAGCTGCCGATCGAGCCGCTGGCCGACACGCGCGCACCCGTGTACCTGCTCAAGGACGCGCGGCCGTGGTTTGCGCATCCGCAGCATCCGCGCCGCGGCGCGGTATCGGCCTTCGGATTCGGCGGCACCAATTTCCACGCGGTGCTCGAAGAGCACACGGCGTCCGCAGCCGGCGCCGACGGCGCCCGCCGCTGGCCCACGGAGCTGTTCGTGTTCCGCGCGCCGGATGCGGCGACGCTGGCGACCGAGATCGAGCAGCTCGGCACGCATCTGCGGCCCGGCTCGCGCCTGGACGCCGGCGCGCTGGCGGCGCTGCTGGCGCGCAACGCGCAGCAGCGCGGCGGCCAGCCGGTCGCGCTGGCAATCGTCGCGCCGGATCTTGCGGCGCTGGCGGAGGACATCGCCGCCACGCTCGCCCACCTGCGCCAGGGCAAGTCACTGCCGCCCGGCGTGCGCTACAGCGCGCAGCCGCCGGCGCAGGCGCCGGGACTGGCCTTCGTGTTTCCGGGTCAGGGCGCGCAGTACGTCAACATGGGCCGCGAAGCCGCGCTCTATGTCGACGAACTGCGCCAGGCCGTCGAGCTCGCCGACCGCGTGCTCGGCGCCGACTTCGGCGGCACGTCGCTGTCGCGCCTGATCTATCCGCCCGCGGCCTTCGATGCCGCGACCGAGGCGGCGCAGGCCGCCGCGCTCACCGACACGCGCGCGGCGCAGCCAGCGATCGGCACGCTCGCTCTCGGCTTCCTGCGCCTGGCCGAACGCCTCGGCGTCAGCGCGCAGGCCGCGACCGGGCACAGCTACGGCGAATACGCCGCACTGCTGGCCGCCGGTGCGATCGAGCCGGACGATTTCCTGCGCCTTTCAGCGGTGCGCGGCCGGGCGATGGCCGCTGCCGCCGCATCGTCCGCGCCGGGCGGCATGGCCGCGGTGCACGGCGCGCGCGCACGCGTGCAGGCCTTGCTCGCCGACTTCCCGGACCTGCGCATCGCCAACCACAACACGCCCGAGCAATGCGTGATCTCGGGCCCGCGCGCAGCACTCGACCGGGCGCTGCCCCGGATCGAGGCCGACGGCCTGCGTTGCACGCGGCTGCCGGTGTCCGGCGCCTTCCACACCGAGCTGGTCGCGCCGGCGCGCGCACCGCTGTCGCAGGCGATTCGCGCGACGCGCTTCACACCGCCGCGCTTGCCCGTCTACGCCAACAGCAACGCCGCGCCGTACCCGGACGAGCCGGCGGCGATGCAGGCGCTGCTCGACGAACACCTGCTGTCGAGCGTCGAGTTCGTCGCCGGCATCGAGGCGATGTACGCCGCCGGCTGCCGCGTCTTTCTTGAGCTGGGCCCCAAGAGCATCGTCTCCGGCATGGTCCGGCAGACGCTCGCCGGTCGCGACGCGACCGCGATCGCGCTCGACGGCGGCGGCCTGCGCGGTCTGCTCGGCGGCCTTGCGGAGCTGTTCGTCGCCGGCGTCGATCTGGATCTGACGCAGCTGTTCGCGCCGCGCGAGCTGCCGGCGCTGACGCCGGCGCGACTCGCCGAGCTGGGCCAGCCGCTGGAGTTGCCGCGCCATACCTGGATGCTCAGCGGCGGCTGCGCGCGGCCGATCGGCGATCCGGTGCGCCGCACCGGCGCCAAGCCGGCGTTGACGCAGGCCACCGCCGCCGCGGCGCGCGCCCAGCGCGCGGCAGCAGCTGCGCCCGCCACTGC
>JBAZXW010000004.1:0-237733 GCA_041659605.1 Sinimarinibacterium sp. | reverse complement strand
GTACTCGGCGCTGGCGGCGATGAAGGTGATGGTCGCTGCGATCGGCCCGGTACAGCCGTCGCAGGATGCCTGCACCGGTTGCCCGAGCCGCAGTGAGCCCAGCACCGTCTGCGGCACGAAGAAGCGAAGCTTGCGATTCTGCGGCGGCAGCAGGGCCAGCACCGGCGCTCCGGCAGGAATCCACTCGCCGACCCGGTAGTAGACATCCTCGATGCTGCCGGCGACCGCTGCCTTGACCGCTTTCTCCGCAAGATTGGACTGCGCCTGAAGCACGACGGCTTCGCCGGCGCGCACCTCGTCCTCCGCGCCGCGCAAGGCATCGTCGCGTGCGGACAGGCCACCGCTCGCCAGTGTTGCTTCAAGTTCGCGCACGCGCGCGCGATCGCGATCGGCCGCGCTGCGCGCCTGATCCACCTGTTCGCGGCTCACGGCATCGCGCGCAAACAGCGCCTGCTGGCGCTTGAGCTGCGCCGCAGACAGTTCGCGCTGCGCCTGCGCCTGCGCGAGCTGCGCGCGCAGCACGTCCATCTCGGTGTCACGCTTGCCCTTGCGCAGATCGTCGAGGCGCGCGCGCACCGCTGCAAGCCGTGCCTGGGCTTCCGCCAGCGTCGCCCGCTCGAGCTGGGCATCGACGGCAAACAAGGCGTCGCCGGGCGTGACCGTGGCTCCGCGCTGTACCGCCAGCAGATCGAGGCGCCCGGCACGACCCGGCGCAAGGCGCAGCGCCTCGCCTTCGACATAGCCGTTGTAGCGTTGCGCCGGCTCGCCGCCGCAGGCGCCGAGCAACAGCAGCAGGATCCCGCACAGGCTACGCATGCGCCACCTCCTCGTATTGATGCCGCCGCGCCTGCAGGCCCGCCAGACTGAGCGCGACGATGCTGTCCGTGAGCGCCTCGCGCTGAACCGCATCGAGGACGCCCGGCGCCAGGCGCTCGACCACCGGCCGCGCGACCAGATAGAACATGCACTGGCCTACAACGCTGAACGCGCACACGCGCACCTGCTCGGGCGGCACGCGCGGGCCGAGAATCGCGGCCACCACGGCGAACACCTGCTCGAACTGCGGACGCGTGACTTGCTCGACGACCTGCGCCAGGGCTGAAGTCGGATTGAGCATCTCGCGGATCAGCAGGCGCGGCGCGTACGACCGCGCATCGGCGGCGAGGAAGCGCCCGAGCAGGCCAGCGACGACGTCGCGCAGCGCCGCCGCGGCGTCGCGCGCATGTTCCGGGCGCGAAATCGGATAACGCTCGATCACGCGCGCCGCCTCGTGCTGCAGCACGGCGAGATAAAGCCCCTCCTTGCTGCCGAAGTGGTAGCTGACGGCAGCGACGTTGGCGCCGGCGCGCGCCACGATCTCGCGCACGCGCGTGGCACGGAATCCCTGCTCCGCGAACAGTTCGGCGGCGGCGGCCAGCAGTGCCGCGCGGGTTCCGGGATCTTCGGAGAGAGGGCTGGAAGCCATCGCCTGAAACATCTGTTTTAAACAGGTGTTCAGCCTACGGCCGAGTCCGGCGGCTGTAAAGCGCTGCGGGGCTGCGGAGCTGCGACCACGCGGGCACGAGAAAGCCCGCGGTCCTCGCGGACCGCGGGCTCTTCGTCACGCTTCGCTTTACAACGCTACGAGCTTACGCCCGCAAAGCGTTGATCAGGAGAGCTTTTCCGCAATACGGGCGGCCTTGCCCGAGAGGTTGCGGAGGAAGTACAGCTTGGCGCGGCGCACGTCGCCGCGGCGCTTCACGCTGATCTCGGCAACCTGCGGGCTGTAGGTCTGGAACACGCGCTCGACGCCTTCGCCGTGCGACACCTTGCGCACCGTGAACGCGGAGTGCATGCCGCGGTTGCGCCTGGCGATCACGACGCCCTCGAAGGCCTGGAGGCGCTCGCGGTCGCCCTCCTTCACCTTGACCTTGACCTCGACCGTGTCGCCGGCGCGAAAGTCGGGAATCTTCTTGTTCATCTGCTCCGCTTCGATCGCGGCAATGATCTTGTTCGTGCGCATTGTGCTCACCCTTCGTCGTCAACTCGCTGCTCGGCGATGAATTCGCGCAACAGCGTCCGTACCTCATCTTTCAGCTCGATCCCCTCAAGGAGATCGGGCCGCTTCAACCACGTCTGCCCCAGTGCCTGCTTGAGGCGCCAGCGCGCGATGCGCGCATGGTCGCCGGACAGCAGCACCTCCGGCACCGCCTGCCCGCGCCACGTCTCCGGGCGCGTGTAGTGCGGGTGGTCCAGCAGACCTGCGGAGAACGAATCGTTCGCCGCCGACTCCGCATGGCCCAGCACACCGGGCAACAATCTTGCGACGGCATCGATCACCACCATCGCCGCCAGTTCGCCGCCGGACATCACGAAATCGCCCAGAGACAACTCAAAATCCACTTCCGACTGCACGAAGCGCTCGTCGAGCCCCTCGTAGCGTCCGCAGAGCAGAATCAGATTCTGCTCCTGCACCAACCGTTCCGCCCATCTCTGGTCGAAACGCTGACCCTGCGGCGACATCAGCACCACCTTCGGTGCTCCGCCCCCATCGCCCGATCCGAGAGCCGCCTTCGCAGCAGCCACTGCTGCTGCCAGCGGTTCGGGCTCCATCACCATCCCTGGCCCGCCGCCATAAGGCCGGTCATCGACGCGGCGCCAGCGGTTTTCGCTGTAGTCGCGCAGATCGCGCGCATGCAGCGACAACTGCCCGACCTCCACCGCGATGCGCGGCATGCCATGCCGCACAACCTGCCCCACCCACTCGGGGAACAGGCTGATTACCTCGATTCGCATCTCAGTAATCCGCGTCCCACTCGCACAGAATACGCCCGGCCGCCAGCTCCACGCGCTTGATGATGTGGCCGCGCACGAACGGAATCAGCCGCTCGGTGCCTGCCTCATCCTCCACCACCAGCACATCCTGTACGCCGTTGCTGGTCACGTCCCGCACGCTGCCGAGCAGCACACCGGACTTGCCCACCACCGTCAGGCCGATCAGATCGACCCAGTAATACTGCCCCTTCGGCAGCTTCGGCAGGTCGTCCCGGCCGACTTGAATCTCCGCGCCTACCAGACCCGCCGCGACATCACGATCGTCGATCGCGCGTCCATCTGCGTTGCTGATCTGTGCGACAACGCCTTTGCCGTGCGCGCGTCCTTCGATCAGCTGAACCTCGAATTCCGCGTCACCCCGCTTCAGCCACCAGCGCGGGTATTGCAGAATCCGGATCGCCGGACGCGTCTGCGCATCGATGTGCAGCCAGCCGCGAACGCCGAAGACCCCGGCGACGCGGCCCAGCGTCACCCGGCGCTGCGTCATGACCTCAGGCCGCAGCCTTCGGCGCCGACTTGATCAGATACGCCACGCGCTCCGACACCTGCGCACCGGTCTTCTGCCACTGCTCGACCTTCGCGAAGTCCAGCACCAGCTTCTGCTCGGCGCCCTTGGCGTTCGGGTTGTAGTAGCCCAGACGCTCGATGAAACGGCCATCACGCGGGTTGCGCTTTTCAGTCGCCACCACGTGATAGAACGGCCGCTTCTTCGCGCCGGCGCGGGCCAAACGAATCGTTACCATGTTTGCCTATCCAATTAGAGAGTGCCAATGACAAAAGCGGCGCCAGGCCGCTGAAAGGCCGCGTATTGTAGCGACTTCGTCACGGATTTCCAGTGCGAACTTGAGCTTGCGACACTTGCGTGGCTCCCGGGCTGCGCAGCAGGTCGAAAACCCGTTGGCGCAGGTCGTCGCCGAAACCCGGTCCGTAGCCGTGGTAGATCTGCACGATTTCGCCGTCGCGGTCGACCAGAAAGGTCGCCGGCAGGCGCCAGACACCGTAGTTGGTGGATGCGATGCCGATCGTATCGACGACCACCGGGTAGCTGACCGGCCGCACGTTGAGGAAGCGTCGTGCATCCTCGACTCGCTTGTCCAGGCCGACGCCGAGAATCTCGAAGTCCATGCCGAAGCCGGACTTGAGCACATCTCTTCGCAAAGCGTCCAGGCGCGGCATCGACTCGATGCAGGGCCCGCACCACGACGCCCAGAACTCGACGACGAGCACGCGGCCCTTGAGCGCGCTGACCCGGGAATTCTCGGGACCGTTGATGACGATGCCGGCGGCTTCCGGCGCATCGACGCCCGGCCCGATCGACTCGGCCGCCGCCGGCGCGACAGCCGTCGCCAGCCACGCAGCCACCACCATCGTCGCCAGAACGCGCACCGGGGAGCTCAACGTCGCGGCAGCATGCCGGGCGGCATGCGGCCGCCCATCGCGCGCATCAGCTTGCCCATGCCACCGCTGGCGACCTTCTTCATCATGTCGCGGGTCGTCTCGAACTGACGCAGCAGGCGGTTGACCTCCTGCACCTCGACGCCGCTGCCAGCGGCGATGCGGCGCTTGCGTGAGGCCTTGATCAGATCCGGGAAGCGGCGCTCCTGCCGGGTCATCGAGCCGATGATCGCCACCGTGCGCCGCACCTGCTTGTCCATGTCCACGTTCTTGAGCTGCGCCTGCATCTGCGCACCGCCGGGCAGCTTGTCGAGCAGGCTCGCCATGCTGCCCATGTTCTGCATCTGCTGCATCTGCTCACGGAAATCTTCCAGATCGAAGCTCTTGGTCTTCTTGAGCTTCTCGGCCAGCTTCTGCGCCTTGTCGTGATCGACCTTGCGCACCGTCTCTTCGATCAGGCCAAGCACGTCGCCCTGGCCGAGGATGCGCGCCGCGATGCGGTCCGGATGGAAGACTTCGAGCTTGTCCGACTTCTCGCCGATGCCGAGGAACTTGATCGGCTTGCCGGTGACCTGGCGCACCGACAGCGCCGCGCCTCCGCGGGCATCGCCGTCGATCTTGGTCAGCACCACGCCGGTCAGCGGCAGCACGTCGGCAAAGGCACGCGCGGTCTTGGCGGCGTCCTGGCCGGTCATGCTGTCGACGACGAACAACGTTTCGACCGGATTCAGCGCCGCGTGCAGCGCGGCGATCTCGCGCATCATGTCGGCGTCGACCGTCGTGCGGCCGGCGGTGTCGACGATCAGCACGTCCGCATATAGCTTCTTCGCTTCGGCGAGCGCGGCCTGCGCGATCGCGACCGGATCCTGGCCGACCGACGACGGATACCACTCGACGCCGACCTGCGTGGCGACGATGCGCAGCTGCTCGATCGCCGCGGGACGGTAAACGTCGCAGGACACCACGATGACCTTCTTTTTCTCGTGCTCCTTGAGCAGGCGCGCGAGCTTGGCGGTGGTCGTGGTCTTGCCGGAGCCCTGCAGACCGGCCATCAGGATCACCGCCGGCGGCTGCTGACGCAGATTGAGCGGCTCCGCGGTGCCGCCCAGGGTCTCGGTCAGCTGTCGCTGCACGACGCGCAGGAACTCCTGCCCCGGCGTCAGCGACTGCGTGATCTCGACGCCCAGCGCCTTCTGCCTGATCTGCTCGACGAAGTCCTTGACCACCGGCAGCGCGACGTCGGCCTCGAGCAGCGCCATGCGCAGTTCGCGCGCCGCGGCGTTGATCTGCTCCTCGGTCAGGCGCCCCTGTCCGCGTATGGCATCGAGCACACGCGACAAGCGGGATGTCAGGTTTTCGAACATGGCACGGAGGGGGTTCGGGGATCGGGCGGGGCGGACGAAGCGGCTATTCTAACGACCGGCCGATACCGGCGACATCGGCGGCCTACTCGAAGCTGATGGTGTCGCCGCGCTTCAGGTGCACGTAGTCCCAGCCGCGCAAGGCGGTGCGGCACTGCTTTTCGATCACCTGCTCGCAGCCGGGCTTGTGATGCGTCAGATACAGCTTGGGCCGGTGACGCAGCTTCTGCAGTTCCGTGCCGAGCAGACTCGGCGTGAAATGCTTGGCGGCGTAGCCCAGCGCGGCCTGTTCGTCCGGGAACGCGATTTCGATCATCAGCTTGTCCAGCCGCGCCAGCGAATTCAGAAAGCTCCACATGCCGTCGTCGGCGTAGGTATCGCCGGTGAACGCGAAGACGCCGCGTCGCCCTTCGATCGCGTAGCCGACCGCCGGCACCGTGTGCAGCACGCGGAACGCGGTGAGACGGTGTCCGCTCTCCAGTTCGAAACCCTCGCCGACGCCGACCTCGCGCCACTTCAGCAAGGGATTGGTTTCATCCGGCAGGACCGAGAAATCCGGCCAGATCTTCCAGTTGAAGATATGCTCGCGCACGATCCCCAGCGTCTCGGTGCTGGCGTGCACTTCGATCGGGCGGTCGATCAGATCGAACAGGTTGTCGGCCATGAACGCCAGCCCGCAGATGTGATCGAGATGGCTGTGGGTGAGAAACACGTGGCGGATGCGCCGCTGCTGGCTCAGCGTCAAGTCTCCGACGCCGGTGCCGGCATCGATCAAGAGTTCCTCGTCCACGAGCAGGCTCGTCGTCCGCAAGCCCGGACCGACGCCGCCGCTACAGCCGAGGACCTTGATCCGCATACATTTTGTTCTTGCGCGAAGTCGGTCGGATCGTAACACAGGGCCTGCGCGCGCTCGGGCACCCCATTCCGGCTAAGCTTCCGCGACTATGAGTCTGACCATCGTCGCTTTTGCGATCTACTGCGCAACCGCATTCGTCCAGTACCGCGATCGCCGCATCCCCGGCGAGCGCTGGCTGGTGCTGCCGGCACTGGTCCTGCATGCGCTGGCCTTGAGCGGCCACATACTTCAAGGCGGCGCGATCACGATCGGCATCAACGAGTCGCTGTCCTTGTTCACCTGGCAATCCGCGTTCCTGTTGTGGGCGCTGTGCTTCCGCGAGCCGCTGCGCACCCTGGGTGCCATTGTCTTTCCCATTGCCGGCATCGCCGCCGTCGTTGCCGGGACCTGGCCGACGCCGGCAAGCGACATCCCGATCGCCGACTGGAAAGCGCGCAGTCACATTCTGCTGTCCCTGTTCTCCGCCGGCCTGCTGACGCTGGCCGCCGTCCACGCCAGTCTGCTCGCGATCCAGGACCAGCTGCTGCACGGTCATCGCATGACGCAACTGGCGCGCTCACTGCCGCCGGTGCAGACGATGGAGCGCCTGCTGTTCCAGCTCATCGCAATCGGCTTCTTCCTGCTGTCGCTGACCCTGTTGTCGGGCATCTGGTTCATCCGCGACTGGATGGCCCAGCACTTGGCGCACAAGACCATTCTGTCGATCACCGCCTGGATCATTTTCGGGGTACTGTTATGGGGCCGCATGCGCTACGGCTGGCGCGGCCGGACCGCGATCCGGTGGACGCTGGCCGGCTATGCCACGCTCGTTCTGGCGTATTTCGGCAGTAAGGTGATTTTGGAACAAATTCTTGGCCGGCATTGGAGTTAGACTGACAACCTCATGTCAATCGATTTGACAGGAGGGTGGCCCCTTGGTTAACAAGCAGAATCCACACGGCCACTACTGACCGCGCTTTTGGACGACATTCCCCTAACTGCCCTCTTCGGGCTGCTCTTTGTATTTCTGGGCTGTTCCGCGTTCTTCTCCGGTTCGGAAACCGGCTTGATGACGATGAACCGCTATCGGCTGCAGTCGCGCGCCAAACAAGGCCATCGCGGTGCGCGCATGGCGGTCAGCCTGCTGGCTCGACCCGACCGTCTGATCGGCCTCATCCTTTTGCTGAACAATATCGCCCAGGCCCTGGTCGCGACCCTGACTGTGTTGATCTGCTCACGGCTGATTCAGGACGGCGAGACCGCCCTGGCGATCGCGACCTTGATGACCGCTGTATTGATCTTCATTTTCGGGGAGTCGATCCCCAAGACGCTGGGCGCACTGTATCCCGAGCGCGTCGGGCTGCCCGCTGCGTATCTGTACTGGCCCACGCTGCGGCTGTTCGCGTGGATCGTCGATGGCGCGAACATTGTCGGCACTCTGCTGCTGAGACTGTTTGGCGTGCACCCGGAAGAAGCCGCACAGCACAGCCTGAGCACCGAGGAGCTGCGCACGGTCGTCGCCGAAGCCGGCGCGATGATTCCGCACCGCCACCAGAAGATGCTGCTGTCGATTCTCGACCTGGAAAAGGCCACGGTCGAGGACATCATGGTGCCGCGCAACGAGATCGTCGGCATCGATGTTTCCGAGCCGTGGCCGACGGTGCGGGAGACGATCATTGCCAGCCAGCACACGCGCATCCCGGTGTTCGAGGGCTCGATCGACAATCTCAAAGGCGTGGTCCACCTGCGCCGAGTCGTCCGCCTCGCCGCCGAGGACAGCCTCGACGTTCCGAGCCTGCTGGCGCTGGCACGCGAGCCCTACTTCATTCCCGAAGGCACGCCGCTGAACCAGCAGCTGCTCAATTTCCAGAACCAGAAGCGCCGCATCGGCTTCGTCGTCGACGAGTACGGCGACATCCAGGGCCTGGTGACGATCGAGGACATCCTCGAGGAGGTCATCGGCGAATTCACCTCGGACCCGGCGACGCGCATCAAGAACGTCTATGCGGACGCCGACGGCAGCTTCCGCGTGACCGGCTCGGTGACAATCCGCAGCCTCAACAAGAACCTCGGCTGGAAACTGCCCACCAACGGACCCAAGACCATCAACGGCCTGATGCTGGAAAAGCTGGAGCATCTGCCGCAGGCCGGCGCCAAGGTCGAGGTCGCGGGCTACAGCTTCGAGATCACCGAAATGCGCGCCAATGCGATCAAGTCGACGCGCGTCTGGCCACCCAAGGCGGTGCCGCCCGGGGCGGCTCGCAAGGCGGCCTGACCAAGCCGCTCACAGCTGGTCGAGCGCCTCCGACAAGCGCGTGACCGGCACGACCTCGATGTCGATCTTCGCCGCGCGCCGCAGCTTGTTCGCGTCCGGCACGACGGCGCGCTTGAAGCCCTGCTTGGCCGCCTCCGCCAGCCGCTCCTCACCGGCGGCGACCGGACGCACCTCGCCCGCGAGCCCGATCTCGCCGAATGCGATGCAGTCGCCAGGCCAGGGCTTGGAACGAAAGCTCGACAGCGCCGCCAGCAGCAGCGGCAGGTCCGCCGCGGTTTCCTGGATGCGCATGCCGCCGACGACGTTGGCGAAGACATCCTGATCGCCGAGCGCAATCCCGCCGTGGCGGTGCAGCACCGCCAGCAGCATGTTGAGCCGATTGCTCTCCAGACCCAGGGTGACCCGGCGCGGCGTGCCGACCAGGGAGCGATCGACCAGCGCCTGGACCTCCACCAGCAACGGCCGGCTGCCCTGGCGCGCAACGGTGACAACACTGCCGGACACCGGCTCGCGATGACGCGACAGGAACAACGCGGACGGATTGCTGACTTCCTTCAAGCCGGCGTCGGTCATCGCGAACACACCGAGCTCGTTGACCGCGCCGAAGCGGTTCTTGATCGCGCGCACGATGCGGAAGCGCGAGCCAGGATCGTGCTCGAAATACAGCACGGTATCGACCATGTGCTCGAGCACGCGCGGCCCGGCAATCGCGCCTTCCTTGGTGACGTGGCCGACGAGCAGGATCGCCGTCTGCGTCGACTTCGCATGGCGCACGAGCTGCGCGGCGCATTCGCGCACCTGCGACACCGAGCCCGGTGCCGAATCGAGCGCGTCCGTATACAGCGTCTGGATCGAATCGATCACGACGAAGGCGGGCTTGAGCTGTGCCAGCTGCGCGATGACCTGCTCGACGCTGGTCTCGGCCAGGACCGGAATGTCCAGGTTGGACAGGCCCAGACGCTGCGCGCGCAGATGCACCTGTGCCAGCGACTCCTCGCCGGTGACGTACAGCGTCGACAAGCGCGGCTGCAGCGACGACAGCACCTGCAGTACCAGCGTCGACTTGCCGATGCCCGGATCGCCGCCCAGCAGGCTCACCGCGCCCGGCACGACGCCGCCGCCGAGCACGCGATCGACCTCGGCGATGCCGGTCGAGGCGCGCGGCGAATCCTGGGTGTCAACGTCCTTGAGGCGCTGCACGCGACCGCCGGCGGTGCCGCTGATGCCGCCCACGCGCACTGCCGGGCGACTCGCAGTCTGCGTCTCGACGATGCTGTTCCAGCTGCCGCAATCTGCACACTGCCCGACCCACTTCGGGCTCGCGGCACCACAGCTCTGACAAACAAACTCGGTCCTCAATCTGGCCATGTCCCTGCCGGCGCCTTTGCGCTCGCTCTTACGCTTGTGTTTGGATCGAACTCGAAAACGGCTAACATCAGCTTAGCTCAAGCGCGTCAGGGGACTTCGCGGTGAACCAAAAATTCTGGACCCGGGACTGGTTTGCCGCCGTTGCCTTCACCGTTGTCTTCGCGATTCTTGCCTTTGGCGTCTTCGCCGATGGCTTCGAGTCGCTCGAACGCTACACCTACGACATCGGCGTGCGCGCACGCGAGCGCACGCCCTCGGATCGTATCGCCATCGTCGCCATCGACGACGATTCCATCCGCAATCTCGGGCGCTGGCCGTGGCCGCGCGCGCGCCAGGCGGAGCTGATCGACAAGTTGCGCGAAGGCGGTGCCAAGGTCATCGGCAACACCGCGCTCTATCTCGAAGCGGAGCAGAGCGGAAACGCCGACCTGATCGCGTCCCTGCGTCAGCAGCTGGACACGTCGCCACTGACCCAGCAGATTCCGGTCGAAATCGAAACCTTCAACCTGATGCTCAAGGACGCGGCGCTGACTGCACCGCAGCTGGGCGAGGTCGCCGCCGCGTTCGACACGTCGACGCTGGTGCGCGACTACGGCCGGCTGATGACCGAACTGGTCGGCACTCTCGACGCCGCAGCCGGAAAGTCGGCCGACGGACTGCTTGCGCAGGCCTTGCAGGCGCAGGGACACACGCTGCTGCCGATGGTGTTCACGATCGGGCGTCCGCTGGGACGACCGGATGCGGCGCTGCCCGATTTCGTCCGCCGCAACGCGCTGACACGCATCGAGGACCGCGTCGGTGCCCGCGCCGACGGCGCCCTGCCGCTGCCGACGCGCGACGCACTCGTGCCGATCCCGGCGCTGGGCAGCGCGTCGATCGCCATCGGACATCTCAACACGACACCGGACGTCGACGGCGCCGTGCGCTACGAGCCGCTGGTGCTGCAGCACTTCGACGAGTTCTATCCGTCGCTGTCGCTGATGATCGCCGCGAGCGCCTTGAATCTGACGCCGCAGGACATCGAAGTCCGCCTGGGCGAAGGCATCGCCATGGCCGGGCTCGAAATCGGCACCAGTCCGGCGCTGCGCATGTACACGCACTTCTACGGCAGCGACGGCGAGCGGCCCGCGTTTCCGGTTGATTCGGCCTACGACGTCCTGTCCGGCAAGCTGCCCCTGGACAAGTACAAGGACAAGGTCGTGCTGATCGGGACCACCGCCGTCGGCACCGGCGACACCTTCGCCACCCCCGTGTCCGCGGCCACCGCGCCGGTCGTGACGCTCGCGCACACGGTGTCCAGCCTGCTGCAGGGCGATTTCTTCATACGCCCGTCCTGGACCGGCTGGGCGGAATTCGCCGTCTTCATCGCCATCGCGGCGTACCTGGCGCTGGCGCTGCCGCTACTGGGCGCGACGGCCTCCGCAGCGCTGACCCTGGCGATCGCGATCGGCCTGATTGCGGCGCAGATCGGCGCGATGGTCTCCACCGCGGTGTGGCTCAAGCTGACCGTTGCGGCGGTCTTCCTGCTCGCCGGGCATGCCTTCATGACCGTGAAGAAGTTCAACATCACCGAGCGCCTCAAGCAGACCAGCGACGCGGAAGGCGCCGAATCGAACCGCATGCTCGGACTCGCCTTCCAGGGCCAGGGCCAGCTGGACATGGCCTTCGAGAAATTCCGCCGCGTGCAGCCGGTCGACGACAAGCTGCTCGACCTGATCTACAACCTCGCGCTCGATTTCGAGCGCAAGCGCCAGTTCAACAAGGCCGAGTCTGCGTACCAGTACATCGCCGGATTCAACAAGGACTTCCGCGACATCCAGCAGAAGCTCAACCGCGCGAAGAAGCTGTCCGAAACGGTCATCCTCGGCGGCGCGAGTTCGCACCCGGGCGGCACCCTGGTGCTCGACTCGACCGCGGAGATGGAGAAGCCGATGCTCGGCCGCTACCAGGTCGAGAAGGAACTTGGCAAAGGCGCGATGGGCGTCGTCTACATGGGCAAGGATCCGAAGATCGGACGCCAGGTCGCGATCAAGACCATGGCCTTATCCCAGGAATTCGAGCCCGATGAACTGGCCAGCGTCAAGGAGCGCTTCTTCCGCGAGGCGGAGACCGCGGGCAAGCTCACCCACCCGAACATCGTGTCGATCTACGACGCCGGCGAGGAGCACGATCTCGCCTACATCGCGATGGAATTCGTGCGCGGTCACGACCTCACCCGTCACACCAAGCCCAATGCCCTCCTGCCGATGCGCGAAGTCCTGCGGCTGGTGGCGGACGCGGCCGACGCGCTCGACTACGCGCACGGCAACGGCATCGTCCACCGCGACATCAAGCCGGCCAACATGATGTTGCTGGAGGCGACCCAAACCATCAAGCTGATGGACTTCGGCATCGCGCGCATCACCGATTCGAGCAAGACCAAGACCGGCATGGTGCTCGGGACCCCCAGCTACATGTCACCCGAGCAACTCGCCGGCAAACGCGTCGACGGCCGCTCGGACCTGTTTTCCCTGGGCGTGACGCTCTACCAGCTGCTCACCGGGGCGTTGCCGTTCCAAGCGGATTCAATGGTCAACCTGATGCTGAAAATCACCAACGAGACGCACACGCCGGCGACCGTGTTGCGCCCGGACCTGCCGCCGGCCATTGAACCGATCATCGAGAAGGCCTTGCGCAAGAACGCCGACGAGCGCTACCAGCGCGGCGCCGAACTGGCTCGCGACCTGCGAGCCGCCATGCCGGCCGCGGGCGTCGCCTGAGATCGACATGGCGCTCAAAGAAAAGGTCTCGACCGCACTGCTGTCCGACACCGGGCGCGTACGTCAGAACAACGAAGATGCGGTTGGCGAAGAGCCGGACATGGGCCTGCTGGTCCTTGCCGACGGCATGGGCGGCTACAACGCCGGCGAGATCGCCAGCGGCATTTCGGTGACGACCGTGCTGGACGTCGCGCGACGCCAGTGGCCGACGCTCCAGCACGGCCAGATCGATGCGGGCAGTGGCCACAGCGTCGAGGCGCTGATGCTCAAGGCAGCCGTCGAGGATGCGCACCGGACGATTCATTCCGTGGCGCAGAGCCAGCCGCAATGCGCCGGCATGGGCACGACCATCGTCACCTGCCTGCTGCACGACGACCGCATGTCGATCGCCTACGTCGGCGATTCGCGCCTGTACCGCTTTCGCGGCGGCAAACTTGAGCAGATCACGCGCGACCACTCGCTGCTCGAAGAACTCGTTGCGCGCGGCCATTACGGCCGCGACGAGGCCAAGAAGCTGGTACGCAAGAACATCGTGACCCGGGCGCTGGGTGCCGAGCCGGAGGTCGAGGTCGACATCATCGAAGAGCCGATCGAGGTCGGCGACGTGATCCTGCTGTGCTCGGACGGCCTCACGGATATGGTTTCAGATGAAGTTATCGGCTTAACACTAGGAAAATACGCTGATAATCTTGAGTTCGCCGCGAAGGAACTCATCTCCCTCGCCAATGAAGGTGGCGGCAAGGACAACGTCTCTGTCGTGCTGGCACACATGAACAGTTCTTTGATCGGCGGCAAGCGCTGGTACGAACGTCTGATGGAGTGGTTCTAGATATGGGCAATCTCATCGTTACCGACAGCAGCGGCCAGACCAAGGATGTACCGCTCTCCAAGGAGCGGATCACGATCGGACGCCACCCCGACAACGACATCTGTCTCAACGACAAGGCGGTGTCCGGTCACCACGCCGTCGTGATCACGATCCTGCAGGATTCGTTTCTCGAAGACCTCGATTCGACAAACGGCACGCAGGTCAACGGCAAGCAGATCGCCAAGCATCCACTGTCGCACGGCGACACGATCGCCATCGGTCGCAACACCCTGAAATACGAGGGTGAAGGCGGCGCCGACGACGATTTCGAGAAAACCATGATCCTCAAGCCGGGCCAGTTCGGCGCGGCGTTCGAGGCGCAGGTCAACAAGGCCGCTGCGCCAACCGCGGCGGCGGCCCCGGCGCCCGCACCGACGCCCGCGCCGGCGCCGGCCAAGCCGATGCTCGGCAAGCTGCGCGTGGCCACCGGGCCCAATGCCGGCAAGGAACTGGAGCTGTCCAAGGCGCTGACCACGATCGGCAAGCCGGGCGTGCAGGTCGCGGCAATCACGCGCCGTGCCGACGGCTACTACATCGTTCATGTCGGCGGCGACAGCGGCGGGCAGAGACCCCTGGTCAACGGCGCGCCGATCGATGCCCAGGCGCGTAGACTGAACAACAACGACACAGTCGAACTGGTCGGCACGCGCATGACCTTCATGCTGGTCGGCTGACCAGATTGTGGTTCAGCCTGCGGACAGCGCGTCTGGCGCAGGCTGACCGATGGTCCTGCCTTGGAGCCCGTCGATGAAATCCCCGATCGTTCTCAGCTGCATCGTGCTGCTGGCGGCCTGCGCGTCGCCGGCGAAGAAAGACTCTGACGCTGCACCGAAGGCAGAGGCCATGCAGGCGCAGGCAGATCAGCCGCGCTGCCTGCAGGAAACCGGTAGCCACGTTTCGCGCAGCGAAGACCGCCCGTGCGTTGCTGCACCGGGACAGGTCTATACCCGCGAGGACATCGATCGCACCGGGGCCACCACGACCGGCGACGCACTGCGCAAGCTGTCGCCTTCAGTGCATTAGGGTCTGTTGACCCATCCCGATTTCCGCCACGCCCGACCCGGCTCACTCCGCGGCATTGACGTGGCGGAAATGCACCCGCTGGGTCAGACCGCATAGCAACTCGTACGAGAGCGTACCGGCCCAGCTGGCCACCTCCTCCGCCGTCAGTCCGTTGCCCCACAACAGTACCGGATCGCCGACCGCCGCATCCGGGATGTCGCGCAGATCGACGGTGATCATGTCCATCGACACACGACCTGCCAGATACCCGCGGCGGCCGCGAATCACGACCGGTGTGCCGTTGCGGAATGCGCGGTGCATGCCATCCGCGTATCCGACCGCCACGACGCCGATGCGCATGCGCTCGGGGCAGCGGTAGGCCAGGCCATAGCCCACCCCTTCGCCGGCCGCGTATTCGCGCACGGCGATCAGGCAGCTCTCCAGGCGCATCGCCGGCTGCAGCCCCAGCGTTGCCGCGCTCATGCCCGGCACCGGCGAGCAGCCGTACAGCGCCAGGCCCGGCCGCACCCAGTCGACGCGCGCCTGCGGCCAGGCGATCAGACCCGCGGAATTGGCGATCGAACGCGGGCCGGGAATGCCGCGCAAGGCGTCGTCGAAGCGGCGGATCTGCTCGCTCGTGAACGGGTTATCGGGTTCGTCCGCGCAGGCCAGATGTGTCATCCAGCCCTGGAACGTCCATCCCGGATGCCGCTTCAGCGTATCGACCAGACGCGGTACGTCAGTCAGCGGAAAGCCGAGCCGGTGCATGCCCGAATCGAGCTTGAACCAGAGCGACAGGCGCGCGCTGGCGGGCAGCGACTCGAGCAGCGCGATCTGCCAGTGATCGTGGACCACGACCTGCAGCTGCTCGTAGACCGCCTGCGCCGCCTCTTCGCCGGAGATCACGCCTTCGAGCAGCGCGATCGGCGCCTGGATGCGCGCCTGGCGCAGTGTCATCGCCTCTTCGAGACAAGCCACGGCGAGAACGTCGACACCGGCGTCAACCAGCGTGCGTGCCACCGGCACCGCGCCGTGGCCATAGGCGTCGGCCTTGACCGCAGCCATGACCCGGGACTTCGGCGCCAGCCGCCGCACCACTCCGAGGTTATTGCGCAGCGCCGACAGGTCGACCGTCGCGGAGACGCGCGGGATCATGAGCCGTCGTCATCTGTGTAGCCCTGCGCCAGATTATCGAAGCGCGTGTACTCGCCAAGGAACGCCGTCTTCACTGTGCCAAGCGGCCCGTTGCGCTGCTTGACGATGATGATCTCGGCGGTGCCCTTGTCGGGCGAGTCCTTGTTGTAGACCTCGTCGCGGTAAATGAAGATGACGAGGTCAGCATCCTGTTCGATACCGCCGGACTCGCGCAGATCGGCCATGCGCGGGCGCTTGTTGTCGCGCTGCTCGACGCCGCGATTGAGCTGCGACAGTGCGATCACCGGCACCTCCAGCTCCTTGGCCAGCGCCTTGAGGCTGCGCGAGATCTCCGAGATCTCGTTGGTACGGTTTTCCTTCGTCCCCGGCACCTGCATCAGCTGGATGTAGTCGACCACGATCAGGCCCAGGCCATGCCGCGCCTTGATGCGCCGCGCGCGCGCGCGGATCTCCAGCGGCGACAACGCACCCGTCTCGTCGATGTACAGCGGCGCGTCGCGCAGCAGCCCGCTCATCGACACCAGGCGATCCATGTCGCGGTCTTCGAGGTCGCCGCTGCGCAGGCGTCCCATCGGAATGCGTGCGAACGATGCCAGCATACGCAGGGCCAGTTGGTCGGCCGGCATTTCCATGCTGAACACCGCCGCCGGTTTCCGGTCCGGCGACGTGACGACATGCTCGGCGATATTCAGCGCGAAACTGGTTTTGCCCATCGACGGGCGACCCGCGAGGATCACCAGGTCGCCCGGATGCAGACCCGTGGTCTTCGCATCCAGGTCGTTGAAGCCGGTCGAAAGGCCGGCAAGCCCGCTGGGGTTCTGGCGCAGGAAGTCGATCTTCCGTTCCAGCGTGTCCATCAGCTCCGGCATCGCGAAGTAGCTGGAGCGCGCGTGCTCGGCGCGGTTGCGCAGCGCGAATACCTTCTGCTCGGCCATGTCGAGCAGCTCGGCGTAGCTGCGGCCGTCCGCGCGGAAGCCCAGCTCGGCGATGTCTCCGCCCGCGGCAATCAGGCCCCGCAGCACCGCGCGCTCGCGCACGATGTCGGCATAAGCCATCACATTCGCCGCGCTGGGCGTGTCGTTGGCGAGACTGCCGAGGTAGACCAGCCCGCCGGCCGCATCCAGCTGACCGTGCGCCTTGAGATGCTCCGACAGCGTGACAAAATCGCACGGCCGGCCGCCACCCACCAGCTCGCAGATCGCGCGATAGATGAGCTGGTGATCCTCGCGATAGAAGTCCTCGGGCGAGAGGCGGTCGCCCATGTCGTTCCACGCGCGGTTGTCCAGCATCAGGCCGCCGAGCACCGACTGTTCCGCCTCGATCGAATACGGCGGCAGTTTGGTCTGGGCCTGGAGCTTGGTCACGGTTGTGGGCATGGACATAGCGGACGATTCTCTCGCGCGCGCACCGTCAGCGAAAGGGTGTTTCCTGTGAATATCCGGGGGGCAACCCGGGGATAGTCACAGCTTGTTTTGAAAGTCGGGGCCAGTGAGGCGGATCAGACGAGAGCCCAGTGAGCTCTCGTCCCGCCGAACGGCCCCGTTTTGCGCAGGATGCGCAAACAAAGCGGCCCGCACGAGGCGGGCCGCTGGCAACGCTTGCCGCTGCGAGCTCAGGCCTGCGCCTTCTGCTCCTCAACGACGACCGTCAGGCTGGTGCCGACTTCCGAGTGCAGCTGAACGCCGATCGTGTAGGTGCCGGTGGTGCGGATCGGGCCGCTGACCATGTCGATCTCGTTCTTGTGCAGCTCGACGCCGCGCTCGGCGGCCGCCGCAACGATCTCGGCCGGGCCGACCGAACCGTACAGCTTGCCTTCGTCGCCCGCGAGCGCACGGATCGTCACGCTCAGGCCGGCGATCTTCTCGGCGCGCATCTTCGCCCCGTTGAAGCTGTCCTGCGACTTCTTCATCAGATCGGCCTTGCGCGCCTCGAACACCTTGCGGTTGTCGTCGGTCGCCGGCAGCGCTTTACCCTGCGGCAGCAGGAAGTTGCGTCCGAAGCCGGGCTTGACGCTGACGGTGTCGCCCAGATCGCCGAGCTTCTTGATCTTTTCCAGCAGAATCACTTGCATGGTCTGCTCCCCTTAGAGGTGGCGGTCGGTGTAGGGCAGCAGCGCCAGGAAGCGCGCGCGCTTGATCGCCAGCGCCAGCTCGCGCTGGTAGCGCGACTTGGTGCCGGTGATGCGGCCGGAACGATCTTGCCGTTCTCGCCGACGTACTGCTTGAGCATGTTGAGATCCTTGTAGTCGATCTCAGGGGCGCCTTCGGCGCTGAACTTGCAAGACTTCTTGCGACGGAAAAACTGTGCCATGGCTTAGACTCCTGCTTCTTCGGCGCCGGCGTCGGCACCTTCGGACTCGCCGGACTCGGCGGACTCGCCGTCGCCCTTGCGGGCGCGATACTCGCCCTTCTTCTCTTCTTCCGGGGCCTTGAACAGCGGCGACTGCGCGCTGACCGGCTCGTCCATCTTGACGACCAGACGGCGGATGACGGCGTCATTGAACTTGAAGGCGTTCTCGAACTCGGCCAGCGTGTCGTTGCCGACTTCGACGTTCATCAGCACGTAGTGCGCCTTGTGCGCCTTCGCGATCGGGTAAGCCAGCTGGCGCCGGCCCCAGTCTTCGAGACGGTGGACCTTGCCGCCGCCCGCTTCGACCATGCCCTTGTAGCGTTCGATCATGGCCGGAACCTGTTCGCTCTGGTCCGGATGCACCATGACCACGATTTCGTAGTGTCGCATTGCATCTCCTTGTGAACACACGCCCCGCAATCAACGGGTTTTCGTGTGGCTCCCGGCCCGGCTGACGCCGCCCGTGGAGCAAGGTGGTTGGAACAAAAATCCCGCCCCTGTACGGAGCGGGGCGCGAATATTAGGGGAATCAGCGGCTTGGTGCAATCAAAAGCCGCCCGATTCGATCAGCCCCTGGGCTTGTCCTTGCGCGGGCGGCTGCGCTGCCGCCAGGCCTCGTACAGGCACACTGCGGTTGCGGCCGACACGTTGAGGCTCTCGGTCTTGCCCTGCATCGGAATCTTGACGAGACGGTCGCAGGTCTCGCGCGTGAGCCGCCGCAGGCCTTCGCCCTCGGCACCCATGACCAGCACCGCCGGCCCGGTGAAATCGACGTCGTAGAGCGTGTCGGTCGCCTCGCCCGCCAGTCCGGTGATCCAGTAGCCCAACTCCTTGAGGCGCTCCAGCGTGCGCGCGAGGTTGGTCACCGCGACGATCGGCACCCGCTCGGCGGCGCCGGCCGCCGCTTTGCGCGTCACCGCGGTCAGGCCCGCGCTGCGATCCTTGGGAATGATCACCGCCGTCACCCCGACCGCCTCGGCAGTGCGCAAGCAGGCGCCCAGGTTGTGCGGGTCCTGCACGCCGTCGAGGGCCAGCAGCAGATGCTGCGGCTCGGCCGAGCGGTACAGCAGCTCCTCGGCCTCGAAGGCCTTCTCCGGCACATAGGCGAGCACGCCCTGATGGCGCAGCCCAGGCGCCTTGATATCGAGTTCGTTCTTGGGCACCACGCGCACCCGCACGCCGGCGCGCTGCGCAAGCTGCTGCACGTTGCGGATGCGCTCGTCCTGGCGCGTGTCTGCCAAGAGGATTTCGAAAGGTTTGTCGTGCGCATCTTCAAGCGCCGCCTGCACCGCGTGGAAACCGCCGATCAGTGTCGTCTTGGCCATGATCCGAGCATTCAGCCTGCCGTCAAAAAATGCAAAGCCCCCGCCGACTGCGGGGGCTTTGCAGGAAACGATGCCCTTCAGCTGCCGAGATACGGCGGCGGCGCCCAGGCCTGCTGCTCCTGCCCTTCGACGACCGGCTTGATCACGATGTCGACGCGACGGTTCTTGCGGCGCCCGTCGGCCGTGCTGTTGGACGCCGCCGGCTCGCGCTCGCCACGACCTTCCTGGCGCATGCGCGTGCCCGGCACTCCCTGTCCACCCATGTAGCTCGCGGCTGCCGCGGCGCGTCGCTCCGACAGGCTCTGGTTGTGCTCGTCGGTACCGGTCGAATCGGTGTGGCCGACGACATGAATGACGGTCTGGTCGTAAGTGCGCAGAATGTTGGAGATCTTCGCGTAGGTATCCAGGGCACTGGGCATCAACTGCGCACTGTCGACCTCGAAGCTCACATCGCTGGCGACACCCACTTTCAGCGAACCGTCAGCGAGCCGCACGATCTGCAGCTCCTGGCGCGCGGTCTGTTCGGCGAGCTGGCGCTCCAGCTCCGCCTGCTGGCGGTCCATGTAGCCGCCGACCGCGCCACCGGCCATTGCGCCGACGACGGCACCGACGATGGGCGCACCGCGCGCATGGCTGACCTGGTTGCCGATGACCGCGCCGGCGACCGCGCCGATCACCGCACCGGTCTTGGCGCGCCGGTTGGGGTCATCCGTGGCGCAGCTGCTCAAGCCCACGGCAAGTGCCGCCACCACTGCCATCTGTCGCATTTTCATCGCTTCTTCCTTTTCGCTTTTCCACTCTTCCGCTGTGAGCCGGATTCTGGTCTCACGGACTTAATCCGGGATGAATGCTGCACGACCGCCAGCAGCTCAAGGTCGATTTTGCGCTCATCCAGATTGACGCGCACCAGCTTCACGCGCACGCGGTCGCCGAGCCCGTAGGACGTCTTGCTGCGGCTACCGACCAGGCGCATCGCCGCCGCGTCGTGTTCGTAGTAATCGTTGCGCAGCGACGAGACGTGCACCAGGCCTTCGATATACAGACCCGAGAGCTCGACGAACAGGCCGAAGGGCGCGACGCTGCTGATCATGCCGTCGAATTCCTCGGCGACACGATGGCGGATGAACTCGCACTTGAGCCAGGTGGTGACGTCGCGCGTGGCCTCGTCGGCGCGCCGCTCGGTCATCGAGCAGTGCGTCCCCATCGCGGTCATGCGCTCGTGGTCATAGATGAATTCGCCCGCCTTGCGCTTGCGCAGCCCGTGCTTGATCGCACGATGCAAGAGCAGATCCGGATAGCGCCGGATCGGCGAGGTGAAGTGCGCGTAATGCGTCAGCGCCAGCCCGAAATGGCCGACGTTGTCGGGGGCATATCGCGCCTGCATCATCGATCGCAGCATCACGGTCTGGACCAGCGCAGCGTCCGGACGGTCCTTGAGCAGCGCCAGCGTACGGCTGTAGTCCTTCGCCGTCGGCTTTTCACCGCCGCCCAGATGCAGCCCGCGCAACGCGAGGAACTCGCGCAGCGGCAGCAGCTTGATCGGATCGGGCGATTCGTGGACGCGATACAGATTCGCGAGCTTGTGCTTGTCGACGAAGCGCGCCGCCTGCACGTTGGCGGCGATCATGCATTCCTCGATCAGCCGGTGCGCGCGGTTGCGCTGCACGGGCACGATGCGCTCGATCTTGCGCTCGTCGGAAAACACGATGCGCGTTTCCGTCGATTCGAAGTCGATGGCGCCGCGCTGCGTGCGCGCCGAATACAGCGCCTCGAAAACGTCCTGCAGCGCCTGCAGATGGCCCACGAACGGCGCGCGCTCGCGAGCCTTCTCGCCTTCCGGCCGCTCCAGGATCTCGGCCACCTCGTCATAGTTCAGCCGCGCCTGCGAACGCATGACCGCCTCGTAGAAACGCGACTTGGTGACCTCGCCGTCCGGCATCACCCGCATCTCGCACACCATGCACAAGCGGTCGACCTGCGGATTGAGCGAACACAGCCCGTTCGACAGCTTCTCCGGCAGCATCGGGATCACCCGCTGCGGAAAGTACACGGAGTTGCCGCGCCGGACCGCTTCCTTGTCGAGCGGCGAGTCGGGACGCACGTAGGCCGACACGTCGGCGATCGCCACCCACAGGGTCCAGCCGCCCCGGGACATCAGTCCGCTGCGATGCGGCTTGCAGTGGACCGCGTCGTCGAAGTCGCGCGCGTCGACGCCGTCGATCGTCACCAGAGGCAGATGGCGCAGATCTTCCCGCCCGGCATGATGCTCGCTGCCGACTTCGCCCGGAATCGCCTCGGCTTCAGCCTCGACCGCCTGCGGCCACTCGTTCGGCAGACTGTGCGCACGGATCGCGGCCTCGATCTCCATGCCGGGCGCCAGATGTTCGCCCAGGATCTCCTCGACCCGCCCCACCGGCAGCGTGCGATTGCCCGGTGGCGTCACGATTTCCGCGACCACCATCTGTCCGTGGCGGGCCCCCATCAGGTGCTCCGGCGGAATCAGCAGATCGTGCTGTACGCGCGGATTTTCAGGGATCACATAGCTCACGCCCCCCTCGACATGCAGGCGCCCGACCACACTGCGGCTGACCCGCTCGATGACCTCGGCCACCGTGCCCTCGGGGCGCCCCTTGAAGTCGCGTCCGACGACCCGCACCAGCACGCGGTCGCCATTCATCAGGGCGCGCATCTGCCGCGGCGGCAGGAAGATGTCGTCGCCGCCCGCATCCGGAATCAGGAAGCCGAAGCCATCCCGATGCGCCTGGACACTGCCAGCGATCAGATTCATCTGCGTCACCGGGCCAAAGGCGCCGCGCCGGTTCTGCGCCAGCTGACCGTCGCGGACCATCGCCACCAGGCGCTTGGACAGCGCCTCCTGCTGCGACAGGCGCCCCAGCCCGAAATGACCGACCAGGTCGTCCAGCGTCATCGGCCCGGACTCGGCGGCCAGGGTTTCCAGGATCAGCGGTCGGCTCGGGATGGGCTCCGTGTACTGCTCCGACTGCTTCTGGAAATCAGGATCCGAATCCTGCCAGCGCGCCGTATGCGCCTGTTTGTGTTGTTGTTGCGGGTGTTTTTGAGGTGTTTTCTTTTTCATTGACAAAGGTCCGATGCGTCGCCAAAATGCGCGCCCTCATGCCGAGGTGGCGGAATTGGTAGACGCACCAGTTTCAGGTACTGGCGGGTAACACCGTGGAGGTTCGAGTCCTCTCCTCGGCACCAAAAGAGCATCCAAGTAGCTCCTAGGATGTACATAAGCCCCGCTTCTTGCGGGGTTTTTGTTGTCTGTTCGTTTTTCATCGTCCACTAGCGTCCGGGTACATCCTGCCCTTGCGCCGGGTACATCTGCGGGTACATTCGCCAATGTGAGTCCCAATTCACAGGTGATACCCGATGAGCCTGAATGATACCTTGATCCGGTCAGCTCGGCCGAAAGCGAAGCCCTACAAGCTACCGCGTGAGCGCGGGCTATTCCTTCTGGTGAACCCCAACGGCGCCAAGCTGTGGCGCCTCTCTTACACGTTCGCAGGCCGCGAGAAGCTGCTGTCGTTGGGTGCCTATCCTGACGTTCCGCTTCGCGGCCACACAGACATCGAAACAGGCCAATTCATCAAGGGCGCGCGCGATCTGCGCGACGATGCACGCAAGCTGCTGGCGGCCGGCATCGATCCGAGCGCGCAACGTCAGGCCGAAAACGCGCGCCAGCACGAGGCGGCGCTAAATACCTTCAAGGCCGTCGCCACACAGTGGCTTGCGATGCGTGTCGGCGTGCTGTCGCCGGGCACGCTCAACAAGGCCCGCTGGATGCTGGAGACGGTGTATCCGTACATCGGCGACATGCCCCTCGCGGACATGCAGCCGCCGCACATCTTGCAGGCGCTGCGGCAGATCGAGAACAGCGGCCGGCTGGAAACGATGCACCGCGTAAAGGCGCGCATATCCGAGGTATTCCGCTTCGCCATCGCCACCGGCCGCGCAACGTCCGATCCGACGCGCGACCTGCGCGGCGCCCTCAAGCCGAAGCCTGCGACGAAGCATCACGCCGCGCTGACCGACCCCAAGGCCTTTGGGCAGCTACTGCGCGCCATCGACGGCTACACCGGCACGCCCGAAGTCTGTACGGCGCTCAAGCTGGCGCCGCTGCTGTTCGTGCGGCCTGGGGAATTGCGTGCTGCGCAGTGGCCGCAATTCGATCTGGATAGCGACACGCCCGCATGGCGCTACTTCGTGACCAAGACGAGGGCCGATCACATCGTGCCGCTGTCTGCGCAGGCGGTGTTTCTGCTGCGTGAGTTGCGCCCACTGACCGACGTGGCGTCCCCAAGAAAGCCCGACGCGCCGCGGTACGTGTTTCCAAGCGCCCGCACGCGGGAGCGGCCGATGAGCGAGAACACCGTCACCGCCGCACTGCGCGCGCTCGGCTACAGCGGCGAACAGATGACAGGCCACGGCTTCCGCGCCACCGCGCGCACGCTGCTTGCGGAACGCGGCTGGAATCCGGATGCAATCGAACGTCAGCTTGCCCACAAAGCCAGCGGCCCGCTGGGTGCCGCATATGACCGCGCACAGTTCCTCCAAGATCGTCGCAGGATGATGCAGTCGTGGGCTGACTACCTCGACGGGCTCAAGCGCGGAACCGTGGTAACCCTTGCCAGAGCGGCATAGACGGGCACGGGGGTATGCTCCGTCATCGCTCACCCCCACCCGTCGGATGTCCCCCCATGCAAAGAGCAGGTACCCGGAAAACGGGCCGAAGCTCGCTGGTGAACGTAACATCGTTCGAGGCAACGGTTCTTCGAAACGTCAAGACATATGAGCAAGGCGTCGAATTCTTGCGAAAACTCATCGAAGAGATTGGCCTTGACGATCTGCCACTGCTGCATGAATTTCCGATAACTGCGGAGGACACTCGAAGGCAAGACCTGCTTGCCGAGTATCCGACCCTGAACGACGGCTACATTCAGCCCGGCGCCTTCGCTCGTACGTCATGGCTTGCTGAGGAGTACGTCTACAAGGTTCTTCTTGGCAGACGACGAGTTACGTCAAAACGTCGTACTACCGAAACCTTGAGCGCATTCCTTGTACTTGCTCGCTCATACTTGGCGATGTTGGACAGCAATGACCTCACAGCAAATGGACGGGAAGCGATAGCGTTTGACATTGGGCGCTTAGTCGCGACCTATGAACATTACGTTCAGCGCGCCGCCGTTGCATCCACCGCTCATCGCACAGTGGCGGGAGAGTCCACGGTGGAAGGAGCTATCCGCGTGCTGGCCGCCGCGTTAGAACCGTACTTGCGCAGCAAGACGAACGTGTCCGCCGGCATGACGTGGCAACACATTGCCAGGAATCTGCACGAACAAAGCTATAGGCTCCTTTCATTTGAACAAGACAAGCTCACGATCGCGCTGCCGGACGGCATTGCGGCCGAATGGTCACTGGGCAACTTCAACAATCACTTTTCGAAGATCAAGAACCGAGCGCTGGCAGCGAAGTGAAGAAAGTTTCAGCTCAGGGTCTGTCCTGAATCTGATTATCGGACACTGAGGCTCCTCTAGTTACCAAGGAGCCCCAATGAAGTCCAACGAATCGCTGCTGCGCCTGCCTGCCGTTCTGCTGCGTACTGGTCTGTCTAGATCGCAGGTATACGCGCTAATTTCGCGACGTCAGTTCCCGCCCCCGGTTCGCCTGTCAAGCAGATGCTCGGCGTGGCCGGACTCCGAGATTGCTCAATGGATTGACCAGCGCGTTCGCTCTTCGCGCACCTGCCGGAGCGGGGACAAACAGTGAAGAGCAAGCCACAATTTCTCACCCTCACGGACTTTCGCAAGAAGCAGCCAAAGCACGGCGAGCGCAACTTTCCATGGATTCGGCACTACAGCGCAGACCTCGACGATCTAACCCTGCGCAGCCTCACCAAGTCGCAGCGCGCCGACTACTATGACCTCTGCTTGCTGGCCAATCGTGAAAACAACTGGATCAAGGACGATCCCGACGTTCTCCAGCGGCACCTCAGATTGAACGAGCCGCTGGAAGTGCAAGCGCTTATCGATGCGGGACTTTTATGCCGTCAGCGTGCCGGCCGCAAGCGTGCGTCGTTACGTCCGCATGTCGGCCCAGGTAAGGAAAGGCTAGGTCAGGGTAGAAAAGTAAAGGTAAGCGGTGCGCCTACGCGCCTTGCGGCTGCAATGCCCAAACTGCCCTACGAAACCGTCGGAGTTTTCGCAACGCTTCCCCTGAATGACGGCCGCGGGCATCCGCTCACAGAGAAGTACGTCGAATGTTTTGAGACGCAGTTTCCCGGCGTCGACATCCGTGGCGAACTCACGGCACTAGCGGACAAAATCGAGAGCGGCACCTTAGAGCCCGTCGATCCCGGAAAGATCGAGAGCTGCATACGAGGGTGGCTCCAAAAGGCGAAGAGATCGAGGTGATAAGTGCGACTACTATTGGGCGCGTTTTTCAGAGAACATATAGTTTAAACATACAGTTGAAGGACTGCGGCACCAGCGCAGCGACGACTCGCGACCGACAGACAAGCTATTGATTTCGAGGAACGCGTGACACGACGAACAACCGACAGCCTTGCGCACATCGACATTCGCGGGTGGAACGCGCGCGGCCATCTCGACCGACCCGGCCCTTTCGTCGTGCCGTTTCATCCGGGGTCAGGCTTCGCACCATCGAAGCTCCAGTGCTGGCGCGAGGCACGCGACTGCGTGTCTATCTTGGCGAACCTCAGAGGCATTCGGCCGTGCCTCATCGAGGTCACGACGACACGGTGCAACTACGGCAGCAGACGCTACTGGTTTCTGTGCCCGCGATGTCGCGGACGATGCGCGGTGCTGTACGTCGACTGGGGCGAGCTGACATGCCGGCTGTGCTCGCGACTCTGTTACCGCAGTCAGCGGAAAGTGCGCGGCTGGATCGACCCCCAGTCAAAAACGCTCTTGACACACAAGAATCCCGACTTCCCCGATCGGGCGTGTCCTTGATTTGCGGGCCTGCGCGCGACGCACTTAGTGTCCGGCCACTTCCGTGGGCCGACTAAAGGTCAGTCGCTGCTTCGTCGAGGCATGATCGTAAGCGGTTCCTCGCCGCAAACGTCGCGAGCCTGTTGAATCCATTCTTGGCACGCCTTCCAGATTCTCCGCCGACGCTCTGACACCCCAAGCATGTCCGCCATCTCTAGCGATTTGGAAAGCGCCTTCCTAAGTGCATCGGCTTCGCCGTGGGCGAACGTTCTTGGATGTTCGGGCAGTCGAATGGCTATCGAGCTACTATTCTCCCGCGTAACCAAAGGCGGGAGCGGGTACCAGCCGTGCTCGTGCGCAATTAGGACCAATGCCGCCAGAGCTTCCCCATCTAAAGTCAGTTCGCCGCCGGGGCTAGTCAAAAGGTAAGCACGAGGCCGCTGGCGCGCTGCCGCAGAATCAGCGTCTTTACTATCTGATTCGCTGGATTTCGCGGACTCGGCACGCCGCTGCTTGGCGATCCATTCGTCATGCTGTTTTCGCCGTGCCGGGTCGGACAGGACAGCATACGCGTCGTTGATGATCTTCGTGACACGCTCAGCCTTCTCATGATTATCTGGGTTCTTATCCGGGTGCCACTTCTGAGAGAGATAGCGATACGCGCCCTTGATCACCTCCGGGCTGGCGTCTTCCTTTACCTGCAGATTGTCGTAATGGGTTTTGAATGCCCCCATGTTCGCCCCCCCGGTCGCCTGCGCGCGACGCACTTATTGACTGCTGCCCCATCTCTGCCACCCACTTTCACCCGGTACGGCGCAACAGTCGACCACAGTTCCAGAAACGATATCTGCAACAAAATCGGTCCTGAGCCTTGTCGACACGAGAACCGTCATCCCCTTTGCCGTTGGACTAATCACCTCACCGGTAAGGAGATTGACGACTCCAACGAGATCAAGCGTGCCCGAGAACCAAGTTGCGACAATCGGAGGGGACGCCGTTGGAAAAACAAGCTGAAGGTGACTCGACTCGCCATCGAGCGAACAGATGTCGCGTAAGCGAAGGTGACCGGCCTCAATTTCCCACTCCCCGACATAACCACGCCAGCACCCCGACGACATGACCCCTGATGCCTCATAGAAGTCGGGCCGCGGAAGCTGGCCGGCGGACTCGAAATGCGCAAACTTGCCGGCCGACGCGATCAATCGACCTGGGCGGAAAATCGGCTCTAGGGGCGTCTGGCCTGGGCCGAGATAGTAGCTCCGCTCACCGTACCAGACGCAATCTCGTGATTGGTCGGTCATTGGCGGCGCTTCGTTTGTCTGGATATCTGCGCTGGAGAGGTCAACTCGATCTCTGCACGTCCCCGATACAACTCCACTCTACCCGATACGCACAAAGACGCACCTGCGAGCTGAGCCCACTCGGGGGGCAACACAAAGCTATTCTTCTCCCAAGCAACTGCCGTAAAGCGATGGTTCGGATAGCTACCGCCAAAGTTGATAAAAATCGGACTCCCTTTGGCGCTCTTGACATGCCGAACCTCTGAGACGACTCCACACACAGCAACCTGATTGCCGACGTGAGCCACCGCATCGCTCGGGTTCACCACGTCACTTGCAGCCGTCTCTATGCAGATCAGCAGGCCGAGCACCGCGGAAGCGAGAATTTGCGGCAACCTCAGCATAGCGGCATGCCCCGGAATGACGGGCACGCTACAGCGGCGTGTTCGGCTTGCAAGCCCATATAGAGAAGGATCACGAAGGCGATAGCGGCCCAGAAGCCGGCTCGGCCCGCGATCGCGCCTACCACTGCGAGGGTGTACGTGACGCCAATCACGAGCCACGCGGCGCCAGCGACCTTCATGAGGATCCCGGAATTCCAGACATCGGCTGCGATGCTCGCCACTATTCCAACGGCGAAGCAGGCTACCAATCCGATGCTGAACACAGCGCTGCCGCCGCGAGCGCCGGATTCACGACTTCGCGGCTCCTCTAGTTTCTCTTGATCTCGCGCTTCGTCGCGGAGGAACAACCAGTCATCCCCGACTGACGACGGGCAGTTTGTCGAAGGACAACGGCCAGAGGCCTTGGTGAACGACCAAAGTGGTTCGTTCTCTCGGACTGTCAGACCGCAGCGACGGCATCTAAAGGTCTGCATTTGGGTACACTCTCGCCAGCCTTTCCTGCTTTGAAACCGCTCGAACTGGGTCGCCAAACTCACTACGACGATGCGCCGTGAATAAGGGCCTAGATGCGGTGTATGGGTTTCAAGCACCGCAGTTGACTATAAGTCGCGCAGAATTTCGCCCTGCTTTTTTTCGTACTGTTCTCGGGTGATCAGCCCGGACTCAAACATGTCCTGGAGTTCTTTCAACCGCGTCATTGGGTCTCGACTCACCGAGGCTTCGCCACGTATTCGGGAAGTCGCGCGCTGTTGGGATTGGACAGATGGTGGCCCACCTTGGGCCGCTCGGTAGACGTACTGAGGCGACACCCCCACCGGCAGTTCGTCGGCCGCCCACTCCGCATACTTTCTAACCTGCGGACTTAATGCCCCGGCCGCTACATCGCCCATCAGTTGCTTGTATCGACCATCCCGGCTCTGACCCAATACTTTGCACAGCCATGCGGCTGCGCTGGCCTCACGCTTGTCAAGCGTGTACTGCCACTGGCCAAGCTTTGCGGCAACAAGATCTAGAACCGAACGATCCGTTACTTCCGCCGCAACGAGAGACTTTGCCGTTGCCTGCACGGCCCGAGCGTCATTTGACAATAGCTTGTCTCGTAGGGCAGCAACTCGTGGATCAGCGCTGAGAGACGACTTTTCCTCGCCGACATTGGGCGCACCGACATCCGCAGCGTAGCTAATGTCGGCCACTGCAACGAGTTCGCTCGAACAATTGGCCTGCTGCATCCGTTCACGTATAGCGCGCTGCTCGCCAAGTAGCTGCGCGTACTCCGCCTGCTGTGGCCCACTCCCGTGCGTCTTCACGAACCAGAAAGGCAGCACCACAGCCATCGCAACGGCGCCGGCAACTCTTGCCGCATCGACGTTTGCATTGTGGTTAATCTGGTCGCTGAGCTGCGCTAAGCGGAGCTGGTTTTTCTCTGCCCGTCTGGCCAGCTCTTCACAAGAACTTGAAGCATAGGCGTCAGAGCTAACGTATTGCGGTCGAATGTCGTCTGGCCTTGTGGCGCACGCCGAAAGCTGCGCAAGCACCACCACAGCACAAACGACTCGCCGGGCGCTCCCCCCGGACCCGACCGAGAATTCTCCACTCACTGAATTACCCCCTTCCCTATTTCTCATTGCGCCGATTGCTGATCGCGCAATGTTTCCTCCTGCTTAGCTTCGTAAGCCCTCACGAGAGATCAGCCCAGAGCGGTACAGACCGCCCAGCTTTAGCCGCGTGCCCGTCGAAGGCGGGCACGCGGCTGGAAGCGATGTTGGGTTGCCTTACGGCTTAGTCCCGATGTAGATGAACCCATCTGTGCGAGCGTCGTTCAGTGCCGTGCTGGTAATTTGCTTCGTAGAAGCGTCGTAATACGCCACGCCCGATACCGTGCTCGTGCCATTGGCACACACGCCGCCGTTGAAGGTGACCGATATGTCGTAGACATTTCCACGCGCGCGAGGAGTTGCGCTTCCGGAGTACGTGCAGCCGCTAGCACCACTGCCGCTTATGGCTCCCGCGGCTGAAATGGAAACATTTGCTGCTTCGGTGCCGCCTGATGTTGCGGCTGAACCTGAATAGCTGCCTGCGACTGCGGCCAAACTGGGAGTGAGGTCGTAGCCAGAGTCATACGACGACGTGAAGGTAACTTGCTCACCACTTGCTGTATATCTTACGGTGCCGTTAAAGGACTGCTTCATTACATAGTTGGCATTTAGGGTGAGGTTGGTTACACCTAAGCCCTCAAGGCTGAAGTCTCTGCCATTTGAAGAAGTAAACGAGCCGCTCTGCGATGTTCCGCTGCCTTGAATGGCTCCCCCGACAACAGCGCTGTTACCTTGAGACGAATACAGAACCCAGTAGGTGCCGTCGTCCAGAACCAACGCCGCAAATGAGCGATTTGTGCTTGTGGTTCCGACCCACAGCCCCTCAGCCGATGTAGCAGGCTCGGGGTTGTCGCCTCCGTCACCGTCGCCGCCACCACCCCCGCAGGCTGCGAGGCTTACGGCGAAAACTGCTGCTAACCATGTGTGCTTCATGACTCCCTCCTGTTTGTAGGCCACCAACTTCAAAGTTCCCGCAGCCCGGACATCAGATCACGCTTGGTAGCCGACTGAGGCTTCGCACCTTCTTCCCGAAGAAAGGACAAGCGGTGCCACGTCGTCTACGTTGTAGCGCTCGATATCATCATTTAGAAATACCGGCCATCGCGACACGGCCCACCCCGTTTTCTTCGGCTGCCGCCCCTTGCAACCGCCGCGATCGAGAACACGCCTAGAACCCTAGGATGCGAACGACCCTATCTGAAGTTCAGATATCTGTAAACCAGATCCTAGGGTTGCTCCCTCTATGGGGAAGCAGCTTTACTCTGATGCTCGCGAGCGCGTTCGGCGAATGCTGCGCGAGTCGCGCCTTGCGGCCGGCTTGTCGCAGACCGAGCTGGCCGCGAAGCTGGGCCGCCCCCAGAGTTTCGTGAGCGACTACGAGCGCGGACATAGACGGCTCGACTGGGTAGATGTTGTCGACGTGCTGGCCGCCTGTGGTACTGACCTCGTGGAATTCGCGAGAGCCTACGCCCGGTCGCCAAAACGGTAGCCGCGGGCACCTGAGATTTGCGCAACCGCGCCCTGACTGCGAACGCTTGAACTACCGTTCGTCGGATGGTTCGGCAAGTCTTTTCGTACCGCGTGCGCCTCTTACGGCGACGAAAGCTGAGAATCAGCCGTCAGATGCGTGAAGCCGGGTACGATTGCGGGTACTTGTCAATCGGTGCGACTTAAAAAGCGTTGTCCATCAATGGAGTGGACACCTTTTGTGGGTCCTCTCCTCGCACCAAAAAATGAAGAAGCCGGCACTGCCGGCTTTTTTATTGCCTGCGACGGCGCAGATAGCCTCCCACAGGCGTTCGGGCCCGGCAACCGGGCCCGCTGGGACATCGCGACTCCGCTTGGCGACGTTCAATCGAAGGGATTGCGCAGCACGATCGTGTGCTCGCGATCGGGGCCCGTCGAGATGATGGCGACCTCGGTGCCCGAGACTTCTTCGAGTCTCTTGAGGTAGCGGCGCGCGAGATCCGGAAGCTGCTCGTAGCGCGTCACGCCGTAGGTGCTGCACTTCCAGCCCGGCAGTTCCTCGTAGATCGGCTCGATGCGCGCGAATCCTTCCGCGCCAATCGGCGGCGTTTCGACCGGCACGCCGTTGACCTTGTAACCGACTCCGATGCGGATCATGTCCAGTTCGTCGAGCACGTCGAGCTTGGTCACGCACAGCCCGGATACGCTGTTGTTGAAAATCGAGCGACGTGCGGCAACCGCATCGAACCAGCCGCAGCGGCGCGGACGCTTGGTCACCGTGCCGTACTCGGCGCCCTTGTCGCGGATGTGCTGGCCGACGTCGTTGTCCTGCTCGGTCGGGAACGGACCGGAGCCGACGCGCGTCGCGTAGGCCTTGACGATGCCGAGCACGTAGTCCAGCTCGCGCGGACCGACGCCGGTGCCGGTTGCCGCGCCGCCGGCGGTGGTGTTGCTGGACGTCACGTACGGATAGGTGCCGTGATCGATGTCCAGCAGCGCGCCCTGTGCGCCCTCGAACAGCACGTTGTCGCCGCGCCGCAGATGCAGGCGCAGCAGCTCGGTGACGTCGGCCACCATCGGCCGGATCGTCTCGGCGTAGCTCAGCAGATCGTCCAGCGTACGCTGGAAGTCCACAGGCTCTTCCTTGTAATAGTTCTGCAGGACGAAGTTGTGGTAGGCGAGTAACTCACCCAGCTTGGCCGCGAGCTGTTCGCGATGGAACAGGTCGCCGACGCGGATGGCGCGGCGCGCAATCTTGTCCTCGTAGGCCGGGCCGATGCCCTTGCCGGTCGTGCCGATCTTGGCTTCGCCGCGTGCGCGCTCGCGCGCCTGATCGAGTTGCGCGTGCACCGGCAGCACCAGCGGTGCCGCCTCGGAGATGCGAAGGCGGTCACGCACCGAGGCGCCGGTCGCTTCGACCTTCTCGATCTCCGCGATCAGGTGCGGCAACGACAGCACGACGCCGTTGCCGATCAGGCAGGCGACGCCGGGACGCATGATGCCGGACGGGATCAGATTCAGCGCGGTCTTCACGCCGTTGATCACCAGTGTGTGCCCGGCGTTGTGCCCACCCTGGAAGCGCGCGACCGCCTGCACGCGATCGGTCAGCAGATCGACGACCTTGCCCTTGCCCTCGTCGCCCCATTGCGCACCAATCACGACAACTGACTTGCCCATCTTCATGCCTCCACAATTACGACGACCTGCGCGTCCGCTCCAAGGCGGCGCGCAATGGGGCAAAGCCCCGTCTGTTCAGCGGACCGATTGCTCACTTGGTCGAGCCGAGTCTCAGCAGCTCGTTGAGATCGGCGGAAAAGCCCGTTGCCGGTCTGGAGGCACCGAACTCGCTGCCGACGCCATCGTAGCGCCCGCCGCGCGCAATCTCGCGACCGTGTCCCGGCACGAAGGCCGCGAACACCATGCCGGTGTGATAGCGGTAGCCGCGCAGCTCCGCGAGGTCGACATGGATCGAAGTGGTCGGCGAAACCTTCCGCAGATCCGCCACGGTACGGTCCAGCGCACTCAGCGCTTCCTCCACCGCGGTGCCACCCGACTTCAGCACTGCACGTGCGCGCGCGATCACCGACGCATCGCCATTCAGATCCATCAGCTGCGCAATCGCTTCCACCGCGCGCGCCTTGAGCTTGCGCCCCTGCGCGAACTCCGCCAGATCGGGATGGGACTTGCGCTGCAGAATCTCGAACAGCGCCGATTCCTCATCCGCATCGAGCCCCAGCTTTCCGGTGAGGCTGCGGTAGATGCCGACGTGCCCGAGATCCAGGTACGCCCTGCGCACACCCGCCAGGCGCAAGGTCCTGAGCATCAGTTGCAGGATCTCGAGGTCACCCTCCAGTCCGGCAGCACCGAACAGCTCGCAACCGACCTGGCGCGGCGAGCGTGACCCGCCGAGATTGTCCGGCTCGGTCCGCAACACGGTGCCCAGATAGCACAGGCGCACGACCGGCTGATCCGCATAACGGCGCGCCGCGATGCGCGCCGCCTGCGGCGTCATGTCGGCACGCAGTCCGAGCAGGCGGCCGCTGGCCGGATCGGTCAGCTTGAACGTCTGACGCTCCAAGCCCTGCGCAGTGCCGGTCAACAGCGTATCGAGATGCTCGATCAGCGGCGGCAGGATCAGCTGGTAGCCCTGCTTGCGGTAATGGTCCAGCAGCTTGCGCCGCAGGGTTTCCATCTGCCAGGACAGCGGCGGAAGCACCTCCTCGACGCCTTCCGGCAACATCCACTTGGTGGTCGACATGGTCAAACCAGATTGAGCAACAGCAGGCCACCGCACATGCTGAAAATTCCGATCAGACGCAGGCTGCGGCGTTCCATCTGTGCCAGTGTCAGCAGCATACGGCGCCACTGTGTCGGCACCGCGAACGGCATCAGCCCCTCGATCACCATGACCAGCCCGAGTGCACGGATCAGTTCGGTCCAGTCCGGACTCACTGCGCGCCGCCGCGGAAATACTTGAAGAACGGTCCGTCCGGCTCCAGCACGAGCAGATCCTGTCCGCCGCCAAAACTGCTGGCGTAGACATTGAGCGAGCGATAGAAGCTGTAGAACTCGGCGTCCTGGCTGTAGGCCCTGGCGTAGATATCGGCGGCTTTTGCGTCGCCGCCGCCGCGCAGTTCCTCCGCCTCCTTGTAGGCATTGGCCAGCAGCACCTGCGCCTCGCGGTCCGCTCCGGCGCGAATCTTTTCGGCCTCCTCGGCCCCGCGCGCACGCAGGTCGGACGCCACCCGCGCGCGTTCGGCACGCATGCGGTCGTACACCGACTCGCTGACCGCCTGCGGCAGGTTGATCGACTTCAGGCGCACGTCGATGATCTCGATGCCGAGGTCCGCAACGTTCGGGACCACCTTGCGTTCCAGCTCCTGCATGATCACATCGCGTTCATCCGATACCGCCTGCTGGATCGTGCGCGAACCGAACTCGTCGCGCAGGCCGCGATTCATGATCGCCGACAGGCGATCCTGCGCCAGCAGCTCCTGCCCGCCGGTCGCACGGTAGTAGACCGCCGGGTCGGAGATGCGCCATTTCACGAAGAAGTCGACCTCGACGTTCTTCTTCTCGCCGGTCAGGAAGTTTTCCGTCTCGTTGTCGAGCGTCAGGATGCGGCTGTCGAACTTGCGCACGGTCTCGTAGAACGGGAACTTGGCATGCAAGCCCGGCGCGTAGACCGCGTTCTTGAGTTCACCGAACTGGAACAGCAGCGCGCGCTCGCGCTGGTCGACGATGAAGAACGTGTTGGAGACCACCAGCAACGCCACAAGCGCGACGATGGACAACACGATGGGACTGGTGTTTTTCATCAGCGGCCTCTCTCGCGCGAACGCAGGGTGTCGCTACCGGGCACCGCAGCACCGCTGCGTGCGGCCGGCGGCACGGTCACAAAGTCGCTGGGCGCGTCGGTCCGGACCGGCGTGCGCGTCAACTGTTCGAGTGGCAGATAGAGCAGCGGCGAGCCCTTGTCGACATCCAGCAGCACCTTGTTGCTGTTGCCGTACACGATGCTCATCGTGTCGAGATACATGCGCTCGCGCATGACCTTGGGCGCCTTGCGATATTCGCTGAGCAGCTGATTGAAGCGCGCGGCGTCGCCTTCCGCCTTGGCGACCACCTGCTCGCGATAACCCGTCGCTTCCTGCACCTGCCGCGCCGCGGCGCCGCGTGCCTTGGGCAGGCGATCGTTGAGGTAAGCCTCGGCTTCATTCTGCACGCGCTGCTGGTCCTCGCGCGCCTTGATCGCGTCGGCAAATGCTGCCTGGACGGGCTCCGGCGGTTGCGCCTGCTGCAGGCTGACTTCGGTCACGAAGAGGCCGGTCTTGTATTCGTCCATCCGCTCCTGAAGCAGCACCTTCGTGCGGTCGCCGATCTCCTGGCGTCCATCGGTCAGGATGAAATCCATCTTCGATTGCCCGACCATCTCGCGCACCGAGGACTTGGTCGCCTGGCGCATCGTCAGTTCCGGATCGGCGACGTTGAACACATACTCCTCGACGCTGGAGACGCGGTACTGCACCGTCAGTTCGAGGTCGACGATGTTTTCGTCCTGGGTCAGCATCGTTGCGCGGTCGCGTGTCGAACGCACACCGGTGACGTTGACGATCTCCTCGCGCTCGACAGGCCACGGCAGGCGCCAGCGCATGCCCGGATCGGTCGTCGCGACATGCTTGCCGAAACGCAAGACAACCGCGCGTTCCTGTTCGTCGACGACGTAAAACCCTGACGCAACCCACAAGAGCCCCAGCACGAGCACGACCAGTCCAACCAGGCCGCCGGGCAGCGGGCCGCGCGGCGAACTGCCGCCGCTGCCGCCACGACCACCGCCGAAGCGCGCCTTCAGGCGCTTGAGCATGTCGTCGAGATCGGGCGGTCCTTCGCCGCGTTTGGGGCCCTGGTTCCACGGATCGCGGCCGGGGCCAGGCTCATTCCAGGCCATTGGCTACTCCACTAAAGATGAATTCTGTGATTGGAGCGAACCCACACCGCAGCGGCGGGGTGCGCTGATATTTGAGACTTTTGATGTCGGCACCAGCGGTGCCGCCGAATTTTAGCAGTCTGCCTGCCGCCGTATCTCAGGCGCTGGCATCGGCCGACACCGGCAGCCCGGCTTCGCGGCACAGCCGCCGCAGCTGTACCGGCGGCATCGACACCGTCAGACATGAATTTCCGGCCTCGTCGGTACGCTCCCGAACGACCGCGCGCCGGGCGAAAAGTTGCGCCCGCAGGCGCGCCGCGGTCGGCGGCAGCACCAGCTCGCGGGTCTCGGGAGCCAGGTCCAGGCACTCGGCCACCGCCTGTCGCAGCAGATCGAGGCCGGCGCCGGTGCGTGCCGAGACGAATACGCGACGGGCAACGCCCTCTTCGTCGCGTTCGATGCGCGGTACCTCGTCGTCGCGCAGATCGATCTTGTTGAATACCTGAAGCCTCGCGACCTCGCCGGCGCCGATCTCGTCGATGACACCCTCGACCTGGGCGATGCGGGTGACCCGCTCCGCGTCCGCGGCGTCGACAACGTGCAGCAGCAGCTCCGCGTCGCGGGCTTCTTCGAGCGTGGCGTGGAACGCGGCGACCAGGTCGTGCGGCAGATCGCGGATGAAGCCGACCGTGTCGGCGATCACCACCGGCTCTCCGGATTGCAGCGGCATGCGCCGCACCGTGGTGTCGAGCGTTGCGAACAGCTGGCTCGACGCGAAAGCGGCGTCGCCGGTCAGCGCGTTGAACAAGGTCGACTTGCCGGCGTTGGTATAGCCCACCAGAGACACCGTCGGCACTTCGTGGCGCACACGTGCCGCCCGGCTGCGCGCGCGCCGTCCGCGTACGGCTTCGAGCTGACGCTTGAGCGCGGCGATGCGGTCACGGATCAGGCGGCGGTCGGTTTCGAGCTGGGTTTCGCCCGGGCCGCGCAGACCGATGCCGCCGCGTTGGCGTTCAAGGTGGGTCCAGCCTCGGACCAGGCGCGTCGCGATGTGCTGGAGCTGCGCCAGTTCGACCTGCAGCTTGCCTTCGTGCGAGCGCGCTCGCGTCGCAAAGATGTCGAGAATCAAGCCGGCACGGTCAAGTACGCGCGCCTTGAACAGACGCTCGAGGTTGCGCTCCTGGCTCGGGCTGAGCGTGTGGTTGAAGATCACCAGCTCGGCGCCGCACTCGGCGACGAGCGCGGCGACTTCATCGGCTTTTCCGCTACCGACGAACAAGCCGGGATCGGGCAACCTGCGACTGCCGCCGACGACGCCGAGAATCTCCGCGCCTGCGGAGCGCGCCAGCTCGACGAACTCCTGTCGATCGGAATCGAAATCGGCTCCCGGAAATTCCAGATGGACGAGTACCGCCTTCTGACCAGCCTTGGGGCGCTCGAACATCAATCAGGACCGCTGCCGGCCAGCCGCCGTGGCGCGGCGCAACCGGCTGCTGCATCAACGGCGCCCATCAATAGACCGGTCAAGCGGCCGGCGCTTCCCCAGCGACGACGTCCTGCCCTTCCGCGTCTTCGGAGCCCGGCTCGTAGATGCGGACCGGACGCGCCGGCACGACGGTCGAAATCGCGTGCTTGTAAACCATCTGGCTGACGCTGTTGCGCAGCAGGACAACAAAGGAGTCGAATGATTCGATCTGGCCCTGCAGCTTGATGCCGTTCACGAGGTAGATCGAAACGGGAATGCGCTCTTTACGCAGCGCGTTGAGAAACGGTTCTTGTAGTGTGTGACCTTTGGACATCGGACTTACCCCGAGGCTGACTCTGTTTATGTGGCGGCCGGACCGCGTTGTCTTGCACTGGACAACAGCACGAGTGTAGCACGCACCTCCGTGTCAAGACGCCAGCGTTTTCAGCACGCTATCGACCAAATCGGTGCGCTCGGCGTCGAGCATCTGCAGATCCGGTTCGCTGCGCAGCCAGGTGAGTTGGCGCTTCGCGTACTGCCGCGTCGCCGCCTTGCCCTGCGCGACCGCCGTGTCCAGCGACACCTCGCCTTCCAGGTGCGACCAGAGCTGGCGATAACCCACCGCACGCACCGACGGCAGATCGCGATGCAGATCGCCGCGCGCGTGCAGCACACGCACTTCGTCGAGAAAGCCTTGGGCCATCATCTGGTCGAAGCGCTGGTCGATGCGCGCATGCAGCACCGAGCGCTGCGGCGGCATCAAGGCAAACCGCAACACCCGTCCGCCAATCTCCGGCGCACGCGGCTGCCCGTGCAGCGTGCTCGCCGGCGCGCCGGCGAGCTCGACGATTTCCAGCGCACGCTGGATCCGCTGCTGGTCGTTGGGATGCAGGCGTGCGGCGGTGACGGGATCGAGTGCCTGCAGGCGCGCATGCAGCGCCGGCCAGCCGCGCTCGCGCGCGTCCGCCTCCAGGCGCGCGCGCAACGCCGGATCGGCCGATGGCAATTCACTCAAACCGTGCAGCAATGCACGGAAATAGAGCATCGTGCCGCCGACCAGCAGCGGCACGCGCCCGCGCCGACGAATCTGTTCGATCAACGCGGCGGCATCGGTCGCGAAACGCGCCGCCGAATAGGCTTCGCCGGGATCGAGGATGTCGATCAGGTGATGCGGAACCCGTTCGCGCACGTCGGGCGCCGGCTTCGCGGTGCCGATATCCATGCCGCGGTAGATCTGCGCGGAATCGACGCTGACGATCTCGGCTGCGAGGCGCTCGGCCAATGCCAGCGCCAGCCCGGTCTTGCCCGAGGCGGTCGGCCCCATCAGGAGGATGACAGGCGTCGGCAGCTCGCTCATTGATCGATGCGGCCGCGCATCAACGCCCACGCAGGAACAGGCGATCGAGTTCCTGCATGCCAATCTGCACCCAGGTCGGGCGGCCGTGATTGCACTGGCCGGAAAGCTCGGTGCGCTCCATGTCGCGCAGCAAGGCATCCATCTCCGGCAGCGTCAGGCGACGATTGGCCTTGATCGCCGCCTTGCAGGCGACGTCGGCGAGGATGCGGAATTGCGCTTCGAGCGCCTCGCCGAAATGGCTGCGGCTGTCGCGGCGTTCGTCGTCGCGCACCAGGCCGCGGATCAAACCCTGTGCGTCGCCCAGCGAAAGCAGCGGCGGCAGGGCGCGCACGCACACCGCGCCCGGACCGACGCGATCGATGTCGATGCCGTAGCGGTACAAGTCCTCGCGCCGCGCCTCGACCGCATCTGCCTCATCCTCGTGCAGTGCGATCGTTTCCGGCACCAGCAGCGCCTGCGCCGGAATTCCGCCCTTCGCGTACTGCTGCTTCATGCGTTCGTAGAGGATGCGCTCGTGCGCGGCATGCGCATCGACCAGGACCAGTCCCTGCTTGTTCTGCGCGAGCACATAGACGCCGTGCAGCTGCGCGAGCGCGTGGCCCAGCGCCCCTTCCCGGGCCGGCTCCGCAGCCGGCGGCGACACCGCATCAGCCGCATACGCCGGACGCGCCTCGGCCAGATCCGATGCGGACATCGGCGCGGCCCAAGCTGGCGTCGGCGCCGGCGCCGACATTTCGTAGCGCATCGCCGCCTGTTCCGGTGCGGCTGACGCTGACGCCGGCGCCGCCAATGTCATGCGGTGATGCTGCTCCGGCTCCGGCCGCACCCGCCGCAGTGCCTGATGCACCGCACCGAACAGCATGTCGTGCACGCGACCGGCTTCGCGGAAGCGCACCTCGGTCTTCTGCGGGTGCACGTTGACGTCGACGCCCGATGGGTCCAGCTCCAGATACAACACATAAGCCGGGAAATGCGTGGAATGCATGACGTCGGCAAACGCGCGGCGCAGCGCGATGCCCGGCAGGCGATCGCGCACCAGCCGGCCGTTCACGTACAGGAACTGCAAATCCGCCTGCGTGCGCGCGAAACTGGGCAGGCCGATCCAGCCGTGCAGCCGCATCCCCAGCCTGGATTCGTCGAGCAGCACCGACTGCGCAAGGAAGTCGGCGCCGCAGATCGCCTCGACGCGCGCCTGCCGCGCCCGCTCGCTGTCCGCGGCCGCAAGATCCCAGACGCGCCGCTGGTTATGGCGCAGCGCAAACGCGACGTCGAAGCGCGACAGCGCGATGCGTTCCAGCGCCTGCTGCGCGTGACGGAATTCGGTGCCTTCCGCCTTGAGAAACTTGCGGCGCGCCGGCGTGTTGAAGAACAGGTCGCGCACCTCGATGCTGGTGCCCGGCGGATGCGGCGCCGGCACCGGTGCCGCATCGTCGAGCCGGCCCTCGCCGGCCAGCGACCACGCGTGCGCGGCATCCGGCGTACGCGACATCAGGCGCAGCCGCGATACCGACAGGATGCTCGGCAGCGCCTCGCCGCGGAAACCCAGCGTCGCCACGCGTTCCAGATCCTCGAAACTGGCGAGCTTGCTGGTCGCATGCCGTTGCAGGGCCACCGCAAGCTCATCGGCCGCGATGCCGCCGCCGTCGTCGCGGACGCGGATCAGGCCGGTGCCGCCGCGCTCCAGATCAACCTCGACGCGCCGCGCTCCGGCATCGAGGCTGTTCTCGACGAGCTCCTTGATGACCGCAGCCGGGCGCTCGACGACTTCGCCGGCAGCGATTTGATTGATCAGTTGATCGGGGAGAACGCGAATCATCGGCACAGTTTACCGGTGATGCGCAGGAAGCTTGTTTTGAAAGTCGGGACCAGGGATGGTCCCGGCTTGCGCAGGATGCGCACTCATGCCCAAGAAAAAGCCCGGACGGGAGCAGATCCGTCCGGGCCAATGCAACTCCCGTTATCGGGAGACGCCTTGGGTGAACGACACCTCGCGCAACGCCCCGGTATCGGCGCCGCTGCCGCCCGGGTATTGCAGCGAAGGCTCGGTCTGCACGACCTGCTGCTTGGGCCGATAGCTGTTGAAGTAGCCGTGGATGCCGTCGAGGATCTGCTGCGCAAGGTTGGACTGGAACCCGGCGGAAGCGAGCAGCTTCTCCTCCTGCGCATTGGTGATGAACGCCGTCTCGACCAGCACCGACGGGATGTCCGGCGCCTTGAGCACGGCGAAGCCCGCCTGCTGGATCTCCGGCTTCTGCAGCGCGTTGATCTTGGCCATCGAGCCGAGAATGCGACTGCCGACGTCGAAGCTCGCCTCCATCGTCGCGCCCTGCGACAGATCCATCAGCACGGCCGCAAGCTCATTGTCCTTGTCGTGGATGCCGACACCGCCGACCAGGTCCGCAGTGTTTTCCTTGTGCGCGAGCCAGCGCGCATGTTCGCTGGTGGCACCGCGATCGGACAGGACATAGACCGCGGTGCCGCGCATATCGCGACGCATGAACGCGTTGCAGTGCACGGAAACGAACAGGTCGGCCTCGTGCTTGCGCGCGACGTTCACTCGCTCGCGCAGGCCGACGTAGTAATCGCCGTCGCGGGTCAGCACCGCGCGCATGTTCGGCGTGTCGTTGATCAGCTTCGCCAGCCTGCGCGCAACCGACAGCGCCACATCCTTTTCCAGCAGCCCGCTGCGCCCCTTGGCGCCCGGATCCTCGCCGCCGTGACCGGCATCGATCGCGATCACGATCGGCTTGTCGCGCAGCTGCACTTCGGCGGTGGGTCCGGCTGGCGCTGACACGGGCGCGGCTGCAACCGTAGTGTCGACCGCAGGATCGGCCAGATCGACGACCAGCCGGTGTCCGTACTCCGAGCTGGGCGGCAGCACGAAGCTGCTCGCGAACACCGTGTCGCGGACATCGAGTACGACCCGCACGCTGTCGCCGCGCGCACCGCCGCGCAAGCGCTGGACCACGCCCTTGCCGGCCGCGGCCTCGATCTTGGCAATGGCATCGCTGCCCAGACCGTCGATGTCGACGACGACGCGCTGCGGATCGCTGAGCGTGAACAGCTTGTGCTGGACCGCGCCGTCCAGATCGAAAACGACGCGCGTCGCCTCGGGGCCTTCCCACAGCCGCAGGTCGCGCAACTCCGCCGCCGAAACCACTGGCGCCCAGAGCACTCCCGCAACGACCCATCCCCAACGCATAGCGAAACCCCGGAGGATTTGCGCGAAACGTACTCCCAATTCCCGCAAAGTGCAACAGGTATTTCCCTCAGCAAACATCCACATAACCGACATTGTTAATGCAGATCCTTGAGCGCGGCGCGGAGCCGGTCGATCAGTTCGGCAGGGCCCGAGGCATCGAGCGTCCGGCCCGTGCCGAAGTACTGCAGCCGAATCCGGAGCAGCGGCGCTGGCAGCAGGTCCGCGCCCTTTTCGGGCCATTCGACCAGCCACAGGGCTCGATCCGGGCTGTAGCTGTCGAGCCCGAGGCCCCACAGTTCTTCGGGATCGCGCAGCCGGTACAAGTCCATGTGCACGACCGTGCGCGCGCCGATCTCGTAAGGCTCCATCAGCGTATAAGTCGGGCTGCGCACGGTGCCGACGACGCCCAGCGCACGCAGGAATCCACGCGTCAGCGTCGTCTTGCCGGCGCCCAGCTCGCCTTCGAGAAACACCACCCCGGAACGATCGGCGAGCGGCTGCGCCAGCGCGGCGCCTGCCGCCTCGGTCGCCGAAGCACCGCGCAATTCAACGGTCAGCCGGCTCATGCGGGGTTGACGACGCTGCGCAGCTCGCCGATCAGATCCTGGGGCAGCAAGCCGCGCTCGCCGCCGGCCGCCGCGCGATCACCCGCGCGCGCGTGGACCAGCACGCCGAATCGGGCCGCGGCCGCAGCGGAGTGCCCCTGCGCCCACAGGGCCGCAATGACTCCGGTGAGCACATCGCCCATCCCGCCGACCGCCATCCCCGGATTGCCGTAGGGGCAGACCTGCGGCGGCGCGCCGCTGACCAGACTGCCCGCGCCCTTGAGGACGACCGCGCCGCCGTAGCGTGCTTCCAGTGCGCGCAGGCTACCGAGCCGGTCGGCCTGAATTTCCGCGGTCGTACAACCCAGGAGCCGCGCGGCTTCGCCCGGATGCGGCGTCAACACCCAGCGCTCGCGCCGCCGCGGCAGACGCGCAAGAAGATTGAGCGCATCGGCGTCGACGACCAGCGCGCTCTCGCCGGTCAGCGCATGCGCGAACAGCGCCCGCGCCCACTCGTCCTGCCCCAGCCCCGGCCCCAGCGCGACGACACTTGCCCGCTGCAGCAGGGCGTCGAGCTGCGCCGGCGCGTCGACGCCATGCACCATAAGCTCGGGTTGCGCCGCGGTCAGCGCCGGCGCATGCGCCGGACGCGTCGCCACGCTGACCAGTCCGGCCCCGGCGCGCAGCGCGCCGCGCCCGGCCAGCAGCGCCGCGCCGGCCATGCCGTGGTTCCCGCCGATCACCAGTACGTGCCCCGACCCGCCCTTGTGCGCATCGCGCGGGCGCCGCCCCAGACGGCGCAGATCGGCATCGTCCTGCAGCACTGCGATCGGCTCCAGGCCGGCAATCAGATTGGCCGGCACCTCGAGCGCATCGAACAGGCGCAGTCCGGCGCAGTCCGGTCCGTGTCCGGTCCACAAGCCGAACTTGTTGCCGATGAAACTGACGGTGAAGTCGGCGCGCACGCATGCGCCGGGCACCGCTCCGCAACTCGCATCGAGCCCCGACGGCACGTCGACCGCCAGCACGCGCGCGCCTCGATCCCGCGCCGCGTTGATTGCGGCGATTGCCGCCGCAGCGGCTCCGGCCGGCGCCCGCGACAAGCCGGTGCCGAACACCGCGTCGATCACCCAATCGCAGTCCGGCAAGCGCTCCGGGCAGGGGGCGGTGCACCCGCCGTCGGCGCGCCAGGCCGAGCGCGCCGTCGCGGCGTCACCCCGGGGCGCCGTCTCGTCGACGCTGAAGACGTCCACCACAGCCCGGGCGCCGCGCGCGATCCGCGCGATTTCGTAGCCGTCGCCGCCGTTGTTGCCGCCGCCAGCCACGACGACCACGCGGCGCGGCACACCCCAGTTCTCGCACAGCGCCCGCCAGCAGGCCGCCGCGGCGCGCTGCATCAGCGTGTAGCCGGGAATCCCGCCCGCAATCGCGCGGCGGTCGAGCTCCCGCACCTGTTCGGCCACGTACAATCGGCGCTGGATATCCTGCATGGCCACAGTATAGGGGTCTGCCCTTGAACCCCGACACGCTGTCCCAGACCGCCGAACGGACCGCCGATCTGATCCCCGAATGGGCGCGCGCACTCGGCTTTGCCGATGCGGGCATCTCGACCCGTACGCTGGAGCCGGACCGCGCGCACCTCGAATCCTGGATCGCGCTGGGCCGGCACGGCGGCATGGACTTCATGGCGCGCGATACACAGATGCGCAGCCAGCCGGAGCGCCTGCGGCCAGGCACCGTCAGCGTCATCAGCGCGCGCCTGCCCTATCGGCCCGAAGCCGCCGATGCGCTGCAACTGCTCGAAGACGGCGCACGCGCCTACATCTCGCGCTATGCGCTGGGTCGCGACTACCACCGCATCGTGCGCGCGCGTCTGCTCAAGCTCGGCCGGCGCATCGAGCAGGCGGTCGGACCGCACGGCTATCGGGTGCTGTGCGACAGCGCGCCGGCGTTGGAGAAGGCGCTGGCGCGCGATGCCGGACTCGGCTGGATCGGCAAGCACACCCTGTTGCTGCATCGTGAAGCCGGTTCGTGGTTCTTCCTCGGCGAGATCTACACCGATCTGCCGCTGCCGCCGGCGCCGCGCGCGCCGGTGGAGAACGCCTGCAGCCGCTGCACCGCCTGCATCAAGATCTGTCCGACGCAGGCCATTGTCGCCCCGTACCAGCTCGACGCGCGCCGCTGCATTTCCTATCTCACGATCGAGCACCACGGCAGCATCGCCGAAGAGCTGCGCCCGCTGATCGGCAACCGCATCTTCGGCTGCGACGACTGCCAGCTGGCCTGCCCGTGGAACCGCTACGCGCAGCTCAGCGCCGACCCGGACTTTGCGCCGCGACATGGACTCGACAGCGCCCGCCTCGTCGACCTGTTCGCCTGGACCGAGGACGAGTGGCTGCGCCGCACCGAGGGCATGGCGCTGCGCCGCACCGGTTATGCCCGCTGGCTACGCAATCTCGCGGTGGCCCTGGGCAATGCGCCGACTGCCGACGACGTCGTCGCGGCGCTGCAAGCGCGGATCGAGTATCCCGACGACATCGTGCGCGAGCACGTGCGCTGGGCGCTGGCGCAGCACCCGCGCGATCAGGACTGACGAAGGCCGGTCCGGCGCATCAGCTCGACGGTCGACGGGTCCATCGGAAACGCCTTGCGCGAATCGAGGATCTGCCTGGCCATCTGCTTGCCGAGTTCGACGCCCCATTGATCGAAGGGGTTGATGCCCCAGATCACGCTTTGCACGAAGGTCCGGTGCTCGTAGAGCGCCAGCAGGGCGCCAAGATGGTGGGCATCGAGCCTGGGCAACAGCAGCGTATTGCTCGGCCGGTCGCCAGGGAACACGCGGTGCGGCACCGCCGCATCGAGCGCCGCGCCGGACAGGCCGGCACCCTGCAGTTCCGCGCGCACCTCGGCGGCCGACTTGCCGCGCATCAGGGCCGCAGACTGCGCCAGGCAGTTCGCGACAAGCATGCGCTGCATCTCGTCGAGCCCGTCGTCGCCTTCGATCGGCAGAATGAAATCGATCGCGTGCACCGCCGGGCCCTGGTGCAGCATCTGGAAATAGGCGTGCTGCGCGTTGCTGCCGACGCTGCCCCACAGGGCCGGCGTCGTCGCGTAATCGACCGCGGTGCCATCGCGGTCGACGCCCTTGCCGTTGGATTCCATCTCCAGCTGCTGCAGCCAGCCGCAGAACAGCGACAGGCGCTGCGCATAAGGCATGATGACCTGGCTTGCGCAGGCCATGAAGTTGGTGTTCCAGATACCGAGCAGGCCGAGCAGCACCGGCAGATTGCACTCCGGCGCGGCCTCGACGAAATGGCGGTCCATCGCATGCGCGCCGGCGCGCAGCTCGTCGAAGCGCTGCGGTCCCAGCGCGAGCACAACGCTCAGGCCGACCGCGCTCCACAGCGAATACCGTCCGCCGACCCAGTCCCAGAAGCCGAACATGTTCGCCGGCAGGATGCCGAACTCGGCGACCTCGCGGGCATTGGTCGACACGGCGACGAAATGGCGCGCAACCGCGGACTCGCCCAGAGCATCGACCAGCCAGCGGCGCGCCAGACGCGCGTTGGCCAGCGTCTCCTGCGTCGTGAAGGTCTTGCTGACGACGACGAACAAGGTCGTTGCCGGATTCAGACCGGACAGCTCGTCGTGCAGATCGGCCGGATCGACGTTGGCGACAAAGTGTGGCCGGGGGCCGTCGATCAGTGCGTGCAAAGCCTGGCAGACCATGCGCGGCCCGAAGTCGGAACCGCCGATGCCGATGCTGACGACGTCGGTGATGGCCGCGCCGGACGCACCGCGCCAGCTGCCGCTGCGGACCGCGTCGGCGAAGCGGCACATCGATTCAAGCGTCGCGTACACGTCGGCGACGACATCGCCGCTGCGTGCATCGGCGAAGCGCTCGCTGCGCGCCGCGCGCAGCGCCATGTGCAGTGCCGGACGGTTCTCGGTGTGGTTGACGCAAGCGCCGCCGAACAGGCGCTCGCGCCACGCCGCGAGGCCGCGGCTTTCGGCCAGCGCCAGCAGCGTCGCCATGACCTCGGCGTCGACGCGCTGCTTGGAATAGTCCAGATGCAGGCCGCAGGCGTCCGCGGCAAAACGGGCAGCGCGCCGCGGATCGTGCTCGAACAGCTCAAGCGTGCGCCGGGCGCGCAGCCGCTCGGCATGCGCAGCCAAAGCACGCCACTCGGCACCCTGGGTGATCAAAGCGGTCAAGCGCTAACGCGGCAGGCCCGAAGGCAGCCCAACCGCCGGCGGCTCCGGCAGCTCGCCGGGGTCGACGCCCGTCGGTGCACGTCGCCGCTGTTGCTGCGTCGCCTCCCTCCGGCGCGCTTCGTCCTCGGCCTCGCGGCGACCGCGCTCCTCAGCAGCACGTTCGCGCAACAGCGCCTTGTCTTCATCCGAGCGCGTGTCGTTGCCCGCACAGGCCGGCAGCAAGGTCACCGCCGCCAGGGCCAGCACCGCTGCAATTGCGTACCTCATGTGATGTCCTCGACTCCCGCATTTATGCATCGGATTGTTTCACAGCGCGTGCGCGGCGACGACTCCCGGCCAGGCCGGCCTGGCAAGACTGAACCGACGATTAACATGGCACTTATGGGGGCACTTATTGGCGCGCCTTGCGCGCCTGTGCGCTTGCCATCGGCGGCACCAGCATCTGCGCATCGACGCGCGCATCGAACCAGTTCACGCGCCAGTCCAGATGCGCGCCGGTCGCACGTCCGGTCGCACCGGCCTCGGCAATCAGATCGCCCTGGCGTACGGCCTGCCCCTCCGTCACCCGCAGTTTCGACAGATGCAGGAACGCGGACGACAGGCCATGGCCGTGATCGATCATCAGCGTGCCGCCGGTGTAGTACATGTCCGCGTGCGCGAGGCTGACGACGCCGCTCGCCGGCGCATACACCGGCGTTCCCGTCGGCACGGCGACATCGACGCCGTAGTGCGGCTGCTTGGCTTCGCCGTTGAGGATCCGCTGGCTGCCGAAGACCCCGGATACCGGGCCGATGCAGGGCCAGACGAAATCGTCGGCGAAACCCGACAGCGCCGTGTCCCGTTCGCGGGCGCGCGCTGCCGCAGCCTGATCAGCCTCGATCCGCGCCCTGACCTGCGGCGGCGGCGTCACCATCTTCTGCGGCAATCCATCGATGCGCTGGATGTCGTAGGTGCGCGCCGCGATGCGCGCGCGATAACTCAGGCTCGCCGGTTCATCAGGCAGTTGTACGCGCAACTCCGCCGTCGGTGCCTCGTCGCGGTTCAGTCCGAACACGAAGCGACCCTCGCCGTCGACCCGCAGTTCGCGCGCCTTGAACCAGACGCGCGAGCCGACCGGAGCGCGCCCGATCAGCACGCCGCCCTGCACCCATTCGCCCTTGAGTACGACGCCGGGAATCCCTTCGACTTCCGTCGCCGCCGACGCGATCACGGCTGCGAACACGGCCACGAAGGGCAGCACGCAACCCAGCAGCGTTTTCCACCAGAACCTCACGTGCCCTCGCCCTCCGGCTCCTGCGGCGGCACCGCCGTCAAGGTGAAATGAAAGGTCGAACCCTGCCCCGGCGTCGACTCGACCCAGATGCGGCCGCCATGGTGCTCGACGATCTTCTTGCAGATCGCGAGGCCGACGCCCGTGCCTTCGTATTCGTCGGCGGTGTGCAGTCTCTGGAAGATCAGGAAAATCTTGTCGTGGTACTCGGGCGCAATGCCGATGCCGCGATCGGCCACGGTGAAATGCCAGCCCGGCCCTTCAGGCTGCACGCCGATGTGCACGCTCGGCGAGTCCGCCGGCTGGAACTTGAGGCCGTTGGTGATCAGGTTCTGGAACAGCTGCATCAGCTCGTGCTCGAGGCCCAGAACCGTCGGCAGCGGATCGTGCGTGACGCGCGCGGACCGCGCGTCGATCGTCGCCTTGAGCTGGCGCTCCACCTTGACCAGCAGGGCCTCGCAGTCGACCGGCACCAAGGTCAGCTCGGTGCGGCTGACGCGGGAGAACATCAGCAGATCGTCGATCAGCGACTGCATCTGCTTCGCGCTTTGCGTGATGTAACCGAGAAATTCGGCAGCCTCCGGCGCCAGAGACGCCCCATGCTTCTTGTTCAGCAGCTGGGCGAATCCGGTGATGCTGCGCAGCGGCGCGCGCAGATCGTGCGACGCGATGTACGCGAACTGCTCGAGTTCGCGGTTGCTGCGCTTGAGGCTATCGGCGTAGTCGGCAAGCTGTCGCTCGAAGTTCTTGCGCTCGGTGATGTCGCGCACGGTCGCGGTCACCAACGTGCCCTCCTCCGTCTGCAAAGGGCCGAGGCTGATCTCGACCGGAAACTCGCCGCCGTCCTTGCGCCGCGCCCACAGATCGAGGCCACCGCCCATCGGCCGCCGCCGCGGATCGCCGGCGTAGCCGCCGCGGTGGGTGCGATGGCGGGCGTGGAAGCGTTCGGGGATCAACAGCTCGATCGGCTGACCGATCATTTCCTCGCGCGCGTAGCCGAACAGGCGCTCGGTCTGCGCATTGATCAACGCGATGCTGCCGCCCGTGTCGATGATCACCATCGCGTCGGGCGCCGCGTCGAGCAGATCGCGGAACTTGCGTTCCGCCTTCTTGCGCTCGGTGATGTCGCGGCCGATTGTCGACGCGCCGACGATGAGACCCCGCGCGTCGTAGATCGGAGAGATGGTCAGAGAAACCTCGATGCGCCGTCCATCGTTGGTCAGCCGCTCGGTCTCGTAATGCTTGATCTGCTCGCCGCGCCGGACCCGGGCCAGAATTTCCTCTTCCTCGTGCCGACGCTCGTCGGGAAACAGGCGCTCGACCGGCTCGCCGATGATCTCGCCCGGCCGATAGCCGTACATGACCTCGGCCGCGCGGTTCCAGCTGGTGATGCGGCCGCGCATGTCCTTGCCCATGATTGCGTCGTTCGACGATTCGACGATCGCCGCCAGACGCGCCGCGGCGTCGCGCTCGCGCTTGCGGTCGCTGACGTCGCGCACCGCAGCAGAGGCCCACAGGCCCTCCTCGGTCTGCAGCGGACTCAGGCTGATCTCGACGGGAAACTCGCCGCCGTCCTTGCGGCGCCCCAGCAGCTCGAGGCCGGCGCCCATCTCGCGGACATTCGGGCTAAGGAAGTAGCGATCGCGATGATGGCCGTGACGCTCGCGCATGCGCTCCGGGATCAGCACCTCGATCGGACGCCCGATCAGCGTTTCGCGGCCGTACCCGAACAGGCGCTCGGTCTGCGCATTGACGAGGCGAATCTTGCCATCCTGGTCGATGATGATGATCGCATCCGGCGCGGTCTCCAGCAGCGCCCGGAACTTGTCGTTGGCACGCTTGCGCTCCTCGGCGTTGCGGATCGCCGCCATCACGAACAGGCCGCGCTCGGTGCGCAAGGGGCTCAGCGAGATCTCCACCGGAAACTCGGTGCCGTCCTTGCGCCGCCCGGGCAGCTCGAATCCGGCGCCCATCTCGCGTGCCTTTGGTTCGGCGAAGAAGCCCTCGCGGTGCCGCAGATGCCCACGCCGGAACTTCTCGGGGATCAGGCACTCGATGCTCTGGCCCAGCAGTTCCTCGCGGCGGTAACCGAACAGGCGCTCGGCCTGGGCGTTGACCAGAACGATGCGCCCTTCGGCATCGATCAGAACCATCCCGTCCGGTGCGGACTCGACCAGATCGCGATACCAGCGTGGGTCGACTTCCGCCTGCCCGCCCTCGCCCGACGTCCGCTCCGACTGCATCAGTCAAGTCCTCCGGGCCTGCGCACGAGCGCCATCATGGCACGCCGGACGCACGGCCGGAGTTCGATCAACGGGTCGCCGCGAGGCGCGCCACCGCTTCGCCGAGCTTCAGCGTCTCCTGCTTTTCCTCGCCGCGATAGCGCAGGGTCACCGTGCAGTCCTCGGCCTCCTTGCGGCCGACGACGGCGATCACCGGGATCTTCTGCAGCGCATGCTCGCGGATCTTGTAGTTGATCTTCTCGTTGCGCAGGTCGGTCTGCGCACGCAGGCCGGCATCCTTGAGCAGTTCGCAGACTTCGGCGGCGTAGCCGTCGGCGTCGGACACGATCGGCGCGACGACGACCTGCACCGGCGACAGCCAGAACGGCAGCGCACCGGCGTGATGTTCGATCAGGATGCCGATGAAGCGCTCCATCGAACCGACGATCGCACGGTGCAGCATCACCGGGTGCTGGCGCTGCGAGTGCTCGTCGACGTACTCGGCGCCGAGGCGCTGCGGCATCATGAAGTCGACCTGCATCGTGCCGACCTGCCAGGCGCGGCCGATCGAGTCCTTGAGGTGATACTCGATCTTGGGGCCGTAGAACGCACCCTCACCCGGCAGTTCGGCCCACTCGACGCCGGCGCTGCGCAGCGCAGCCCGCAGCGCGTTCTCAGCGCGATCCCAGGTGGCATCGTCGCCCAGGCGCTTGTCCGGACGCAGCGCGATCTTGATCGACAGGTCGGTGAAGCCGAAGTCGGCATAGACGGCCATCGCCTGGCGATGGAAGGCCGTCACCTCGGACTCGATCTGGCTCTCGGTGCAGAAGATATGACCGTCGTCCTGCGTGAACGCCCGCACGCGCATGATGCCGTGCAGCGCGCCGGACGGTTCGTTGCGGTGGCAGCCGCCGAACTCGGCATAGCGGATCGGCAGGTCGCGGTAGCTGTGCAGGCCGGCGTTGTAGATCTGCACGTGGCCCGGGCAGTTCATCGGCTTGACCGCGTAGGTGCGCTTCTCCGACTCGGTGAAGAACATGTTTTCGTGGTAGTTGTCCCAGTGGCCGGACTTCTTCCACAGGCTCACGTCCATGATCTGCGGGCCGCGCACTTCCTGGTAGCCGCTCTTGCGATAGACCCCGCGCACGTACTGCTCGACCGCCTGCCAGATCGCCCAGCCCTTGGGGTGCCAGAACACCATGCCCGGCGCCTCCTCCTGCTGGTGGAACAGGTCGAGCTGCCGGGCGAGCTTGCGGTGATCGCGCTTCTCGGCCTCCTCGACCTGCTTGAGATAGGCCTTCAGTTCGTCGTCGGTCGCGAAGCAGACGCCGTAGATGCGCTGCAGCTGTGCGTTGTTGGCGTCGCCGCGCCAGTAGACGCCGCCGACGCGGATCAGCTTGAACGCCGTGCCGAGCTTGCCGGTCGACGGCAAGTGCGGGCCGAGGCACATGTCGAGCCAGTTCGGACCCTGCTTGTAGATCGTCAACGGCTCGTCGGCCTTGATCCCTTCGCGGATCCACTCGGCCTTGAATTTCTCGCCGGCCGCTTCGAAATGCCGGATCGCCGCGTCGTGCGCCCAGACTTCGCGCGTAATCGGCAGATCGCGCTTGACGATCTCGCGCATCTTTGCCTCGATCGCTTCGAGATCGTTTTCGGTAAACGACTCGTCGCGTGCGAAGTCGTAATAGAAGCCGACCTCGGTCGCCGGACCGAAGGTGATCTGCGTTCCGGGAAACAGCTCCTGCACCGCCTGCGCCAGCACGTGCGCGGCGTCGTGGCGGATGACTTCGAGCGCCTCTGGCTTGTCGCGGGTGACGATGCCGATCGTCGCATCGCGGTCGATCGGACGCGTCAGGTCCCACAGCTCGCCGTTGACCTGGATGACCGCGGCCTTCTTCGCAAGGCCCGGCGAAATGCCCTGCGCGATCGCAAGGCCGGTGACGGGTTGTTCAAACGACTTCTTGTTGCCGTCCGGGAAGGTGATTTCGATGCTCATGTCTCTTGTTTCTCCCCCTCGCCCCACGTCAGTGGGGAGAGGGCTGGGGTGAGGGGCGGTGCGCCTTCCCCCTCACCCTAACCCTCTCCCCGCCAGCGGGGAGAGGGAACAATGAATCGGATTTCAGTGCTTGCTGTGAACGTATTCGACTGCGGCCGTCAGCCGCGCGAGCGTTCGCGTCTTGCCCAGCAGCGCCAGCGTCTGGTCGATCGGCGGCGACACCGCCATGCCGGCGACGGCGACGCGGATCGGCTGCGCGACCTTGCCCAGGCTCAAGGCCCGGCCTTCGGCGAAACCGTTGACCGCGGTGTGCAGCGCCTCGGTGGTCCACGCCGGCAGCGCCGCCAGCGTCGCAGCGAGCGCTTCGAGCACACCGGCCGACTCCGTGGTCAGGTGCTTGGCGGCGTCCTTCTCGTTGTAGCCGCTCAGGTCGGCATAGAAGAAGTGCGACTTTTCGGCCATCTCCAGCAGCGTGCGGCAACGCTCGCGCTGCGCGAGGATCACGTCTTCCAGCTTCGGACCCTGCGCCGGATCGATGCCCATGCGGCGCAGATGCCAGTCGAATTCCGGCACGACTTCCGACAAATCGGCCGTCTTCAGATACTGGTGATTGACCCAGTACGCCTTCTCCATGTCGAAGCGCGCCGGCGAAGCCGAGACATGGTCGAAGTCGAACTTCTCGATCATCTCCTGGCGCGTGAACAGTTCCTGGTCGCCGTGCGACCAGCCCAGGCGCACCAGGTAGTTGAGCAGCGCCTCGGGCAGGAAGCCCATCGCGCGGTACTCCATCACGCCGAGCGCGCCGTGGCGCTTCGACAGCTTGGTGCCGTCGGCGCCGAGGATCATCGACACGTGCGCGTATTGCGGCGGCGTCGCGCCCAGCGCCTTGAGAATGTTGATCTGGCGCGGCGTGTTGTTGACGTGGTCGTCGCCGCGGATCACGTGGGTGATACCCATGTCCCGGTCATCGACGACGACGCAGAAGTTGTAGGTCGGCGTGCCGTCGGCGCGCGCGATGATCAGGTCGTCGAGCTCGCCGCTGTCGAACACGATCTCGCCCTTGATCAGGTCGCCGATCACGACCTCGCCCTCGCTCGGATTGCGGAAGCGCACGACCGGCTGCACGCCGGCCGGTACCGGCGGCAGCTGCTTGCCCGGCTGCGGGCGCCAGCGGCCGTCGTAGCGCGGCTTTTCCTTGCGCGCCATCTGCTCGTTGCGCATCTGCTCCAGCTCGTCTTTCGAGCAGTAGCAGTGATACGCCGTGCCGGCCGCGAGCATCTGCGCGATGACCTCCTTGTAGCGGTCGAAGCGCTGGGTCTGGTAGATCGGCTCGAAGTCGGACTTCAGGCCCAGCCAGGCCATGCCCTCGAAGATCGCGTCGACCGCCTCCTGCGTCGAGCGCTCGCGGTCGGTGTCCTCGATGCGCAGCAGGAATTTTCCGCCGCGGCGCTTGGCGTAAAGATAGGAGAACAGCGCAGTGCGCGCGCCGCCGATGTGCAGGAAGCCGGTGGGACTGGGCGCGAAGCGGGTGACGACGGTCATTGTTCTGGGGCGGCGGACGTTTGGTGGCGGCGACGAAAGGCGACGCCCGGAAGCTGGACATTTTAAACTAGGCGTTCTCCCGCTTGGGCGGCTATTCGCCGTCGCCCCTTCCGCACCCCGCCCATGACCGCCCTCTTTGTCGAACATCTGACCGTGATCGACTGCGCCTACCTGGACGCGGCGCGCGGCCTCGTCGGCGAAAGCTGGATCGTCGACGTCGAGCTCGAAGGCGGCCTCGACGCGCAATCGATGGTGCTCGATTTCGGCGAGGTCAAGCGCCGCATCAAGCAGGCGATCGACGGCAGCGTCGACCACAGCCTGCTGGTGCCGGCGCAGGCGGCCGAAACCCAGCTGATCGAGGATGGCGACGAGCTGCACGTGTTGTTCCGCGCCGACATCGGCGCGATCGAGCACCGCTCGCCGCGTAGCGCGGTCAGCCTGGTCGACGCCCGCGAAATCGACGCCACCGCCGTCGCCGCACACCTGGCGCCGCGCGTACGCGCGCTGTTGCCGGACAACGTCGGCGAGCTGCGCTTGACGCTGCGCCACGAACGCATCGACGGCGCCTACTACCACTACGTGCACGGCCTCAAGAAGCACGCCGGCGCCTGCCAGCGCATCGCCCACGGCCATCGTTCGAAGATCGAGGTGCGTGTCGACGGCGCGCGCGACACCACGCTGGAGATGGACGTCGCGCAGCGCTGGCTCGACATCTACCTGGGCACCCGCGCCGACATCGTCGCCCGCGGCAACGGCCGCGTCCGCTTCGCCTATCGCTCGGCCGAAGGGCATTACCAGCTGGCCCTGCCGGAAACCCATGTCGACCTGCTCGACACCGACAGCACGGTCGAATGCATCGCCGAACACCTCGCGCGCCAGTTCGCCGGCGCGCGGCCCGGCCGCCGCATCGAGGTACGCGCCTACGAGGGGGTCATGAAAGGGGCCATGGCGTCGACCGGCCCGGACAGTTAAGAGCCGGTTCATTGTTTTCGGCGTAGGCTCTCAGCCATGGTCCCATTCATGCGTCCCTGCAAGGGTCTGATCCGCGGTCTGTTCGCCCTGACACTGGTGGGCGGCGCGTCGGCTTGCGTGAGTTATCCGGTCTACGAACCGGGGCCGGCACCGTCAACGGGGTACTACATCGAGGAACCCTGGGGCTGCGATCCGTACTACGGCCCCTGCGCACCCGGCTACGGCTACTCGTCCGGATACTGGTACGGCGGCTACTACGGGTACCCGCATTACGGTTACCCCTACTACGGGTATCCGCGTCATGATCACCCCCGGCACGACGACGATGACGACCGTAGCGACTGGATTCGCAACTGGCCGCCACGGGATCGGCCGGCTGACCCGCCGCCGCGCGATCGCCCGGGAAGTGGTCCCGGACATCGTCCAGGCAACAAGCCCGGGGTGGTCTACGCCCCCAAGCCGCCGCGCCTGATTCCAGACGACCGCAAGATCCCGCGCGACCCGGGCCCGAGCGTGCAGCGCGACACGCCCAAGCCGGTCCCGGCGCGCAAACCGCGAACCGAGACGGAAAGTGCCAAACCCTCGGCGCCCGAAGCCGAAAAGGAAACCTCAAAGCCCCAGCGCAAACAGCCGGCGCGGACCCGCGACTCACGCCAGCTCGAATAGCGTCGCCGTCGGCGGCCGCCGCGGCGCTTGTGGTATAAAAGCGCCCCTTTTCGTACCCCCGCCGCAGCAGTAATGGCCACCGATCCGCAGCCCGACGTCCGCTTCTCCTCCCGCGTCAGCATCGAGCAGGTTGAGGAAGGCCATGAGCTCGCCCCCAAGTTCGACGAACACGGCCTGATGCCCTGCGTCACGACCGCGGCGAAGACCGGCGAAGTGCTGATGCTGGGCTACATGAACGCGGAAGCGCTCAAGCGCACGATTGCGACCGGCGAAGCGCATTACTGGTCGCGCTCGCGCCAGGTGCTCTGGCACAAGGGCGCCACCAGCGGACTGGTGCAGAAGGTCGTCGACCTGCGCATCGACGACGACCAGGACGCGGTCTGGCTGCAGGTCGATGTCGTCGGCGACGCCAGCTGCCATGTTGGCTTCCGTTCCTGTTTCTACCGCTCGGTGCCGACCGGGGCCGGCCCTGCCGAACGCGCGCTGATCTACCGTGAGGCCGAGAAGACCTTCGATCCGAAGGAAATCTACGGCGACGCGCCGAATCCGACGAAGCTGTAGCCCATCATCGCCCTTGCAGCGATTGATGGGCTTCGCGAAGCTCAGCCCATCCTGCGGGCAGCGCCTCACGGCTCCACCGCCGCATTCCACCAGCGTGCTGCCCGGACTCTCCAGGTGTCGACCTGTGGCCGGCCATCGGCACCCGCGACGACCCGGACGGCACCGCTGACGCCCGTCGTGTACTGCGCGGCCCCGAGCGCCGCATAACGCCCGACCACGTCCGCGCGCGGATGCCCGTAGCGGCTGCGCCAGCCTGCGGAATGGATCGCGATCGCCGGTTGCACCGCCTCGATGAACTCAGCGGTCGACGACGTCCCGCTGCCGTGATGCGGTGTCAGCAACACGTCCGCGCGCAAGGCGGACCGCCGATCGCGCAGCAATCGCTGTTCGGCCGCGTGTTCGATGTCGCCGGTCAGCAGGACGCTGAACGGCCCGTGGATCTTCAATACGCAGGACCGATTGTTGTCCGACCAGCCACCGTCGTCCGGATGCAGAATCTCGAAACGAATGTCGTCCCAGGCCCAGGCCTGCCCCGGCACGCAGGGCTGACCGGCGTCGGTGCCGATCTCCCGATCGAGCCGCAGCAGCTTGCGGATGGCGCCGACGCCGCCGGCATGGTCGTTGTCGGCATGAGACAGCAGCAAGGTATCCACCCGGCGCAGGTTTGCCTGCAGCAGGAACGGCGCAACGATCGAGCGGCCTGAATCGAACCCGCCATCGTATGCCGGGCCGGCATCGAACAGCAGTGCGTGCCGCGGGGTTCGCACGACCACCGCGGTCCCCTGGCCGACGTCGAGTGCGGTCAGCTCCAGTGCGGGTCCGCCATCGGATCGCGGGACCAGCAGGACCGCCAGGCAGGGTATGGCCAGCCCGCGCAGCGGCACGCCGCGCGGCAGGAAGGCGAGTACCGCGCCGATCGCGCCGAGCATCAGCACCGGCGCCGCAGGACTGGCCGGAATCCAGGCCCAGGGTGCGCCGCCGGCCGCGAGCTGCAGACCCGACATCACGCCATCGAGGAGGCTTGCGCTCGCACGCAGGCACCACTCGCCGAAGAGCGGATGCATCGCTGCCGTCAGGACCGAGATCAGCAGCCAGGGCGTCAACACGCTGAAAACCGGCACAGCAATCAGGTTGATCGGCAGCGACAGCCACGCCAGCCCGTCGAAGAAATACAGCGTCAGCGGCACCAGCGCGACACTCAGGAACAGCTGAACGCGCAAGGCGAGCCGCCACGCCGAAGTGCGACGCAGACGCCCCTGGCTGACATAGAGAATGGCGGCGACGGCGCCGAACGACAGCCACAGGCCCGGGCTGAGCACGGCGAACGGATCCAGCAGCAGGATCAAGCCCCATGCATAGGCCAGCGCCCGCGACGGCTCTTGCAGGCGGTTCAGCGTGGCGGCCGCAATCAGCACCAGCAGCATGATCAGCGCGCGCGTCACCGGCGGCTCGAAGCCCGCCAGCAGCGCGTAACCGACGGCAACGACGCCCGAGCCGAACAGCCCGATGCGCTGCGCCGGCACGCGCAGGCACAGCGACGGCCACAGCGTCCAGGTCCAGCGCAGCATGAAAAAGGCCAGACCGGCGACGATGCCGAGATTGAAGCCGGAGATCGCGACCAGATGACTGGTGCCGGTGACGCGGAACAGATCCCAGTCGGCGTCGCTCAGGCCCGAGGTGTCGCCCACGGTCAGCGCAGCGATCAGGGCCGCCGCACGCGTCTCGCCGAGCACGGGGCGCACCCGATCGACGACGGACTGGCGCAGCCGCTGAACCGGCGCTGCGCCGGCGGCTTCGCAGCGCCGGGCATCCCACACGCTGGCCAGCGCACCGATGCCTTCGCGCAGCAGCCAGCCCTCGTAGTCGAAGCCGCCAGGATTGAGCGAACCGTGCGGCGTGCGCAGGCGCAGTTGCAGCTGCCAGCATTGCCCCGCCTCCGGCCGCACCTCGGTCCGGTACCACGACACGCGGATCGCCCGCGGCAGGTCCGAGCGCGCAGTTTCAAAGCGGAACCGCCAGTCGGCGATCCCCGCCTCGGCACCCGGCTGCCGCTCCGGCAGCGACGCGACGATGCCCTCGACCCAGAGCGTCTCGCCGTGCCGCGCCGCCGGCCAGCGCTGATCCAGATAACGCTGCCCCTGCCAGGTCGCCAGCAGCACGCCGAGCACCGCGCCCGCCCACAGCACCCGCCCTCGCCACGGCATCAGCACGGTCACGGCCAGCGCAGCGCAAACCGCCGGCGCGGGCAACGCCGGCAGTGCCAGCACCGACAGAACGCCGGCGCTGAACGCCAGCACGAGCCACCGCAGATCGGCAGCCGCGCGCGGGGCGCTTACGACACGATCCGGCACCGCGTCCACATCGCATCCCTCCCGCTGGCGGCCGCGAGGACCGCCGCGCTCCTATCCTTGTTCTGCTTTCAGCTGCCCCGCGTCCAGCGTCACGACCCGGTCCATACGCCGGGCCAGCGTCAGGTCATGCGTCACCACGACGAGACTCGTCCCCAGCTCGCGATTGAGTTCCAGCATCAGCTCGAACACCCGCTCGGCGGTGCCGCGATCGAGGTTACCGGTCGGCTCGTCGGCCAGCACGCAGGCCGGCCGGGTGACCAGCGCGCGCGCCACTGCCGCGCGCTGCCGCTCGCCACCGGACAGCTCGCCCGGCTTGTGCTGCAGGCGCTCACCCAGGCCGACGCGCTCCAGCAGGCTGCGGGCCTGCGCATATGCCTCGCGCTCTGTCACGCGCCGGATCTGCAGCGGCAGCGCGACGTTTTCCAGCGCGCTGAATTCGGGCAGCAGGTGGTGGAACTGGTAGACGAATCCGAGCGCGCGATTGCGCAAACGGCTGCGCGCGGCATCGGTCAGGCTCGACATGCGCTCGCCGCCCACCCAGACCTCGCCCGCGGTCGGCGCATCCAGGCCGCCGAGGCAATGCAGCAGCGTCGACTTGCCGGTACCGCTGGCGCCGACGATCGCCACACGCTCGCCGCGCCGCACTTCGAGATTGACATCGCGCAGCACTTCGAGGCGCAGGCGACCGTCGTCGAAGGTCTTGCCCAGACCGGTCGCGCGGAGGATCAGGCCGTCCATGACCGACTCACTCATACCGCAGCGCCTCCGCCGGCTGCACGCGCGATGCGCGCCAGGCCGGGTACAGCGTCGACAGCAGGCCCAGCGCGAGCGACAGCGCGGCGATGCGAACCACATCGGTCGTCTTCAGCTCGGACGGCAGATCACTGATGTAGTACACATCCGGCGACAGGAATTGCTGGCCGGTGAGGCGTTCGAGCAAGGGCACCAAGCTTTCGACGTTGAGCGCCAGCGCGATGCCGCCGGCGACGCCCAGCAGCGTGCCGACGAAGCCGATGATCGAACCCTGCACCATGAAGATCGCCATGATCGAGCGCGGCGTTGCGCCGAGCGTACGCAGGATCGCAATGTCGGCCTGCTTGTCCTGCACGACCATCACCAGCGTTGAAACGATGTTGAACGCGGCGACGCCGACGATCAGCGACAGGATGATGAACATCACCATCTTTTCCGTGCGCACCGCGCGGAAGAAATTGGCGTGGCTGCGCGTCCAGTCGTTGACGTAGTACATCCCCGGAAGATCGCCGGCCAGCTCGCGCGACACGCGCGGCGCGTCGAACAGGTCGCGCAGCTTCAGGCGCACGCCGGTCACCGACTCGCCCATGCGCAGCAGGGCCTGCGCGTCGGCCAGGTGCACCAGCACCAGGCCGCGATCGAACTCGTACATGCCGATGCGGAAGATGCCGGACACGGTGAAGCGCCGGAAGCGCGGCAGCACGCCGGCCGGCGTGACGCTGGCCTGGGGAATCATCAGGTCGACCTTGTCGCCGACCGTCGCGCCCAACGCCGAAGCGAGCTCGTAGCCGAGCACGATGTTGAACGCGCCGGGTTCCAGCGTATCGAGCGCGCCGGCGGTGATGTGCGCGCCAATGTCCGAGACCCCTTGTTCCTGGGCCGGCAGGATGCCGCGCAGCAGCGTGCCTGACAACTCGCCGCCGACCTTCACCATGCCCTCGCCCTCGATATAGGGGGCAAGCCCGATGATTTCGGGATTCGCCTGCGCCTGTCGCGCCACGTCCGGCCAGTTCTCCAGGCCGCCGCGATAGGCGGAAATCGTCGCGTGCGAGGCCATGCCCAGAATGCGCGTGCGCAGTTCTCGTTCGAATCCGTTCATCACCGACAGCACGGTGATCAGCGCCATCACGCCGATGGCGATGCCCGCCATCGAGGCCGCGGAGATGAAGGAGATGAAGTGATTGCGCCGCTTGGCGCGCGTATAGCGCAGCCCGGCGTAGAGCTCATAGGGGTTGTGCATGCGCGCGCATTAGACCATAGCCAGGCACGCTCGGGCCGGACGTCTCGACCGCCAGCTACTGCGCGCGCTGCTTGCCGAACACGCCGCCGAGCGTGAAGCCGATGTAGTCGCTGTCCGGATTCAGATTGCCGTGCACGCTGACTTCAAAACCCCGCGTCGGGTAGAACAGCAGTTCGATGGGGACGCCGACCGTCGGGGACTGCCCTTCGTTCGAGACGTCCGTCAGGCGCGCCACACCTGCGGCCAGATAGACCCGGCGATCGGGCCCCAGGGGCAGCCCGACCAGCGCGCCGACTTCCTCGGCCGTATTGCTCGTGAAATTGAGCAGCCACGACGCCCGCAGCCGCAACAGCACCGGACCGGCCGCATTGAATGCCAGCATGCCTTCGTAGCCGTCCACGCGTTCGGCCTCGTCCTTCTGCTCCCCGGGCGGCGCTTCATAATCCTGCCCGTTGTAGTAGCCGCCACCGAAGCTGATCCAGTTGTCGCCCGCCGGCGCCGGCTGCGCCGGCTTGCGCGCCTGCGCGGGAAGCGCAAACAGACTCAATAAAACCACTGCTGCAAAAAGCCGCTGTGAGCGCAACATGGAAACCCCGGTCAATTGAAATTGGAATAGGGGCCGATGTTAGCCGAGCGCGCCGGGTAATCAAGCGCCCCGGCGATGGTATTTGCGGACTCCGTCACGGTGTTATAGTCCGCTCAAGGTTTGCCACCCAAGTCCTCTCATGCACAAGACTTTTCTCTTGGCTGCAGCCGTTGGCCTCGCGCTGATTCCAGTGGCCCATGCGGACGTGCTGGACATGCCCGAGCCCGAAGCGGCAAGCACCGCTCATTTGCCGCAGCGCGGCTTGAGCCAGGCCAACGTTCTGCACGCGTACGGAGAGCCCCTCACCCGCCATGAGCCGGCCGGTGGCGGCAGTCCGCGCCAGCCGCCGATCACACGCTGGGACTACGCGGGCTATTCGGTGTTCTTCGAGAACAACATCGTCATCGACGTCGTCGTCAAGGACGCGCCTGCGCCCTTGCACAACGTGGACGAGTTGAAGTCCGAACCCTAGAATCGCCCTCCCGATAGGTGGGGCGCGCAAGCGCCCCATTTCGTTTGAGGATGGCAGATGAACCTTGTGTTACCCGCGGAGTGGGCTCCGCAAGCCATGGTCCAGCTGACCTGGCCGCGCCCCGAAGGCGATTTCGCCGATGTCTTCACGGCCGTCGAGCAGACCTTCACCGCACTTGCGGTCGCGATCACGCGCTTCGAGAACCTGCTGATCGTCAGCGGCGACGATGTCGACGCACTCAGGCGCCGCCTGCTGGTCGCCGGCGCTCGCGCCGACCGCCTGCGCCTGCATGCCGCGCCGGCGAACGACGTCTGGGCGCGCGACCATGGTCCGATCACCGTGTTCCGTGATGGTCGCCCGGTCCATCTCGATTTCACCTTCAACGGCTGGGGCAACAAGTTCGACGCGCGCCTCGACGACCGCATCACGCGTGCGCTCGCGGCCGACGGCGTGCTGGCCGCGCCGGTCGAAACCCTGGACTTCGTCCTCGAGGGCGGCGGCATCGAATCCGACGGCATCGGTACGCTGCTGACCACCGAACGCTGTCTGCTCGCGCCGACGCGCAATCCACAGTTCAGCCAGTTGCAGATCGAAGAAAAACTGAAAACCTGGTTCGGCGTGCGGCGCGTGCTGTGGCTGCGCCACGGCGACCTGATCGGCGACGACACCGACGGCCACATCGACACCATTGCGCGCTTCTGCGACGCGCGCACGATCGCCTACCAGGCCTGCGACGACGTCACGGAAGCGCATTACGCCGATCTCAAGGCGATGGAAGGGGAGTTGCAGGCGCTGCGTACGCTCGATGGTCGCCCCTACAAGCTGGTGCCCCTGCCGCTGCCGGCGCCGATCCATGCCGCGGATGGCAGGCGCCTGCCGGCCGGCTATCCGAACTTCCTGATCATGAACGGCGCGGTGCTGATACCCACCTACGCGGATCCGAACGACGCGATCGCGCTCGAACGCCTGCGCCCGTGCTTTCCCGGACGCGAGGTCATCGGCATTGATTGCCGCGCCCTCATTCAGCAGTATGGCAGCCTGCATTGCGTGACCATGCAGTATCCGAGCGCCCCCCGATGAACAGCACTCTCCGCGTCGGCGTCGTGCAGCACCCCTGCACCGCCGACCGCAACACCAACCTGCAGATGAGCGAACACGGCATCGCGGCTGCAGCGGCCGGCGGCGCGCAGCTGGTGCTGCTGCAGGAGCTGCATACCTCGCTGTACTTCTGCCAGCATGAGAACACCGCGCTGTTCGATCTCGCCGAACCGATTCCCGGCCCGTCGACGCAGTGGCTCTCCAAGCTGGCCAAGCGTCTGAAGATCGTCATTGTCGGCTCGCTGTTCGAGCGCCGCGCACCCGGGCTCTACCACAACACCGCGGTGGTGCTCGAACGCGACGGCAGCCTCGCCGGCATCTACCGCAAGATGCACATCCCGGACGATCCGGGCTACTACGAGAAGTTCTACTTCACGCCTGGCGACGCCGCGAGCGGCGTCGCGGGCACGCCTGGAGATGCACTGAACAGTGCCGGCAGCGGCGGCTTCACGCCGATCGACACCAGCGTCGGCCGCCTCGGCGTGCTGGTGTGCTGGGACCAGTGGTACCCGGAAGCGGCGCGCCTGATGGCGCTGGCCGGTGCCGATCTGCTGCTGTATCCGACCGCGATCGGCTGGAATCCGCAGGATACGCCCGAGGAGCAGGCACGCCAGCGCGACGCCTGGGTCACGATCCAGCGCGCGCACGCGATCGCCAACGGTTTGCCGGTGCTGGTCGCCAACCGCGTCGGTTTCGAATCCGACCCGACCGGCCAGTGGCCCGGCTCGCAGTTCTGGGGGCACAGCTTCGTCAGCGGTCCGCAGGGCGAAATCCTCGCGGCCGCCAACGAAGAGCCGCAGGTCCTGGTCGTCGACATCGATCGCGCGCGCAGCGAGAACGTGCGTCGCTGGTGGCCTTTCCTGCGCGACCGCCGTATCGACGCCTATGGCGATCTCGTGCGCCGTTATCGCGACTGATCCTGTTATTGCCGAAGAACCCCGATGAGCACACACGCCGAAGAACTTGCGCTGTTCCGCGACACCGTCGTCCGCTTTCTCGCCGACACCGTCGAGCCGCATTACGAGAAGTGGGAGCGCGACGGCATCTTGCCCAAGGACCTGTACCTGAAGATGGGTGAAGCGGGTCTCCTGTGCGTCGACCTGCCCGAGGAGTACGGCGGCATCGGCGCACCGTTCGCGTTCTCCTGCGTCGTCGTCGAGGAGGCCGCGCGCATGGGCTTCCTCGCGCTGGCCTCGAACCTGACCGTGCACTCGGACATCGCCGCGCCCTACATCCTGCACCTGGGCACCGAGGAGCAGAAACGCAAGTACCTGCCGAAGATGGCCAGCGGCGAGTGCATCGGCGCGATCGGCATGACCGAACCGGGCGCCGGCTCCGACTTGCAGGGCATCAAGACCTCGGCGGCGGTCGATGGCGACGACTACATCATCAACGGCTCCAAGACCTTCATCACCAACGGCCAGCACGCCGGCGTCGTCGTGCTCGCGACCAAGACCGACCCCAAGGCCGGCGCCAAGGGCACGACCCTGTTCACGGTCGACACCTCGCTGCCGGGCTTCAAGCGCGGCCGCAACCTCGACAAGGCCGGCCTGCACTCGGCGGACACTTCGGAGCTGTTCTTCGACAACCTGCGCGTCTCGAAGAATGAAGTGCTGGGTCGCATGGGCGGCGGCTTCGGCCACCTGATCGACGAGCTGCCGCGCGAACGCCTCGTGCTCGCCGTCTCGGCGGTCGCGCATGCGCAGGGCGCGCTCGAGAAAACGCTCGACTACGTCACCCAGCGCAAGGCCTTTGGCCAGACCATCGCCAGCTTCCAGAACACGCGCTTCGTCCTGGCGACGTGCAAGACCGACATTGAGGTGCACCGCGCCTTCGTCGAGAAGTGCACGCAGCAGTACGCCGAAGGCAAGATGGATGTGCCGACCGCGGCAATGATCAAGCTGGCGACCACCGAGATGGAAGGCCGCGTCACCGACGCCTGCCTGCAGCTGTTCGGCGGCTACGGCTACATGACCGAATACGCAATTTCGCGCTACTGGGCCGATGCCCGCATCCAGCGCATCTACGGCGGCACCAGCGAGATCATGAAAGAAGTCATCGCCCGCTCGATGGTCGGCCGCTAGCCGCCTGTTATTCTGACAGTCGGGGCCAGTGAGGCGGATCAGACGAGAATCCGGTGAACTCTCGTCCCGCCGAACGGCCCCGGCTTGCGCAGGATGCAGCAACGACACGGTGCCGCGGAGGCGGTCGAGCCGGTCGAGATCCGCAGGGCCAAGAGCCGCAGCCGGCCGGTCGTTGGCTCACACACCAACAAGCGGTCTGGCGCAAGGACCGGTCCGAAGCACCATGCCCACGGCATAACGCTGCTCGCACCATGTTCTGAATCTACGCACGAGTCGGGACAGTTAGTTCAATTCGGCATATGTGCGCTGCGTAGCAGATGACTCGATGATGTCGTGCTAGGTTCTAACGGCTGCACAAGGATCGTGCCGCGGACGGACACAGGAGGTGTTCCATGTTGAAAGTCCCTGGGGTAACGGCTGCGGTCATCGCCGGGCTGGCCATCCAATCAACGGTCGCGGGTCCGAATTCATCCGAGCCTCGGCTTGCATACACGTTCGTCGATTCGCAGTTGATTGCCGTATCGAACGTCAACCTGCGCGTTGTATGGAATGTCGATGATCCCGAACGGATCGACCTCATACAGTGGAACCCGTCCGGCCTCACAGGCAGTGAGCCGAATCTGACCAACGCAGGCAGTACCGGCACTCCGCCTTGCCATGGCGGTGATCTCGAGTATTTCGGTAACAGCTGGGCGCCGCCTGATCCACCATCCGGGAAGGTGCTGATTGGAGCAGGGACGACCGGAATCCGAGAACGAGGACCGGACAACAAGATCGTCATCACGTCCCGCTCGACGGATTGCCCGCCCGTCAGCGCAGAAGTTTCCGTCAGCACGACGTACAAATTCTGGCAAGGCGGCAGTCCCGTCAACAGAATGAAAGTCACGCGCAGCTTTGCGTTCGACACTGCACTGGACCGCAACTTCCGGCCCTTCGTCCCGCGGCTCTATCCCGTCAGTACTTACAGCCAGGTGCTGCACCCCAACGCCGACGGCAGCATATTGCTGACGAAATCGGTTGGCGGCAGCGCCTGCCCGTTCGGCTGCATCGTGACCGATTGGGCCGGGGATAACGCCGTGATGAGCTGGTTTGCGATCCATGATCCAGTCGGCGGCCAGGGCATGATCGTCAGGCGCACACCCTCCAGTTTCCCGGTAGCGCTATGGATCGACTGGGATGGCGCGTCGTTCACCAATGCGTCGTCGGTCATCGCGCTACAGCCTGCCGGAGGCTTTACTGGCGAAGTGGAGGAGGAGGAGTTTCTCTGCTTCTATGACAGCGGCAGCTGGACCCCATCCCTGACACTCCCGCCGGGTTGCTGAAGGGTTTATCGTGGTCTGTCCCTGAGGTTTCCCCGCGGACGGCAAGATGGACGTACCGACCGCGGCAATGATCAAGCTGGCGACCACCGAGATGAAAGGCCGCGTCACCGACGCCTGCCTGCAACTGTTCGGCGGCTACGGCTACATGACCGAATACGCGATTTCGCGCTACTGGGCCGATGCCCGCATCCAGCGCATCTACGGCGGCACCAGCGAGATCATGAAAGAAGTCATCGCCCGCTCCATAGTCGGGAGATAGGGGCCTCTGCTTGTTTTGAAAGTCGCGGCCATGGACGGCCGCGGCTTGCCCAGGACGGGCAAAACAATAAAAAAATACCGCCCTGGGGGGAGGGCGGCAAGGTGCTAGATCCCTGTGGGGGATCTGGAGGAGACTGGCGGTCGCGCGACGGGAGTGCTCGACTCCTGAAACCTGCCGCAGCGACAATGTGGTCATTGTCCGGCGCGGCCTGCGAGCCAACAACCGAGTTTTTCCGTGGCGGTCGTTAAGAGAATCTAAAGTCACGATGCGCCTGCCTCCGCTCAACGCCTTGCGCGCCTTCGAGGCCGCCGCGCGCCACCAGAGCGTTCAAAAGTCCGCCCAGGAACTGTTCGTCACGCCGGCCGCGGTCAGCCAGCAGGTCAAGCAGCTGGAGGAACGTCTCGGTGTCGAGCTGTTCCGGCGCCTGCCGCGCCGCCTGGAGTTGACCCCGGCCGGCGCGGAACTGCTGCCGCGGCTGAGCAAGGCGTTCCGCGAGCTGGAGGAGGCGGTCGCGCAGGTCGAGAGCCGCAAGACCGAGAGCCGCAGCCGACTGGTGATCGGCACGCCGCAGGCCTTCGGCTCCAACTGGCTGCTGCCGCGGCTCGCCGACTTTCGCGCGCGCTTCCCGAACCTGGAGCTGCAGCTGGCGACGCGTTCGACCATGTCCGACGCCGTGCTGCGCGCCTCCGACCAGCCCGACGACCTGTTCCAGGGCTGCGACGTCGCCATCCGCTTCGGCGACGGCCACTATCCCGGCTACTCGGTGCACAAGCTCTTCGCGTTGCACTCGACGCCGATGTGCAACCCGGCCCTGATCGACAGCCGCCACCCGCTGCGCGAGCCGTCGGACCTGCGCCACCACACCCTGCTGCACGTGCGCAACGACGTCGCTCAGATGGACATCGGCTGGCCCGGCTGGCGTGACTGGTTCAAGGCCGCCGGCGTCGAGCACGTCGACGTGCACAGCGGGCCAGTGTTCAACCAGATCTCGCTCGCAATCGAGGCCGCGGCCGACCGCATGGGCGTCGTCCTCGGCGTGCCCGTGCTCGCCGCCCGCGAGCTGGGCCGCGGCCGCCTGACGATGCCATTCCCGCTGAGCCTGACGATGAGCGCGTCCTACTTCGTCGTGCACGCGCTGCAAGCCTCGCCGGAAGTCATCGCCTTCCGCGACTGGCTGATCACGCAGGCTGCGGCGGAGATCTGGGCTCGGCCGATGGGAGGACTGGAGCCGCTGCGCTGGATTCCGCTGTAGGGCAGCAATCCCTTGCCGCCGACACCCCCGCCGGATACACGAACGTCGGCAAAGGATTGCCGACCTACGCGTTGTCCGGTTTGCCAGTGTCGCCCGGCGCGTCCTTCAACTCCGACTTCTTCTTGATCTCGCGCGGATCTTCTTCACCGGTCTGCATGAAGCGCAGTTCCGGCGGCAACGCCCATTCACCGATGTCGTAGCCGCCGGCCTTCATCTTGCGCGCGAGCCCCTCCACCGCCTTGATGTTGCCGCGCGTCGCCGCCTGCGTACCGGGACGCGAGATCAGGGTGGCGATTTGTTCGAAGAAGCGACCGCGATCGGTGACGCGGTTGCCGGACGCCGCCTTGCGCTCGGCCCACTTGCGCGCCTGCGAGACCTCCTCGAGCGTCGTCACCAGCGCACCACCGCCGTCGATGACGATCTGCACCAGGTCACCCTGCTTGATGACCCTGGCCTGAGCGGTCGCCGCCTCGAACAGATTTTGCTTGCTTGCCATGCCGGCCAGAATCCTCCGCCGCTACTCAAACTCCATGCCGCCGGTGCCACGGCGCACGGAGAATCCGTGGGTCTGCAGGTCGTCGAAGATCTGGCGGGCATGCGCCTCGTCCTGCGCCTCGACCAGCACTTCCAGCGTCGCGCTCTTCGCATGCCCCCGATGCAGGCGCTCGTGATGGACCTGGACGATGTTGCCGCCCGACTCGCCGATGCGGCCGGCGACGCGCGCGAGAAAGCCAGGCTGATCCTCGATGTCGATCGACAGCGAGATCAGGCGCTGCTCGTGCACCAGCTGCCGCAGCAGCACCGAGGCGAGCAGGCGCGTGTCGATGTTGCCGCCCGACAGCACCAGGCCGACCGTGCGCCCGGCAAACCTCGCCGGATCGGTCAACAGCGCCGCCAGGCCGACTGCGCCGGCGCCTTCGACGATGACCTTTTCGATGCTGGCGATCAGTCCGATCGCGCGCTCGATCGCCGGTTCCTCGACACGCATCAGCTCGGCGACATGTTCGCGGATGACATCCAGCGTCAGCCGGCCGATGTTCCTGACCGCGATGCCCTCGGCAATGGTCTGGCCGCCCTTGACCATCGCCGGATCGTTCTGCAGCGCGGCGAAGGCCGACGGATAGCCGGCCGACTCGACGCCGACGACGCGCAGGTCCGGCCGCAGCGCATGCGCCGCGACCGCCATTCCCGAAATCAGTCCGCCGCCGCCGATCGGAATCACCAGGGTGTCCAGCCCCGGCGCCTGTTCGAGCATCTCCAGCGCGACCGTGCCCTGTCCGGCGATCACATAGGGATCGTCGTAGGGATGCACCAGGGTCATGCCGCGCTTGCGGATCAGTTCGGACTCCAGGAACACCTGCGAATCCGCAAGCGTTTCACCGTGCAGGATCACCTCGCCGCCCAGCTCGCGCGTGTTGCGTACCTTGGTGAACGGCGTGTTCGTCGGCATCACGATCACGCTTTTGATCCCCAGTCGGGTTGCGTGATACGCCACGCCCTGCGCGTGGTTGCCGGCGGACATCGCGGCGACGCCGGCGGCACGCTCCGCCTCGCTCAGGTTCGCGAGCTTGTTGAGCGCGCCACGCTCCTTGAACGAAGCAGTGAACTGGAAGTTCTCGAACTTGAGCCAGACCTCGGCGCCGGTGATCTTCGACAGCACGCGCGAGCGCGTGCACGGCGTTCGCACCACCTGACCTTCGATAATCTTGCTCGCACGACGCACGTCGTCGAGAGCCACCGCCAGCTGCGTCATCTATTTCTTTTCCTTGCGGGTTCGAACCGCGCTGACCTCGCCGTCGACGAAGGTCACGTGCAGACGCCGGCCATCTCCGAGCACGTAACTCCAGGTTTCGCGATCGCCATTCTTGCTGCGGCTGTGCGACACCACCGCGGGCTCGCCGTGGAGGCGCCGTACGTCGTCCGGCTTCATGCCCTCGACGACGTTTCCGGCATTGCGGGCGGAACGCAGGCGCTCCTCGTCCTCCTTCTGCTCCTCGTGCTCTTCGAGCCATTCCGCGTCGGTCCTGTCGCGCGCCTCGCGCTTGGCCTGGTCGCGCTTGCGCGACTCGTCGAGAAAGTCTTCCTTGGGGCCCGCAGGCAGCACGATCGGATCGGGCAAATCGACCGCCTGTGCGCCGGTTGTGCAGGGCCGGTCGGTGTAGCGGATGGCCCCGTTCTGCTCGCAGCGATAGACCTCCGCGCGGGCGGCATCAAGCGTTGCCAGCGTTGCCAGCGCAGCGGCACCGAGGCGACCCGCAAGACGAGGAGGAAATCCCAACATGATCAGGATTATGCGGCCTGCGATCGGACCCCGCATGGGGGAGGCTCCCCAAGGCTCCCGCCGTCACCCGATCCGGTAGAATTGCGGGCTTTTCCCGCCCCGTATCACCAGAGCCTCGTCGTCCCATGTCCTCCCAGTACGTTTACACCATGAACCGCGTCGGCAAGACCGTGCCGCCGAAGAAGGAGATCCTGCGGGACATCTCGCTGTCGTTCTTCCCCGGCGCCAAGATCGGCGTGCTCGGCTACAACGGCGCCGGCAAGTCGACGTTGCTGCGGATCATGGCCGGCGTCGACAAGGACTACACGGGCGAAGCGCGGCCGATGCCGGGCCTCAAGGTCGGCTTCCTGCCGCAGGAACCCCAGCTCGATCCGAAGAAAACCGTCCGCCAGAACGTCGAGGAAGCGCTGTCCGACATCACCAACGCCCAGGCCGAGCTGGAGAAGGTCTACGCGGCCTACGCCGAACCGGATGCCGATTTCGACAAGCTGTCGGCGCGCCAGCAGGAGCTGGAAGGCATCCTCGCCGCCACCGACGGCCATAACCTCGCCGTCATCATGGACAAGGCCGCCGAGGCCCTGAACCTACCGGAGTGGGACGCCGACGTCACCCGGCTCTCCGGTGGCGAGCGCCGCCGCGTCGCACTGTGCCGCCTGCTGCTGTCCAAGCCGGACATGATCCTGCTCGACGAGCCCACCAACCACCTCGACGCTGAATCGGTCGCCTGGCTGGAGAAGTTCCTCAAGGACTTCCCCGGCACAATCATCGCGGTCACGCATGACCGCTACTTTCTCGACAACGTCGCCGGCTGGATTCTCGAACTCGATCGCGGCCACGGCATTCCCTGGCAGGGCAATTACTCCACCTGGCTGGAACAGAAGGAGAAGCGCCTCGAACAGGAGCAGAAGACCGAGGACGCGCACACCAAGGCGATGAAGGAGGAGCTGGAGTGGGTGCGCAAGAACCCCAAGGGCCGCCAGGCCAAGTCGAAGGCACGCGTGAAGGCCTTCGAGGAGCTGGCCTCTGCGGAATTCCAGAAGCGTGCGGAGACCCACGAACTGTACATCCCGCCCGGCCCGCGTCTCGGCGACATGGTCGTCGAGGCCGACGGCGTGAAGAAGCAATACGGCGATCGCGTGCTGTATCAGGGCGTGAGCTTCAAGGTGCCGCGTGGCGCGATCGTCGGCATCATCGGCGCCAACGGCATGGGCAAGACCACGCTGTTCCGCATGCTCACCGGGCAGGAGCAGCCGGACGGCGGCACGATCAAGATCGGCGAGACGGTGAAGTTCGCCTACGTCGACCAATCGCGCGACGCGCTCGACGGCGACAAGACCGTGTTCCAGGAAATCTCCGGCGGCCAGGACATCATCCGTGCCGGCAGCTACGAAATGCCGAGCCGCGCCTACATCGGCCGCTTCAACTTCAAGGGCGAATCCCAGGGCAAGCGCATCAAGGATCTGTCCGGCGGCGAACGCAACCGCGTGCACTTGGCGAAGCTGCTGATGTCCGGCGGCAACGTGCTTCTGCTAGACGAGCCGACCAACGACCTCGACGTCGAGACGCTGCGCGCGCTCGAAGACGCGCTGCTCGACTTCGCCGGCTGCGTGATGGTGATCTCGCACGACCGCTGGTTCCTCGACCGCATCGCCACGCATATTCTCGCCTTCGAGGACTCCGGCGAGGTGGTCTGGCACGAGGGCAACTACCGCGAATACGAGGACGACTTCCGCAAGCGCACCGGCTCGGAGCCCGGCGCCAACCGTCGCTCGCGGCACAAGAAGCTTGCCTGAGCCGGCGACGCCGATGACGACTTCCGACGGCACCGTGTTCGCGTATCGCTGGCGTCGCGGCGATCTGCAGCCCGTTCTGTATCCGCAGGCGGTCGCGCTCGACAGCCTGATCGGCATCGAGCGTCAGAAAGCGGCGCTGCTGCAGAACACGCAGCGCTTCGTCGACGGCCAGCCCGCCAATCACGCGCTGCTGACCGGCGCACGCGGCACCGGCAAGTCGTCGCTGGTCAAGGCGATGCTCAGCGTGTTCGGTGCGCGCGGGCTGCGGCTCGTCGAAGTGCATCCACACGATCTCATCGAGCTGCCGGACATCGTTGCGCCGCTGCGATCGAAGCGCGAGCGCTTCTTGCTCTACGTCGACGATTTCTCGGTCGCGGCCAACGACCCGGCGCTCACTTCGCTGAAAACGGCACTCGACGGCGGTGTCGAAGAGGCGCCGGACAACGTGCTGATCTACGCGACCTCCAACCGGCGCCATCTGATTCCGGAGATGCGCCGCGACAACGAGGAGTACCACTGGATCGACGGCGAACTGCATCCCGGCGAATCGACCGAGGAGAAGATTTCGCTGTCGGAGCGCTTCGGCCTGTGGCTGTCGTTCCAGTCCTTCGACCAGGAGCAGTACGTGGAGCTGGTGCGCCTGCACCTGCGCGCCCTGGGCGACGAACGCTGGGACGAAGAAACCCGGAAGCTCGCACTGCGATGGGCGCTGGAACGCGCCTCGCGCAGCGGTCGCGTCGCACGCCAGTTCGCGCGCTACTGGGCTCAGGTCAAGAGCTGAAGGCGCCCGACCGCAGGGGCCCGCGCTATTGCGTGGTCCGGCGCATCACCACGGCGTCGATGCTGTCGGTACGGACCACGGCATCGAAGAATTCCATGCCCGTGAGTTCGGTCAGCTTGACGGTGTCGTCTTCGACGGACGCGACGATCCCTGTCAGTTCCTGACCCGACTGCAGCTTCACGGTGGCACGCTTGCCCTTGAGCGCGGTCAGCGCACTGGCGATGGCGGCATCACTTCCGGCAAATGCCGGCGCCGAACAGCATGCGGCCAGCAACATCGCGGCCGTGGTACGACCCATCCGATTCGAGTGCATAGGGCGGCGACGCTACTTGTGCGTCTTCATCAGTGCGGCGACCTTGTCGACGTACTGTTTCATGGCCGCATCGGGCTTGGCCCCCTTGAGCTTGGCCCAGGCGTCGTACTTGGCGCGTCCGACCATGTCCAGCATGCCGGGGCGCGAGCCCTTCACGTCGCCCTCCGCAGACTGCTTGTACGTCGAGTACAGCAACAGCATGTCGTTGTTGTCGGGGCGCTTGGTCAGGGTCTTCACGTCCTTCTGCGCCTGTTCGAACTGAGCCTTGAGGTCGGCCATGGCTGTCTCCCGCAGTGATGGTGGCTTGTGTCGATCGCAGCATAGCAGCGATCGGATGCCGCAATCTTATGCTCGCCGCTCCAGCGTACGGAAGCGATACGCATGAGCGTGACGGTCGTCGGCTTCATGCGTTTCAGCCGCAAGCTCTTGCCACTGTGCCGGGTCGAGCGGCGGGAAATGCGTATCGCCTTCGAGTGCGGCATCGACTTCCGTCAGATACAGGCGTTGCGCCAGCGGCAGCGTCTGCCGGTACAGGTCAGCGCCGCCGATCACCATCAACTCGCCGGACTCATGCGCACGCAGTGCCGAGTCGAGATCGCGGAACACGCGGCCGCCGGGAGCGACGAACGACGGATCGCGGGTCAGCACCCAATTCTCGCGGTCCGGCAGCGGACGCCCCAGCGACCCCCAGGTCTTGCGGCCCATCAGCACGGCCTTGCCGACGGTCAGCCGCTTGAAGTGCTTGAGATCCTCCGGCAAGCGCCACGGCAGACCACCGTCGCGGCCGATCAGACGATTGCGGTCCATCGCCACAATCAGCGCGATCCTGCGCTCCGCCATCAGACCGCCACCGGCGCCTTGATGTGGGCGTGGGGCTCGTAGCCCGTCAGCTCGAAGTCCTCGAAGCGAAACGCGAACAAGTCGGTGACGTCCGGATTGATGCGCATCGCCGGCAGTGCCTTGGGCGTACGCGTCAGTTGCTCGCGCGCCTGCTCCAGATGGTTGCTGTACAGATGGCAATCGCCACCGGTCCAGACGAAGTCGCCGGGCTTCAGGCCGGTGACCTGCGCCACCATCATGGTCAGCAGTGCGTAGGACGCGATGTTGAAGGGCACGCCCAGGAAAATGTCCGCGCTGCGCTGATAGAGCTGGCAGGACAGGTGCCCTTCGGCGACGTAGAACTGGAAGAAGGCGTGGCAGGGCATCAGCGCCATCTGGTCCAGCTCGCCGACGTTCCAGGCAGACACGATCAGGCGCCGCGAATCCGGATTGCCACGAATCTGGTCGAGCAGCAGCTGCATCTGGTCGATCTGGCGCCCGTCCGCAGTCGGCCACGAGCGCCACTGCTTGCCATAGACCGGGCCCAATTCGCCGTTCTCGTCCGCCCACTCGTCCCAGATGCTGACGCCGTGCTCCTTGAGGTAGCGGACGTTGGTCTCGCCTCTCAGGAACCACAGCAGCTCATGGACGATCGAGCGCAGGTGCACTTTCTTGGTCGTCACCAGCGGAAACCCATCCGTGAGACGGAAGCGCATCTGCTGACCGAACACCGACAGCGTGCCGGTGCCGGTGCGGTCGCTTTTGTCCACGCCGTGCTCCAGCACGTGGCGCATCAGATCGAGATACTGGCGCATACGGTCGGTCTATGATCGGGGCTCGTCATTGTAGTCTCATCATCTCCGTCATGACCGGGTCCACGCTCAAAATCGAAACTGAACGCCTGCTGATCCGCGAGTGGCGCCCGGAAGACAGACCGGGCCTCGAACGTCTGACCGGCGATACGCAGATGATGCGCTTCATCACCGGCGGCGAAGTCTGGAACGCCGATCGCAACGATGGCCTGGTCGCCCGTCAACGCGCCAACCTGACGGCAACCGGCCTGTGCATGGGGCCTGTGCTGCTGCGGAAAACTGGCGAGATGATCGGTGTGGCCGGCGCGCAGCCGCTGGACCGTCTGCAGGGTTGCGATCTGGGCTGGTGGATCTGGCGCGAATACTGGAACCAGGGACTGGCGACCGAGGCGGCCGCGGCGGTCTACGGCGATGCCTTCGAACGCGCCGGACTGAATCGCGTCTACGCGGTGATCGATCCGGACAACCTGTCGTCGCGGCGCGTCGCCGAAAAGCTCGGTATGCGCCTGCACGGCCGCTGCACCGCGGATCAGACGGCGTCCTGGCGCCCGGCGGTCGACGTGCTGCTTTACGTGGCCGAACGCGCTACCGACTGACGCTCAGCGCCGGCGATACGCGAGCAGCATCATCGTCAGCCCGACGATCCACATCGGCGCGCTGAGCACCATGCCCATGGTCAACCAGCCGGTGCCGGCGAGATAGCCGATGTGCGCGTCGGGCAGCCGCACGGTTTCGACCAGCGTGCGGAACAGGCCGTAGCCGATCAGGAACAGGCCGGACACCGCCATGCGCGGGCGCGGCTTGCGGCCGAACCACCACAGGATCGCGAACAGCACGAGGCCTTCCAGTGCCGCCTCGTACAGCATCGAGGGATGGCGCGGCTCCGGGCCGGCGTGAAGGAACACCATGCCCCAGGGAAGGCTGGTCGGCGCACCCCACAGCTCGCCGTTGATGAAGTTGCCGATGCGCCCGGTGAACAGGCCAATCGGAATCATCGGTGCGGCGAAATCGGCGATTTCGAACACGTGCAGCCGGTGCACGCGCCCGAACCAGGCGAACGCGACGGCCACGCCGATCAGCCCGCCGTGGAAGGACATGCCGCCCTCCCAGATGCGGAAGATGCTCAGCGGTTCGGCGAGGAATCGGTCGAGGTTGTAGAACAGCGTGTAACCGATGCGGCCGCCCAGGATCACGCCCATCACGCCGTAGAACAGCAGGTCGGACACGCGCTCCTTGGGCCAGCGGAACTGCGGCAGCTGCGCGCGGCGCACGCCGAACCACCAGAAGCCGAGGAAGCCGAGCAGGTACATCAGGCCGTACCAGTGCACGGACAAGGGCCCGAGGCGCAGGGCGACCGGATCGATATTAGGGTGGACGAGCATGGCGCGCGATTGTAGCTACAGTGCGACGCCGAAACGGCGCAGCACGAGGATGGTCAGTCCGTACGCGGCCGCCGTCACCGCACAGGCAACGAGCAGGCTCAGACCGAAACCGATGCCGGCTCGCAACAGCACCGGCAGCAGGACGAACAGCAGCAGCGACGGCAGCACCAGCCAGAAGATCGAACTGGACAGCGCCGCGACTTGCGCGACGTCACCGGTGTCGCGGTAGAGCCAGACGAAGGCCAGCAGCGAGGTCAGCGGCAGCGAGGCGACGAGCGCACCGAACAGGCTGCTGCGGCGCGCGATCTCGGAGACGGCGACGATGAGCGCCGCGCTGATCGCAAATTTCAGGACGAGATAAAGCACTCAGCCGGCCACGGCACGGCAGTAGAACGCCTTGAGGTAGCGCGTTTCCGGGATGGCCGGATGCACCGCGTGATCCGGTCCCTGCCCGCCTTGCTCCAGGATCTGCAGCCGCCGCCCGACCTGGCGCGACTCGCGCAGCAGGACGCGCTGCAGATCGTCGGCGTCCATGTGATGCGAACAGGAGCAGGAAATCAGGATGCCGTCCGCGCTCAACAACTGCAGCGCCGCACGGTTGAGCGCCGCATAGTGCTCGACGCCGGCATCGAAGTCCTTGCGCCGCTTGATCAGGGCCGGCGGATCGACGACGACGACGTCGAAGCTGCGGCCGTCGGCCCGCAGCGCCTTGAGCCCGTCGAGCGCTTCGCCGCGCAGGGTTTCGATCTTGAATCCGTTGAGTGCCGCGCTCTCGTTCGCCGCATCGAGCGCCGGTTGCGAGGAATCCAGACAGGTTGCCGAGGCCGCGCCGTACTTCATCGCACGCTGCGCCCAGGCTCCGACGTAGCTGAACGCGTCGAGCACGCTGCGCCCCGCCACGTAACGCTGCAGGCGCGTGCGGTTGTCACGCTGGTCGAAGAAGAAGCCGGTCTTCTGGCCAGCCTTCAAGTCGACGCGGTAGCGCAGGCCCTCTTCAAGGACGTCGACGCGCTCACCGACTTCGCCGATCACTTCCGTATATTCCGGCAGACCCTCAAGCTCGCGCGCACCGCTGTCGTTGCGCAGCACGATCCCGCTCGGCTGCACAACGGTGCGCAGCGCATCGAGCAGCAGCGGCTTCAGGCGCTCCATGCCCGCAGTGGTGATCTGCACGACGCAGACCGAGCCATAGCGGTCGATGACCAGGCCCGGCAGGCCGTCGGACTCGCCATAGACCAGCCGGTAATGCGGCTCCGGATAAAGTCTCTCGCGCAGCGCCAGTGCCATCAGCAAGCGACGCTCGAACCACGCGGCATCAATGGTCGCCTGCCCATCGCTGCTCAGCAAACGGACCGTCAGCAGCGTGCGCGGGTTGACGTAGCCGGTGCCGAGCGGCCTGCCACGGTCATCGACGACGCGGCAGAGGCTGCCCGGCTCGATCGTCCTGAACTTGTCGTCCGTATTGATTTCGTTGGAATAGACCCACAGGTGGCCGGCACGCAGGCGGCGCTCTTCGCGGGATTTGAGCTTGAGCGTGAGCATGGCGGCGTCTCGGGTTCAGAACGAAAGGGCGCGCACTATACGCGCATGCGCCTCACGCCAAGTCGTAGCGGAATTCCTTCTTGAAGCGCTCACGGAATTCGTCGATGTGGAAGCGATGGTTCTGCGTGCCGGGGCGCTCGATGTTGTAAGCGCCCATCAGCGAGGCGACGCGGCCCGTCGTGTCCCAGTCCATGTCACGCAGCAACCCGTACAGCAGGCCACCGCGGAAGGCATCGCCGCAGCCGGTCGGATCGGTCAGCGAATCCGCCTTGGCGCAGGGGATGTCGTGCACCTTGCCCTTGGCATGGATGTGCGAACCCTTGCCGCCGCGGGTGACGATCAGCGCGTCCACCCGCGCCGCGAGGTCCTTCAGCGACAGTCCGGTGCGGTCCATCAACAGCTCGGACTCGTAGTCGTTGACGGCAACGTAACTGGCCTGTTCGACGAAAGCGCGCAGGTCGTCGCCATTGAACATCGGCAGCCCCTGTCCAGGATCGAAGAGGAACGGAATGCCGGCGTCGGCGAACTGCCGGGCGTGCTTGATCATGCCGTCGCGGCCGTCCGGCGACACCGTGCCAATCTTCACGCGCCCGGCCGGAACGTCCTGCTGATGCGCGTGGTTCATCGCACCCGGGTGGAACGCGGTGATCTGGTTGTCGTCGAGGTCGGTCGTGATGTAGGCCTGCGCGGTATAGGAATCCGTGACGGTCTGGACGAATTCGCGCGAGATGTCGAGCCGGTCCAGCCATTCGGAGTAGCGGTCGAAGTCCTTGCCGACCGTGCCCATCGGCAGCGGATCGCCGCCGAGCAGCTTGAGGTTGTAGGCGATGTTGCCGGCCGTGCCGCCGAACTCACGGCGCAGCTGCGGCACCAGAAAGGCGACATTGAGGATATGCACCTTGTCCGGAAGGATTTCGTTCTTGAAGCGGCCGGGGAACACCATGATGGTGTCGAAGGCCAGGGAACCGCAGATGAGTGCTGACATGGGATTCGGAAACCGGAACGTGGATCAGACGGGGATCAGGCGGGTTGATAGCGCAGGTCGAGCTGGCGCGCCGCGCGTACGTCGTCGAGGCGGCGCACCGGCATCGTGTACGGCGCGCCCTTGAGCTTGGCGATGTCCTGCCTGCCTTCCTCCCAGATGCGGACCAGCGCGTCGACGAAGGCGTCGAGCGTCTCCTTGTCCTCGGTCTCGGTCGGCTCGATCAGCAGGCACTCCGGCACCAGCAGCGGGAAATACACCGTCGGTGCGTGATAGCCGTAGTCGAGCAGGCGCTTGGCGACGTCGGTCGCCGTCATGTCGATCTCGGCTTTCTGCTTCTTCAGCGTGATGATGAACTCGTGGCTCGCGCGGCGCCGCGGGAAGGCCAGATCGAAACCCTTCTCGCGCAGGCGCACCGCGAGGTAGTTGGCGTTCAGGGTCGCGAACTCGCCGACGCGATGCATGCCCTCGCGTCCGAGCATGCGCGCATAGATGTACGCGCGCAGCAGCACGCCGGCGTTGCCCATCCACGCCGACAGGCGGCCGATGCTCTGCGGCAGGTCGCGCTCGTCGAGCCAGCGGTACTGCGCCTGCGGGGAAGGGTTCGGGTGGGGGGACTTGCCGACCACCGGGATTGGCAGGAACGGCCTGAGGCGCTCGGACACGCCCACCGCACCTGCACCCGGACCGCCGCCGCCGTGCGGCGTCGAGAAGGTCTTGTGCAGATTCATGTGAATGACGTCGAAGCCCATGTCGCCGGGGCGCACCTTGCCAAGAATCGCATTGAGGTTGGCGCCGTCGTAATACAGCAGGCCGCCGGCCTTGTGCACGATCTCGGCGATCTCCTTGATCCGGCGCTCGAACACACCCAGGGTCGAGGGATTGGTCAGCATGATCCCGGCGGTCCTCGGACCGACCACGGCCTTGAGCGCCTCGACGTCGACGTCACCGTCTGCGTTGGTCGGAATCTCGCGCACCGTGCAGCCGAGCATCGCCGCCGTCGCCGGATTGGTGCCGTGCGCAGCATCGGGCACCAGGATCTCGACGCGCTCCAGATCGTTGCGGGCGCGGTGGTAGGCGCGGATCATCGCGACGCCGGCGAACTCGCCTTGCGCGCCGGCCATCGGCGTCAGCGAGACGCCGGCCATGCCGGTCACGTCCTTGAGCATCTCCTGCAGGTCGTACATGCAGGCGAGGAAACCCTGCGAATGCGACTCCGGCGCCAGCGGATGGCGCGCGAGGAATTCGGGCAGCATCGCCAGGCGATTGCACGCGCGCGGGTTGTACTTCATCGTGCACGAACCCAGCGGGTAGAAGTGCGTGTCGATCGAGAAGTTCTTCTGCGACAGGCGCGTGAAGTGCCGCACGACCTGCATCTCGGAGGCCTCGGGCAGCAGCGGCTTGTCGGTGCGGCGCAGCGCCTCCGGAATGCCGGGCGGATCGACGCCGCATCCCGGATTCTGTGCCCAGGCCACGCGTCCCGGACGCGACACTTCAAAGATCAGTTTCTCTGCCAGCTTTTCGGTCATCTTGAGTTCAGCCCAACGCTTTGAGCGCGGCCTCGTAATCGGGTTCGTTGGCGATCTCGCTCACCAGCTCGGAATGCATCACGCGATCGTTCTCGTCGAGCACGACGACGGCGCGCGCAGTCAGACCCGCCAGCGGGCCGGTCTCCAGCAGCACGCCGTAATCCTCGGCGAAGTGCCGACCGCGCATCAGCGACAGCATGACGACATTGGCGATGCCCTCGGCGCCGCAGAAGCGCTTCTGCGCGAACGGCAGATCCGCCGAAATGCACAGCACCACCGCATTCTTCATCGCCGCGGCACGCTGGTTGAACTGGCGCACGGACATCGCGCAGGTCGGCGTGTCGATCGACGGGAAAATATTCAGGATCTTGCGCTTGCCGGCGAAGTCGTGAAGGGTGATGTCCTTGAGGTCGAGCCCGACCAATCGGAATCCCGACACCTCCATCCCCACGCCCGGCAGTTCGCCATCGGTCTGGACCGGGTTACCGCGCAACGTGACATTGGCCATCGTTCCTCTCCTCGAATTCAGCGCGCCGACAAAGCGTCCACCAGTGCCTGACGATACACCTCGATATCGGCGTCGGTCTTGGTTTCCGTCGCACACACCAGCAGCGCGTTGCCCAGCTCAGGGTAATGCCGGCCCAGATCGAAGCCGCCGAACAAGTCCTTGCGTGCCAGCGCATCGAGCACCGGCGCCACCGCCTTGGGCAGGCGGATCACCGCCTCGTGGAAGCGCGGCCCGGCGAACACCGCCTCAACGCCCGGGATCGTCGTCAGCGCGGCGACGAGCTTGCGCGTGTTGCTCATGCAGGCCGACGCCACCTGCGCCAGCCCTTCCGGTCCGAGCAGCGACATGTGGATCGTCGCCGCCGTGACCAGCAGGCCCTGGTTGGTGCAGATGTTGGACTTGGCCTTGGCGCGGCGGATGTGCTGCTCGCGCGCCTGCAGCGTCAGCGTAAAGCCAGGCTTGCCTTCCAGATCGACGGTGCGGCCGACGATACGACCCGGCATTTCGCGCACATAGGCCATCTTCGTCGTCAGGAAGCCAAAGTAAGGACCACCGGAGGACAACGGCGCGCCCAGCGGCTGGCCGTCGCCGCAGACGATATCCGCACCGCTTGCCCCCCACTGCCCCGGCGCCTTGAGCAGCGCCAGCGACACCGGATTGACGACCGCGACGACGAGTGCCCCCTGCGCGTGCGCCCAGTCGGTCAGCGCATCGACATCCTCGATCTGGCCGAAGAAGTTCGGCTGCTGGATCACCACCGCGGTGATGTCCTGGCCCTCGTAGGACTTGAGTGCCGACAGCAGCGTCGTGCCGGTCTTCGGGCAATAAGCGACCGCCTCAGGCTTCACGCCCTGCGCGGCCGTCGTGCCGTGTACCACGTCCAGGTAGAACGGATTGACCGCCTTGGGCATCAGCACGCGGCCCGAGCCGTTCTTCTTGTTCGCGCGCACCGCCATCAGCAGGGCCTCGCCCAGTGCCGACGCGCCGTCGTACATCGACGCGTTGGACACCTCCATGCCGGTGAGCGCACAGATCATCGTCTGGTACTCGTACAGCACCTGCAGTGTGCCCTGGCTGGCTTCGGCCTGGTACGGCGTGTACGCCGAGTAGAACTCGCCGCGCGTCGTGATCTCCCACACCGCTGCCGGGATGTGGTGCTCGTAAGCGCCGGCGCCGATGAAGTTGAGCGCCAGCCCGTCCTGCTCCGCTCGTTCGTGCATCAGGCGCGAGACCTGCATTTCCGGCAGGCCCTCGGGAACATTCTGCAGCGGGCCGCAACGCAGTGCTGCGGGAATTTCGTCGAACAGGGCATCGATGCTCGGCGCGCCGATCGCGGCGAGCATCTCCTTCACATCGGCTTCGGTATGGGGATTGAATGGCATAAGGTTCTCGGCAACACCTCGGATGCGTCATTCCCGCGCAAGCGGGAATCCAGGGCGTCTGTGGATGCCCGCCTTCGCGGGCATGACGATCAAAAAGATCAAAGGGTCTTCAGATAGGCCTCGTAACCGGCCGCGTCGAGCAGCGCGCCGACGTCGGCGGCGTTCGCGGGCTTGAGCTTCCACATCCAGCCGGCATCGTAGGGATCGCTGTTGAGGATTTCCGGACTGCCGCCGAGCTTTTCGTTGGCGGCGACAACTTCGCCGGCAACCGGCGAATACACGTCGGACGCGGCCTTGACCGACTCGACGACGGCGCAGGCCTCGTTGGCCACGAGCTTGCGGCCGACCGCCGGCACTTCGACGAACACCAGATCGCCCAGCGCCTGCTGCGCATGATCGGTGATGCCGATCGTCACGGTGCCGTCGGCCTCGACGCGCAACCACTCGTGTGATGAAACGTACTTCAAACCTGCGGGGACCTTGCTCATGTGCTGCTCCCTATGAACGAATCAAACCAGAATCTTGTTGTTGCGGACGAAGGGCATCTTGACGATGCGCGCCGCCACCCATTGCCCGCGGATCTCGACTTCACAGGCACCGTCCGCCGTCGAGTCGACCCGCGCCATTGCGATCGACTGCTTCATCGTCGGCGCAAAGCCGCCGCTGGTGGTCTCGCCGGTCGCGCCGTTGGCGAAGCGCACTTTCATGTGCGCGCGCATGATGCCGCGCCCTTCGAGCAGCAGGCCGACCAGCTTGCGCGGCGACTTGCCGCGCAGCGCTTCGAGCGCGACGCGGCCGATGAACTGCCGGTCAGACGGGTCCCAGGCAATCGTCCAGCCCAGGCCGGATTCAAGCGGATGCCTGGACTCGTCCATGTCCTGGCCGTAGAGGTTCATGCCGGCTTCCAGGCGCAGTGTGTCGCGCGCGCCCAGACCAATGGGCTTGACCCCGGCATCGAGCAGGCGCGTCCACAGCGCGACGAGTTCCACGTGCGGCAGCATCAGCTCGAAGCCTTCTTCGCCGGTATAGCCTGTGCGCGCGACGAACCAGTCGCCCTGATGCACAGCCTGGAAGTTGATCAGTCCTTCGGCGGCGCTGCGCAAGGCGGCGGGCAACAAGGGCAGCACCAACGCGCGCGCCTGCGGCCCCTGTACCGCGAGGATGCCAAGATCGCTGCGGTGGCGGACATCGACACCGTAGGCCGCGGCGTGCTGGCGGATCCACGCCAGGTCCTTGTCCGTGGTGCCGGCGTTGACCACGAGCCGGAACCAGCCATCGTCGAGAAAGTATGTGATGAGGTCATCAATGATGCCGCCGTCCTCGCGCAGCATGCACGAGTAGAGCGCTTTACCGGGCATGGTCAGGCGGGCGACGTCGTTGGCCAGCAAATGGCGCAGGAATTCGCGGACGCGCGGACCGTGCAGATCCACCGCCGCCATGTGCGCAACGTCGAACATTCCGGCGTGCTGACGCACCGCGTGGTGCTCGTCCAGCTGCGAGGCGTACTGGATCGGCATTTCCCAGCCGGCGAAATCGACCAGACGCGCGCCCAGGCGCGCGTGTTCAGCATTCAATGCGGTTTTCTTGAGCATGCGGTTCTGCCGATGAGCGTGAGTTCGGAACGAACCGCCCTGCCTCTGTCCGGGAACCTGAAAGTTCGAAAGCGGCGCACCGCTTCTGCCTCGTCGGTGGCCTGCCCTTGGCTGTCGCCAAGAGCAGACACTCTCCAGAGTTTTACGACTGCAGCGCGCTCCTTTTGCCTGAGCGATTCCGGGCGGATTTGCGCCTTCGGCGCCGCCGGGCTCCCGGCGGTCTCTCGCGCGATGCAGACCCTGCGAGTCGTACTCGACGGGTGTGCGGATTCTATGCGGGAACCGACGCCTTGGCGAGTGGCGGAGCAGTCCCATGACCGCCGACGGGACGGACGCGGCTGTGACGCATTCGACACAAGCGCCTGTCGCGCTTCGCACGGCTGATCTATAGTCAGCCGTGGCCCCATCGGCCACTCCATGGACATAGGGGAAAAAGATGCGAAAGCATCGCCTAGGGATTGCGTCGTTGTCGCTGTTCCTGTTCGGAGGCGCCGCTTGGTCACAGGATGTGACCCCGGGGCCGATCTCGGACACGCTCAAACCTGCCGCCGAACTGCGCAGACCCGCCCCTGCTGAAGCGAAGATCGAGGCGTCCCGCTCCCCTGGATTGCGCCAGCCCGCCGGAGCCGGCGTGGTCACCGTCACGCAGTTCGCATTCACCGGCAACACGCTGTTTTCCCAGGCCGAACTGGCGGCGCTCGTGAAGGGCTTCCTGAACCGCCCGTTATCCCTGCAGCAGCTTTACGAAGCCGCCGATCGCGTCGCGGCCTTTTATGTCGGCCAGGGATATGCGCTCGCGTCGGTCAACCTGCCGCCGCAGAAGATCGCCGACGGCCGGGTTGAACTCCAGATCGCCGAAGGGCGCGTCGCCCGTATCGGCGTCGTCGGCTCCCGTCAGTACCAGGACGCGCATGTACGCGCCTACCTGGGCGATTTCCGCTCCAACGAGATTTATCGATCGACCGACTTGCAGGACGGTCTGCGCATGCTCAACACGCTGCCGGGCCTGACCGCAAAGGCGACGGTCAAGCCGGGCACGGTCCTCGGCACCAGTGATGTTTCGATCAACCTCACCGAGAAGCTTTTCCAGGGCGATCTGAGCCTGGACAACTACGGCCGCAAAGGCGTCGGTGAATACCGGCTGACCGCCCGCGGGCAGTTGAACAATCCGCTGAAGGTCGAGGACCAGCTCGTGCTGACCGGGCTGGTGGCCGAGGACGAGTCCACGCAGTTCTGGTCGGCCAACTATTCGGTCCCGCTCAATTTCCACGGCACCCGCGCCCGCGCCAGCTACGCGGACGCGCGGTTCCAGGTCGAGGATTCGCCGGTCGAAGGCCGCAGCCGCAGCGGCGATTTCATCCTCGAGCACCCGCTGCTTCTCGACGCCCAGCAGCGCATGTACGTGTCGTTCGGCCCGACGCGGACCCTGTCCAACGCCGATTTCAGCGGCCTGATCTTCAATCAGACCTCGATCACACTTCTGCGCCTGGGCCTCACGTACAGTCGCTCGCAGCTTGACGGCTCTTTGCTGCAGCTTGGTACGTACATGTCGTCGAATTTCAAGTCCTTGTCGATCGAAGACTTCGCGGCCAGCGAAGTCGAAGGCAATCAGCGCCTGAAATGGGAGGCGGACGCACAGTATCTCCTGCAGCTCACCCGTTCCTTCCAGATGTACATGCGCCTGAACGGCGCCTGGTCGCCCGACCCGCTGGTCGACACCGAGAAGTACTCGCTGGGCGGCCCCGGCAACGTGCGCGGCTATCCCAGCTCCGAAGTCCGCGGCGATCAGGGCTACTTCGGCTCGCTGGCGTTGCAACACCGCCTGCCGATCGGTCCGGTCACCTTCCGCAGCCGCATCTTCGCCGACGCCGGCGAGGTGTTTTCGGTGGATGCGCCGGATGCCGGCTCCCTGTCGAGTGCCGGCGTCGGTTTCGACGTGATCCTGCAGCCGATGATCTTCAAGCTCGACTGGGCTTATCCGCTCGATGACCGCGATGTCAGCGACGGCCGCGACTCCGGCCGTGCATTCGGCTCGCTGTCGGCCAGCTTCTGAGGGCACACGCATGTCCAACAAGCTCCGTCTCAATCCGATCGCCGCCTGCCTGCGCGCCAGTGCCGCCGTCTTCGCAAGCGGTGCACTGCTCACGCCGATTGCGGCCACCTCCAATCCGAGCGGTCCGCAGGTGGTCGGCGGCCAGGCCAGCGTTTCCACGCCCGCAACCGGCGCGACGGTGATCGACCAGCAGTCCAACGCCGCGATCATCAACTGGCAGAGCTTCTCGATCGGCGCCAACGAATACGTCGTCTTCAATCAGCCGTCGACCTCCGCTGCGGTGCTCAACCGCGTCATCGGCAACCTGCCTTCCGAAATTCTCGGCAACCTCTCCGCCAACGGTCAGGTGTTCCTGATCAATGCGCAGGGCGTGATGTTCGGCGCCGACAGCCGCGTCGACGTCGGCGCCCTGGTGACCAGCACGCAGGACATCCGCAACGAGGATTTCCTGTCCGGCAACTACGTCTTCGCCGGCGACAGCCCGGCGGGCATCCGTAACGAGGGCGACATCCGCTCGGCCGATGGCGGCTACGTCGTGCTCGTCGCCGATCATGTCAGCAACAGCGGCAGCATCAGCAGCCCGGGCGGCGATGTCCTTCTGGCCGCCGGCAACCGGCTTTCGCTCGTCGTCGATGCCGAAGGGCTGGTCAACTACTCGGTGGACGCGGCGGCGGTTTCCGGTCTGGCCGGTATCGACAACGCCGGCGCGATCCTCGCGCGCGGCGGCGCGGTCGTCATGCATGCCGAGGTCGCGCGCGGCCTGATCGGCAATGCGATCAACAACAGCGGACGCGTCGCGGCCAATGGCATCGAGGAACGCGGCGGCGAGATCTATCTCATCGCCAACGGCGGAAACATCGCGCAGACCGGAATCCTGGACGCGTCCAGCGAGAATGGCACCGGCGGGCAAGTTTCGCTCCTGTCCGACCAGGACATCCTGATCGGCGGCGGTTCCAGCATTTCCGCGACGGGCGTCGACGGCGGCGAAGTCCGTGCGATTGCCAGCAATGCGCTGACCTATGCCGAAGGGGCGAACATCAGCGTTGCAGATCGCGGCCAGGGCCGCGGTGGCTTCGTCGAGCTGTCGGGCCACGGCGACATCCGCATCCGTGACACGGTGTCGCTCGGCAATGGCGGCCGCCTGTTCATCGATCCGACCGATTTCATCATCGGCAACGATACCGATCCGAACGTCAGCATCACGTACTCGACATTGCTGGCCCAGCTCAATGCGAGTTCCGTTGCCGTGTTTGTCGACCTGGCTGCCGACCACGCGGTGATCTTCCGCGACTACGACGCCAACAACTTCAGTCCCTTCACGGCCTATGGGGGGAGCCTGACGGTTACCGCTGGCACGACCTGCACTCCCGGCTGCCTGACGCCAGTGGGCGGCGACCCGGGCCCAGGCATCTTTTTCCAGGGCGCCGACGACAACTTCGACTTCGGCAACTTCAACGTCACGCTGAACGACCTGACGGCGGGCGGGTCGATCAGCATCGCCGCCGACATCGTCAACAGCGGCAATTTGACGATCTCCAGCAACGGCGCCATCACCGCCGCGGCGCTCTCTGCAACCAACAGCATCTCCGTCGAGGGCGGCGGCAACGTCACCATCGGCGGGCTACCGACGTCGCTGGCGTCCAGCCTCTCGCTGGTGGCCGGCGGCACCTTGAGCATCCCGTTCGGGCAGAGCTATTCCGCTCCGTCCATCTTCATCCAGAGCGGGACGGGCGACCTGAACTTCACCGGCGTGTTGGACGCGACGTCGGCCCTGTCCGTGGCCGCGATCGGCGGCAACCTCGCGATCAGTGATGTGCCGACCAGCCTGTCCGGCAATCTTTACCTTTACGCGAACGGCACATTGGCGATTCCCGACGATGCCGCCGCCACCACGTTCGACTACACCGCCCAGAACGTCACGCTCTATGCCGGATCAGGCAACATCAACCTGCCGAATACTGGGTTGTTTGCCACCAACGGCGTGATCCAGGTGACGGCCGCCACTGGCGCCATCGTCCTGGACGCGCTTACCGCTGTTTACAACCCGACGATCTTGTTCCTCCTCGATGTTCCTGCCGGCAAGGGGACGCCGCCGTCGGTTTGTACCATCGCCGGTGGCTTCGCATCCGGCGCATGCATCCAGCTACGAGCGCGAACCGGCATCCAGACAGGCGACCTGAGCGTCACGCACAGCTCGTCCTCCGGGTCCGCGGCGGACGCAGCCGTGTTCATCGACAACACCGGGACAGGGGATGTCGTAACCGGAACGATCAATCTGAGCATCGATCATTACGGCGGGTCGCTCGCCGACATCGCAACCCTAGGGATCTTCAACACCGGCGGCAGCGTGCAGCTCGATGCGGTCAATGTCGCCAGCACGCAGGGTCCGATGACGGCCGACGTCGACATCAGCGCCTCCGGCTCGATCCAGGGTCCGGCGGGCACGGGCCTGGCGCTGTCGGTTGCAAATTTCACCGGATCGGCGGCGTCGGTCTCGTTGTCGTCAACTGGCGGCGGGACGATCAGTCTTGCGAGCCTGTTGGTCACTCCGGGGAGCGGCAACACATCGAATACTGTCATCACTACGGGCGCAACGACGGGCGCGGTTATCGCAGATCCCAGCTCGACCATTACATCCGGCGCCCTCGACGTAATCTCCGGTGTAATCGATCTGAGTAACGCAACAGTCAACGTCGGCACCGGAACCGCACAGAATGGAGCCGATCCAGTACTCATCGCAGGTGCCAATTCGCCGAACGCACTGATTCCAGCTACCTCGCCGATTTCCCTGCCATCCGCGCCGAACGCAAGTTTCATATCCCAGAGCGGTGTTCAGCTTGGGAACTTGGCGATCGAAGGCAGCTATCTGTTCGTCAGGGCTCCGAACGTCACGGCCACGGCAATCCTTGGCAACGACGCGGATCTGACCGCCTTCAACTTCCGTCCGTTTAGCAACGTCGACAGCATTGAGTTGACTGACATCAATGGCGCGCTGAGGTCAAACATCCTGACGTACCTGCTCGGCGGCAGCGGCTTTTCCGGCATCATCAATGGCGCGTTTCCACCCGGCCCCGCACTGAAGTACCAGAGCGGCGAGAACTATGTCCTGATGACCAACGGCAACAGCCCGACGCAGAACATCTTCAATCTGGCGGCGCTGCAATCAGGTACGAGTGGCCAGGTCGTCGTGGTTTCGGGCGTAATTGCCCCGCCGACACCCACCCCGACACCGGTACCGACCGCGACACCGGTGCCAACTTCAACCCCCGTACCGACCGCGACGCCGGTGCCCACACCGACGCCGGCACCGACGCCAACACCAGTACCAACGGCAACACCAGCGCCGACGCCCACACCGTCGCCGGGATCCACGCCGACACCGGCACCCACCCCCACCCCGGCGCCGACACCATCACCGACGCCGGCGCCGACACCCACGCCGACGCCACCCGTGCTGATTCCGCTGGTGAACCTGCCGCAGGCGCTGCCGACACCGGTGCCGGAACCGACGCCCGACCCGGACGACGTCAAGGAAATCGAGATCGCGCTCGACATGGCGCCGGAAATGGGTGACGGCAAGCCGCTTCCCAGCCCGACGCCAGCGGGCGCAGGCCAGATCCAGATTCTCGACTCGTCGGTCCAGATCAACGAGCTGTCTTGCGACGTTGCCGGAGCGCCGTGACATGACCCTCGCAACGCGTTGTTTCGGCATGATGATGCTGCTCGCCGCTGCGATCGGCAGCCCGGTGCAAGCCGCCGAATCCGCACCAGCAGGCACGGTGGTGTTGATGACCGGCCAGGCCTCGGCATCGAACGTCGACACGATGGTCATGCGCTCGCTGCAGAAGGGCGACGCGGTTTACGCCGGCGAGATCGTCAGCGCAGGACCCAACACCTACGTCAACCTCAAATTCAGCGACGGCGGGCTGGTACTCGTCCGTCCGAATTCCCGGTTTCAGATCGAGGCGTTCAGCAACCCATCGGCAGCGGCCAGTGCGGCGAGCACGCCGGCGCCTGCGGCAACACCTGCACCGCCGGCCGCAGCGGCGACCAAGCCGGCTCCAGCCGCTCCCCCGCCGGTTCTGCGCGCCGCGGAGGCGACGCCCACCCGGGCATTTTTCCGCCTCCTCAAGGGTGGCTTCCGCACCGTTTCCGGACTGATCGGCAAGGGCAATCCGGACGAGTACCGGATCAATACGCCGGTGGCGACCATTGGTATCCGCGGCACGGACTACTGGGTGATCCTGTGCGATGAAATGTGCGCAAACGACCCGATCCTGCTCGACAACCTCCCCCCGGGCGTCAATCCTCAGGGCGGCGTGATCGTCGGCGTGATCCAGGGCAACGTCTTTGTCATCAACGGCGCTGGCAAGGAATCTCCGGTCGGCAAGGGCCAGTACCTGATCACCCTGCCCGATGGCACGCAGATCTATCTTCCGTTTGAACCGCAGTTCATCCAGGTGCAGCCGATTCCGGATCCGGCGACGATCTGCACGACCGAATGATGCCTGGCCACGTTCCAGCGAACCGCAGCACGCGGCACGCGCTGGCACGCGTTCGGCAATGACCCGGCACAGCTGACGGCCGCCCGTGGCACGCTTGGGCTTCGTGTGGGAGCTGGGAACGTACAGCGGTTACTCCACGCTGATCGGTCAGATCGCGCAAGCCGCCATCGCGCAAGGTCACGAGTGCGTCTTCATCGTCAGGGACATGCGCGCAGCCGCGCCGCACCTGCCGCCGCGGCTCGGCCCGATGCTGCAGGCGCCCTGGACCGGCGCGACCCCGACCACGCACGTGCGCGTGCAGACCAGCTACGCAACCCTGCTGCACAACTGCGGTTTCGACGACTCCGCGCGTCTGGCAAGCCGCCTGCGCGCCTGGATCGATCTGTATCGTGCATGCGGCGTTGAGCGGCTTGTCGCGCGCCACAGCCCTACGGCCATCCTGGCCGCAAGACTGCAGGGATTGCCCATCCTGCACTACGGCAACGGCTTCACGATGCCGCCCGACCGCACGCCCTGGCCGAGCTTTCGACCGGATCTGAAGCTCTCACCCGCGGCCCTGCTTCACAACGAGTCCCGCGTGCTCGGCGTCGTCAACGACGCGCTGAACCGGTTCGATCATCCGGCGATTGCCGAAGTGCGAGGGATTTTTTCCGGCCTGCCCACACTGCTGCTGGGCTCGCCGGAATTGGACCACTACCTGCGCGCGCAGCCGCTTCCACACATCGACTTCCCGCCGCTGGGATATGGCGCGATGCCGGAGTGGCCTGCTGGCGGCGACGAGGCCCGCCTGTTCGTACCGTTGTTGCCGACGTCCGCGGCGAAGGGCTGGCTCGAACTGCTGGACCGACTGCCGGCCCGCAGCCTGGTCCGCTTCCCGTCGGATGCGCCGATCCACCATGCCAGCGATCGCGTGAAGATATCTCAAGGGCCTGTCGACTACGTCGCAGCCCTCGATGCCTGCACCGCCGTGCTGGGCTACGGCTCGCATAATCTGGCGCACGAAGCCCTGCTCGCCGGCAAACCGATGGCGGCGATTGCGCATACGCCGGATCACCTGCTGCTCGGACAACGCGTGCAGTCGCTCGGCGCCGGCATCGTGCTGTCCGAACGTGCCGACGCCGCCTCGCTCGGACAACTCACCGCGTTCCTTGCCGACACCCGCTTCCGCGACGCGGCACAAGGATTCGCCGAGCGCAATCGCCGCCGCAGCGCCCCCCAGGACATTCCCGCGCAAATTCTCGAACACGCATTCGCAGCCCGGCCGGCGCCGCTCTGAGCAGCTTCAGTCGAGTCCGCAGGCGCGCCGCACCAGAGCCTGCCGCAGCGGATCCGCCTGCCCCACGAGCGCAAGGCCCTGTTGCCGGATCCACGTCCAGGTCGGCTGCTGGATCTGGTAGGCACGGTAGAGTCCGTCGGTCACGGCGAGCATCTCGGCGACCGCGGCCTTGCGCGCACGTTCATAGCGGTGCAGAACGCGCAGACCGCCGATATCGCGCCGATCGCGCTGCGCGTCGGCGAGGGTCTCCACCAGACACTGCGCATCGCCGAAACCGAGATTGACGCCCTGCCCCGCCAGCGGATGCACGACATGCGCGGCGTCGCCGGCGAGCGCAAACCGCGGCTGCACATACTCCTGAGCCTGCTGCAGAGCCAGCGGGAAGCTGACGCGCCGCGTGCAGTCGAGCACGCGGCCGAGCACGTGCTGGCTCGCTGCCCCCAACACTTCGCAGAACGCGGCGTCGCTCATCTCCATCAGCGCCGCCGCTTCGGTCGACGACCACACGATCGAACTGCGCCCGTCCGCCAGCGGCAACAGTGCTAAAGGGCCGGTTTCGAGGAAGCGCTGATAAGCCGTCGCACTGTGCGGCCGCTCGGTGCGGACATGACAGACCACCGCGGTCTGCTCATAGGAATGGCGCAGGACTTCGATCCCGCAGGCCTCGCGCAGCGGCGAGCGCGCGCTGTCCGCGGCGACGATCAAAGACGCACGCAGTGCGGAACCGCGCTCCAGCTTCAGCGTGGCCACCTCGTCCTCGAACTCGCACGCGGCCACCGCGGCACCTTCGCGCAAGATACCGGCCGGCAGCGCGGCGAGCAGATGGCGCTGGATCACCCGGCTTTCGACGATGTGGCCGAGCATCGGCAGGCGCACGTCGGACGCATCGAAGTGCAGCGCCGCTTCGGGCTGCAGCTCCCACACCTGCATGTGCGTATACGGGCAGGCGCGCTCCGCGGCGATGGCGTTCCAGACACCGATGTCGTCGAGAAAGCGTGCGCTCGCCGGCGAGATCGCATAGACGCGCAAGTCGTAATCATCGTCGGGCTCCGCGGCAAGACCGCGGTCCAGCAGGCGCACGCGCAGACCGCGCCGATGCAGCCCGACGGCGATCGCAGCACCCACAAGGCCGGCACCGACGACGGCGACATCGCAGTCGATGCCCGCTCGTCCCGAGTGTTTCGCGGAGCGAAACGTATCGAGGGGCGCGCTCATAGGCTTGTGCTCACTTGAGGGGGCGCGCTGCCGCCGGCGTGTAGCCGCCGAAGCCGAGGTTCTGCCACATCACCGCCTCGCGCAGCGGCGGCGCCAGGTCCAGCGCGAGCAGGCCCAGATGCCGCAGTCCGCGCAAGCCGGGCACACGGTTGGAGAACAGGCGCACGAGTCCATCGGTGAACGCCGCCGTGCGCGACCGATCGGGCGCGCGCAGATCTGCATAGCGCCGCAACAGATCCGGCACCCCGGGATCTGCGGACGACCCGGCCAGCAGCTCGGTCAAAGTGGCGGCATCGCGCAGCCCCAGATTGAAACCCTGCGCCGCAACCGGATGCAGCGATTGCGCCGCATTGCCGACGAAGACGACGCGCGGCGCAGACAGCTCGGCCGCCATGACCCGGCTGAGCGGATACGCCTGGCGCCGGCCCAGCTCGGTGAAGCGGCCCAGGCGCTCGCCGAAAGCCTGCTGCGCGGCGGACAGAAACTCCGCATCGCTCGAGTGCATGCGTTGCTCGAGCTGTGCCTGAGGAGTGGTCCAGACCAGCGAACAGGCGTTCTCCTCGGCCTCCCAGGGCTTGGGCAGCAGCGCGATCGGCCCTTCTGGCGTGAAGCGCTCGTAGGCACAGCCGCGATGCGGTCGTGCGCTGCGCACCGCGGTCACTATCGCCGACTGCGCGTAGTCGCGCGACTCGGCATCGATGCCGAGCCAGCCACGCAGGGGCGAATGCATGCCGTCGGCCGCGACCACCAGTTTCGCGCGCAGCGTCCGGCCGTCCTGCAGGCTCAGCTCGGCGTGCGCGTCCGTCATGCGCAAGCCCGACAGCGCCGCAGGTGCGAAGATCTCACTGCGCCCGGCCCGGACCGCCGCTTGCCACAGCACTTCGCCGATGCGGCGGATCGGCACGTTGTAGCCGAGCGCCTCGAGACCGGCTTCACTGGCGCTGAACCGCGCAACGCCAAAACGCCCCTGCTCGGAGATGTGCGTCGACAGAATTGGCGCCGCAACCCGGCTCAGCTCCGGCCACACCCCCAGCGACTGCAGGATGCGGTAGCTGGCCTGGTTAACGGCGATGCAGCGCTCATCCCAGCGGGCGGGGCCCACCTGCGGCGGCGCCGGTTCGATCAGCGCAACCGACCAGGGCGTGCGCGCAAGCCCGAGCGCCACGGCGGCACCGACCAGCCCGCCGCCGACGATAGCGACGTCGCAACCCGCCTCGCTGTGGACTCCATCCGTGGAGTCCGCAGCGACTGAGAGAGGCTGCGTTCCGGACGAATTTGTCATGCGCCCGACATCAACCGCTCGATGTCGCGTACGTCCTTGGGCACGCCGCCGGTCAACACCTCCGGCCCCTTGGCGCCGATGGCGACATCGTCCTCGATGCGCACGCCGATGCCCCAGTATTTCTCCGGCACGCCCTTGGTTCCTGGCGCGATGTAGAGCCCGGGCTCGACCGTCATCACCATGCCGGCCTCGAACGGGCGCGGCTTGTTGTCGAGCTTGTAGCGACCGACGTCGTGCACGTCCATGCCCAGCCAGTGGCCGGTACCGTGCATGAAGAACTGGCGCTGCTTGCCCTGCTTGATCAGCTCGGACGGCTTGCCCTTGAGCAAACCCAGTTCGACCAAGCCTTCGGTCAGCACGCGCGTCGCCACCTCGTGCGGGCGCGCCGACGACACACCCGGCTTGAGTTCCTTGATCGCCTGCCGGTTCGCCTCGAGCACGACTTCGTAGACCGCCTGCTGCGCCGCGCTGAACTTGCCGTTGACCGGGAAGGTGCGCGTGATGTCCGCCGTATAGCCCTGCAACTCGCCGCCGGCGTCGATCAGCACCAGGTCGCCGTCGCGCAGCTCGGCGTTGTTCTCGACGTAATGCAGGATGCAGGTGTTGTCGCCGCCGCCGACGATCGTGCCGTAGCCCGGCTCCATGTCGTGACGCGCAAAGTGATGATGGATTTCGGCACCGAGCTGCCACTCGTGCAGTCCCGGCCGCGCCGCCCGCATGGCAATGCAGTGGGCCTCGGCGGAGATGCCGCAAGCGGTGCGCAGCAACGCCAGCTCGCCGGCCGACTTGCGCAGGCGCATCTCGTGCAGGGTCGTCTCCAGGGCGACAAAATCCACCGGCGCCGCGGCGCCGCGGCGGGAAACCTCGCGGATCTCGCGCACGCAGGCCGTGATCCTCGCATCCCAATGCGTGTGCTCGCCCAAGGTGTAGTGCACACACTGACGCCCGGACAGCAGACTCGTCAGCTGGGGCTCGAACTCCTCGATCGTGAACGCCTGATCGGCGCCGTACTCGCGCACCGCACCGACCGGCCCCGCGCGGCGGCCGTCCCAGATCTCGCGCTCCGGGTTGCGATCGCGGACGAACAGGATGAACTCGGCCTTCCTGCCCTTGACCGTGCGCCCCGGCGCCAGCACCGCCAGCGCATCCGGCTCCGGAAAGCCGGTCAAATAGCTGAAATCGCTGTCCTGGCGGAACTTGTAGTGCGTATCGCGCGAGCGGATGACCTCGCGCGCGGCAGGGACGATCGCCACCCCGTTCTCGCCGATCCGCTTCATCAGCTGCGCGCGCCGAGCGGCGTAATCCCTGGGGGTCTTGCGGGTCTGTTTCATCGCCATTCCAGAACCTGTTTTTCAGTGCAGATGTTGAGAATCGGAAGGATCCAGCGTCGGGTGCGGATGCAGCTCCATGAACACCAGCTGGGCACCGACGCGCAGGTATTCGACCAGCTCGACGTAGGCCGCTTCCTCGATGTTCGCGTCGGTCTCGTCGCCAACCGAGGCCTGCGTCAACTCGGTGAAGTCGCGGACGATCTCGCGCAAATCCGCCGAGCAGCGCTGGAGATCCAGTCCCGGCTTGCTGGCCAGTCCGTACAGGAAGCCCTGGCACCAGGCCACCAGGGCCTGGACCCGCGGCACCAGTGCGGTATCGTCATCGGGCAGCAGCGGCTGGAAACTCATCTCCTCGTCGGCCATGGCCTCCAGCGTGGCGTCACGCAAGGCCTCCAGAACCGGGCGAACATCGCCGGCAGCGCCGCCAGAGCCGGCCGGCTCGATCACGCGCAGTACATCGACCTCGCGCGCCTCGCGCACGCACAGGGCGCCGCACAGCGCGCCGTGGTACTCGGCCGTCTCGTCGACAAAGCCGATCTGCTGCAACAGCGCAGCCAGCGCGTCGTAATCCAGGGATTGCGTCATCGGCGAATTATAGGCGCGGGCCCCTATAATCCGCGCATGAGTTCCGCCGATTTCGTCGCCGTCCTGCGCGCCTGCGCGCCCTACGTGCACGCCCACAACGGGCGTGTTTTCGTGATCGCCTTCGGCGGCGAGGTGGCCGAGCGCTCGGATTTCGACCCGCTCATCTACGACATCGCGTTGCTGCACAGTCTCGGCGTGAAGCTGGTGCTGGTGCATGGCGTGCGCCCGCAGATCGATGCGCGCCTGCGCGCGCGCGGGCAGGAGCCGCGTTTCGTCGACGGCATGCGCGTCACCGACCGCGAAGCGCTCGACTGCGTCAAGGACGCCGCAGGCTCGCTGCGCATGGACATCGAAGCGCGGCTGTCCACGTCGCTGGCATCCAGTCCGATGGGCGGTGCACGCATCCGTGTCGCCGGCGGCAACTGGATCATCGCGCGCCCGGTCGGCGTGCGCGGTGGCATCGACCACCAGTTCACTGGCGAGGTGCGCCGCGTCGACGTCGACACGATCCGTCAGGTGCTGGACGAGGACCGCATCGCATTGCTGTCGCCGATCGGCTACTCGCCGACCGGCGAGACCTTCAACCTGCGCGCCGAGGACGTCGCCACCGCGACCGCCACCGCGCTGGGCGCCGACAAGCTGGTGTTCATCACGCCGACCAATCCGGACCAGTGGCGGCTGGCCGAAGACACCGGCGACGCCGGCCAGCTGTCGCAGGCCGAAGCGGCCAAGCTGCTCGACAACGGCACCTCGCTGACCGATCTCGACCGCACCTATCTCAAGGCGGCGCTCTCTGCCGCGCGCGGCGGCGTCCAGCGCGTGCACCTGGTCGGACACAACGACGGCGCGCTGCTGCGCGAGCTGTACACGCGTGACGGCGTCGGCCTGATGGTCTACTCGGACCCCGACTACGAGGCGATGCACGACGCGACGATCGAGGACGTCGGCGGCGTGCTCAGCCTGATCCAGCCGCTGGAGCAGCAGAACATCCTGGTGTCGCGCTCGCGCGAACAGCTCGAGCTCGACATCACCCACTTCAACGTGATCGTGCGTGACGGGCTGGTGATCGCCTGCGCGGCGCTGTTCCCGTTCCCGCAGAACCAGATGGGCGAGCTCGCCTGCGTCGCCGTGCATCCGGACTACCAGCGCGCCGGCCGCGCCGGCGTGCTGCTCAAGCGCGTCGAGACCGAGGCGCGCCATCTCGGCCTGAAGAAGCTGTTCAGCCTGACGACGCACACGCCGCACTGGTTCATCGAGCACGGCTTCCGCAAGGCCGGCATCGACGAGCTGCCGGTGCAGAAACAGCGCCTGTACAACTACCAGCGCAACTCGCTGGTGCTGATCAAGGATCTTTGAGCCGGCCATGAGCGGCAACGACGACTGGAGGCAGCGCTCGCTCGCGCATGTCTGGCATCCCTGCACGCAGATGCAGGACCACGCCGGCGCCGATCCGGAATTGCCGCTGATTCCGATCCGCACGGCCTCGGGCGTGTGGCTCGAAGACTTCGACGGCCGCCGTTATCTCGACGCGGTCAGCTCCTGGTGGACCAACCTTTTCGGTCACCGCCACCCGCATATCGTCGAGCAGCTCAAGCAGCAGCTCGACACACTCGATCACGTGATGCTCGGCGGGTTCACGCATGAAGCCGTGGTCGAACTGTCGGAGCGCCTGGTGCGGCTGGCGCCGCCGGGCCTTACGCGCTGCTTCTACGCCGACAACGGCTCGTCGGCGGTGGAAGTGGCGCTGAAAATGTCGTTCCACTGGTGGCGCAACGCCGGCCAGCCGCACAAGACCCGCTTCATCGCGCTGACCAACAGCTACCACGGCGAGACCCTGGGCGCGCTCGCGGTCGGCGGAACCGGCATCTACCGCGACACCTACGCGCCGCTGCTGTTGCAGCCGATCCATGTGCCGTCGCCCGACTGCTACGAACGTGCCCCCGGGCAGAGCTGGGAGGACCACACGCGCCAGAGCTTCGTGCACATGGAACAGGCGCTCGCGCAGCACGCGCACGAAGTCTGCGCGGTGATCGTCGAGCCGCTGGTGCAATGCGCCGGCGGCATGCGCATGTATCACCCGCTCTATCTGCGTCTGCTGCGCGAAGCCTGCGACCGCCACGGCGTGCACCTGATCGCCGACGAGATCGCGGTCGGCTTCGGCCGCACTGGCCGGCTGTGGGCCTGCGACTGGTCGCCGCCCAATCCGCGCGACGACGACGCCCAGCCCGGCATCACGCCCGACTTCCTGTGCCTGTCGAAGGGCCTGACCGGCGGCACCCTGCCGCTGGCGGTGACGCTGACGCGCGATGCGATCTACCAGGCGTTCTACGCCGACTACCGCGCCGGCAAGGCCTTCCTGCACTCGCACTCGTATACCGGCAATCCGCTCGCCTGCCGTGCCGCGCTGGCGACGCTGGACCTGTTCGAAACCGAAAAGCCGCTGGCGACCAACCGCCTGCTGGCGGACCTGATGTGGCGCCAGACGGCCGAGCTGCGCACGCACCCGCACGTCGCCGAGGTCCGCCAGCAGGGCATGATCCTCGCGATCGAGCTGGCGAAGAGCGTGCGCAGCAAAGAGCCCTACCCGGCCGCCGAGCGCCGCGGCCTGCGCGTCTACCGTCACGCGCTGCACGGCCGTCCGGACTTCGCCGCCGTGCTGCGCCCGCTCGGCAACGTGATCTACTTCATGCCGCCCTACGTCATCACGCCGCGCGAAATCGAGCAGCTGTGCAAGCTCACGCTCGAGTCCATCCACCTGGCCACGCGCGACTGACGCGCTCCCTGCGCCAACTGCGTATGGATTCCTGAGTGGGCCGGGCCGACAATGCCGGCATGACCAGAATCCACCTCGACACCCCGCTGTCCGAAGGCGCAAGCCTGGCACTGCCCGAGTCCGCGTTCCGCCATCTCGTGCAGGTGCTGCGCATGCGCGAAGGCGAAACCTTCACCGCGTTCGACGGCCACGGCGGCGAGTACGACGCCGTGCTGGTCGAGATCGGCAAGCGCAGCGCGACGGCCAAGCTGTTGGCACGCCATGACGTCGACCGCGAATCGCCGCTCGACCTGACGCTCGCCCAGTGCATCTCCAAGGGCGAGCGCATGGATTACACGCTGCAGAAGGCGGTCGAGCTGGGCGTGACGCGCGTCGTGCCCTTGATCTCCAGCCGCAGCGTCGTGCGTCTCGACGACGACCGTTGGGAAAAGAAACTGGAGCACTGGCGCGGCGTCATCACCGCGGCGTCCGAACAGTCCGGCCGCACACGCCTGCCGATCCTCGAAGCGGTGCAGGATCTGCCCGGCTGGCTGGTCGACGAGCGCGCGCGCGGCGACCGCATCACGCTGGACCCGAACGGCCGCCACACCCTGCGCGATCTGCCGCACCGCCACGGTCCGGTGACCTTCCTGGTCGGCCCGGAAGGCGGTCTCAGCGACAGCGAACTCGAACAGGCGCGGCGCGCCGGATTCGTTGGCATTCGCATCGGCCCGCGCGTGCTGCGCACCGAAACCGCCGGCGTCGCCGCGATCGCCGTCATCCAGGCGCTGTGGGGCGACTGGAACTAGAACGGTCGCTCCGGGGGCTGCCCCCTCAGGGCATTTCGTCGACTTCCTTGTCTTCCGGCGGCAGCAGGTCTTCGCGCGCAATGCCCAGCGCGACGGCGAGGTTGGTCGACACGTAGATCGACGAGTAGGTGGCGACGATCACGCCGAAGATCAGCGCAACCGAGAAGCTGTGCACGCTCGCCCCGCCCAGGATCAGCAGCGCGAACAGCACCAGCAGAGTCGTCAAGTGCGTGATCACCGAACGCAGCAGAGTCTGGTTCACCGACAAGTTCACGATCTCGAGGACGTCCGCGCGGCGCTGGTTGATCAGGTTCTCGCGCACGCGATCGAAGATGACGATGGTCTCATTGTTCGAGTAGCCGATCAGCGCGAGGATCGCCGCCAGCGTCGTGATGTCGAACTCGACCCACAGCAGCGACAGATAGCCCAGCACCATGACCGCGTCATGGATCAGCGCGGCGATCGCACCGACCGAGAACTTCCACTCGAAGCGGAAGGCGATGTAGATCGCAATGCCGATGAAGGCGAACAGCATTGCCAGGCCGCCCTTCTCGGTCAGTTCCTCGCCGACCTGCGGACCGACGAACTCGATGCGGCGCAGCTCGATGCCGGTCTGTTCCGCCTTGAGCGCCTGCAGGATGTTGGTGCTGACCTGCGCCGACGAGGCGTTCTCGGCGGGCGGCAGCCGGATCAGGACCGCGTTGCTCGATCCGAAGTACTGCACCACCGCGCGCTCATACTCCGCCGCCACCAGATCGCTGCGGACGACGTCGAGCTCCACGGTCTGCGGATACTCGACCTCGACCAGCACGCCGCCGCTGAAGTCGATGCCGAGGTTGAGGCCGCGGACCATGACGAGCAGGATCGCGCTGATCGTCAGGACCGCGGAGACGATCAGGCCCACCTTGCGCTGGGCCATGAAGTCGATGTTGGGAACGCGTGCGAAGAATTTCATGAATGTGCTTCCGCCTTACCAGACCGGAACGTCGGTGAGCTTGCGCTTGGCGAAGACCAGCTGCGCGAGCGCGCGTGTGCCGACGATGGCGGTGAACTGCGAAGTGAGAATGCCGATCGCGAGTGTGATCGCGAAGCCCTTGATCGGGCCCTCGCCGAGCGCGAACAGCACGACGGTGGCGATCAGGCCGGTGACGTTGGCGTCCGCGATGGTCAGGAACGCGCGCTCGTAGCCAGCCTCGATCGCGGCATGCGGCTTGGTGCCGGCACGCAGCTCCTCGCGGATGCGCTCGTAGATCAGGACGTTGGCGTCGACCGCGATACCCATGTGCAGCACGATGCCGACGATGCCCGGCATGGTCAGCGTCGCCTGCAGCACCGACAGGATCGCGACCAGCACGACCAGGTTGAGCAGCAGCGCCGAGATCGCGAACAGGCCGAACACCCGGTAGTAAAAGACCATGAACAGCACGACCAGCGTCAGGCCGAGCACCGCTGCGGAAAAGCCCTGGCGGATGTTGTCGGCACCCAGGCTCGGGCCGACGGTGCGCTCCTCGACGATCTCGACCGGCGCCGCCAGCGCGCCCGCCTTCAGCAGCAGCGCCAGATCGTGCGCTTCCTTGCTGGCCAGGCCGGTGGTCTGGAAGCGCTTGCCGAACACGCCGCGGATGCTCGCGATGGAGATGATCTCCTCGACTTCGCGGTGCTCGCGGATCGGCTCACCCTTGGCGTTGTAGTTGGTGACGACCTCGCGTTCCTTGAACAGCACGGCCATCGGCTTGCCGACGTTCTTCTCGGTGAACGCAAACATGCGCTTTGCACCTGCACCGTCCAGGGTCACGCTGACCGCGGGGCCGCCGTTTTCGTCGACCGTCGCCGCGGCGTCGACCAAGTTGTCGCCGCCGGCGATGATCTCCCGCTGCAGCAAGGTCGGCCTGCGCCCTTCGCGGGTGTAGAACAGCTGGGTCCCGGCGGGCACGATGCCGGTGCTGGCCGCCGTGTAGGCGTCCTGGTCGGATACGGCGCGGTATTCCAGCGTCGCCGTCGCACCGAGCAGGTCCTTGACCCGCGTCGTGTCCTGCACGCCCGGCAACTGCACGACGATGCGGTTCGGCCCCTGGCGCTGCACGACCGGCTCGGCGACGCCGAGCTGGTTCACGCGGTTGCGCAGCGTCGTCAGGTTCTGCTGGACGGCGAAGTCGACGATGCGCTTGGCCTCGGCCTCGGACAGACGCACCTGCAGCGCCAGCGGCGCATCCGGTGCCACCGTCAGCTGATACTCGGGAAACGCCTTCGAGACGGCGCGCCGCGCCGCATCCAACTTGGCCTCATCGGCGAATTCGAGAATGCCGGCATCGCCGGCTTGGCGCCGCGCGGTGTAGCGAACGTCCTCCTTGCGCAGCAGCGCCGGCACTTCGGTGACGATGCGCTCGACCGCACGGGTCTTGACGTCGTCGATGTCGACCTCCAGCAGGAAGTGCACGCCGCCGCGAAGATCGAGGCCCAGGTTCATTGGGCGCGCACCCAGCGAGCGCAGCCAAGCCGGCGTCTTCGGCGCCAGGTTGAGCGCGACAAGGTAGTCGCGGCCCAGCTCACGCTTGAACACGTCCGCCGCCTTGAGCTGCGCGGAGGTGTCGTCGAAGCGGACGATCCACTGGCTCTCCTCGATGCCGCTGGCGCGCGCATTGAGTTGATCCGTCTGCAGGATGCCGTCGACGCGTGCCGCGAAATCCGCCGCCAGCGGCTCGCCGCTGGCTTGGGAGATCTGCACGGAAGGATCGTCGCCGTACAGGTTCGGTGCCGCGTAAATCAGGCCGAACAGCACAGCGATGACGAGGATGACGTACTTCCAGGTCGCGTAGGGTTTCATGGGCTCAACGAGCGGCTCTCACCGCTATCAGGCAGCCTGACCGGCCGGGCCGGCCAGGCAACGCGGATCAGAGGGATTTCAGGGTGCCCTTGGGCAGCACGCTGGTCACCGAGGACTTCTGCACCTTGACGCTGACGTTGTCAGCGATCTCGATCGACAGATAGGCCTCGCCGATGGTGACGACTTTGCCGGCCATGCCGCCCGCCGTCACGACCTCGTCGCCCTTGGCGATCTTGCCGAGCATGTCGCGGTGCTCGCGACTCCGCTTCATCTGCGGACGGATCAGCATGAAATAGAACAGCACGACCAGCAGGATCAGAGGCAGGAACTGCATGATCGGGTTGGACGCTTGCGCCGCTGCCTGGGCATAGGCAGGGCTGATCAGAAAATCCAGCACGGGCAAAACTCCGGGGAGACCAGGATGAAGGGCGCGGATTATGCCACGACCGCGCCCCTGCCTCGGCTGGGGGGAATCCCTACCCCAGCTTGCGCCCGATGCCCTGATAGTGGAAGCCGAGCTTCTGCAGCGCGGCCGGATCGTACAGATTGCGGCCGTCGAAAACCGCCGGGTTCTTCATCAGCGCCTTGATCGCCGCGAAATCCGGGCTGCGGAACTGTGCCCATTCGGTCACCAGCGCCAGCGCATCGGCGCCCTCGCAAGCGGCCTCGGCGCGATCGACCAGGACCAGGTCGCCGCGGTCCCCGTAGATCTTGCGCGTCGCATCCATCGCGATCGGATCGTAAGCGCGGACCTTGCCGCCCTCGGCCCAGATCGCCTCCATCAGTACCCGGCTGGGCGCCTCGCGCATGTCGTCGGTATTGGGTTTGAACGCCAGCCCCCAGAGGGCAACGGTCTTGCCCTTCAGCGAGCCGACGTGTGCCTTGATGCGCGCGAACAGCACCGTCTTCTGCACTTCGTTCGCGGCCTCGACCGAGTGCAGGATCTTCAGCTCCTGGCCGAACTCGCCGCCGGTGCGCACCAGCGCCTTGACGTCCTTGGGAAAGCAAGAACCGCCGTAGCCGCAGCCGGCGTACAGGAAATGGAAGCCGATGCGCGGATCGGAACCCATGCCGCGGCGCACCGACTCGATGTCGGCACCGACCTTCTCGGCCAGCAGCGCCAGCTCGTTCATGAAACTGATGCGCGTCGCCAGCATCGCGTTGGCCGCGTATTTGGTCAGCTCCGCCGACTCGATGTCCATCGCCATCAAACGGTCGTGATTGCGGTTGAACGGCGAGTACAAGGCCCGCATCTGCCCCAGCGCGCGCTCGCTGTCGGTGCCGACGATGATCCGATCGGGACGCATGAAATCCTCGACCGCCGCGCCCTCCTTCAGGAATTCCGGATTGGAGACCACGTCGAAGTCGACCCGCGCGCCGCGCGCGGCCAGCGCGGCTGCAACGGCTTCGCGCACCTTGCGCGCCGTGCCGACCGGCACCGTCGACTTGGTGCAGACCACTCGATAGTCGCGCATGTGCTCGCCGACCGTGCGCGCCACCTGCAGCACGTACTGCAGGTCCGCCGACCCGTCCTCCTGCGGCGGCGTGCCGACGGCGATGAAGATGATCTCGCCGGCGGCGATTCCTTCGGCGGCATCAATCGTGAAGCAGATGCGACCGGCGCGCACATTGCGGGTCAGCAGCTCATCCACGCCCGGCTCGTAGAACGGACAATGGCCGGCCTTGAGCGTGGCAATGCGCGCGGCATCGACATCGACGCAGGTGACGTGATTGCCCGAATCCGCGAGACAGGCGGCGGTGACCAGGCCGACGTAACCGGAACCAAAAACAGTGACTTTCATGGAACGAGTCTTGTTGAATTATGAAGTTCAGCAGCGATAGTACTGCCGATACCAGTCGACGAAGCGCGCGAGCCCGTCTTCGATCGGCGTCGACGGCTCAAAGCCGCAGTCCCGCGTCAGATCCGCGACGTCCGCGTAGGTGCGCTGCACGTCGCCGGCCGCCATCGGCCGCAGCAGCTTGCGCGCCGGCCGGCCGATCAGGCCTTCGAGCACTTCGATGAAACGCAGCAGACGCACCGGCGAATGGTTGCCGATGTTGTACAGCCGGTACGGCGCGCGGCTGCGTCCCGGCTGCGGCGGATCGCCGCTCCAGAACCGATCGGCCTGCGGTGGGCGATCGAGCACGCGGATCACGCCGTCGACGATGTCGTCGATGTAGGTGAAATCGCGCTCCATGTCGCCGTTGTTGAAGACCTCGATCTCGCGCCCCTCGAAGATCGCCTTCGTAAACGAGAAATAAGCCATGTCCGGACGTCCCCAGGGGCCATAGACCGTGAAGAAGCGCAGCCCGGTCGACGCGATGCCGTAGAGGTCGCTGTACGCATGCGCCATGACCTCGTTGGCCTTCTTGGTCGCCGCGTACAGGCTCACCGGGTGGTCCGTACGATCGGCGACCGCGAACGGCACCTTGGTGTTGGCGCCGTAGACCGAACTGGACGATGCGAACACCAGATGCCGCACCGGATGATGCCGACAGCATTCGAGGACGTTGGTGAAGCCGACCAGGTTGCTGTCGACGTAGGCACGCGGATTCTGCAGCGAATAGCGCACGCCGGCCTGCGCCGCGAGGTGCACGACCGCGTCCGGCCGAAACTCGCGGAACGCGCCTTCCAGCGCCACGGCATCGGCCAGATCGACGCGCTGGAAGCGGAAGCCCGCACGCCCCTCCAGCAAAGCCAGTCGCGCCGATTTCAGCGCCGGGTCGTAGTAGTCGTTGAGGTTGTCGCAGCCCAGCACTTCGTCGCCCCGCGCCAACAACGCCTGGGCGGTGTGCAGTCCGACGAATCCGGCCGCGCCGGTGAGCAGGATTTTCATGGGGGGATATTGTAGCGGCGACCGCGTGCACCCGAACCCATCAGACTGCTACCCTTACGCCCCCCAAATCCCCCCCGCTTCCCGGGTGTACCGATGGCCAGCTACAAGGCACCTCTGCGCGAAATCAACTTTGTCCTCAACGACGTTCTCAAGGTCGGGCGCCTGACCGAGATCCCGGCGTTCGCGGAAGCAACCCCGGAAACCCTGTCGGGCCTGATCGAGGAGGCGGCGAAGCTGATCGAAGAGAAGCTTGCGCCGCTGAACAGCGTCTCCGACCAGCAGGGCTGCAAGCTCGCCAGCGGCGAAGTCACCGTGCCGACGGGTTTCATCGAGTTTTACAAAATGTATTGCGAGGCCGGCTGGATCGGGATCTCGCAGAAAGACGAATACGGCGGCGCCGGCCTGCCCTACACGCTGGGCAAGGTCACCGAGGAACTGCTGTGCTCGGCCAATGTCGCCTTCGCGCTATATCCGGGCCTGACCCAGGGCTGCTTCGAGGCGCTGGAAGCCTCGGCCTCCGACGAGATCAAGCACACCTATCTGCCCAGGCTCGCGACCGGCGAATGGACCGGCACGATGTGCATCACCGAGCCGCAGGCCGGCTCCGATGTCGGCGCAGCGAAGACCAAGGCCACGCCCAACGGCGACGGCAGCTACAGCATCGAAGGCGGCAAGATCTTCATCACCTCCGGCGAACACCGGATGGCCGACAACATCGTCCACTTCGTGCTCGCACGCCTGCCGGACTCGCCGCCGGGCGTGAAGGGCCTGTCGACCTTCGTCGTGCCCAAGTTCCTGGTCAACGCCGACGGCACGCTCGGCGCGCGCAACAAGGTCGGCGCGGCCGCGATCGAGCACAAGATGGGCATCAACGGCTCGGTCACCTGCGTGATGCAGTTCGACGGCGCCCAGGGCTGGATCGTCGGCGCGCCCAACCAGGGCATCCAGAACATGTTCGTGATGATGAACCTGGCGCGCATCATGGTCGGCTTCCAGGGCCTGGGCCAGTGCGAGCTGGCGACGCAGAACGCGGTCCGCTACGCGCTCGATCGCAAGCAGGGCAAGGCCTTCAACGGCAAGGCCGAGATCATCGAGCACCCCGACGTGCGCCGCATGCTGTTGCAGATGAAGGCGACGACCGAAGGTGCGCGCGTGCTCGCCTACGAGACCGCGATCTACGTCGACCTCGCACGCAACCACCCGGACGCGGCCGTGCGCGACGTGGCGCAGGACTGGGTTGACCTGAATACCCCGCTGGTAAAGGCCTATTGCACGGACTCGGCGGTGGACCTCGGCTCGCTGGCGATCCAGGTCTACGGCGGCCACGGCTTCATCAAGGAGCACGGCGTCGAGCAGATCGCGCGCGACGCCAAGATCCTGTGCCTGTACGAAGGCACCAACGGCATCCAGGCGATGGACCTGGTGCGCCGCAAGCTGATGCTGCACAACGGCCGCCTGCCCAACCGATTCTTCGCCGCCGCGCGCGCCGACCTCGCTGCCGGCCCCGACGCGCTGACCGCGCCGCTGAAGACCGCGCTCGACGCGCTCGAAAGCACGACGCGCTGGGTGCAGGAAACCTACAAATCCAACCCGGACGACGCCGCCTTCGGCTGCTGCGACTACCAGCGCGCGTTCGCGCTGACTTACCTGGGCTGGAACTGGCTGCGGATGGTGCGCGCCGCGGAAGTGACCGGCGACGCCACCTACGCGAAAACCAAGCGCGTCACCGCGGAGTACTTCGCGACACGCGTGCTGTCGCAGGTGCCGGCGCTGCTCGCGAACGTCCGCGAGAGCGCGGCCCCGATGATGGAATTGAACGCTGAACTGTTCGCATCCACATAACCAGGAGAGCGCCATGAGCACGGTTTACGATTTCGAAGCGAAAACCATCGACGGGCAGACGCAGAAGCTGGACGCATACAAGGGCAAAGTCCTGCTGGTCGTCAACGTTGCCAGCAAGTGCGGCTTCACGCCGCAGTACAAGGGCCTCGAAGAGTTATGGCGCAAGTACAAGGACAAGGGCCTGGCGATCCTCGGCTTTCCCTGCGACCAGTTCGGCCACCAGGAGCCGGGCGACGAGAACGAGATCAAGAACTTCTGCTCGCTGACCTACGACGTCAGCTTCCCGATGTACGCCAAGATCGAGGTCAACGGCGCCAACGCCCACCCGCTGTACCAGCACCTGAAGGAAGAGGCTCCCGGCGTGCTCGGCAGCGAAGGCATCAAGTGGAACTTCACCAAGTTCCTGATCGGCAAGGACGGCAAGGTCGTCAAGCGCTACGGCTCGATGGACACGCCGGAAAAGATCGACGGCGATATCGCCAAGCTGTTGTGAAATGGATGCAAATGAAAAAGGCCGCGTTCACGCGGCCTTTTTCGTTACACAGACCCGTTACAGCTTGCCCTTTTCCTTCAGGAAGCCCAGCAGTTTCTGCACCGACTGCTCGATCGACAGCTCGCCGGTGTTGATCGTCAGCTCCGGCTTCTCCGGCGCTTCGTAGGGCGAGTCGATGCCGGTGAAGTTCTTGATCTGGCCGGCGCGCGCTTTCTTGTACAGGCCCTTGGGATCGCGGCTCTCGCAGACGTCGAGCGGCGCGTGCACGTAGACCTCGAAGAACTGGCCTTCCGGCATGATCTTGCGCACCAGGTCGCGGTCGGCGCGGAACGGCGAGATGAACGCGGTCAGCGCGATCAGGCCGGCGTCGGCGAACAGCTTGGCGACCTCGCCGATGCGGCGGATGTTCTCGACGCGCTCGGCGTCGGAGAAGCCCAGGTCCTTGTTGAGACCCATGCGGATGTTGTCGCCGTCGAGCAGGTAGCTGTGGAAGCCCTGGCGGAACAGCTCGCCTTCGAGCGCGTTGGCGACCGTGGACTTGCCGGCACCGGACAGGCCGGTGAACCAGATCACGCAGGGCTGCTGCTTCTTCTGCGCGGCGCGCTCCGTGCGCGAAACATTGTGGGCGTGCCAGACGACATTGGTGGCTTTGACGGTCGGTTCCAAGGCAGTGATTCCGTGCAGGGTGGAGGGACGCGGTAGCGAAGATTACGGATGCCGGCGCCGTTTGAACAGCGTCCAATCGGACGATGGGCCGGACGAAGGCCCGGCCGCTACATCTTTGGCTTGAGTACGACACCCAGCATCTGGACCAGCAAGCGCTCCGCCGCCATCCACGGATACTCCGGAATCGTGATCAGCGAATGCGCGATCCCCTGCAACCCGCAGATCAGCGTCTCGCCCATCAGCTGCGCATCGCCAGGCCACGCCGTCCCTTCCGTCTGTGCCGCCTCGATTAGCGCGCGAATCCGGCCATAGCCCTCGGCGACCTGCGACTCCTCGGCGAAGTAGTGCTCGCCGTCCGCGGCCTCGTCCTGGTTCAGATACACCATGCGGTAGCGGTCGGGAAATTCGAGCCAGTACTCGAGATAGGCGTTGCAGGCCCGGCGCAGGCGTTCGGCGGCAGTTCCCTTTGCCGCAGCAGCGGCGACGCGCGCGAACAGCTCGGCGAAGAAGCCCTCCCAGATATAGCGCAGGATTTCATTCTTGCTGTGAAAATAGCCGTACAGCGTCATCGGCGCGCAGCCCGCATCGGCCGCGATGCGCCGCATGCTGACCGCCTCGAAGCCCTCGGTCGCAAACAGCGCGCGAGCCACCTCGATCACCCGCGCGCGCACTTCGGCCGACTGCTGCGCACTGCGCGGCGGGCGACCGACGCGGGGCATGGAGGGCTTCTTTGTCTGCAATCGTTGCCGCATCCTGGCTTCCCACGGTTTGACGCGCATCTTACCTGCGGATTATTTTATACGCGTACGATAAAAGAGAGATGGGGGAGCCGATGACGATCGCCAACCATGGCCGTGCCGCACGCAAAGCGGCGCGGCTAACCCTACTTGCGCTGCTGGCGTTCCTGCACGCCTGTTCATCCCACTCCGGCTCCGGCTCACCCGCCGACGGCGCTGCGGAATGCCCCGACGCGGTGGACGGCCCACTGGTCTCGGCGCACCGCGGCGGCGCAGCCTATGCGCCGGAAAATACTCTGCTGGCTTTCGCCAACGCGCAGCGCCTGGGGGTCGACGAGATCGAGCTCGACACCCAGCTGAGCGCGGATGGCGAGCTGGTCGTGATCCACGACGACACCCTCGACCGCACGACCGACTGCAGCGGCACGGCCGGTGCGATGACGCTCGCACAGATCCAGGCCTGCGACGCGGCCTACTGGTTCGCGCCCGGTCAGGCGACGACCAGCCCCGACGACCAGGCCGAGCATCCGCTCCGCGGCAGCGGTGTGCGCGTGCCGACGCTGCGCGAAGTGCTCGACTGGCATGCCACCCTGCCCTGCCCGCCGCAGCTGTCGATCGAGATCAAGAACATTCCGGGCGAAGCGAACTTCGATCCGGTCGGTACGACCGTCGCGAACGTGCTGCTGCCTCTGCTGGATGAATACGACCTCGGCGACAAGCTCGTCGTGCAGTCGTTCTGGCCGCTGACGCTCGACGCGGTCAAGCGCGCCGATCCGGCGATCAGGACCCAGTTCCTGACGACGAGCTCGACCGGCCAGACCGCGGCGACCAATCTCGCCTACGTCACCGCCGGCAACCACGACATCAGCGCTCCGAACTTCGACGCACCGGACTTCTCGGCAGCATTCGTCGAGGCCGCGCATGCGGCCGGCAAGGCGGTGATTCCGTACACCGTCGATACCGCGGCAGATCAGCAGGCCGTGTTCGGCCTGGGCGTCGACGGCCTGATCACGAACTACCCGGCCTGCGCGCTGCAGCAGCAGAACCGCCCGCTGCCGGCGCAGCTCGCGCCCGCCGGGGTGCCCAACATCGCCGCCTGTCCTGGTGACAGCGGCAATCCGCTGCCCGGCATGTTCGACCGTCCGAGCCCGGAGGCGTGTGCGGCGCTGCGCCCGGCGCGCTGGGCGCCCGCCAGCGGCCTGGCCGAGTCCAAGGGCAAGCTGCGCGTCGTCGGCATCCAGTTCAAACAGGATGTGCGCCACGTCGAGACCTACGCGAGCTTCCGCACCAAGATGCGCTGTCTGATGGAAGATCACGCGGTGCCGCTGATGCTGCCCGGCACGCCGATGCTGGTCGTGTTCAACGAAGACATCGGACTGATGACGCTGGCCACCGGCACGCGCGGCGCCTTGGTGCGCGAACAGGCGGCAACGCCACTGCGCGCTCCAGCGGGCGATGCCGCGCCGCTGGGCATCGTCGGTGCGCTGGGATTGCTCAACGCGGCGTATGCACCGCAGATCGCCGCCTACCAGGCGCTGTTCCCGGGCGTCGATCCGCGCAAGCAGGTGTTGCTCGCGGCCACCGACACCTTCGCGCGCGCGTATTCGCAGACCTTCTCGGACATCGCCCGTGACTACGGTGTCTACGTCGTCGCGTCGAACAACCAGGCGCAGTACCGCGCGTCGCGCGACCCGATCGACATCGCGCTGTTCAAGGACCCGGACCTCGACAGCGTCGACGAGGTCTATGTCGCCACCTCGCCGGTGGTCACCAACCAGACCGCGACCTGGGGACCGCTCGATGTCCGTCCCGACGCGCCCAAGGGTGAGACCAACCTGCTGTTCCGCAATCACAAGGTTCCGCTGACCGACATCGAGCTGACTGTGCTCGCGCTCGACGAAGGTCCGGCAGAAGGCGATGCCGCGCTCGCGAACGCCGCGGGCGTCGAAGTCGAAGGCTTCCGCCTCGGCTTCGCCACCTCGCTGCCGGCCTTCCAGTGGGGCTATGACTTCGGCCAGCGCCCGGCGGACTTCAAGCCCTGCGCCGACGTGCGCGTCAGCTACATGCCGTGCATGGACGCGCTGGGCGTGGACGTCGTCGTCCAGGCCGAGGCCAATCCCGGACGCTGGGCCACCGAACAGGCCGGCGGCTGGCAGCCGCTCGAGTGGATGGCCTCGACCTGGCGCACCGTCGCCGAACCGACGGTGGGCTTCCGTTACAACGTCACACCGCACATGGTCGGCAACCTGCTCGATCTCGCCTTCGACGGCCAGTCGGCGATCACGATGCGCGGCGCGCAGGCGCCGCTGCGCCACTACGTCGGCAACCTCGAGTTCGTCGACGGCACCGACGTCGAGGCCTACCGCGTGTTCCAGGGCGAGAAGACCGAGTTCCTTGCGCTCGCACCCTGGGCCACGCCGGACGCACCGCGCGCCGAACTGCGCGACACCGCGACGAAACTCGCGCCCGGCAGCGGCGATGCGCTCGAAAACGACTATCTCGAGACCGCCGTGTGGGCGGACTTCACGCGTTGACATTCACGAATCCATCGCCATGAACGACATCGATCTATCACGCCGCCGCCTGCTCGCCGGCGCCGCGGCACTGGGCACCGGCGCGGCACTGGCCGGCTGCGGCAGCAGCAGCCCGATCGCAACAGCGGGCGCCGCCGAGCCCGGCATCACGACCGGCGATTACGAAACCGACGTCGTCATCGTCGGCGCCGGTCTCGCCGGCCTGACCGCTGCGCGACGGCTCACCGCGGCCGGTGTGCGCGTGCTCGTCGTCGAGGCGCGCGATCGCGTCGGCGGCCGCACGCTCAACCACGATCTGAGCGCGCCGGCGCAGCCCGGCACGATCGTCGAGATCGGTGGTCAGTGGGTCGGACCGACCCAGGATCGTGTGCTCGCGCTGATCGACGAGCTGGGCCTTTCGACTTTCAAGACCCACGACGAGGGCAATTACCTCGACTACCACAACGGCCAGACTTCCGAGTACGGCCACGTCTTTCCCGCCGATCCGCTCAACCTGGGCCTGAACCGCGTGCCCTTGTCAGATCCGGCAGCGGCAGCCGAAGCGGCGGTAGCGATCCAGCTGCTCAACAGCATGGCCGCCGAAGTGCCGCTGGATGCCCCGTGGACCGCCGCCAGTGCCGGCGCCTGGGACAGCCAGACCTTCCAGACCTGGATCGAAGCCAACCTGCTGACGCCCGGCGGTCGCGGCCTGATGCAACTGGTGATCGAAGCGGTGTTCTCGGCAGAGCCGCGCGACCTGTCGCTGCTGCACGTGCTGTTCTACATCCACTCCGCCGGCAGCCTGGAAAACCTGATCAACACCGCCGGCGGTGCGCAGGACTCGCGCATCGTCGGCGGCTCGCAGCGCATCAGCCTGCGCATGGCCGAGGAACTGGGCGAGCGCGTGCTGCTCAACGCGCCGGTCACGCGCATCGTGCACGACGCGCAGTCCGTGACCGTGCATGGCGACCGCTTCAGCGTGCGTGCGCAGCGCGCGATCGTTGCGCTGCCGCCGACGCTGTGCGGCCGCATCCGCTACGCGCCGGCGCTCGACGGCCTGCGCGACCAGCTGACGCAGCGCATGCCGATGGGCACCGTGATCAAGGTGCAGTGCGTCTACCCGACGCCGTTCTGGCGCGACGCCGGCCTCAACGGCCAAGCCACCAGCGATACCGGCCCGGTGAAGATCACCTTCGACAACTCGCCGCCCGACGCGCATGTCGGCGTGATGATGGGCTTCATCGAAGGCGAGGACGGACGCCACGCGATCCGCCAGAGCCCCGAGGAGCGCCGCCAGGGCGTGATCGACAGCTTCGTGCGCTATTTCGGTGAGCAGGCCGCTCAGCCGCTGGAATACATCGAGCAGAACTGGGCCTCGGAGGAATACACGCGTGGCTGCTACGCCGGCTACATGCCGCCGGGCGTCTGGCTCGACTACGGCGAAGCGCTGCGCGCGCCGATCGGTCGCCTGCACTGGGCCGGCACCGAAACCGCAGAGGTCTGGAACGGCTACTTCGACGGTGCGATCCGCTCGGGCGAGCGCGCGGCGGAAGAGGTGCGCGCGCTGCTGTAGCCGGCGGCTACTCGCGGTAGAACGTCGCCGGCTCGAAATAGCGCGACGCCAGCCTGGGGGACAACTCCGCCTGCAGCACACGCAACTCGGTGCTGACGCCGTTCTGCAGGTCCTCGACGGTGATCAGAGACGGGTACCAGTGCGGACCCAGCCGCCGCAATGACTCCGGGGCCGCGCTCATGCGCTTGCGCAGGTGGCCATTGCGGTACAACTCGGCCGCAAGCACGACACAGGATTCCCGGTCGACCTCGGCGACGATCTTGTCGTAGACCACCTGTGCGCCCGGCGCGGCGAGGACATAGAGCCGGCGAGACGGGCGCCCGGCGATTTGGGTCTGCGGCCCCAACGACATCGCACCACCGCGGAAGGAAGACAGCAGCTGATGCACGTCCTCATAACTCAGCGCGGTGCCGAACAGGCTCTGGTCCTCCGCGCCGCCGCTGACGCGCCGCACCTTGCCGACGCTGGGCAGGTAAACGAAGGTCTCGTCGGTCGACGTGGCGTCCTTGCCGCGGCTCCTGCGGAACAGCCACGCCGCGCCCTCGAGGTCCGCCGGGGCTCGCACCTGCAGCGTCAGACTGGTTCGCTCGGGTCGCTCCTGACCATAGAGTCGGGCCTTGAGCTGGCTCGACGCCCCACCTTCCAGGGTCGTCAGTTCCAGGTCCTGGATCCGCCCGTGCTCCGGCACGTTTGCGCGCATGCAGGCCAGCAGACCCGGCAGATCCGACTGGGCGCGGGCCTGGCCGCAGACGAGGCCGATGAGCCCAAAGACCAGAATGAGACGATGGCGAATCCGCATCCGCAGGCCGCCCGACACGCTCAAGCGCACGTCATGCCGGCGGGCGCTCCTGCGAATCCTGCTGCTGCGCCGCGAACCGCGCCATCGCGCGGCGCGCCAGCTCGCGCTCGACCTCGCGCGCGATCCGCTCGGCCAGATGGGCACGAAAGCGCCGCCGCGTGTGCCAGACCGACAGTGCAATCCCGCCGGCGAAACAGGCCAGCGTCACCAGAATGAGTTCGACCGTCATGCCAGCCCGATCATACGCCCCAGCACGGAAACCGCCGGCGGCGCCGTTTCTGCTGCCGCGCCCAGCAGCTTGAACGCGATGACCTGGCCGATGCCGACCAGGAAGCCCAGAACGGCCCCGACGGCAATCAGGATCCACTCGTCTTCCTTGAACGCCGGCCGCAGCATGCCCTCGAACTCGGGGGCCGGCAGCACTTCGAGGCGACTGGCGAGCGTATTGCCCAGGTCCATCGCCTCCTTCGCATACGCATCGATCGAACGCACCGTCTGCGGCAGCTTGGCGACGATGCGCGTCACCGCCGCTTCCTTCATTCCGATGTAGCGCTTGGTGCCGACGGTCCAGGCGACGAACGGACGCGCGATGCCGGACTGCTCGTCGATCGAGCGCTTGATGTGCTTTCCGATCATGTTGAACACGCGATCCGCGTACGGCCCCTTGAGCACCGCCTCGATGATGTTGGAAGGCGTCACGATCTCGTCGGCAATCAGGCGGGCATAGTCGCGCGAGATTTCCTTCTGGCGCTTGAAGAACAGGCCGTGAACCAGCATCGGTCCGACCTGCACAGGTTTCAGCGGCCGGAAAATCATCTCCAGCGCAATCCAGTTGGTCGCGTAGCCCACGACCAGGCCGAACACCGGCAACTGCCAGTCAGCCTGGTACACGGTCCAGCCGAGCATCTGCAGGATGCCGAACGCAAAACCAAAGTAGAAACCGGAATTTCCAATGAACTTGAATTCCTGCTTGCCGGTTTCGAGGAAGATCGTGTTGATGAGCGCCTTGTCGCGGATCAAGGTCGTGACCACCATGTCCTTGAGATCAAACACGGTCTCGATGTTGTGGCGGATCTCGCTCATCACCTGCGCGACGACTTCGGGCGCATCCGCCTGCACGCGCCTGATGATGAGGTTGCGCACTGAAACCGGCAGCGTCTCCCAGATGGTCGGCTGGTATTCGGCCATGATCTCTTCCATCAGGCTCTCGACCAGCGCGAGGATCGGCTTTTCGATCTCTTCCGCGACCCGGTCCGGATCGAGGCGGTCGAAGATCTCGCGCTCGGTGATCAGCCGTGGCACCAGCGTGTCGCAGGCGATCGACGCCATCTTGCCGGCCTTGCGCGGAATGATGCCCTGCCAGCCCAGGAACGGCGGCTTGATGCCGAGGAACTCGAGCGGATAGAACATCATCTTGATGGCGATGACGTTGGTCACGTAGCCGATGATGCCGCTGGTCACGGGGATCGACAGGTACAGCCAGACATCGCCCCTGAAGTTTGCCCAGGCTTTCGCCAGCAAACCCAGACTCGCCGCCTCTTCCATCACGCTCCCCCGCGTTGGTCTGAAATCTACTGCGCTTCGACGCTGCTTCCCTCGATCACCTCGCCGCCGACTGCGTCGGGCTGGCAGGCCTGCCAGAAGCGCTTGCCGAGTTCGGTGATGCGCAAGGTGTGCCGCCGGAAACGCACGGCAGTCCCGGAAGAGCCGGTCGACGCCTGGATCACCTCTCGGACGGCCATGTCGCTTTCGAGAATCTGGTACTTGATCTCCTGGCTCTTGTCCTCGGCGCCGGTCTCGACCAGTCCGAGCGACAGCAGGTGCCCGACATAGGCCGGTACCAGCTCGAGCAGCTTCACACCGGCCGGCTTGCCGACGTTAGCGAAGTTCTCCGCGATGCGCCTGCCACTGCGTCCCATGAAGCTCTCGCTCACATGAATCAGCGCGTAGCTCGAACCATCGGACAGTGCGCCGAGAATGCGCGCCTCGTCCGGGACAAGTTCGGCGATGAACTGGTGAAACAGGGACTCGTAGGCCTGCTCGCGGCCCTGCGTGTCGGCCCGCTCCAGCAATGCAGCCATGCGTTCCGACAGGCTGCCGGAACGCCCCGAGTCGATCATCGCGCCGACGACGACGAAGCCCTGTTGCTGCCTGGGCTTCATGTCTGCCTCGATACGGTCCATGCGCGCCTTGAGCTCGGTCAGCAGCAACTGCTCGATGCGCTCCAGCTGGCGCTGCACGAAGTCAGCACCCGGCAGGCTTTGCAGCGCCTGTGTCGCACGGCGGAACATGCCAACGCCGATGCGGCTGCTGTCTTCCAGTGCTTTACGCGCCACCGACTATCTCCCCGACTCTGGATGGATGGGCGGCGATCGATTCTTGCGGCGCGCCACCTCTTGCGTCTTCACGCACGAAAAGGTGATAGTACCATCAAACAATGACAATGAATCAACCGCACGCCGGGGAGAATAGCGTGATGGAGCCGCAAAGCGAACAGCCTCAAGCAGCCGATTCTCCGTTCAGCGAGATTCGCCGGCTCGTGATCGGCCTGATGGACGTTCAGTTTTCCGAAATGCTGACGCCCAAACTGCTGCCGACGATCTACAGCCTGGGGATCGTGTTTTCCGCCCTGCTGACGCTGTATCTCGTCGCCATGGGATTCCGCGAGTCCTGGGGGCACGGCGTGGCCTGGCTCGTGCTTCTGGGGCCCGCAAGCTTCATTGCCCTGGTCGGCGCGTTACGCATGGGACTCGAACTCATGCTGGCGATCTTCCGCCTCGTCGTCCATGTCGAGCGCCTCGACGAAATCGCGCATCGCATCCATGGCCAGACCGAGGAAATCGCGGAAGACCTGCCACGCATCCAGTTCTGGCGCGCCTTTACGCGCCCCCGCAAGTAGGGCAGGAGTCCACCCTGAAGACGCGGTTCGCAGCCATCAGCGCACCGATGGCTGCGCCTCGGGCCCTTCGCGGTCCAGCGGACCGTAGGGATTGTCGACGCGCTGCGGTCCGTCACGCTCCCCCTTCGGCGCGATACTGAAGTCCAGCATCGTGCTCGGCCGCAGCGCGACATCGAGCCGGGTCAGGATCAGGCGCGTCTGCGCCTGGTCAGGCCAGATCCGCAGCGGAATCGCCGCGGTCACCGGCGTACGCACGGTCTGATCGATCGGCAGGCGCGTGCGCAGGACGGTGTCGACCGTCGCATGCAGATCGTGATGGATGTCGGCGGATAGCGGGCCGACGTAGGTGACGTCCAGGACTTCCTTGATTGGAATCTTGAGGCGGACCGGCAGCAGGAATTTCAGCGGCAGCGAGGTCTTGATCGTCAGGTTGCGCAGCGATTTCAGATTCTTGTAGTTGATGCCGGTGCGGATGGTCACGCTGGCCGCTGTGTCCACCGGGATGGCGCCGTCGTAGACCACCTCGAACTGCACGGGCACCTTGGCATTCAGTTCAACGTCAAGATCGTAGCGGCCGCGCAACGGCACGGTCAGCGCCTGCTTGAAAGGCACGGTCGTGGCAATCTCGCCCTTCATCGCGACGTCGAGGACGTTGGTGACCTCGGCTGTCGCGCTGAACTCCCGCGGCAGCGCAATGCCCACCGGCTGGTCGGTGATCGGAATATGGATGACGATGTGCAGCCACACCCACCAGGCCAGCCAGACGCCGATCAGCAGGGCGCTCAGCAGCACGCCGCCACCCAGGATCCAGCCGACCGGGCCGGACCCGCGCCCGTCGATCCTGCCCTGGCCGACCGGCCGCCGGCGGCTCATGGCTGCCTCTCCGGTTGGGCTTCGTCGCCCATCACCTGCAGCTTGAGCGTACGCAGCGGCAGCTTGAGGTCCGCTTGCGTGATCACCACGCGGGCCGGCGCAGACGGCATCTTCACCCGGGCTTCGAGATCGTTGAGAACCGGCACCTGCAGCCCCGCCGCGATCGGCACGTCCGCTTCGATCACGGTCTTCAGCGGAACGGTCAGGGTCTGCTGGATAGACGCCGTGACCGGTCGAGTGAACGTCAATCGTACCGCCTGATCCACCGGAATGATCATGTCCACCGGCACGACGGTGTCGATGGGAATCTTGCCGCGCAAGGGAATCTTCAGTGTGCTGCGCAGCTCCGGCAGATAGGCTTCCACCGTCGTGTTCAACTCGACCACCTGTTTGAGGGGAATCGTGTCCTTGAGACGCACCTTCATCTTCAACGGAATTTCGCCGTCGAAATGCGCGATGACCTCGACCGTATCGCTAACCGGAATCTTCACCGTCTGGTCGATTGGCACGCGCGTGTGAATGGTTTCGTCGAGCCGCAGATCGAGCTTGCCGCTGACACGGGCGCGGCCGGTGAGATCCTGCGGGATGACCGCCATCATCGGCTGATTGCGCAGCTTCAGCGTGAGGTCGACGCGACTGACAATCAGATAGGCGACCAGCGCTCCCCCGGCGGCCGCGATCAGCAGCACCCCCAGCACCAGCAGCACGCTGACACCGGACTGACGGGACGGTAATGCCGGGCGCGGCGTCATGGCTGCGCCTCCTCGTCGTCGGCAAAGCTGAAACTGAGCTTGCCCACCGGGATCGCAAGATCGGCGTAGTTGAGATTGACCTTCAACCGCGGATCCTTGCGCACGTCCGCCGTGGCCACCAGATCGTTGAGCACCGGCACGCTCATGCGCGTCTTCAGCGGCACGTCGGCAACGATCTCGGTTTTCAGCGGCACGATCAGCTTCTGATGCAGCCTGGCCTTGATCGGCGCGGTGAACTTCAGCTTCAGATCCTGATCGACAGGCACGACCAGATTGACCGGCACGACGGCCCGCACCGGGAAACTGCCGCGAAGTGGCAGGTCGAAGGTCTCGCCGAGCAGATCCGCCTGGACCACGGTGTCGATGTTGATGTTCTGCTCGAGGACGATCGTGTCCTTCACCGTGACATCGGTTTGCAGCGGCACGATGGTGTCGAAGGCGACGACGAGCGACAGCGGCTCGGTCAGCGGCACCGTGAGCTGCGTGTCGACCGGCACGCGAGTGCTGACCACCTCGTCCAGTTCGATGTCAAGCGGGTTGAGCACGCTGGCCCGGACCTCGAGCGGCTGGTCGACGTAGGCCAGCAGCTTCTCGTCGGTCACCAGCAGGTTCGCACGCAAGTCCCTGAGCACGAGATGGAACACCAGGAAGGCGCCGATCGCCGCGCCGGTCAGGATCACGATGGCCCAGAACAGCAGCCCGCCCCGCTGCGCGGCGGCCGCACGCCCGCAGCGCTCAGAACTGGTACGACACGGAGACATTGAGGAAATCCCGGTCGCGGAGGCGATTGCCGTCGCCGCCGCCGAAGAAGATGAACTGGTCGAGCGAAAGGCCCAGCCGGTTGCGGAAGTTGAAATTGAGACCGGCAAGGCCGATCTTGCGTCCGTCCTGGAAATTGCCGCCCAGACCCGGCGTCGTGCCGTTGACGTCGTGGAAGAGGATCAGCTGCGGGCGCAGACGCAGCCCATCGAGCAGCACGTTGTCGTAGGACCAGATCGCCGCGGCCTTGTAGCCCCAGGCAAAGCGCGTCGGAAAACCATCGGCAGCCGCCTGGTAGGGATTGATCTTCAGCGCATCGCCAGTTTCCTCGATGCCCGGCGAATAGTGCGTGTTCGTCGTCGCAAGACTGTCGAGTTGCAGCTCATTGAGCGGCGGCAGATCGGGTACGTAGGTGGTCCCCAGCTCGAACAGCAGCACCGCCTGGTCCGCCCACAACCAGCGCATCTCGGTGCCGAGAATCTTGGCGGTACCCAGGCTGCCATGCCAGTAATCGAACTTCTCGTAGCCGCGAATATAGGAGCCCGGCTCGACTTCGCCCGGCGTGCCGCCGCGGTAAGCGGTGACGTAGTCCGGCAGCGCGTTGCGGCGGTCAGTGAACGTCGCCCCGGCAAGCTGTCCGAACGAGAGGCGCGGCGCAAGAACCTGCAGCAGCGGCGTCAGTGCGTCGAGTTGGCCCGCCTCCGACGGGAACAGCGGCAGCTCGTTACGCGGAAACGCGGGCTGCAGCGCGGCAAAGAAAAGGTCTTCGAGGTCGACCTGGAACGGATGATCGGGGCGGTAAGCGACCTCGCCCGTCCAGGTCAGACCCGCCGCCGCGGTGTTGAAGCCGACGCCGAAGACCTTGATGTCTTCCGGATACTCCAGGAACAGCGCCGCGCTCGACAGCGGCAGGGCGTCATAGCCGTCGCCGACGAGCTTGTCGCCGCTGTTCAGGGCCTGCAACAGTTCGACCAGGCCGGCGAGGCTGTTGACGTCGCGACCGCAGGCCTCAAGGAAATTGAACAGGCCCTGCGGAAACGGTGCGGGCTGCGCGTCCTCGCCGGTCGCGCTGCCCTCGCGCGTCGTGCAACTGGCCTGCGCAGCGATGAAGCTGGCCGCCGGCAGGCGCGCGTGATAGTTGGAGAAATAGGCCGAGACTTCGGTGCCGCCGAGCAGCGCTTCCGAGAACCAGCTGAACTTGATGCCGTACTGGCCGCCGTCGCGTGCGTCGACGTTATCCAGCCGCGAAGCCGAACCGGCGGTGTCGCTGATCAGGCCGACGACCGGTGTGAGTTCGCGCTGCAGCTGCAGCGGGTCTTCCGGCGTCTTGCCGAAAGGCAGCGGCAGCGAGTCGTCGGACAGCTCGCCGCGGTTCTGCGCCTCGGTGCCGACATCGACGATGAACGAACCCAGCGAACCGCGCGCCGGCAGCGTGTAGGGCCGCCACTCGAGCTGGTAGTAGGCCTCGAGCGCCAGTTCGTCGGTCAACAGGGTTTGCAGGTTGAGCATCGCGACCGGGTCGACCGCCTCGTCGAGATCCATGGTCGGCCGGAAGAAGTTGTTGAAGTTGACCGGCGTGACGAAGTTGAGCGTGCCCGAGATCGCGAACAGCGCCTCGCCCCAGTTGACGTACTGGCGGCCGAAGCGCACGTCGATCTCGCGATCGTCGAACGACGGCAGGCGGAAGAAGACGTTGGCCTCACGCAGGTCGAACTGCCGACCGGCGTCGTCGCGCGTGCCCTGCGACGGGCGAATCCCGGTGGCGATGCCCGGCGCCGGCCCTTCCTCGACGATGATGTTCGGGTTGAAGATGTCGTGGCGATCGAGGATCCCGTCGTAGAACGCCTGCCAACCCAGGCGCAGTCCCCAGCTGCCGTCGCCGCCACTGGCCGTCAGCTCCGAACGCCAGCGCGTCACTGCGCTGGTGACGTCGCCCCGATCGTGCGTGAGATTGGCCTCGTCGCCGAGCTGCCAGGCCGCACCCGGCGCGGCCATCCAGCGCTGGTGCGGTTCGAGGTTGTCGCGGGTCAAGGACAGGCAGGCGTCCTCGGCGCACAGGGACGGATCGAGGTTGGACTTGCCGATGAAATCCTCGTTACGGGATTCGAGGCGCCACTGCGCCCCCGCGGCCAGCTTGTTGGCCCAGGCAATATCGAAGCCCGGCCCCCAGTCCAGATCCCAACTGGCAGCCACAGCCGGCCCGGCCGCCAGCCAGGCAGACAAGGCCAGACCCCACTTCAGACTGCTCCGCACCCGATTCTCCCCTCTTGGACGCAACGGGTTATGTGCGGCCCTTCAGGCCGTCTCGCGTTCTGCTCGCCGGGGTAGTTTACAGAGACTGATGTAAATATGAACCTGATCGCAGGCACGGTTTTTCCGGCCCGCAGCACCGCACGGGTGTGGGGCCCGGCCGGACAGCAGCGGCTACTCGGCTGCCGCGGTCTCGGGCCCGCGCGACTTGCTGCGGCTGGCCGCGCCGGCCGGACTCGCGAGGAACTCGGAGGCGAAGTCCTCGAAACGGTTCTGCTCGATCGCGTCGCGGATCGCGCGCATGTGGTTCTGGTAATAGCGCAGGTTGTGGACCGTGTTGAGACGCGCGCCGAGGATCTCGTTGCAGCGGTCGAGATGATGCAGGTAGGCGCGCGAATAATTTCGACACGTATAGCAATCGCAGCTTGCATCCAGCGGCCGCGCGTCGTCGCGATGCACGGCGTTGCGGATCCTGACCACGCCTTCGCTGGTGAACAGGTGACCGTTGCGCGCGTTGCGCGTCGGCATCACGCAGTCGAACATGTCGATGCCGCGCGCCACCGCCTGCACCAGATCGCGCGGTGTACCGACGCCCATCAGGTAGCGCGGACGCTCACGCGGCAACTCGGGACCGATCGCGTCCAGCACCTTCAGGCGCTCGGTCTCGGGCTCGCCGACCGAAAGACCGCCGATCGCGTAGCCGTCGAAGCCGATTTGCGTGAGGTGCTGCAGCGACTCGCGCCGCAACTCGGGATACATGCCGCCCTGGACGATGCCGAAGAGCGCCCCATGCGCACCCTGGTGGGTCGACTTGCAGCGCGCGCCCCAGCGCGCCGACAGCTCCATCGACTTGCGTGCCTGCTTCTCGGTCGCAGGATACGGCGTGCACTCGTCGAACTGCATGACGATGTCCGACCCCAGCGCGTGCTGCACTTCGATCGCCCGCTCCGGCGTCAGGAAAATTCGATCGCCGTTGACCGGCGACGCGAACTTCACGCCCTCCTCGGTGATCTTGCGCAATCCCGAAAGACTCCAGACCTGGAAGCCGCCGGAGTCGGTCAGGATCGGCCCGTCCCAGTGCATGAAGCGATGCAAGCCGCCGAGCGCACGCACCGTCTGCTCGCCGGGGCGCAGCATCAGGTGGAAGGTATTGCCGAGGATGATCTGCGCGCCGACCTCGCGCAGCTCCTCCGGCGTCATCGCCTTGACCGTGCCGTAGGTGCCCACCGGCATGAACGCCGGCGTCTCGACCACGCCGCGTTCGAAGATCAGGCGACCGCGCCGCGCGGCGCCGGAGCTGGCGAGCAATTCAAACTTCACGAAAACCGGTCCTGCCGAGTGGGGAATGCGATTGGAGCGCGGATTGTCCCATGCGTTGGCCCCAGCCGCACCGTTGGCCTGTAGCCCGGACGAAGTCCGGGACGCGCGGCGCATCCCCGGGCTGCGCCCGGGCTACGACTACTGCTTTGACAGCCCTCGCCACCGCGGCGTAGCGTCGCCCTGCGCCATCGCCTGGAGCGCGGCACATGAGACTGATCACCGGCCTGCTGGATCGCTTGCTGTTTGCCGCCGGCGTGGCACTGTTCCTGCAGATTCCGCAATTCGTCGATCACTACACGCAGCGCTACGGCGGCTATCGGCAGGCGCTGGTGGAAAGTGTCGCGCAATACCAGCGCAGCGCCGACCAGCATACGGCGGCGACCTCGACATCATGACGCAGGACTTCAGGACCGACGACAAGCCGGCGATGCGCGAGATGGGCGATAGGATCTTCAGCGACCGCCGCCACCTCAAAGAGATGAATCTCGGCTTGCCGATCCTGCAGTACGGCCATCTCGGCCAGAAGCTCTGGTTTCTGGCCCGTCACATCGAGCCACCGATCGCCTACGGCGTACTCGAAGCGTTCCACCCCGGCCTGCCGCTGACTCTCGAGGCGCTGTTGTGCGGACTGATCGGCGGCCTTCTGGCGACCGCCCTGTTCAACCTGCTGCTGTGGCCGCTGCGCGCGGCCCTCGACCAGCGCCCGACGCTGCGCGTCTGATCAGCGCTTGCGGCTGCGCGCGAAATTCAGATCGGTGCTGGTCGCGCGCAGACGGCTGCCCAGATACTGGGCCAGCGCGCGATAGAACTTCACCGCCAGCGGCGGGTTGCCGTCGAGCAGCTTGCGCAGCGCGTCGTAGCCGATCACGACGATCTCCGACTGCTCCATCGCGCGCGCCGTCGCGGACCGCGGCTCGCCGTCGAGGAAGGACATCTCGCCGAAGTGGGAACCGGTGCCCAGCGTCGCCAGCATGATCGTGTTGTTGTCGCCGGACTGCGCGATCTGCACCGAACCATACTTGATGATCAGCAGGCTGTCGGCGGCTGCACCCTCGTTGAACAGGACCGCGGCCGTCGCCTGCGCCTTCATCTGCGCAATCGCCTCAAGGCTGGCCAACTCGGCCTCGGAAAATTCCTTGAACAGATAGACGTTCTGCAACAGTCGGCGATCCATGCAGCGGCTCCAGGATTGATGCTGAGACAAGGGAGGGTGCCAGCATACACCAGCACATCCGAAATTCTGTCAGCACGGATCGATCAGCATCGCATCGCCGTAGCTGAAGAAGCGGTAGCGCTGTGCGACGGCGTGCCGGTAGGCCCGCATCGCCCGCTCGTAGCCGCCGAAGGCGCAGACCAGCATCATCAGCGTCGATTCCGGCAGGTGAAAGTTGGTCAGCAGCCGATCGACGACACGGAATCGGAATCCGGGCGTGATGAACAGCCGGGTCTCGCCGGACGCAGGCGCCAGCGTCCGTTCGCGATCCTGCGCCTGAGCGGCCGACTCCAGCGCACGCGTCACCGTCGTGCCGACCGCAACGACACGGCCTGAGCGTTCGCGCGTGCGCTCGATGGCCGCACACAGTTCCGCGTCGAGACAATAACGCTCAGCATGCATGCGGTGTTGCGCCAGGTCCTCGACGCGGATCGGCTGGAAGGTTCCGGCGCCGACGTGCAGCGTCAGCGTCGCCGTTTCGATGCCGCGTGCACGCACACGCGCCAGCAGTTCCGCGTCGAAATGCAGGCCGGCGGTCGGCGCCGCGACCGCGCCGGGCTCGCGCGCGAACACGGTCTGGTAGCGCTCGCGGTCCTCGGCGTCCGGCGTATGCGTGATGTACGGCGGCAGCGGCAGGCGTCCGGCACGTTCGAGAAAACCCGTCACGCCGTCCGGTCCGTCGTAGCGCAGGCGGAAAAGGTCATCGTCACGTCCCAGCATCGTCAGCCGGTCCGCCTCACCGACCAGGATCGTGCCGCCCGCTTTGGGTTTCTTGTTGACGCCCAGCTGCGCCAGAAACTCGTGCTCGCCGAGTACGCGTTCGACCAGGATCTCGACCTGGCCGCCGGTCGGTTTGCGCCCGAACACCCTCGCCGGAATCACCCGCGTGTCGTTGAACACCAGCAGATCGCCGGGCGCCAGCAGCTCCGGCAAGTCGATCATCTGCCGGTCGTGCAGAGCGTCGGTCGGCCCGACCTGAAGCAGGCGACTGGCCGAGCGGCGCTCAGCCGGATGCTGGGCAATCAACTCGGGGGGGAGTTCGTAAGCGAAATCCGATCGGCGCACGAAAGATCCATTTCGTGGCCATCGGTGGTGCCGAAGGAGAGACTCGAACTCTCACGAGGGGTTGCCTCGGCGGATTTTGAGTCCGCTGCGTCTACCGATTCCGCCACTTCGGCATAGGGGCGCGCATTATATCGGGCGGCAACACGCTGACCAGCCCAAAGCAAAGCGGGCGGTCCCAGGGTCTGGGCCGCCCGCGCGCCTGCCCGATGGGCTGTCCCTCAGAGGTTGAAGTCGATACGCACACCGGCGTGGTAACCGTGGATGCGCGCCGAGTTCTGCGCGCGGAACACCGTTGCACCGCCGCCGACGCGCAGTTCCAGCGAGTCGCTGGTGAACAGCGGGATATCCAGGTTGACGCCGAAGCTTGCGCCGCTGAGCGTTTCCGACACATCGCCGCGTTCGAGCCTGGTGCTCGCGTAGCCAATGGCGCCGCCGACTTCGATCAGATCGAACAGCACGCCGGTCGGCACCAGATAGACGCCGAAGAACTGCTTGGTGTTGTATTCGCCGTCCAGCGGATCATCCGAGCTGCCACCGTCGAAGCCGACCTGCGCCTCGACGCTCACGGCCTCGAACACACGCATGCCCGCGTGGACTCGATACATCTTCGAGTCCAGCTCCTCGGCACCGAAATCAGCTGCCAGCGAATCCTTGGAGAACGAAACACTGGTCCAGACGTAATCGCCGCCGACATAGAACCAGCTTGGCTCTTCCTGTTCGCCTTCCGCCTCGGTGCCACTCTCGTCAGAGGCGACCTCTTCGCTGGATTCGGACGAAGCGCTGTCGCTCGCGCCGCTGTCCGTAGCGTAGCTGTCGGAGGCCGTTGCATCGGACGTGCCTTCGTCCGCCGCGGCATCGGTGGCACCCGCGTCTGTGCTGCCGGCATCGGCACTGCCGTCTTCGGTGGCGCCGGCATCCGCAGCTTCGGCATCTGCCGGCGCCGCTTCTTCCGCCACGCTACCGCTGTCTTCTGCTGCTGCGGCGTCGCCGCTCTCCGGCGCAGCGGCATCGCCCTGTTCGGGGGCCGGCTCCGCGTAGCTGCTGTCGGCCGTCGGCTCCGTTAAGGCTTCGTCCTGCGCGAACACCGCAGCGGACATCACGAGGCCGACCGCGAGCACACCGAGCTTCTTCATAGCAATCCCCCAGATCTCGAAAATGGCACTTCTTTTGTGTGCCGATGTTCCCTGATTTTTCCGCGCAAATCCACTGAGCGGCTATAGTGCGAGCCTCGTCCGTCTCGATCTCCGCACGCCGCGCCGCCGCCTCGAATGTTTCCGGAAACCCGCTATTGCAACGCCTGTGGCCAGGCGGTCGAGTTTCGCATACCGGAAGGCGACCATCTGCCCCGGCATGTCTGCCGCAGCTGCGGGCACATCCAGTATCGCAATCCCAAGGTGATCGTCGGCGTGATCCCGGAATGGGAAGATGGGCGCGTGCTGATGTGCCGCCGCAACATCGAGCCGCGGCTGGGACTTTGGACCTTCCCGGCCGGGTTCATGGAACTGGGCGAAACCAGCGCTGCCGGCGCCGCACGCGAAGCGCGCGAGGAATCGCTGGGCGACGTCGAGGTCGGATCGCTGCTGATGGTCATCAACGTGCCGTATGTCAGCCAGATCTACATGATCCATTGCGGACGGCTGCTGGCGCCGTCATTCGGCCCGACGCCGGAAAGCTCGGAGGTGATGCTGATGGCCGAGGACGAAATCCCCTGGGATGACATCGCCTTTCCGACCATCTACCAAAGCCTCAAGCGTTTCTTCGACGACCGGCGCCGCGGTACATTCACGACCCACGTCCTCGACCTGACCTACAAGCCCCGCGCCCCCGCGCGCGCCGAAGTCCCCGGCGACGACCCCGCCGCAAGCTGATCGTTTACAATATTTCCATTGTTTGAACCCAATCCGGGCCTTAGGTCCCAGAGCGCCACATGACCTTTGTCGTCACTGAAAACTGCATCAAGTGCAAGTACACCGACTGTGTCGAAGTCTGCCCGGTCGACTGCTTCCACGAAGGCCCGAATTTCCTCGTGATCGACCCCGAGGAATGTATCGACTGCACGCTGTGCGAGCCGGAGTGTCCGGCCGAGGCCATCTTCGCCGAAGACGACCTGCCCGCGGAGCAGGCCCACTTCAAGGACATCAACGCGCAGCTGACCAAGGAATGGCCGGTCATCACCGAGCGCAAGGAAGCGCCGGAAGGTGCCAAGGACTGGGACGGCAAGCCGGACAAGCTGGCGCTGCTCGAACGCTGAAGTCCAATCGATATGAAGACGGCGCCTTGCGGCGCCGTTTTTTTGTGTCGCGGCCCGGTGCTACCGGTGTGCGCTGTTGTAGCCCGGGCGCAGCCCGGGAAGGCACCGAGCCTCCCCTAAAAGCATCACTTCAGCTCGATCCAGCGCAGCGACGGATCGTCGATCAGGGGCAGATACAAGGCCGCTCGCACCGGCTCCGCCGCCCCGGATCCCTGATACAGGCGTGCCAGCGCGTCCATGTAACCCAGCAGCTGCGGGCGGTAGCGCTCCAGCTCCTGGCGCACGAACGTCGCCACTTCACCGCCTTGGTGTGCGCTCGTCTTGAAGTCGACGATCCAGCGTGTGCCGTGCTCGTCGACGAAGCTGCGGTCGACCACCAGGCGGCGTGCGCGGCCGCGGTCGATCACGCTCAAGGCCAGCTCGCTGAAGGCGTCGCCATGGTCGCCGCGCAGCAGCCAGCGTCCGCGCGCGTCGTCGAGCGTATTGTGCAGACCCGCGAGCACGCGGCCGGTCGCCGCGGCGAGCTGGGCCTCCGGCACACCTTCCCGACGCAGGTCCTCCGCGACGCCTTCTTTGACTTCGGCGCAGCGCGCGGCCGGCCAGCGCTCGACGCCGTCCTCGGCAATGAACTGCATCCAGCGGTGGAACACGACGCCGACGCAGCGCGCCGTCTCGCCGGCCCAATCGAAGCGCAGCGCCTCGCTCCGATCGCCAGCCGCGGACGCCGGCAAGGGCAATGCGGAAACGGCCGACGGTGCCGTCCATCCCACCCGGCGCCGCAAAGCCGGCGCCAGATGCTCGTCGGCGGATGCCGCCGGTAGACGCTCCTGCACCGGAGCGCGCTCGGCGCCCGCGTCGAGCTGCAGGAAATGTGCGGCCACGGCCGGCCACAGGCGCGCCAGCAGACTGCGACCCGGCGGAACTCCGATCCGGCCTTCGGCATCGCGGCTCGCCGAACCGAGCAGATGCAGGCGCTTGCGCGCTCGCGTGGCTGCGACGTAGAGCAGGCGCCCGTCCTCGTGGCGCTGCTTCTCCGCGTCCAGGCTGCGCACGTAATCGAAGCTCGGGTCGTGCTCGTCGCCGGTCGCGTGCACTGGCGCCAGCACCAGACGCTCCTCGCCGTCGACGTCGGTCAGCTGCGCCCACGCGATCAGCGGTGGCTCGTCGCTGCGCGTGCCGCGGCCGAGACCGGGAACGATCACCGTGTCGAACTCCAGCCCTTTCGACTTGTGAATCGTCATCAGGCTGACGCGGTCGTCCGCCGCGGGGTCCGGCGCGGCCTTGAGCTGCGCCAGCGCCAGGTCGAGGCGCGAAAAGTCGTCAAGCATCGCGCCGGGTGCCAGCGCTTGCAGGCAGTCGAGGAACACCGCCGCATCGGCCAGCGCCGACGCCTCGCGGGCGCATGCCGGACCGCCAAGCGCAAGCCAGGTGGACTCGATCCATCGCCGCAGCGGTCGCCGCCCCTGCTGCGTCAGCGCCGCCTCGACGACCTGCAGCACCGGCTCCAGCCGCTGCCGCCCGTCCATGCTCAGACGCTGATGTCGCTGCGGATCGCGCAGCGCCGCAAGCAGGCTCTGATGGCGCGGCAGATCACCGCACAGCGCATGCAGATCGGCCAGTGTCAATCCGCACCAGGGCGCACGCAGCACGGCCAGCCAGGCGGTGCGGTCCTGGGGATGCAGCAGGGCCCAGGTCAGCGCGCGCAGATCGGCAATCACCGGGCGTTCGGCGAGACTCTCGATGTCCACGGCGCGACAGGAAATCCCGGCGTCGCGCAGCACCGGCGCAATGTCGAGCAGATGCCCGCGACTGCGCACCAGGATCGCGATCGTTCCCTGTGGATCACGGTGCCGCGCATCGACGACCAGGTCGCGCACGCGCAGCGCCTCCGCGCCAGCGTCCTCGTCCGCCGCGGCATGCACGCTGACGGCCGGTTCTGCGCCGGGCACATGCGTCGCGACGGCGGCGCTGTAGGGCACCGCACTGCGATTGAGATCGGCCGTCGCCGGCAGCACCGTCGAAAACGTCTGGTTGACCCAGTCGACGACGCCGGCCTGCGAGCGGAAATTGCAGCGCAGCTTCAGCGGCTCGGGCCGCAGCGCGCCGATGCCGTCGCGCCAGGCGCGCAGGAACAGGCCGACGTCCGCTTCGCGGAAGCGATAGATGCTCTGCATCGGATCGCCGACCAGAAACAGGCTGCGCCCGTCGCCCGGTGTCCAGCCCGCGGTCAGCCGCAGCAGCAACTCCCATTGCACGCTCGACGTGTCCTGGAATTCGTCGACCAGCAGATGGCGGATGCGATAGTCCAGGCGCAGACCCAGCTCGCTGGGCCCTGCATGCTCGTCCCCGTCCCCGCCGAGCGCGGCTGTCGCCTGCGCAGCGACTTCGGAGAAATCGACTTCGCCGCGCGCGGCGAACACGACGCGCAGATGCGCCGCCGCCAGTCGCAGCGTATCGAGCAGCGCCTGCAACACCTCCCATTGCGCGTCGTCGTAGTGCGGCGCCGGCAGCGAGTACAGGGCCAGCAGGGCCTCGCGTGCGCCCGGCAGCGCCGCGAGTTGGGCAATGAGCTGCAGGTGCGCATCGCGCGCGGGTCCGAGTTCCGCCTTTTCCGCCTTCGTCTTGCCGGCCGGAAAGCCCTGCGACGCATTGACCGTACGGCGCCAGTCGCGTGCCTCACCCTGCGTGAATACCAGACCCAGCAGCGCGTGCCAGCGCGGCAGGTCCTGCGGCTCGGCAGACGGCCAGCGACCGTCGCGCAGCGTGTGCAGCGGCAACTCGGGCGCGCCGGCATACAGTTGCGACGAGGCATGTGCCGCCGAACTCAGCCACGCGGCACGCAGCGTCTCGGGCACCGCTGCCAGCGCCTTGATCAGCGCATCGCGCACGACCCAGGCCAGCGTCGCCTCCAGCACTTCGCGGGGGCGCTGCTCGCGCGCTCGATGCGTCGCCAGCGGCAGCCATTGCTCGCGCCGCGCGAGCAGGCCGACCAGTTGCTGTTCCAGCACCGCCGTGCGGTTGTCGAAGTGGCGCAAGACGCGCGCCACCGCCCCGGCCAGCGGCCCGTCCCCTTCCAGCGCCAGCTCCAGCGAGGCCAGGGTCGCCCGCGCCGCTTCGCGATACAGCGGCTCCGCATATTCAGTGATCTGGATGCGGCCGCCGACGCCGGCGGTGAGCGGCGACTGCTGCACGATCTGCGCGCACAGCGAATCGATCGTCAGCACGCGCAGGCGCTGCGGGTTGTCCTCCAGACGCCAGCCGCGCGACTGCGAACGCTGCAGCGCCGCGCGCGCCAGCGTCCAGGTTCGGTGCTTGTGCACGTCCTGCGGCGGCGTGTCGTCGAGCGCGCGGCGCACCGCGGAAAACACGCGATGACGCATTTCCGCGGCGGCCTTGCGCGTGAAGGTCATCGCCACCGCTTCTTCGGGCTCGTCGACCGCCGCCAACAGCACCAGCAGGCGCTGCGTCAGCAGTTCGGTCTTGCCGGACCCGGCGGGCGCCTGGACGATGAAGCTGCGCTGCGGATCGAGCGCGGCGGCGCGCTCGGCGGCGTCGGCCACGACAGGCTTCGGGACGGCAGTCATGCGCGCTCTCCTTCGCCGGCGTCGCCGGCGTCGCCGAATGCCGCTGCCGCGACGTGCTCGCGGATGCGGCAGACCGCGTGCAGATGGCAGTCGCGACAGGACTGGCGCGTGTGCTTGGGGGTGACACTGGCGAGGCCGCGGCGCACCTCGCCGGCCAGCGTCTCCAGCTCGCCGCGCCAGCGACCCATCAGCGCATCCCAACTGGCCGCGCCCTTGGTTTCACGCACGCCGGCGTAATCCTTCACGCCCGACGCCATCTCGGCGTGCGCGCCCAGGCCGTCGAAGCCGAGGCCGCCGGCGCGCAGGCGCGCATAGGCCAGACCCCCAACCTCGCCCTGGGTCAGCGCGTACAGCAGCAGTTGCGGTTCGTCCGGACGCCCGTCGCGCCACGGCAGCGGCCTTCGGCTGCCGGTCTTGTAGTCGATCACCAGGCGGCTGCCGTCTTCGAGACGGTCGATACGGTCCGGACGCAGCCTGAGCTGCAGGCCACCGAAGTGCACGACGGCCTGCTCCGGGGCGGATGCCTCCGGCGCGCTGCCTTCCAGCTGTTCGACGACGAACGCCGGCCGCTCGCGCTCCACATTGAGCCACTCGCGCAGCAGCTTGCGCAGCCGCTCGGCTTCGAGGCGGCGCAGGCCTGGCGTGAGACGTTGCGGGCTCTCGCTGGCGAGGCGCTGCAACTCGACCTCCACGGCCTCCGCTATCCGCCGTTCGACCTCGGCCTCGTCGAGCGTCCGCAGTGCATCCTGCGTGCGCAGCCCGCGCCACAGGCGCTCCAGCACGCGGTGCACGATCGTGCCGCGGTCGAAGTGATTGGGGCCGTATCCGGGCTGTTCGAGCGGCTGCGCTCCCAACCGATGCGTCGCGAAACCCCGGAACGGGCAGCGCGCCTGGTCGCCGAGCAGGCGCGCACCGCCGGGGACCGGAACGCCCGCATCGGGTGCCGGCGCATAGTCGTCGGCGCGAAACTCCTCACTGCCCGACGCCTGTGCGGCGCGCCACGCCGGGGCGATCGGATCGACCGCATGAACGACGGCGGACTGCGCCTCCGCGTGGATCAGCGGACTGGGCGCGAGTTCACGATCCTCATCACGTGCCGCCCAGCTGAACACGACTTCTGCCGCCGCCTCGCGCCAGCGCGCGGTCATGCGCTCGGCCCAGGCGAGCTCCTGCGCCGACGACGCGTGCGGCAGTTCCAGGCGGCGCTGCAGCTCGTGCGGGATGAACGGGTTCGCCGGGCGCCGCGCCGGCCAGTGCTCGTCGTCGAGCCCCATCACCCAGAGCACGTCGAAGTCCAGACCTTCGGCTTCCAGCGCGCCGAGAATCTGGATGTTCACCGGCGGCGTCTGCGGCTGAAAAACGCGCTGCCGCGCGAGCTGCTCCAGCTGCATCAACGCGCCGGACGCGGCGATTCTGCCGGCGACGCGGCTCAGACCGCCCAGTTCACGCAGAAGGCCGCGCCAGGCTTCCATCGCCTGAAATTCGGTGCTGACGAGGCTGCGGGCTCCGGGCCAGCCGGCGACGTCGAGCCAGTGCGTGAAGCGCTCGACCCACTCGGCCGGCTCGGCCGAACCGCGCGGGCGCAGCTGCGACAAGGTCTCGAAGCGCGCGCGCAGGGCAGGCATCCGGTGCGACAGCTGGCGCAGCAGTGGCAGATCGACCTGCAGATGACCCTGTTCGCGGAGCACCCGATCCAGATCGGCGCTGGCGAGACGCTCCGCCTGGTGATCGCCGCCCCCATCGTTCCCCCAGTCATCCCCCCCACCATACCAGTAGGGGCTGCACAACAGCGCGCCGGCTTCGGCCAGATCGATGGGGCCGATGCACAGCCGCAGCAGCGACGTCGCGCACTGCACCAGTCCGACAGCGGCCAGCGGCTCGCCCAGGCTCAGGTTGTACGGACGTTCCGTCGACGGTGGATCCAGCGTATCGAGGGACGCACACAGGGTCTGGTCGAACACCCGCAGCACGTCGGCACGCCGCGCGCGCAAGTCCGGGACGATCACGCCGATGCGGGCATCCGGCTGCGCCAGCGCCTGTTCGCGCACCCACAGCGCCGCCAGCCGCAACTCCTGCTCGGCATCGCCGGCGGTCCGCGCCTCGATCCGCGCGCTGCGGCGCACCGGCTGCAGCAGGAACAACTGCGTCCCCGCGGACTGCAGCGACGCGGCCACGGTCTGCAGCCAGGGGGGAAGCCGGTCGTATCCCGCGAACACGACCGACTCGGGTGCGCGCAATTCGCCCGCGGCGAGCGGGTCCAGCAACGCGCGCCGATGATCGGCCGCATCGACACGGCGCAAGCGCTCGCATCGGGCCCGGTAAGCCTCTGCCCACTGATTGAAGCGCTCGACGTCGGCGTTCACAACCGGCAGCGGCAGACGGATGCCGTAGTCCCGACACAGCCGCCAGGCCTCATATGCCAGCGTCGCCGCATCCGCCTCGCGCAGCAGCGGCTGATCGCTGCGCGACTCCGACACCACCAGGCGCCACAACAGCGCCGACTCGGCATCGATCAGTGGCTCCTGCGACGAGCCCCGGCCGATGCGCTGCCGCAGGCGATGCCGGTCACCGAGATCGATCAAAAATGCCTCGGGCGTGCGCATCGTCGCCGTCGGCCAGATCGTCGTGCCGCGCTCCAGCTGCCAGCGCGCATACGCGTCCTGCAGATGCTGCGCCAGTCGCGGGCTCGAGCAGAGCACCGCGAAGTCAGCCTCTGTGCCGGGCCTCAGCCTCGACAGACGCCCAAATACTTGAGCGCGATCCAGCTCCGGAATTGCGGCGATGTCCATCCCGGCATTAGAACCCGTCACCGGCTCAAAACACGATCCCGGCGCTAGCGGCGTTCCGCCGACGGCGGATCGACGACGGTCTCGATGATGTAGCGTGGCCGCGACTTGACCTCGGTGTAGATGCGGCCGATGTATTCGCCGATCACCCCCAGGCACAGCAGCTGCACGCCGCCGAGAAGATACATCGGCAAGGCCGTGGAGGCCCAGCCCGGAACCGCGCGATCGGTGAACAGGGCGACATACAGAATCCAGCTGCTCGCGGCCAGCGCAAAAAAGAAGACGATGAAGCCGAGCGCAGTGATCATGCGCAACGGGAAGTTCGAGAAGGACGTCAGGCCGTTCAGCGCGAAGCTGAGCATCTTGCGCAGCGGATACTTCGATTCGCCGGCGTGGCGTTCGGCGCGGTCGTAATAGACGTAGGCGGAGTTGAAGCCGAGCATCGGCACGACGCCGCGCAGGAAGATGTTCACCTCGCGGAAGTTCTTGAGATGCTCCAGCGCGCGCCGGCTCAGCAGACGGTAGTCGGCGTGATCGCTGACCAGCTTGACGCCCAGCGCGTTCATCGCACGGTAGAACCAGCGCGCGGTCGAACGCTTGAACACGCTGTCGAGATCGCGCTTGCGGCGAACGCCGTACACCACGTCAGCACCGGCCAGGTGACGATCGACCATCTCCTCGATCGCGTCGACGTCGTCCTGCAGGTCGGCATCGAGCGAGATCACCGCATCGCCCGCCGTCGTGAACAGCCCGGCCAGCAGCGCGTTCTGGTGCCCGTGATTGCGCGCAAGCTTGATGCCGGACACCCACGGATTGCCGTGGCACGCCGCGTCGATCAACTCCCAGGTGCGATCGCGGCTGCCGTCGTCGACCAGGACCATGCGGCTGCGCTCGTTGATCTTGGCGGCTGCCCGGAGCCGGTCGAGCACCGCGCCGACGCGACGGATCGTCTCCGGCAGCACGGCCTCCTCGTTGTAGCAGGGCATGACGATCGCCAGCTGGATCGGCGCTGCAGTGGCTTGCGTGGCAGGCATGTTCATTTCGCCGCGGACGTCCGAAACGTCCACAGCTGACTCCCCAGAAAGTTCCAGAACAGGACGCAGATCGTTGCCAGCACCTGCGCAATCAGATAATGCCAAGAATAAAGCTCGGTGCCGACATACATGATCGCGGTATTGAGCAACAGGCCGCAGCCGGACACGATCGCGAAGCGGATCAGCGCGACACGATGCGCCTGCGTGCTGCGGAAGGTGTAGCGGTGGTTGAGCGCGTAGTTCGCCAGCGCGCTGAGCACATAGGCCAGAATCGAGCTGATCACCGGAGCGATGCCCAGGATTTCCGTGCCGATGATCAGCAGCACGTACATGAGCACGGTCGCGAACCCGCCCACCAGCAGGAAACGGACGAAACGCGTCGGCAATCCGGGGCGGGCGGCGGAACGGTCCAGACTCATGGCTGTTCTTGGGTGGACGTGAGTTGCGCCGGCTTGGATCTGCCCGACAGGAAATGATAACGCGTAAACTGCGCCGCTTCGTGTCCTCGCATCGCGTCTCCGCACAGCCATGAATAGCGTGGCGTTTGTGAGCCTGTACGGCTCGGCCTTCCTGCTGGTCGCAGGCTTCGTCATCCGCCGCACGATCGCGTCCGGCCCTTCGCCTCTGGTCGATCCGCGCATGACCCAGGTCCTGGCCTGGCTAGTCGTGGGTGTGCTGCTGCGCCTGCCACTGCTCTGGGACAGCGGCTTCCACTACGACACCGGAACGTACAAGGCCTGGGCACTGACGGCCTCCGATCCGGCCGATCCGCTGAACCTGTACAAGGAAGGCTATTTCGCCGACTACCCGCCGTTCTACATGTACGTGCTGGCGGCGCTGGGCACGATCGCCCGTGCGCTCGACTGGGGCGGATCGGCGCACTTCACGGCACTGGTCAAGATCCCGGCGCTGCTCTGCGATATCGCCGTCTCGCTGATGCTGCTCCAGAACCTTCGACAGCAGCTCGGCAATGCCCGCGGCTGGGGACTGGCCAGCCTGTACTGGCTCAATCCGGCGATGATCTTCACCGGCGCGCTGTGGGGACAGACCGAGGCGCTGCTGTGTCTGATGATCGTGCTGGGTTGGAGCGCGTGGCGCGCGCAGCGCATCGTGCCAGCCGCGCTGATCTTCGCAGTCGCCGTGGCCTTCAAGCCGCAAGGTGCGCTGTACGCGGGCGTCTTCGGCATTGCACTTCTGATCAGCGGCTCGCTGCGGCAGATCCTCTCGGCGCTGATCGTCGGCCTGATCACCTTCGCGCTGATTGTCCTGCCGTTCGCCTGGTCACGGCCTTGGGACTGGCTGCCGTCGCTGTACCTGAGCACGGCCGAGACCTACAACTACATGACCGTCAACGCCTACAACCTGTGGGCACTGATGGGCTGGAACTGGCGACGGGATGCGGGTATTGCCTTCGGCCTGCCGATGCAGACCTGGGCGCTGATCGACGCCGCCGTCGCCATTCTGGCGGCGGCGATCCATCTGGGGCTGCGCCTGCGCCGCACTGCGGACGTCGAGGCCCGCGGTTCGTTGATGGCCTGGGCCTTCGTGCTGGCAACCATCGCCTTCTTCATGCTCGCCCCGCGCATGCATGAGCGCTACATCCTGATGCTGCTGCCGATGCTGTTCGTGCTCGATCCGGTGCGCGTGCGTCTGCCGCTGATCCTGACCTGGACCTTCGCGAGTCTGGCCAACATCGCCTACGTCTACTACCACTACATCGATCTGGCGCAGATCGCGCCCGCGGACACACCCTTCATCCGCGCCAGCTCGGTGATCAACATCGCCGCATCCGTGCTGACCCTGCTGTACTGGCAGATCCCCGACTGGCCGAGCCGCGTTGCGAGCCGCCTGCCGCGCCTGCGGCTGCCGGATGTGGCACCGATCGCGCCACCCGCATCTCTGCCGCGCTGGGGCCTGCGGCAAACCGCCGCGGTCGCAGGACTCACCCTCTTCGCGCTCGGGCTGGGCCTGTACCGCGTCGGCACGACGAACTATCCCACCCACGGCCTGAAGAGCGACGGCTTCAGCGTCGAGTACCGCTACGACCTGCCGGTCACCGCGCGCAAGGCGCTGGTCTATGCCGGCGAGAACACCGTCAAGCTGCGGCTGGAGCAGTGGGTCGGCGAACAGTGGGTCGAGCTGATCCCCGAGCGCGAGCTGGTCGATTTCTACAAGCTCCACGAAGTCGATTTGAGCAAAGCCGTTCCGAGTACGCGCTATCGCTGGCATGCGGCCGGTACCGGATGGCGCGTCAACGAGCTCGGCCTGCTCGACGCCGACGGCCATGCGCTCGTGCCGGCCACGCTCGAAGGCTCGGACCTGGCGGCCGATGCCGCACGTCAACTCATCGACGAGCCGTCGACCTGGCTCGCCCGGCGCGGCTACATGGCCAGCCCGTACTTCGACGAGATCTATCACGGCCGCACCGCCTACGAGTTTCTGCACCGGCTGCCGATCTACGAAACCACCCATCCGCCGCTCGGGAAATGGCTGATCTCCCTGGGCATCGACGCGCTGGGCATGACCCCGTTCGGCTGGCGCTTCGCCGGCGTGCTCGCGTCCGCGCTGACGGTCGGAGTGCTGGCCTGGGCCGGCTGGCTGTTCAACGGCACGCTGCGCGCGATGCTGCTCACCGGCGGCCTGGGCCTGTTCGAGTTCTCGCGCTTCACGATCGGCCGCTACGCGACGATCGACGCGATCCTCGGCCTGTTCATCCTGCTGAGCGTGCTGTTCCTGTGGCAGGCGTTCTGGCTGCGGCGGAACACAGACTGGCGCGACGGCTGGCGGCCGAGCCCGGCCTTGATCGCCGCCGGCGCGAGCCTGGGCACCGCGATCGCCGTCAAGTGGAGCGCGCTGTACGCGGGCATCGGCGTGCTGCTGTTCTTCCTGTTCAGCGTCGGCAGTGGCCTGGCGCGCGACGGCCTGCGCAACGGGCTTCCGACCGCGCAACGTACGCTCGGCGCGGCACTGGCATTCGCCGTGCTTCCAGCGTTGATCTACTACGTCAGTTACATCCCGTTCCTGCGCTGCCTGGATCACGCGCCTTCGCTGCTCAGCAGCGAAGGCTTCATGCAGGTGGTCAAGTCGCAGCGCGACATCTTCGACTACCACTCGAAGCTGACCAGCACCCATCCGTTCTCGTCGCCGTTCTGGTCATGGCCCCTGGACTTGAAACCGCTGTGGGTGTTCACCGGCGAAGGCGAGCCGCGCTCGGTGATCTCGATTCTCGGCAACCCGCTGATCTGGTGGGGCACGACCTCGCTGGTCTGCATCTCGCTGTGGCGCAACCTGCGCCAGGCACGTGCGCTCGACGCGTTGCTGCTGGGCAGCTACGCGAGCCTGTATGTGCCGTGGGCTCTGATCGATCGTGCGATCTTCAACTACCACTATTACCCGGCCGCGCTGGTTCTGATTCCGCTGCTGGCGAATTACATCATCGGCCTGGGTCGCCATCCGCGCCTGCGCGGGCTGCCGATCACCAGTCTTGCGGTCGCCGGCGTTCTGTTCGTATGGTTCTATCCGACGATCTCCGGCCACCCGGCGCCGAAGGCCTGGTTCGTGTCTCTGCGCTGGCTGCCGACGTGGTGGATGCTGTGAAGCAGGCTCGTGCGTCGGCAACGGACTGGATAAAGTATCTCGAAGTATCTCGTACAAGCGCCCGGCAGAGGCTCCCCGTCGCAGCTCAAGCCACATCACAGGTTCTAGTGGAATGAAAAAGGCAGTCGTCACCGGCATCACCGGACAGGATGGCGCATATCTGGCCGAGTTCCTGTTGAACAAAGGCTACGAAGTGCACGGCATCAAGCGTCGCGCCTCGATGTTCAACACCGACCGCATTGACCATCTCTATCAAGACCCTCACGAATCGGGCCGGCGCTTGATCCTGCATTACGGCGACCTGACGGACTCGACCAACCTGATCCGGGTGATCCAGCAGGTACAGCCGGACGAGATCTACAACCTGGGCGCGCAATCGCACGTCGCGGTCTCCTTCGAAAGCCCCGAATACACGGCGAACAGCGACGCGATCGGAACGTTGCGGCTGCTGGAGGCCATCCGCATCCTCGGCCTTGAAAAGAAGACGCGCTTCTACCAGGCGTCGACCTCCGAGCTCTTCGGCAAGGTCCAGGAAATTCCGCAGAAGGAAACAACTCCCTTTTATCCGCGCTCGCCGTACGGCGTCGCCAAGCTGTATGCGTACTGGATCACCGTGAACTACCGCGAGTCCTACGGCATGTTCGCGTGCAACGGCATCCTGTTCAATCACGAATCGCCGATGCGCGGCGAAACCTTCGTCACGCGGAAAATCACCCGCGGCCTGGCGCGTATCGCGCTGGGCCTGCAGGACTGCCTGTTTCTGGGCAATCTCGACGCGCGGCGCGACTGGGGGCACGCGCGGGATTACGTCGAAGCGCAGTGGCTGATGCTGCAGCAGGAGCAGCCCGAAGACTTCGTCATCGCGACGGGTGTTCAGTACTCAGTCCGTCAGTTCGTCGATGGCGCCGCTCAGCGCCTGGGCTTCTCCATCGAGTGGCAGGGACAAGGCGTCAACGAATCCGGCGTCGTCGCGGCGGTTACCAATGCGGAACTGCGGGTGAGGCCGGGTCAGAAGGTCCTTGCCGTGGACCCGCGTTACTTCAGGCCTGCGGAAGTGGAGACGCTGCTGGGCGATCCGTCCAAGGCCCGCGAAAAACTGGGCTGGGTCCCGCGCACCGGTTTCGACGAACTGGTCCGCGAAATGGTCGATGAGGACCTGCGTTCGGCCAAGCGCGACAGCCTCGTCAAGCTCGCAGGGTTCAAGACCTTCGACCACCACGAGTGACGCGAACGTGGACCTGAATGCACGCATCTTCGTCGCCGGACATCGCGGCCTCGCCGGTTCCGCGATCGCACGCGAGCTTGCAGCGGCCGGTTACCGCAACCTGGTCACGCGCAACCACACCGAACTCGACTTGACGACCCCGGCCGCCGTTGAAGCGTTCTTCGAGCGCGAGCGGCCGGAGTACGTGTTCCTCGCTGCGGCGAAGGTCGGCGGCATCCACGCCAATAGCACCTACCCTGCCGAATTCATCCGCGACAATCTGGTCATCCAGACCAACGTGATCCACGCGGCCTGGAAGTTCGGCGCGCGCAAACTGCAGTTTCTCGGGTCGTCGTGCATCTATCCCAAGCATGCGCCGCAGCCGATGCAGGAAAGCAGCCTGCTGACGGGACCGCTGGAACCCACGAACGAGTGGTACGCGGTCGCCAAGATCGCGGGCATCAAGACGTGCCAGGCGTACCGGCGGCAGTACGGCTTCGACGCGATTTCGCTGATGCCGACCAACCTTTACGGTCCGGGCGACAACTTCAGCCTGGAAAACTCCCACGTCATGCCCGGCCTGATCCGCAAATTCCACGATGCCAGGCTGCGCGGAGACGCGCAGGTCGTGATGTGGGGCACCGGGTCCCCACGGCGCGAATTTCTCCACGCGGACGACCTGGGCAGCGCCGCTGTCTTCCTGATGCGGAACTATTCCGGCGAGGACATCGTCAACGTCGGCGTCGGTACCGACATCACCATTCGCGAACTGGCGGAAACCATCAAGGATGTCGTCGGCTACACGGGCCCTATCGAACAGGACCTGTCGAAACCGGATGGGGCGCCGCGCAAGCTGCTCGATGTTTCAAAGCTGCACGCGCTCGGCTGGAACGCCCGCGTCCCCCTGCGCGACGGCATCGAGAAGACCTACCGCTGGTACCTCGATCACGAGTCGTCGGCGCGGCGCTGAGGTTTCGTCAGCGCGCGGGCGGCTCTTTGCGTCCATAGGCATCATCGAAGCGAACGATATCGTCCTCGCCGAGATAGCCGCCGGACTGCACTTCGATCAGTTCCAAGGGCACGCTGCCTGGATTTTCCAGCCGATGCCTGACGCCCAGGGGAATGTAGGTCGACTGATTTTCGGTGATCAGGAAATCCTTTTCGCCGCAGGTCACCCGCGCCGTACCGCTGACGACGATCCAATGCTCGGCCCGATGATGATGCATCTGCAGGCTGAGCTTGTGCCCCGGCTTGACGACGATTTTCTTCACCTGGAAACGGGGGCCGACCGCGATGCCTTCGTAGGAGCCCCAAGGACGGTGCACGGCCGGGTGCTCCTGCGCTTCGTTCCGCTTGGCGGCCTTGAGCCGGGCCACGAGCGACTTGACGTTCTGCGCGTGCTCGCGCGTCGTCACCAGTACCGCATCCTTGGTCTCGACGATCACCTGATCGTTGAGACCAAGCGCAGCAACCAGACGCGACTCGCTGTGCACCAGGACGTTGCTGCTGTCCTCGATCAGGACATCGCCGTGACTGTAGTTGCCGTGCGCATCCTTGGGCAGCTTGTCCAGGTAGGCCCAGGATCCGACGTCGTCCCATCCGGCATCCATCGGTACCAGCGCCGCCTTGTCGGTTTTCTCCATCAGGGCGTAGTCGATGGAGTCGGCGCGTGCCTGTCTGAACGCCGCCGCATCGAGCCGGATGAAATCCAGATCGCGCCGGGCCTGGTCGAGCGCCGCCTTGCAGGCCGCAACCATGTCTGGCTCGAAGCGTTCAAGCTCGCTCAGGAACAGGCCGGCCTGGAACAGGAACAACCCACCATTCCAGTCGTGCAAGCCATCACGGACGAACTCCCGCGCACGTTCGAGGTCCGGCTTTTCGACAAACTGGGCGACCCGGTAGATCCCGTCACCGAGCGACTCGCCGCGCCGGAGGTAGCCATAGCCCGTTTCCGGACGCGTCGGCCTGATGCCAAACAACATCAGTCGTCCCTGCCGCGCCGCAAAAGCAGCGCGCGCGGCAGCGGCACAAAACGCGGGCACGTCGGCAACGACGTGATCCGCGCTCATCAAGAAGATCTGGGCGTCGTCGCCGTAGCGGCTGCGGACATGCAGCGCGGCAATCGCGGCCGCGGGTGCGGTGTTCCGCCCTTCCGGCTCCAGAATGATCGTGGCATCACCGATTCCGATTTCGCGCAGCTGTTCGGCGACGATGAAACGGTGTTGCTCGCCGCAGATGACGACCGGCGGCGCGGCGCCATCGAGCTGCTGCCCACGCAGCGCCGTCTGCTGCAGCAACGTGCGTTCGCCGCCGATTTTGAGAAACTGCTTGGGAAACGCCTCTCGGGACAGCGGCCATAGGCGCGTTCCGGATCCGCCGGCGAGCAATACGGGAACGAGTCGATTCATCTGCCGCGATACTCAAGTCGAGCACAGCCAATATCTGCTTTCACCGTTCTCTCCACCTTCGTGGTCAACGACTCTGTGCGGGCCCGCCCTGCGCAAGGCTCCGTGCGGAACATGGTCATCCGGCCGACTCGATCAGCGCAAGCACTTCGGCGGTTTTTGCCTGCATCAGCGCCTCGTCGCCGCGCGACTCGACGTTGAGCCGCAGCACCGGTTCGGTATTGGAGCCGCGCAAATTGAATCGCCAATCCGAAAATTCGAGGCTGATTCCGTCGGTGCGGTCAACGCGAACGGCATCGGAAAGATATCGGTCCTCCACACGCGCGAGGACTGCGGGAATGCTGGATACGGTACGGTTGATTTCGCCGCTCGCCGGAAACTTCCGCATCCGATCGCCGACCAGCGCGGACAACGGCAGCCCCTTCTCGCTCAACAGGGAGGCAACGAGCAGCCACGGGATCATGCCGTTGTCACAGTACGAAAAATCGCGGAAATAATGATGCGCGCTCATCTCGCCGCCATAGAGGGCGTTCTCGGCGCGCATCCTTTCCTTGATGAAGGCATGCCCGGTCTTCGACTGGATGGCGACGCCACCCGCCGCTTCGACCAGATCGATCGTGTTCCAGGTCAGGCGGGGGTCATGGATGATTTTCGCTCCGGGCTCTCTCTTGAGCATCGCCTCGGCGAGCAGCCCGACGATGTAATAGCCCTCGATGAAGCTGCCGTTCTCATCGAACAGGAAGCAGCGGTCGAAGTCGCCGTCCCAGGCAACGCCGAAATCCGCGCGATGGGCTCTCACCGCCTCTGCGGTTGCACCCCGATTTTCAGGCAGCAGCGGATTGGGGATGCCGTTCGGAAAAGTGGCGTCCGGTTGGTGGTGAATGCGCACGAACTCAAACGGCAGATGCGGGGCCAGCGCGTCGATGACCAGCCCTGCGGTTCCATTGCCGGCGTTGACCACGATCTTCAACGGCCGCAACCGCTGCGGATCGACATACCCGAGGAGATGGCGCACATATTCGGCGCGCAGGTCGACGGGCACCAGGCGAGGCGCACCGCGCGGTTCGGCAGTGGACTGGGCGACCACGCGCTCCAGCTCGCGCAAGCCGCTGTCGCCCGAAATCGGCCGCGCGCCGCTGCGGACCAGTTTCATGCCATTGAAGTCGATCGGGTTATGGCTCGCCGTGACCATGACACCGCCATCGAAGCCGGCATGGAAGGTCGCGAAATAAACCTCTTCGGTCCCGCACAGCCCGAGATCGAAGACCTCGGCACCGGCGGCGCCCAGACCCGACGCAAGCGCATTGAGCAGCGACTGGCTGCTGCGGCGGACATCCCGCCCGACGACAAAGCGCCGCCCGTTCAGCTTCTCCGCAAGCGCGACGCCCAGACGATATGCAATGCGCTCGTCGAGTTCATCGGGCACTCGCCCGCGGATGTCGTAGGCCTTGAACGCGGGAAGGCTCTGCACTGGGTTTCACTCGGCGACGGACTTGGCGTGGAAGTTTCGCACGGCGCGCCAACCGCGGCTCAGTATGCCGGCGCGCGGTGCCAGCGCCACGCGGATTCGATGATGTGATGCAAGCCTGATGCGCGCGGATTCCAGTTCAAAGATGTCCGGGCGTGCGCGCTGCTTGCGACCAGGCTCACCGAATCGCCGGCGCGCCGGGCGCCCGTTTCGACGCCCAGGCGTCGGCCGACCACCTCCTCGACGGCGGACACCACCTGCCGGACCGTGAAGCCCGTGCCGTTGCCCAGATTGAAACTGTGGAAACCGGGCCCGCGATCGAGGCAATCGACCGCCTTGATATGCGCATCCGCCAGATCATTGACGTGGATGTAGTCGCGCACGCAGGTGCCATCGACGGTCGGGTAGTCGTCACCGAAGATCTGGACGTCGATCGCCTCCCCCGCCGCCTTGCGCAGCAGGCGTGGGATCAGGTGCGTCTCGGGATGGTGCGATTCGCCGATCAGGCCGGATTCGTCGGCGCCGGCGGCATTGAAATAACGCAGCGCGACGGCACGCAGGCCGTAGGCGGATGCGCAGTCCTGCAGGACCTGTTCGATCGCCAGCTTGGTGCGGCCGTAGGGATTGACCGGCCGCGTCGGATGCTGCTCGTCGATCAGTTCGGTCTCGGGTTCGCCGAAGATGGCCGCGGTCGACGAGAACACGAAGCGGTCGACGCCGTTACGGCGCATCGCGTCGAGCAGCACGAGGGTGTTGCCGACGTTGTTGCGGTAATACTTGAGCGGGTCGGCGACGGATTCGCCGACGATCGAGCAGGCGGCGAAATGCATGACTGCATCGAACCGCTGTCGGCCGAACAGCGCGTCCAGCGCGGCTTCGTCGCCGATGCTCGCTTCGACACACTTGCCCCAGCGAACGGCGGCGCGATGGCCGGTGGAGAGGTCGTCACAAACAACCACCTGATGACCCTGCCCGGCCAGGTGCTTGCACATGTGCGCGCCGATATATCCGGCGCCGCCGACGACCAGGACCCTCATGATGAACCCGACGCGACGCCTGCGGGATCAGCCCTTGTCAGGCGCGTTGAGCCGGTCCGCAAGCCGTTCGGCCGGAACGTAACCGTTCACGACTTCGCCGTCGGGGAGAATCAGCATCGGCGTACCGCGCAGTCCCAGTTCCGAACCGAGCTGCCACTCGGCCATCACCGGATTCGCACACTTGGCGTCACCGTCGACCGGGGCGCCCTGCTTGGCCAGCGTCATGGCCTGCTTGCGGTCGGCCGAGCACCAGACCGCCTCGGCCTTGCGGAATGAATCGGTATTCGGACCGGAACGCGGATAGAACGCGTAGCGGATGGTGATGCCGCGCTTGGTGTACTCGTCGATTTCGCGATGCAGTTTGCGGCAGTAGCCGCAGTCGACGTCGGTGAAGACAGTCACCGTGTGCTGCACATCGGAAGCTTGTTCGGGCGCGAACACGATCAGATTTTCTTCGCCCAGCGCGTCGAGCTTGGCGACGCGCTCACCCTTGCGCTTGCTCTCGGTCAGGCTGATGCCGCTGATCAGATCGACCAGGTCACCTTCGATCAAGTACTTGCCGTCGGCAGTCACATAGGCGAACTGCGAACCGGCGCGGATTTCGTACAGTCCCGCCGCCTCGGCCGGGTGGATGTTTTCACGCTTCACGCCGGTCAGCACACGCGTCACGTTGTCGCGTACCGTTTCGATGCTGGCGGTCTCCACGCCCGCGGCGCCGCCGTCGATCGGCTGCGCGACCGGATCATAGGGGGGGGCACAGGCGGCGACTGCCCACGCAAACATGAGGGACACAAGAACGCTTCGGGCGCGACGCAGAGTCATTGCAGATCCAACAGGGTGAAAGGACAGCATTATGACAGCAACACCCGCAGGAGATTCCGTCCGCGCGCTTCGCATCCTGTCGGGCCATGCCTGACACGGCACTAGCCTCTGGGATGATGTTTCGAGTGGATCTCGCGCAGCCGGGCCTGCGCCACATGCGTGTAGATCTGGGTCGTCGACAGGTCCGCATGGCCCAGCAGCGACTGCACGGCGCGCAAGTCGGCGCCGTGTTCCAGAAGATGCGTCGCAAACGCATGGCGCAGCGTATGCGGCGACAGCGCAGCGCGAATGTCCGCACGGCCGGCATAGACCTTGATCAGCCGCCAGAAATTGTGCCGGGTCATGGTTTTCGATCGCGCGGTCAGGAACAGGCCATCCGGGCTGCCCAGATGCGCCAATTCCGGCCGCGCCTCCGCGACATAACGGCGCAGCCATTCCATGGCCTCCTCGCCCATCGGCACCAACCTTTCCTTGCCGCCCTTGCCGGTCACCCGCACGACGCCGGCCCGCAGATCGACGCCAGTGCGCGGCAAGCCGACCAGCTCGCTGACCCGCAGACCGCTGGCATACATGAGTTCAAGCATCGCCCGATCGCGCAAACCGAGCGCAGTGCCGACGTCCGGTGCCGCCAACAGCCGCTCGACATCCTGTTCGGACAGGATCTTGGGCAGGCGCAGGCCCTGCTTGGGCGAGTCCAGCCGGGCCGTCGGATCGTCCTCGCGCTGGCGATCGGCAGTCAGGTACCGGTAGAACTGGCGCAGCGCCGACAGCAGACGCGCCTGCGAGCGCGGATTAAGCCCTCGCGCCACCAGGTAATCGCGAATGTCCGCCTCGCTCGCGCGCACCAGTGCCGCCCCGCGCGGCGCCAGCCAGCGCGCAAACAGCATCAGGTCCGAGCGGTAGCTGGCCTGGGTGTTCCGCGCCAGCCCGCGTTCCAGCCACAGCCGATCGAGAAAGCGGTCGATCGCGGCGGCATCTTCCGCGGTCGGCTGATCCGCCGCGAGTGGGGTTCGGTTCGGCATCTTGCGCAAGAATGTAGGATGGGCTGAGCCGCAGGCGAAGCCCATCGTGTTTGCCCGCGCATGCAAACGATGGGCTTCACTGCGTTCAGCCCATCCTACCCGTCTCTCCGGCGAAGCATTCCCCGCGAATCAACCGCATCGGATAATGCCCGAATGCTCAAGCGCCTTTTCGATTGGCTCTACGCCCCCGTCGCCGGCACTGTGTTCTTCGTCAGCTCGGTGGTGGTCTGCACGATCGTGATCGTCGGCCCGACGCTGGCGATCCGGCGCGAGCTGGGGCGGATCGGCGTACGCCTGATGCTGGCCAGCATCGGCGTGCCTCTGACGGTCAAAGGCCGCGAGCATCTGCCCGAGGGCGCGTGCGTGATCGTGGCCAATCATGCCAGCTACGTCGACGGACTGGTCCTGACCGCCGCGCTGCCGCGCCGCTTCAATTTCGTCGTGCAGGACGGCGCCGCGTCCTGGCCGATGATCGGACTGACCCTGCGCCGCATGGGTGTGATCTTCGTCAATCGCGAGTCGGCGCACAGCGGCGCGCAGCTGACGCGACAGCTGATGCGCCGCCTGCACCATGGCGAATCGCTGGCGATCTTTGCCGAAGGCACGTTCAAGCAGGATCCCGGCCTGCTGCCGTTCAAGACCGGCGCGTTCCTGATGGCGGCGCGCACCGGAACCCACGTCGTGCCGGCCGGTATCCGTGGAACCCGGTACCTGTACGGCGGCGGACGCAAGCTGCCGCGTTGGAGCCCGGTGCAGGTCGAAATCCAGTCGCCGATTGCCGCCGACGGCAAGGATCGGGACGCGGCATTGCGCCTGCGCGACCTCACCCGCGAGCGGGTGCTCGCGCTGTGCCGGGAACCGGATCTGCACCTGCCGCAGGCCATCGCGGATGCGGAAGGATGAATCCGGTATCCTGCGCGGCCGCTGCACTCCCCTTGCCCCTCCCGTTCACTCGCACAGGCAGATCATCTTGAGCCGACGCCGTACACGCACCTGGGTCAACTGGTCCGGCACCGTGCGCTGCGAGCCGGCGCATTGCGCCCATCCGGTCACGATCGAGGAAATCCAATCCGAAGTCGTCCGCGTCGCCGACGAGGGCGAGCGCCTGCGTGTGATCGGCGGCGGCCACTCGTTCTCGCCGCTGTGCTGGACCGACGACAACCACCTGTCGCTGGACCGTTTCACCGGGATTGAGTCGGCCGACCTCGAACGCCAGCGCGTCTGGGTCCGCGCCGGCACCCGTCTGCAGCGGCTGACCGAGGCCCTCGCCGACCGCGGACTGGCGCTCGAGAACGCGCCGGACTTCGATCAACAGACGCTGGCCGGCGCGCTGGCGACCGGCACGCATGGCAGCGGCGCCGCCTTCGGCAATATCGGCTCGCTGGTCACCGGCCTGCGCATGGTCTGCGCCGACGGCTCGGTGCACACGCTGTCCGCAGACCAGGACGCCGACCTGTTCCGCGCTGCCGTCGTGTCGCTGGGCGCGCTGGGCATCGTCACCCACGTCGAACTGCAGTGCGTGGACGACTACCGCCTTGAGCTGCTCAGCCAGGCGGCGACGCTGGGGGAGACCCTGACCCGGATCGATGCGTTCAGGCGTGATCACCGCAACAGCGAATTCTTCTGGTTTCCGTACACCGACTCGGTCGTGCTGCGCACCGCCGATGTGACGCGCGAACAGCCGACGCGACTGTCGCCGATACAACGCGCACTGCGACGCGGCACCGACCGCGTCGTCTTCCGCAGCATGGCCGAGACGGCACGCCGCGCCCCGCGCATCGCCGAACAGGTCGGCCGCTTCGCCACGCGTGTGGTTTCGGGCCGGCGCGACGTGCTCAGTGCACGCCACGCCTACGCGCTGCAACGGCGCCTGCGCTTCCAGCAGCTGGAATTCGCGCTGCCGGTGAACCGGGTCGCGCCGGTCCTGCGCTCGCTCGATCGCGTGATCAAGGCATTGGCCTTCCGCATCCATTTCCCGGTCGAGGTGCGTTTCGTCGCCGGCGACGACAACTGGCTGTCGCCGCACTACGGGCGCGACAGTGCCTGCGTCTCGGTGCCGGCCTACCCGGACATGAGCTTCGAGGCCTACTTCGCGCCGATCGCCGAGCTGATGGAGCGCAACGACGGCCGCCCGCACTGGGCCATGCTGCACGATCTCAAGGCCGAGCAGCTGCGCGCCCTGTACCCGCGCTTCGACGATTTCTGCGCGCTGCGCCGTCGCTGCGATCCGCGCGGGCTGTTCCTCAATCCCCATCTGGCGGCGATCCTCGGCGAAGAGCTGCGCTGATCGCTCGACGCATTCGCATCCGTGATTCCACTCTCGCCCCGACAACGCTACGAGCGCGACCTGCAGCGTGAGGATTTCGTCAGCGACCCGGCGCAGGCCCAGGCGGTCGCCGCCCTGCAGCAGGTCTACGACGCTCTGCAGGCGAATCCGCCGAAGCGTCGGTTCGGTTTCGGTCCATCCCGATGGACCGCGGTGCGCGGCCTGTACATGTGGGGCGGCGTCGGGCGCGGCAAGACCTATCTGATGGACGCCTTCTGCGAGTCGCTGCCCGCAGAAACCCGCCTGCGCACCCATTTCCACCGCTTCATGCTCGACGTCCATGAGCGACGCCGAAAATATCCGGACGAACAGGATCCGCTCAAGCTGGTCGCAGCCGAGTACGCCCGGCAACTGCGCGTACTGTGCTTCGACGAATTCTTTGTTTCCGACATCGCCGACGCGATGATTCTGGGCCGCCTGTTCGAGAACCTGTTCGCGCTGGGCGTGACGCTGATCGCGACCAGCAACATCCCGCCGGACCGGCTCTACGAAAACGGCCTGCAGCGCGCCAACTTCCTGCCGTTCATCGACGTGCTCAAGCGCCATGTCGCGGTGCTCAACGTCGACGGCGGCGTTGACTATCGTCTGCGCGCGCTGACGCACGCCGAGATCTATCACAGCCCCAGCGATGCGCGCGCCGAATCGAATCTCGAACGCTGGTTCGCCGAGATCGCTCCCGAGCCGGGGCAGGCCAACGAGGAACTGGTCATTCACGGCCGCAAGATCCGCAGCCGCCGCATGGCCGACGGCGTTGCCTGGTTCGACTTCGCCAACCTGTGCGAAGGACCGCGCGGCGCGGCCGACTACATCGAGATCGCGCGCACGCATCACACCGTCCTGCTGTCGCGGGTGCCGCAGATGACGGTCTTCCACGAGGACGCCGCGCGGCGCTTCGTCAATCTCGTCGACGAATTCTACGACCGCGGCGTCAAGCTCATCGTCGCCGCGGAAGTGTCGCAACGGGAACTGTACATCGGCGAAAAATCCCGCTTCGAGTTCCAGAGGACGCAGTCGCGCCTCACCGAGATGCAGTCCCAGGAATACCTGGCAAAACCGCATTTGCCGTAAGGGCGGCACCCGCCCGACCTGATTCAGATCAATGCCAGGACGCGTCGCGCTTCCCACAATGCCCCCAGTCGTTGGCCCACAGCCGGTTGCAAGGGGTATTCCATGCGCGCACAACAAAAAACCTCCCAGTCCGTTCCCGCGATCTGGGTCCTGGTCGCAGAACGCAGTCAGGCCCGCCTGCTGCAGGCAATGCCGGGCGGCATGAGCCTGTCCGAGGCGGAGAACTTCGAACATCCCGAGGGCCGGCTACGCAACCATGAGTTGGTCAGCGACGCTCCCGGCGTGAGCATGGGTTCGGGTTACAGCCAGAGCTCACCGACGCAAAAGGAGGAGCCGACGGTCCATGAGACGCAGAACTTCGCGAAGCGTCTGGCGAAGCGGCTATCCGAGTTGCACGAGACCCACGCCATGTCGAAGGTCTATCTGGTTGCCGAACCGCACTTCCTCGGCGTGCTTCGTGCAGAGCTTGATGAGCACACGCGCAAGTGCGTTGCCGGCGAAGTTCATCACCGCCTGATCAATGAATCGAATGCGGACATCCTCGCCGCGCTGCCGTCGCCGCTGACCTGATCCGACCGACCGATCAAGCACTCGTGGCGCGGCGCAGCGTCGCCAGCCCCTGTGCACGGCTGACCCGCCCGACGTATCCGAGTTCGCGGCGCGCCTTGTCGTCGCGCACGGTGACCGGTTCGCCGAACAGGCGCACCGCCATCCGCGTCGCCGGCGGCGGCGAGCGCAGGCCGAGCAGATCCCACAGCCCTTCGCTCACGGTCGCCAGTGCCAGCGCGACGGCATGCGGCACGTGGCGGCTTCCCGGATCGACGCCACGCGTGCGCAGCATCGCCGTGACGAACTCGCGCAGTTCCACCGGCGCGCCGTCGGTCACGAAATAGACTTCGCCGCCGCGCCCTTTTTCCGCAGCCAGCAGCAGCCCCTCGCACAGATTGTCGACATGGCAGCTCGAGGTCGGATAGCGGCCGTCGCCGATCCACATGAAGCGGCCGGCGTTCACGGCATGTTCGAGCTGGGTCAGCACCGAACTGTCGTCGTTGCCCCAGATCAGGCGCGGTCGCACGACCACCGTGCGCAGCCCCGCGCCGTTGGCCGCGCGCACCAGATTCTCGGAGGCGCCCTTGGTCGCCGGATAGCGCGGCAAGGGATGCTCCGGCAGCGGGCGCGTCTCGTCCGCATCGAGGATCGGACGGCCGTCGGCGAGCACGGCCTCGGTGCTGACATGAACCAGAACGGGAACGCCGGCCGTGCGCGCAGCGTCGATGACCCGCTGCGTGCCCTGCACGTTGGCGCGCTCGTAGTCCGCCTTGGGCCCCCACTCGCTGACCAGGGCGGCGCAATGGAAGATCGCCGCGCAGCCTTGCATGCCCTCCTGCATCGCCGCGGTGTGTTCGAGATCACCGCGCACCGGCTGCGCGCCGAGCGCGCTGACGAGCTGCGCGGCATCGCCGCTGCGCACCAGCGCCCGCACTTCGTCACCGCGCGCCACCAGGTGGCGGATCAGATTGCGCCCGACATAACCCGACCCGCCCGTGACGAATATCCGGCTCATTTGACCCCCTGCTTGCTCACAGCTGGCGCAGCTTGCGCAGCTCCCGCACACCGACCGCCAGCGTCATGAAATCGTGCGCACCCAACGCCTGCAGCTCCTGCAGGCGGTGCACACCGAACTTGACCTTGTTCTCGTTGGTCCGCACCCAAGCATCGATCCGCGTCTCCGGCGACGCTCCCGGTTGCTGCAGGACGCGCGCCGCAACCTGCCGGTGCAGCCGGTAGGTGTCCTCGCGCAGGTTCGAGCGCGCCAGCGCCTGCCACTTGCTGCTCACCGAGAAGCCGATGATCGACGACAGCAGCCAGAGAATGCGCAGGCGATCGCCGATCTGGAAGTATACGCCCGCCGCCTCGGCCAGCGGCACGCCGGCTTGCCGGGCGAGTTCGACGATGTCCGGCGCGCTGCCGAGCACCATCGTATTCGCAAGCTGCTGTGCGAGCGGCTCGGGCACGCCCTCCACGGCCATTCCCGCCACCGCCTTGTCCCAATCCGCCCGGTAGCCGCCCGACAGGACGTCCGGCATCAGCGTCGACAACTCACCGATGCCGGCATGGAATGCCGCCACGGCCTCGCCGATCGGACGCGCACTCCATTGGTAGTCGAGCAGCCAGGTCGTGACGTGCTTCATCAGGCCGATGGCGCGGCCGAACAGCTTGAGCTGGATCGAGGCCGGAACCTTGCCGTCGAGCGCCTGGATCGGCAACCAGTAGCGGTCGCCGCCGAAGATTTCATGCGCCATCGCATAGGCCTTCACAACCTCGGCGCGGTCGGCGCCGTGATCCTCGGCGAAGCGGTGCGCGAACGAACAGCCCATGCGGTTGACGACCGCGTTCGACAGGATCGTCGCGATGATCTCGCGGCGCAGTCGGTGCCTGAGCAGCACGTCGCGGTAGCGCTCGACCATCGCCGGCGGGAAATACGACAGCAAGTCGCGGTCGAAGAACGGGTCGTCCGGCACCTTCGACTGCGCGATGGCGTCGAACAGCGAGATCTTGCTGTACGACACCAGCACCGACAGCTCCGGACGCGTCAGGCCCTGTCCCGACGCGCGCCGCTCCTTGAGCCCTTCGTCGTCCGGCAGGAACTCGACGGCGCGCGACAGCAGGCCGTCACGCTCCAGCGTGCGCATCAGGTTCGCGTGCTCGTCCAGGCGCGCCGGCGCATCGCGCTCCAACAGCGACACGGCCAGACACTGCACGTAGTTGTCGCGCAGCACCGCGCGAGCGATGTCGTCGGTCATCTGCGCGAGGAACGGATCGCGCACGTCCCGGGTCAGCGTGCCCTCGCGCAGCATCTGGTTGAGCGGGATCTTGATGTTGACCTCGCGGTCCGAACTGTGCACGCCGCCGGCGTTGTCGATGAAATCGGTGTTCACGCGCACGCCGGCCAGCGCCGCCTCGATGCGGCCCAGCTGCGTACAGCCGAGATTGCCGCCTTCGCCGACCACCTTGCAGCGCAGCTCGCGGCCATTGACGCGGATCGCGTCGTTGGCGCGGTCGCCGCAGTCCTGGTGGGCCTGCTGGTGACTCTTGAGATAGGTGCCGATGCCGCCGTTCCACAGCAGGTCGACCGGCCCCTTGAGAATCGCCTTGAGGACCTCGTTCGGCGGCAGGCCGGCCTTGTCGATGGCCAGTGCCTTCTGCGCTTCGGGCGAGAGCTTGATCAGCTTCGCCGAGCGCGGATACACGCCGCCGCCGGCCGAGATCAGCGCCTTGTCGTAGTCGTCCCAGCTCGAGCGCGGCAGCTGGAACAGGCGTTCGCGCTCCTTGAACGAGACCTCCGCATCGGGATTGGGGTCGATGAAGATGTGGCGGTGATCGAAGGCTGCGAGCAGGCGGATCTGGCGCGACAGCAGCATGCCGTTGCCGAAGACGTCGCCGGACATGTCGCCGACGCCGACCACGGTCAATGGCTCGCTCTGGATGTCCCGGTTCATCTCGCGGAAATGGCGCTTGACACTTTCCCACGCGCCCTTCGCGGTGATGCCCATCTTCTTGTGGTCGTAGCCGGCGGAGCCGCCGGACGCGAAACCGTCGCCGAGCCAGAATCCGTATTCGGCGGCCAGGCCATTGGCGATGTCGGAGAAGGTCGCGGTGCCCTTGTCAGCAGCGACCACGAGGTAGGGGTCGTCGTCGTCGTGGCGGACCACCGACGGCGGCGGCACGATGTCGTCACCGACGCGGTTGTCGGTGATGTCGAGCAGGCCGCGCAGGAAGGTCTTGTAGCACTCGACGCCCTGCTTGAGCCAGGCATCGCGGTTGCCGGGATCGCCCTTCTTGACGACGAATCCGCCCTTGGCGCCGACCGGCACGATGATCGCGTTCTTGACCATCTGCGCCTTCATCAGCCCGAGCACTTCGGTGCGGAAGTCCTGTCTCCGGTCGGACCAGCGCAGGCCGCCGCGGGCGACGCGTCCACCGCGCAGGTGGATGCCCTCGACCTCCGGCGCATAGACGAAGATCTCGAACATCGGCCGCGGCTCGGGCAGGTCCGGCACGCGCTTGGGATCGAGCTTGATGCTGACGTAGGGCTTGCGCGCCCCCGACGCCGCCGGCTGGAAGTAGTTCGTTCGCAGCACCGCACGCACGACCGCGGTATACGCACGCAGCACGCGGTCGCCGTCCAGCGTTGCAACCTTGTCGAGGCGCTCGTCCAGTTCCTGGGCGATGCGGATCTCGGCGTCGCGCCGGCGCTGCACGTCGCTCAACCGGGGATCGAAGCGCGTCTCGAACAGCTGCACCATCAGGCGCGCGATCGGCGCGTGCTCGGCGAGCAGGCGCTCCATGTAGTCCTGGCTGTGCGGCAGACCGGTCTGGATCAGGTACTTGGTCAGCGTGCGCAGGCAGACAACCTGGCGCGCATCGAGTCCGGCAAGCAGCACCAGGCGGTTCAAGCCGTCGTTCTCGGTCTCGCCGCTCCAGGTACTGGTGAACGCGGCTTCGAAAGAGCTGCGCTGCTGCGCGGGATCGAGCGCACAGTCGCCGGCGACCTGGACCTTGAACTCCTGGATCCAGACCGGATCGCCGTCGCGCGGCCTGATTTCGGTCGGGTCCTGCCAGATTACGCGCAGCCCGAAATTTTCCAGGGCCGGCAGCACGTCCGACAGCGGCACCGGGCGCTTCCAGCAATACAGCTTGAGAGCAGTCGGACAGACCTTGCCGATCGCGGTGTCGTCGACCAGCAGGCGCGGCAGCATGGGCTGCTCCGCATTCAGCTGCACCAGGTATTGCAGATCGGCGGCCGCGTCGATCGGAGACACGGCCTCCTGGTACGACAGCGGGAAGCCATCGAGGAAGACCTGCGCACGGCTACCGCCGTCGGCGCCGCGGTGCAGAACCTCACGCAGCTGATCGCGCCAGCTGCGCGTCGCCGCCAGCAGGCGCGCCTCGACCTCGGCCGTCGACAGCGGGATCGTCGTCCCCGGCGGCGTGCGCACGATGTAGTGAATCCGTGCCAGACCGGAGCGCAGGAATTCGGTGTTGCGGTCGACGCTGGTGCCGTTGCAGGTCGCCGTCAGTTCCGCGGCGATGCGATCGCGCAGCTCGCGCGAATAGCGATCGCGCGGCAGGTACACCATGCAGGAGTAGAAACGGCCGTAGCGATCGCGGCGCATGAACAGCCGCAGCTGCTGGCGGTCGCGCAGCGCGCGGATGCCCGCACAGGCCTCGAACAGCTCCTCCTCGCCCGACTGGAACAGCTCGTCGCGCGGCAGCTGGAACAGGATGTCGCGCAGGTTCTTGCCGGAATGTGAGTCTTCGCGCAGGCGTGAGCGGCGGACGACATACTCGGCCTTGCGCCGGATCAGCGGGATGTTGCGCGGCCGCTCGCTATAGGCCTCGGCGGAGAACAGGCCGATGAAGCGGCAGATGCCATGCACGCTGCCGTCCGGATTGAAGCGCCGCACTGAAACGACGTCGATGTACTCCGGATGGTGCACGGTGGATCGGTGGTTGGCCTTGGTGACGACGATCACCCGCGTCGATTCGGTGTACTTGTCCAGCTCGGCCGGCGGCGCGATCAGCTGATCCGGATCGGCATAGCGCGCGCCGCCGCGCGCGAGTCCCAGCGACGATTCCGGATGAGTGACGAAGCGGCTGCGGCCCTGCTCGATGACGGCCTGGGTCTCGGCCACGCCCAGGAAGGTGAAATGACCGGCATCCAGCCACAGCAGAAATTCGCGTGCCTCGGCGAAGTCCGCGGCGTCGCCGCCCGGCGGTACGGCCTGCAAGGCGTCGGCGATTTCGCGCAGGCGCGCGCGCATCGCCGGAAAGTCGACCACGACGGTGTGCAGATCGGCGACGACCTGGCGCAGGTCCGCCTCCAGCGCGGCGTGACCGGCCGCGTCGCGCAGCGGTTCAAATTCGAGGTGGATCAGCGACTCGGCGCTGGCCTCGCCGGCCGCAACCGGCCGCACATCCTGCAGGCGCCCATCGGCGTCACGGCGCAGACTCAGCACCGGATGTGCGATCCAGTCGATCGGGCTGCCGGCCGTGCGCACCGCCATGCACACAGAATCGACCAGGAACGGCATGTCCTCGACGACGGTGTCGAGGCTCGCCAGCAGGCGCGTGTCGCCGGCCGGCGTCAGCCGCAGCGCAAGTTCGCCGGGCCGGCGCTGCTGCGCCAGCTGCCAATGCCCATGGCTGAGCCGGAACAGCTCCTCCGGCGTACGCAGCCGCAGCGCATCGATGGACGACATCTCGTAGTAATGGCGCAGAAAGCTGCGGAACGCGGCGCGCTCCGGTGCGGCGACGCGGGCATCCGCCAGGGCCTCCACTTGCGCCAGCAGAAGCTCCTGCTCCTGCATCGAATGGGACCTCATGTTGTTCTCCTCTCGCACTGCGCTTGGCGTGCGATGTTTGTGTGTGGCGAGTATACGCGGGGGGTTTCCGCACGCACCTGATGGTCAACCCCTATTGCCGGGGCGCCAAACCGCACTGTCAGATGTGCATTGCAACATGACATCGAGCGATGTAACACTTCCGCACCGTTCTGAAGGAGTCCGCCATGTCAGAGTCCCTCCATCCCGGATGGCAGCCGGCCGACGAGGACCTGCGCCGCTTCCGCGACAGCCAGCGGCTGGCGTATCGCTGCGCGGAAACCATCGCCGCCGAGCTCACGCCCGGCATCACCGAGCGCGAGGTGGCCCGGCGCATGCGCGAAGTCCTCGATGCCGAAGGCGCCGAGGATTGCCTGCATGAACCCTTCGCCTGGTTCGGCGATCGCACCGCCTTCCGCGGCCTGATCGCGGTGTCGCAGCTGCGCGGCTTCAACCCCGCCTTCTTTCCCGGCAGCCGCCGGCTGGAGGAAGGCATGCCGTTCATTCTCGACTGCGCGCCGACCGTCCACGGCTACACCGCCGACATCGGCTACAGCGGCGTGCTCGGCGAGAACAGGATTCTCGATCGCCTGATGGATGATCTGCTTGAGTACCGCGTGCTGATTCTGGACAGGGTCCGCCGCCGCGAAACCCTGGCCGAGATCAGCCGCGCCGTCGATCGACTGTGTACACGTCACGGCTATGAGCCGCGCCACAAGGCCTATCCCTTCGAGGTGCTCGCCCACCGCGTGGAGCGGATTTCCGACGACGGCAAAGCCAAGTCCAGCCATCCGTCGCTCGCCCGCTTCGGCCTGCGCAATGTCGCCGAGCTGGCGCGCGATGCAATCCGCGGCCGCAAGGAGGGCTGGTCGCCGCTGTGGAACAGCAGCGCGCGCTCCGAGCATCCGCCGACGTCGGGCCTGTGGGCGGTCGAACCGCATCTGGGCTTTCGCAGCGTCGGCGCCAAGTTCGAAGAACTGCTCGTCGTCACGGAGACCGACGCGTACTGGCTGGACGACGACGTGCCGCACGTGCGCCGCTGGATCGCGCGCGGCCTGTGGCCGGCCAAAGCGAACAAGGAATCAGGGGAAGTGACCAAGGTGGCGGCATGAGCACCTCGACGTTTGTGCAATCGGGTAACGTCCAGCTGGCAGTACGCAGCTGGGGCGACCCCACAAAGCCGACCATCCTGCTGGTGCACGGCTATCCGGACAGCAGCCACGTCTGGGATGCGACGGCTGGGCGGCTCGCGGAAGACTTCCACGTCGTCGCCTACGACGTGCGCGGTGCCGGCGCATCCAGCGCGCCGCACCCGGTCGAGGACTATGACCTGGAGCACCTGGTCAACGACGCGGCAGCGGTGATCGAGGCCGCTGCGCCGCACAAGATGGTGCACCTGGTCGGACACGACTGGGGATCGATCCAGGCCTGGGAGATGGTGACGACCGAGCGCCTGAAGAACCGCATCGCCTCCTATACGACGATCTCGGGTCCGTCGCTGGATCACGCTGGCTACTGGATTCTGCAGCGCCTCAAGAGCGGCGCGCCGGCGGACGTCGCCAAGATCGCGAACCAGGTGCTGCACTCCTGGTACATCGGCATGTTCCATCTGCCGATGGCGGCGCCGCTGATGTGGAAGATGGGCCTGGACAAGCTCTGGCCGACGATTCTCGAAAAGGTCGAGGGCATCGACAAGGCCGACGTCAATCCGACGCAGAAAAGCGACGGCCGCACCGGCGTCAATCTGTACCGCGCCAACGTGCTCAAGCGCGTGCTCAAGCCCCACGAGCGCCGCACCGACATCCCCGTGCAGCTGGTCGTGCCGCTGCGCGACCACTTCGTGTCACCGGAACTGTTTGACGACCTGCCGAAGTGGGCACCCAGGCTGTGGCGGACGGACGTCGACGCCGGCCACTGGCTGCAGGTCAGCGATCCGGATCTGGTCGCGGTGAAGATCGCGGACTTCGTGCGCTTCGTCGACAGCGGCGTCGAGACGCCGGCGCTGCGCCGTGCGCGCGTGCGCGGGCCGCGACGCAAGCACAGCGGCAAGCTGGTCGTCGTCACCGGCGCCGGCTCGGGCATCGGCCGCGAAACCCTGCTCGCTTTCGCCGAGGCCGGTGCCGACACCGTGGCCGTCGACATCGATCTCGCTGCCGCGCAGCGCACCGCGGAACTTGCGCGACTGCTGGATGCCGACAGCGTCGCCTACCGCGTCGACGTCGGCGACGCAAAGGCCATGGAAACGCTGGCCGAACAGATCGACGCGACGCTGGGCGCACCGGACGTCGTCGTCAACAATGCCGGGATCGGCATGTCCGGTCCCATGCTGGACACGTCCACCGCCGATTGGGAAAAGATACTGCGCGTGAATCTATGGGGCGTGATCCACGGCTCGAAACTGTTCGCCCAGCAGATGCTCGACGCCGGCAAGAAGGGCCACATCGTCAACGTGTCCTCGGGCCTGGCCTTCCTGCCGACGCGGCTGACCCCGGCCTACAACACGACCAAGGCGGCGGTGCAGATGCTCAGCGAGTGCCTGCGCGCGGAGCTGGCCGGCCAGGGGATCGGCGTCAGCGCGATCTACCCCGGCATCGTCCACACCAACATCACCGAATCGGCGCGCATCATCGGCGGCGACGATGAAGTCGCGAAGAGGCGGCGTCAGGCCAACCGCCTGTATGCGCTGCGCAACCTCAAGCCAACGGCCGTTGCAGCGGCGATCCTCGATGCAGTCGAACACAACCGCGCGGAGGCGCGCGTCGGCGCCGAGGTCCATGCGATCCGCTGGCTGTCGCGCCTGGCGCCCGGCCTCGCCCGACGGGTCGCGCAGATCAACGTCTAGCTTGGGGCAACCTTCAATGGAAAAGATCCTGCCGTTTCCGAACAAGGACAAGGCGTCGAGCACGGAATACAGCATCCGCCCGCGCAAGGTGCGCTTCGACTGGTCGCAGACGCCGCGCGACTGGATTCCGGGCCAGCCGTTCGCCAGTGCCTTCATCAACGAGATCAACATGATCCTGCCGGCCGGCGAATTCTGGTTCTGCCGGCTGTACAACCAGGCGCTGCCCTACGTCACCGATGCGAAGCTGCGCGAGGACGTGCAGGCCTTCGTGCGCCAGGAGGCCATGCACGCGCGCGCCCACGGCAGCGCCTGTGCCGAGTACCTCGCCGCGCAGGGCATCGACACGAAACGCAATCTGGCGCTGATGGACTGGATCTTCGAGCAGGCCCTGGCCGACGAACCCTTCGGACGCAAGCTGCCGAAGTTCGCGCACAAGCAGTGGCTGGTGTTCCGCCTCGGCCTGATTGCCGCGGTCGAACACATGACCTGCGTGCTCGGCAAGTACGCACTCAACAATCACGAATGGGACAAGGCCGGCGCCGATCCGGTGTTGCTGGACTTGATCCGCTGGCACGGCGCCGAGGAAATCGAGCATCGGAGCGTCGCCTTCGATCTGTACCGCCATCTTGGCGGCACCTACATCTCGCGCTACTACCTGTCGGCAATGACCTTCGTGATGGTGTTCGGCATCTGGGCCGACGGCACCGCCCACCTGCTCGAGCAGGATGAACGGTACAAAGCGCGCAAGCCCAGCGCGTTCAAACCCTGGTTGTGGATCGAATGGGTGCGTGTCGCGCGCAGCGGTCACCTGCCCGATCCGCTGTGGCTGTTCCTGTCGGAGCTGCCGTATCTGAGCCCGTGGTACGACCCGCGCAACGAGGCCTCGACCGAGCAGGCGCTGGCCTACCTCGACAAGTCGCCGGCCGCAAAGGCGGTGGCCGCGTGAGCGCCGCCGGACTTTCGGCCCGGTGAGCGTGTCCGCGACCCTCGAACGCCTCGCAGCTCGGCTGCGGCGCCCGCTGCGCGCGCTGTCGGGTTTGTCGAAACTGAACGAAGACGAGCTGGGTCGTCTCGAGGCCGCCATCGACGCCGCGTGCTTGCGGCAGCGTGCACAGGCGGATCAGGCACTGCGACGGCTCCTGCCGTCGCCGCTGCGCCACCTGATCCTCCGCACTCCGCGCGATCGCGTACCGTGAACAGGCTCGCGCTGCGTGCCGAGCTTGCCAAGCTCGAGCAACTGCTCGACGTCGAAGCCGGCGCGCTGTCGTATCTCGATCGCGTACCGGAGGCGCAGCTCCGGCATCTGCGCGCAGCGATCAGCGAGCACCTGTTTGACCAGGACCGCACGCCCTTTCGTCGCCTCGCCCGCATTGCCAGCACGGTGCCGACCATCGCGCCTTGGCTGGCGCGCCTGATCGGTCCGTTGCTGACCGCGCGCATCGTCAGCGAGATGCCGGCACGACGCGCCGCGGCCATCGCCACGCGCATCGCACCGGCGTACGCCGCCGAGGTCTGTGTCCACCTCGACCCGCGCCGCGCACGCGACCTGATCCAGCAGATCCCGGCGCACTTCGTCGTCGACATCGTCCGCGCGATGATCGACCGCCGCGACTATCCGACGATGGGGCGCTTCGTCGATTTCCTCACCGACGAGGCCATCCAGGCAGTGCTCGTCGCGATCGACGACGAGGCCGAACTGCTGCGCATCGCGTTCCACATGGACTCGAAAAACCGGCTCGACCGCGTGGTGCGCATGCTGCCGACCGAACGCCGCCGGCGCATCGTCCTGCTGGCGCTCGACGACCAGCGCGACCTGCTCGACGAGATCCTCACGGTTGTCGCCAGCGTCAACTACGCGCTCAAGCGCGAGCTCGGCAATCTCGCCGCCGAACAAGAGGAGGCTGTACTGGGACGGATCATCCAGCGCGCGCAGGACAACGGCCTCTGGGGTGACCTGTTGCCAATCGTCGCCAGCTTGTCGGAGCGCCACCAGCGCAAGGTTGCGAACCTGCCGATCCTGCGCACCGATCCGGCGGTCCTCGTCAGCCTGCTGCAGGCCGCGGACGAGCACGCGCTGTGGCGCAGCATCCTGCCGCTGGTCGAAATGCTCGACGAGGGCACGCGCGATGCCTTCGCGCGGGCCGGCGCACAACTGCCGCGCGCGGCGATCGAGCGGGCCGCGCAGGCGGTGCTGATCGGCGAACTGTGGGAGCCGATGTTCGACGTCGTGCGGCGCATGCCGGCCGACAAGCAGACCGAGTTCGCCGAAGTGCTGCGGGGCCTGGCCGGACACGACACGGCGCTCGATGCGCGCCTGCTGACGCGCGCCCGAGCTTACGGATTGGGCGACGCGCTCGCCTCGGCCGGCTTCGCGCCCGGAATGATCACGTAGGGATGTAGGACGGGCTGAGCGGAGCGAAGCCCAACCTACGCAACTACCCGACGAACGCGCGCACGAGTTCCAGCAGCGAGTGCTGATCGAAGCCCGGCACCGGCTTGGCAAGGTGGTGCATGACGAACACCTGCATCTCGCCGACGAGGAAACCGAGCACGGCACCGACCGTGATCAGGATCCATTCGTCCTGCTCGAATGCCGGGCGCAGCAGGCCCTCGAATTCCTCGGGCGACAGTTCGGCCATCTTCACGCTGAGCAGGTTCTCCAGATCCATCTGCTTGCCGGCGTATTCCTCGACATGCTTCATCGTTGCCGGCAGGCGCGCCATCACCTTCTCGGCGACGACCTGCTTCATCTCCTGGTAGCGCCTGCTGCCGACAGCAAGCACGACCAAGGGTTTGGCCAGGCCCGACTGATCGTCGACCAGGCGCTGAACCTCACGATGCACCATCGAGAAGATGCGGTCCGACAGCGGGCCCTTGAGCACCGCGTCGATGATGTTCCCCGGCGTGATGATTTCCTGAGCGATCAGCCGGCCGTACTCCTTGGCCACTTCCTTGCGGCGCTTCAGGAACAGGCCCTGCCACTCGACCATGCCTAAGGCATAGCGGGTCGGATGTACCGGCCGGAAAACCATCTTCAGCGCCAGCCAGTCGGTGAACCAGCCGGTGAACAGGCCGAACAGCGGCATCACCCACGGCGAGTGCGTCAGACCCCAGGTCACGGCCTGCACGCAACCGATCGCAAAACCGAAATAGAGTCCTGAATTGCGGATGAAGCGGAACTCCCCGGCACCGGCTTCCTGGAAGATGCGGTTGAGCAGGGGTTTGTCGCGCAGCAGGTTGGAGACGACCATCTCCTTGAGGTCGAAGACCTGGTCGAGGTTCTTCTTGATGTCGCCCATGATCGTCGTGACGATCGACGGCGCCTCGGCCTTGATGCGGCTGATGATCAACTTCTTGACCGCGTCCGGCAGGCTCTCCCACAAGCCAGGCTGATACTGCGACAGTACGTCGCGGGCAATGTCGTCGATCGCCGCCAGCAGCGGCCTTTCTATCTCCTGGGCGATGCGGTCCGGATCAAGCTTGTCGAAGATGTCGGTCGGCTTGATCAGCTTGGTCGTCATCGTGTCGCAGGCGATGCTCGCCATCACGCCGGCCTTGCGCGGCACGATGCCCTGCCAGCCCAGATACGGCTTTTTGCCGACGAACTCGATCGGCCGGAACATCATCCCGATCGCCACGATCTTGGTGACGTAGCCGATGATCGCCGCGACGAAAGGCATCGACACGTACAACATCCAGTTGAGCCGCAGATCGGCCAGGATGAAGTCCAGACTCATCATGTGTAACTCCCCCGCGCTTCCGCGCTGCGCCGTCGTCGACTCCCCACCGCAGTGGAGGCGCAGACGTTTCGTGGACTGCGCTCATATTCGACGTGATATTGTTACAGGGAATGATGTCACAGACGATCGCGGCGCGCCAGACGTTCATGCAGCAATCGCCGAACCCGCGGCCAGCGTGTCCCGCAGCGGCGTTAGCTGCCGCATCGCGGTTTCGTAGCCCAGCTCGATCAGGGCGTCGAGCGCGGCCCAGTCAAACATGCCATAGCTCTGTACCGGCATCCGCAGGTAGACGTCCGCGCGCTCGGCCGCGGCGCGCGCCAGCGTGGTGTCGCTGGCCAGTGTCGCCGTGCGCAGCAGGATCTCGCTGAAGCGGGGCGCGCGCAGATCGGGATGGCGCCGACGCCCGAGCAGGGCGCCCGGTTCGGGGCCGTCGATGCCGTAGCCTGGCAGTGCGATGTCTCCTTGTGCGCTGACGCTGCAGGCGATGATGCTGCCGCGCTCCAGGTTCTGCATCACGTCGGTCGGCAGATTGTTGACGACGCCGCCGTCACACAAGAGGCTACCCTGCCAGGCCACGGGGGGCGCCACTCCCGGCACCGCCATGCTGGTGCCGACCCACTCGGCCAGCGGTCCGCAGTCGTGGACGATGCCCTCGCCGGTCGAAAGGTTGGTCGAGATGCAGTAATAGGTCCGCCGCAGCTCCTCAATGCGGCGTTCGCCGAAAATCTCATGCAGGCGGCGCAGGAACTTGCGCGCCTTGATCAGCGAAACCCGCGGCAGCGTGTAGTCATTGAGGTAGTTGTTCTCGACGAAGGTCTCGCGCGCGATCTGCGCCATCTCGACGCTGTCGAAGCCGCAGGCGATCAGCGCGGCGACGAAGGCGCCCATGCTGGTGCCGCCGCAGACATCCACCGGAATCTGCAGCTGTTCGAGCGCGCGCATCAGCCCGATATGGGCGAAACCGCGCGCACCACCGCCGCCCAGCACCAGTCCGATGCCCTGCCCACTGATCTGTCGCCGCAGCGCGTCGAGCTCCTGCGCGTCCCAGGGATGCAAGTAGTAATGCGCGCGTGCGCCGGTCGCGGCGCGCCAGTCCAGGGTGTGCGGCGACGGATCGCCCTCGGCCCGCAACAGCACCAGTTCCACTGGCGCCAGCGTCTCCTCACTGCCGCGCCACTCCGAAAGCGCGGGCAGGCTCGCAGGTGCGACGTCGGCTTCGGCGATCACCAGCACGCGGTCGCACTGGCGCAGGCAGCGCAGGGCCCACGGGCTGTCGTCGCGGTCGGCGACGAAGATCAGATGCGGGTGGCGGCGTTCGAGTTCGCAGAACCACTCCTGCAGCCGACGCGACAGCGCATGATCCGCATACGGCGCCTGAGCACTGCCGACACCCATGCTCGCGTCAACATGCGCCGCGCTGATCACCCTCACAGCCGGATAGCCGCCGAAGGAGCGCGCAAGCACTTCGGCCAGCGCCATCGCCGGTACGCCGCACGAGGCCGGAAAGATCGCGATCGCGCTCTGCCCGAGCGTTGCTGCCCGCTGGCGTTCGCGCTGCGTCTGCCGCAGCCGGAAGATCAGCCGGCGCGTGAGTGCAACCGCTGCCGGTGCGTGGCTGTTGAGAAACTGCAGGAACGGCTCGCGCCCCAGGCGCAGCACGATGCTGTCGCGCTGCGCACGCACGGAGGCGCTGCGTGACTCGCCCGCGATCACACCCGCTTCGCCGACCGGCTCGCCAAAGCCGATGTGCCCGATCAGCGTGTCCTCGCCGGAAGTCACGCGCAGGCGGCCGGCAGCGACGACGTAGAAAAAGTCCGGTGCTTCGCCCTCGCGGTACAGGTACTCGCCCCCGCGCAGATACAGCGGCTCGGCCTCGGCGACCAGCCGGTGCAGCGTCGCCTCGGGCATGTACGCTGCCAGCGGAGCGCTCTGCAGGATCGCGGCGTAGTCCATGCCGCAGGCCGGTCAGAACTCGAGGTCCAGCGCGCCGCACAGCCAGTCCAGCAGCGGCGCGAGCTGCTGGTAACGGCTGATCAGCCGCTTGACCAGATCGGGACGCAGCAACTCGGCGTCGTCGAGCTGCGCCGAGGCGATGAAGTCCTTGCGCTTGAGGTCGTCGATCAGCTCGTGCTCGGGATCGTAGCCGCGCGGCGGCCGGATCAGCGCGTCGCCGCCCAGCTCGAAGGCCTTGCGGAACTGCGGGCTGCGCGTCGCCTGCTTCCAGCTCATCGGATTGGCGAGCATGTAGTCGCGCACGCGCTTGACCGTCGGCAGCTGCGGATGCCAGATGCCGCCGCCCAGGAAACACGCGCCCGGCTCCAGATGCAGATACAGGCCCGGCGCGTCGAGCCGTCCCATCGCCGCGTTGCCGGCATCGCCGCGCGCCGCCGACTTGGCCACGGCATGCGCGAAATACATGCCGGCGTGGGTCTTGTACGGCCGCTTGTCGCCGGAAAAGCGCGTGTCGCGGTGGATGCGGAACAGCGAGCCGCCGACCGGCTTGGCAATCGCGGTCAGCTGCGGACTGATCTGCTGCAGCGGACCGGCGAGATCGCCGATCAGACGCAGGCAGGGCCCGCGCACCTTCTGCTCGTAGCGCGGCTTGTTGGCGGCGAACCATTCGCGCGAATTGTTCTTCGCCAGTGCGCGCAGGAACTTGAAGGTGTCCTCGCTGAAATACGGCGCCAACCGGGCCATCGCTCCCCCTATGTACAACCCCGCGCCACTCTACGCCGTCGCCCCTCCGCAGGACGAGCCCGCGCCGGCGGTGCAGCCCAGGCAGTGCGTATCGAAACGGATACGGCGCCGCAGCAGCGCGTCGAAGTCGAAATCGAAAATCGTCGGCGCGCGCGCGCCAGCGCCCTGCGCCTCAAGGTCGAGCATCTGGTTGAAGTCGCAGTCATAAATGCGGCCATCATGGCCGACGCTGATCAGGCTGCGGCACATCACACTGTCCGCCGCAACGGGATTGAAGGCGGCAACCAGCTTGTCCATGTACGCCTCATACTGGCCGCTCTTTTCCAGATGCAGGCGGAAGCGGTTGATCGGCATGTTGGTGATGCAATACAGCTCGTTGAAGACGATGCCGAAGCGCGCCAGCAGCTCGCGCTTGTAGTCCGCCTGCAGCGAGGGCTGCGCCGCCGGCAGGTACGGACCGACCGGGTTGTAGACCAGGTTCAGCCGCAGGCCGCTGCCGTCGACGCCATAGCCGAGCGCGTTCAGGCGCCTCAGCCCCTCGATGCTCTTGTCGAACACGCCCTTGCCGCGCTGCGTGTCGGTGAAATAGGCCTGGTAGTACGGCAGCGAGCTGATGACCTCGCAGCGGTGGCGCGCGAAGAACTCGGGCAGGTAGGCCTTGCTCTCATGGGTCTGCGGATTGCCGTCGAAGGTGACCGTCAGGTTGTGACGCACCATCACCTGTCGACCGAGGCCCACCGCTTCCTGCACCAGCCAGTCGAAATCCGGGTGCAGTTCCGGCGCGCCGCCGGTGATGTCGAGCGCGCGGATCTGCGGATGACGTCGCAGGATCTCGACGATCTTCTCGATGCCGGCACGCGACAGACGCTCGGTCCGCGCCGGCGAGGCGTCGACATGGCAGTGCCGGCAAGCCTGGTTGCACAGCTTGGTGACGTTGACCTGCAGCGTGTCGATCGCCCGCGGCGGCAGCGAAAGGCCGCGCTCGTGCAGCAGCCGCTCGAAGTCGTAGCGACTGCGCGCCGGCGCGATCAACAACTCTGCAGGGACAGCGCTCATCAGCAGCAGCCGGTCTTGCAGCCGGCCTCGGAGGTCTGCGGCGCGGCGCCGGGGCCGCAGTCGAACAGGCCGAAATGAACCGAGCGATCGCCTTCGATACGGAAGTGCCGGGCGTAGCGCGTCTGCAACAGCATGTCGGCGGTGTTGCCGCAGACCAGCATCGGCTTGCCCGTCTCGAAGCGATGATGATCGTCGAGCTCGAAGGCATGCGGATGCTCGGCGATCGAACCCCGATACCAGGCGACCTGACCGAAATCCTCGCAGCGGTCTTCGAGCGCCAGCTTGAAGGCGCGCACGGTCATCGAATGGAAGGCGATATGCCCCGCGCGCCGCTCGATGCCCGGATTGCGCAGGTCGATGCGCGAGGACTTGCACACGCGCGCGTCGAAACAGCCGACGTTGCCCATCACGCGGCGGAAGTCCTCGACGTACATCGCCCCGCCCAGACATTCGCCGAGCAGCACCGGATCACGCGCCAGCGCCGGCGGAATGCGGCGATCGGCGAAGACGTCCGAGAAGTACAGCTCGCCGCCCGGCTTGAGTACACGGAAGATCTCGCGGAACACGCGCGGCTTGTCCGGCGACAGGTTCATCACGCAGTTGGAGACGACGACGTCGACCGACGCGTCTGCAATGCCGGCGCCGGCCAGATCCTCGATGAAACCCTGGCGAAAATCGGTGTTGGCCCAGCCGAAGCGCTGCGCATGCCAGTCCTGGTGGCGACGCGCGACCTCCAGCTGCGCCGCGGTCATGTCGACGCCGACCACGCGCCCGTTCGGTCCGACCAGCTTCGACAGCAGATAAACGTCGCGCCCGGAACCGCAGCCCAGGTCGAGCACGGTCGCGCCGTCCAGCGCCGGCGGGATCGGCGAGCCGCAGCCATAAAAACGATCCTTGACCTCGTCGTGCAGCTCACGCAGCACTTCGCGCAGATGCACCGGCATCGCCTCGGCCGTGCAGCAGGCGCTGGTCTGCAGATCCGCGGAGGACTGCAGCACCTTGCCGTAATAGTCCTGGATCGACTCGTGGGCGTCGAAGTCGCCGTTCATCCTCAGCTCCGTATTAACCTGTCCCGACAGGATACGGCGAAACCGTTGGTTCGGATGTGGCGGGCAGCGAGGTTCAGGTCTCCTGCGGCTCGTCCTTGTCCTGCAGGCCGTGCCGCTTCATGAGCTTGTAGAAATCGGTGCGATTGCGACCTGCCAGACGTGCCGCGCGGCTGACGTTGCCTTGCGCCAGCTTGAGCGCCTGGCGCAGGTAGTCGCGGATGAACAGGTCGCGCGCCTCGTCCAGGGACGGCACGCCGTTTTCCAGCTCGCCGATCGCCTTGCGCACCAGCTCGACGCTGATGACGCGACCCGCCGACAGCGCCGCGGTGCGTTCGACGACGTTGAACAGCTGGCGCACGTTGCCGGGCCAGGCCGCGGTCAACAGCAGCTCCATGGCCTCGGGCGAGTACACGCGCTGCGGTGCGCCGCTGGCGCGCAGCTGGTTGAGGCGCGCGGCAACCAGCAGCGGGATGTCCTCACGACGCTCCACCAGCGGCGGCAGGCGCAGTTCGACGACGTTCAGGCGGTAATAGAGATCCTCGCGAAAAGCGCCTTGCTGGACCAGCTGATCGAGCGTGCGGTGCGTCGCCGACAGCACGCGCACGTCGATCGGGATCGAGCGCACCTCGCCGACCGGCCGCACTTCGCGCTCCTGCAGCACGCGCAGAAGCTTGGCCTGCAAGGGCTGCGGCATGTCGCCGATCTCGTCGAGAAACACGGTGCCGCGATCGGCCGCGCGGAACAGGCCCGGCTGGTCGATATGCGCTCCGGTAAACGCCCCGCGCTTGTGCCCGAACAGCTCCGACTCCAGCAGCTCCGGCGGTACTGCGGCGCAGTTGAGCGCGACGAACGGATGCCCGCTGCGCGGACTACCGGCGTGGATTGCGCGCGCGAGCAGCTCCTTGCCGCTGCCGCTGGGTCCGGTGATCAGCACCGCCGGATCAAGGCGGGCGACGCGCCGCGCGTTGTCGAGCAGCGTGCGCATCTGCGGACTGTGCGTCAGGATGTCGGGGGCCCAGTTCTGCACGTCGCCCGCGCCGCCTTCGCCCTCGACGACGAAATGCAGATTGCGGCGGATGCACTCCAGCAGCAGATCGCTGCGCACCGGCTTGGTCAGAAAGTCGACGGCGCCCGCCTGCGTGGCACGCACCGCATCGGGAATGTCGCCGTGGGCGGTCAGGATCGCGACCGGCAGCCCCGGCCGCCGCGACTGGATGTGCTTGAGCAGCGTGATGCCGTCCATGCCGGGCATGCGCAGATCGGCGACGACGAAGTCGGGCGCCGCCTCGTCGAGCAGCGAACGCGCCTGTTCGCCGCCGTTCGCGGCAATGACGCCGTAGCCCTCCGATTCGAGGCGCAAGGTCAGCACGCGCAGCAGCTTGGCGTCGTCGTCGACGAGCAGGATCTGCGGCCGCGTGCGTGAATCAACGGACATTTCCATCGAGCTTCCTTTCAATGGCGATCACTTCGTCGAGCCGGTGCTTCAGCTCCGCGGCCTGCGTCTCGCAGGCTTGCTGGTCGGTCAGATCGGCCAGGCGCACCCGCGCCAGCGCCGCGATCTCGCCCTTCGGGTGCGTCGCCAGCGTCTGCTTCAGCGCGCGTCGGGCCGCCTGCGCGTCGTAGCGCGAGTAGTCCGGCAGGCTCTGCAGCATCGCAAGCTGCCAGGGCTCGTTGTCGCGGCGCGCGCGCTGCCACATGGTTTCGCGCCCGCCTTCGTCGGCTTCGACGGCGGCAGCCCAGAAGTCAAGCGCACCGCCGCCGCCGCGCCAGTACTCGGGGAGGTTTGCGCAACCGGCGCACAGCGCCAGCGCAACGAACACTCCCACGCCCCTAGCCGCGCATCGGCGGGCAGGGCCAGACCATGACCATCCGTGTTCCCGGGTTTGCATCCTGCACCTCAAGTTCCCCTCCATGGGCATTGACGGTTTCGACGACGATCGACAAGCCGACGCCGGTACCGCGGACACCAGACTCTTCTTCCTCGCTGCCGCGCACGAACGGTTCGAGGATCCTCATGCGATCGTCGGCCGCGATGCCGCGGCCGAAATCGCGCACCGAGACCAGACAGCAGCCGTTGCGACGATCGCCCGCGATCTCGATCGAGCTGCCCGGCGGCGCGTGCTTGATGGCATTGCTCAGCAGATTGTCGAGCGCGACGCGCAGACGCGGCCGCTGCCCGTGCAAGCGCAGTCCGTCGTCGAAGTCGCGGGCGATCCGCAGCGAGCGCTTGCCGATCGGCAGCCGGTGCGCGGCGACGACCTCGTCGATCAGCGCAGGCGCAGCGAACCACTCGCACTCGGCGTGCAGCCGGCCGTTGCGCCACTCGGCATACGCCAGCAGGTTGCGGATCTGCTCTTCGAGCTCGGCGGTGGCGTCGGCGAGGATGCGCACGACTTCGGCCTGGCGGTCGCTGAGCGGGCCCAGCGTGCCCTCGATGAGCAGGTCGGCGCCTTCGCTGATGCTCGCCAGCGGCGTCTTCAGCTCGTGGGAAACATGCCGCAGGAAACGGTCCTTGTCGGCCTCGAGCAGGGCGAGCCGGCGTCGCAGCCACTCGAGTTTCTCGCCCAGGCGCGACATCTCCAGCGGGTAGGCGATTTCGACCCGATGCCGGTAGTTGGAGGTTCCGAGCGCAGCGATACCGGAGCGCAGCGAACGCAGCGGCCGCGTGACGACCAGGGAAAATCCGAAGGCCAGCGTCGCCGCGAGCGGAACCAGGGCCAGCGCCGCGACGCGGGTGACGCGGCGCGCTTCGCCGGTCTCGATCTTCAGCGCGCTGACGCGCTGGTCGATCGCCATCCGGCCGGCGGCCACCATCGCCTCGGCTTCCACCGAGAGCATGCGCATGCCGCTCATCGCCTGCGACAGCGCCGCCACGTCGGCCGTTTCCGTCGCCCATGCCGTGGCGACGTCGCCGAGCCCGCGCTCAAGTGCGCGCACATGCTCCACAACGGACGGCGGAAATCCGGCATCGTCGATCTGCCACAGAATGCCCAGCGCCGCCTGGTAGCGGCGCTCGACGACCGGCAGCAGCAACGGATCTTCGAGCGCGACGTACTGAAGCCCGGCGCGCTCCAGGTTCTCCAGCTCCTTGATCATCTTCGCGCCGAGGCGCTCGAGCAGCAGGCCGTCGGCGACGAGCCGCTCGCTGCGCTGCGCCTGTCCTTGCAGCGCAACGCCGCTCATGACCACGGCCACGAACGGCGGCAGGGAGACCAGCAGACAGCCCAGGCCGAACAGCCCGGCCATCGTCTTGGGCTTCCAGCGCTGCAGCCAGTGGCGGAAGCTCGGTCGTCGAACCGTGCGTTCCCCCTGCACCGCGCCGCCGCTGCCGCCGCGTCCGTCGACGGGCGCGACGGCGGCCGCGACCGCGGTCACCGCGGGCAGCGCCAGCGACCGGTCAGACGCCGGCATCGCCAGTCACCACCAGATGCCGGATCGCCGTGTTGCCGGATGGCAACAGGCCGCGCCGCATCGCCGCATGTGGGTAGACAAGTCCGTACGCGCCAGCGAGCGCTTCGGCGCAGGCCTTCCGCTTCGTGCATGCGTTCGTGTCTGTCATTCGCGACACCCTGATCTTCCAGAAAACCAAGCACTTGTTCGGGCTCGTCCCGAGGCGTGTCGCCCTGCGGCAACAGGTTTGCTGCGCTGCGACATCCCACTCTCCGCCCCGGCACCTGAATCAATCCTTAACTTTCGGATTCGATTGCATTTTCTTTTCGTTGGCATCGTGCTTGCCACAACCCTCCTGCAGCCGTTCCGGCGGGGGGTCTGGACGGCGGCGCTGAACCCTCGGCATGCCGCGCTGCCGCCGGCCCCTGCGACACGGAGCGGGCAGCAACGCGGAAATCGGGGCACGGACCCACAACGCACACAAGGACGAGGCCATCACATGCGAGTCAGTATCTTTGGTATGGGCTATGTCGGCGCGGTCTGCGCCGCCTGCCAGGCGGACGCCGGACACGACGTCATCGGCGTCGACGTTTCGATGCTCAAGGTCGATCTGATCAACCGCGGGCGGGCGCCGGTCGTCGAACCGGGTCTTGATGACTTGCTTGCGCGCCAGATCGCCGCGGGCCGCCTGCGCGCAACAACCGACACCGCTTACGCGGTACGCGAAACGGATCTGACGATGATCTGCGTCGGCACACCGAGCCGCAAGAACGGCGATCTCGACCTGACTTTCGTCGAGAACGTCTGCCGCCAGATCGGCGCGGCGCTCGCGAACAAGCCGACGCGCCACACCGTCGTCGTGCGCAGCACCGTGTTACCCGGAACGGTGCGCTCGGTGGTGATCCCGATCCTGGAGGAGGCGTCCGGAAAACGCGCCGGCGCCGACTTCGGCGTCGCGGTCAATCCGGAATTCCTGCGCGAGAGCACCGCGATCCGCGACTACATGGAGCCGCCGATGAGCGTCATCGGCGAGCTGGACGAGGCCTCGGGCGACCCGCTGAGCGCGCTCTACGCGGAGCTGCAGGCGCCCTGCGTGCGCCGCCCGATCGAAGTCGCCGAGCTGGTCAAGTACGCCTGCAACGCCTGGCACGCGACCAAGATCACCTTCGCCAACGAAATCGGCGCGATCGCCAAGGCCGCCGGCGTCGACGGGCGCCAGGTGATGGACGTCGTCTGCCTCGACCACAAGCTCAACATCTCGCCGTACTACCTGCGCCCGGGCTTCGCCTTCGGCGGCTCGTGCCTGCCCAAGGACCTGCGTGCGCTGACCTACCGCGCCGGCCAGCTCGATGTCGAGTCGCCGCTGCTCGGTTCGATCATGCGCAGCAACAAGGCGCAGCTCGAAAAGGCGCTGGATATGGTCACTTCCTTCGGCAAGCGCCGCATCGGCCTGCTCGGCCTGTCGTTCAAGGCGGAAACCGACGATCTGCGCGAAAGCCCGCTGGTCGAGCTCGCGGAAGCCCTGATCGGCAAGGGCTACCAGCTCAGCATCTTCGACCGCAACGTCGACTACGCGCGCGTGCACGGCGCCAACAAGGACTACATCAACGCCAAGATCCCGCACGTCTCGTCGCTGCTCCGGTCGGATCTCGACGACGTCATCGCCAATTCCGACGTGATGGTCCTGGGCAACCGCGACGCCCAGTTCGCCGAAGTGCTCGAACGACTCAACGGCAGCCACCATGCAGTCGATCTGGTCGGCTTCATGTCGCGCGTGTCGGACGACCGCTCACAGGGCATCTGCTGGTAGCGCCGTCGGACACCGACACGAGGACGTGACGATGTCTTCGATCTCCGGCTGGCTGCTCTACCTCGGCGGGCTGTGCCTGCTGGCCTGGTCGCTGCCGGCGACGGCCTTCGACCCCGAGCACGCGCATTACTGGATCGCGATCGGTGCGATCGCGATCTGGCGCTACAGCCTGGGCGCGCTGCACTTCCTGCGCGGCATGTACTTCCAGTACGTCGCCTTCCCGCGCGCGCGGCGCGCGGCGGCGGCGCTGGGTGAGGAGGCGAAGCCACCGGCGTACTACCTGCTGATCACCAGCTTCCGCATCGATCCGGCGACCACCGCCGCGGTCTACCGCGCGGCGATCCGCGAAGCGGCGGCGAGTGGCGTGTCGACGACGATCGTCGCGTCGATCGTCGAACTCGCCGACGAGCAGCTGATCAAGCTGCTGTGGGAACGGCTGACGCCGCCGCAGCACGTGCGCCTGAGGATCGTGCGCATCCAGGGCACCGGCAAGCGCGACGCGCTGGCGCAAGGCTTCCGCTGCATCTCGCGCGACGCGCCCGACGCCGATGCGCTGGTCGCGGTGATCGACGGCGACACCGTGCTCGACGCCGGCGTACTCGACCGGACCGCGCCCTATTTCCGCCTGTACCCGCGCGTCGGCGCGCTGACGACCAACGAGTTCTGCGACGTGCGCGGCGGCTATTGCATGCGCGAATGGCACGCGCTGCGCTTCGCGCAGCGTCACATCAACATGTGCTCGATGGCGCTGTCGCGGCGCGTGCTGACGCTGACCGGGCGCATGTCGGTGTTCCGCGCCGGCATCGTCGTCCACCCCGGCTTCATCCACGACGTCCAGCACGACGCACTCGATCACTGGCGCCTCGGTCGATTCCGCTTCCTGACCGGCGACGACAAGTCGAGCTGGTTCAGCCTGATGCGCCTGGGCTGGGACACCTGGTACGTGCCCGACGCGTCGATCACGACGGTCGAACATCCGCCGGACCGCTCGTTCCTGCGCGCCAGCCGCCAGCTGATGTTCCGCTGGTACGGCAATTCGCTGCGCCAGAACAGCCGCGCGACGCAGCTCGGCGTCGGCCGCCTCGGCGCCTTCGCCACCTACGTGCTGTGGGATCAGCGCATTTCGATGTGGACCAGCCTGCTCGGCCTGTCGCTCGCGTTGCTCAGCAGCGCTGCCTACGGGATCGAGTTGCTGCTCGGCTACCTGCTGTGGATCGGCACCTCGCGCCTGCTGCTGACGCTGCTGCTGGCCTGCAGTGGCCACCGCGTCGGCCCGGCGTTCCCGCTGCTCCTCTACTACAACCAGATCGTCGGTTCGCTGATGAAGATCGACGTGATGTTCCACCTCGACCGGCAGTCGTGGACGCGGCAGAAGACCAGCCTGGACCGCGGCCTGAACCCCTGGCAATCGGCGCTCAACCGCTGGACGTCGAACGCGATGCTCGCGTCGAGCGTCAGCTTGTTCCTCGCGCTGGTCGTGACCCTGATCTGAAGGACCTTGACTGAAGCGGACCACCGGCAAACCACCATGACCAAGACACCGCCCGTTCTCAATCTCGTCCACGAGTCCGAAACGCAGCGCCAGCACACGCGCGTGCGCGTGCCGGGCATCCTCGAACTCGATGGCCAGCAGGGCCAACAGGCACGCTTCCGCCTGCAGGATCTGTCTGCCGGCGGCATCGGCTTTGACGCGCGCAACGTCGCGTTCAAACCCGGACAGGTCTGCAGCGGCCGCCTGAGCCTGACGCTGCATCCGATCGAGGCCACGCTGCCGGTGCGCTTCCGCATCCGCCACTGCGACCCGTCGAACGGACGCACCGGCGCCAGCTTCGAAGAGCTGAACCAGGCGCAGGTCGCGACCATCCGCCGCATCGTCAGCGCCTACCTGGGCGGCGAAGTGGTCGGCATCGGCGACGTCATGCACACACTCGGCCGCAACAATTTCACGCGCCCCCGCGCCGACGGCTCGGCGCCGCCCGCGCGCGGCTTCCTCGCCGCCGTGCGCACCGCGATCGTGACCGCGGCGATGCTGGTCGTCGGCGGCGCCGCGCTGATCTATTCCGGGCAGCGCATCAGCGAAAAGATGTTCTCGAACACGGCAACGGCGGCGCGCGTCGGCGCGCCGCAGTACGAGATCTCGATGCCGCGCGACGGCATCTTCCGCAGCCTGGTGCCGGCCGACCGCATCGTCGCCAAGGGCGCGCCGATCGGCACTTTCGAGACCTCGATGCTCGACCTCGTGCGCAGCCAGGCGCTGAAGGCCCAGCTCGGCAGCAAGGAGCTGGAGGCCCTGCTCGACCGTTCGATCAAGGGGACGATCACCAGCCCCTGCGACTGCCGCGTGCAGGCGATGTACGTCGCCGACGAGCAGTACGTCGGCAAGGGCCAGCCGGTGGTCGCGCTGCAGCCGGTGGATTTCTCGCCCTACGTCCTCGCGCGCTTCCCGTATCCGGGCGCGGACCAGATCGCCGTCGGCTCGCCGGTCAGCGTGCACATCAGCGGCGAAGCCTTCGCGCGGCGCGGCCGCGTCGCCCAGCTGCGCACCGGCGCCGATCCGGATGCATTCGAGGACAGCGTCGTCGTGGTCGTCGAAACCGAAGAGCCGATTGCGCGCGAACTGGTGAGCCATCCGGTGAAGGTCAGCGTCGACCGCGGCGACCTGCGTCCGCTGCAGGGCCTGACCAACGTCGCCCAGGCCGCTCCCAGGGACGCTCCGGCGTCCGCGCCGGCACCGGCGCCCTCACGGACGGAGGAGAACGTCGAGGCCGCGAAGTGAGGCACTCGGGCGAGGCGGAGGACGAAATGACCAACTTGCTTCATCCACTGCGACGACTCGGATTCTTTCTCGTGATCCTGAGCTCGGCGAACGTCGGACTCGCCGGTCAAGGTCTGCCCGATCTCGAACGCGGCATCGCCGCGCTCGAAGCCGGCGATCTCGATGCCGCCGAGGAGGACCTGCTGCCGCTGGCCCGCCGCGATTACCCGGAAGCCAAGCTGCGCCTGGCCCGCCTGTACACGCGGCGCGGCACGCAGGCGGCGCTGGAAGAAGCCATCCACTGGTATCGCATGGCGCTGGCCGACGGCCAGCGCGTGTATGTGGACCTCGCGCGCGCGCTGATGGCCGTCGGCATCGCCGACACCGAAGTCGACCGCCTGCTGCAGGCGGGCGCTGCGGAAGACAACGCCGACGCGCTGCATCTGCGCTTGCGCCTGTACCGCATCCATCCGGAACTGGACGTCAACGGCGACTCCGCCTGGCTCGCCGAGCGCGCCACCTCCAGCAAGCGCGTCGACGACGTCACCGAAGCCCTCGCCTGGTATCGCCTTCACGCCGACCAGCCCGGGCACGCGCAGAGAGTCGTCGAGCTGTGCACCACCTGGCTGTCGTCGCTCGACGACTGCTACGCCGACCTGACCCGGCATCATCGCGCCGCCGGCGACCGCGATGCGCTGGCCGCGCTGGTCAACGGCGCGGCGCAACGCTACGAGAAGGAGCAGCTGCCCGCCGACACGATCGAGGCCGTCGCGCGCACGCTGATGTCGACGGAGCTGCCCGGCGACCGCAACCCGCCGACGGCGTACCGCCTGCTCAAGCTCGTGGAAAACCAGTCGCCCACCGCAACCACGCGCATGGCGCGGCTGCTGCTCGAAGACCCGTCGCTCGACCCCGGACGCGCACCGCGCGAGCTGCTGGACCGGGCCTACGCGCAAGGTGTGCCGGAGGCCGCGCTCTATCTCGGGCGCCTGTATCTCGATCCGCAGTCACCGCAGTCCGATCCGTCCCAGGCCGAAGCGCTGCTCAACGAGGCGAGCGCTGCCGACGCCTCGGCCCCTGCGGCCCACTTCTACCTCGGGCGCCTCTACGAACGCGGCTATCTCGGACGCGGCGATCCGGACCGCGCATTGAGTCATTACCTGCTCGCCGCGCGCGGCGGCTATGCGCATGCGGACCTGGAGCTGGCGCGACTCTTCTGGAGCAACCGCGGCGTCAAGGTCGATCCGGCCAATGCCTATTGCTTCGCGCGCCTGGCGGAACAGGGAGGCGTGCCCGGCGCGCGCGCGCTGCTGGACGAGATGGACCGCGCGATCAATCCACGCCAGATCGACGAGGGCCGGCGCAAGGCCGACGCCGAGTCCATTGCGCGCCACCCGCCGCAGCCGGAGGGCGGCGCTGCGCCCACCGCGCTGACGCGCGCCGAGGAGCTGACGCCATGATCCGCACCCTGCCAGCCACGCTTGTGCTGTCGGCGACTCTCGCCGCGGCAACCGTGCGCGCCGCCGACCTGCAACCGGGCGAAGCGGACTTCGAGCTCAAGCTCCGGCTCGCCGGCTTCGGCGAAGGCCCGCGCGACCTCGGCCTGACCGACGACGCCGGCCTGCCCATCGATGCCGACGGCGACACCGCCGAAGGCTATCTCGACCTGCAGCCGACGCTGTTCTGGCGCATGGCTACGGACTGGAGCACGCTGATCCGCCTGCAGGGCTTCGTGCCCAGCGGCGACATCGTCGTCACCGACGAAGAGCGTCCGCGCAGCACCGAGTCCTACGCTGCGCTGCGCGAAGCCTGGATCGAGTACGGCGGCATCACCAGCTATCCCGGCGAAGTCCTGCGTGTCGGCCGGCAGCGGCTGCGCGGCGCCGACGGCACCTGGTGGGACCGCGATGTCGAATCGGTGCGCTGGATCTTCGACACGACGCTGCTGCAGTTCCAGCTCGGCAGCGCCGCGCAGCTCGACACCTTCCGCAGCGACGGCAGCGAGCTGCCGGCGTCGCAGCGCGACCGCGCCTACGTGTTCGCGGACCTCTCCGGCCAGTGGTACACGGGCCACACCATCGGCGCACGCAGCACCTATGCCTGGGACTACGGCGACGTCGGCGATGCGGACACGCTCGACGAGCCCGATCCGAAGCTCAGCGACCGCCGCTACGGCTGGGTCGGCGTCTATGCGCACAACGGCTATTACGACATGCCCGACGCGCTCGGCCTGTATTACTGGCTGCAGGCTGACTATCTGGCCGGCACGCGCGACGACTACATCGTCACCGGCAGCCCCGAGACGCCGCTGCTGCGCGTCGGCCGCGACGTCGGCGCCTTTGCCGGCGACGTCGGCCTGCGCGCGCGCCTCGCGCGGGGATTTGCGGTGGGTGCGGCCTGGGCCTATGGCCAGGGCGACAGCGGCGGCGCAGACGGCGACGGCCGCATCGAAACCTACGAACAGCCGGGCTTGCACAGCAACCGCTCCCGCTTCACCGGCACCCACAGCCTGCTGTACCGCTACAACGAGGCACTGCAGCCGGACCTGGGCAATCTGCAGGTCGGCAGCGCCTACCTGTCGATCCCGCTCGAGCGCTTCGACGCCAGCTTCGTCTACCACCGCCTCCTGCGCAATTCCGCCGACGCGCCGGTCGTGACCGACGGCCTCGACGTCGCGCCGAGCACCGACAGCCGCGACCTCGGCAACGGCTATGACCTCGTGCTGACCGGCTACTTCGGCGCAACGCCGTCCGGCTCGACCGGTGACCGCGAGGACCTGCGCTCGAACCTGCGCCTGCGCGGTTCGCTGTTCCAGCCGGGCGACGCCTACGGCGAGGACGCGCCCGACGACCAGTACCGCGTGACCCTGGAGTTGACGCTATGGCTGTTCTGAGCCGACGCGTGCACGCAACACGTGGCGCAGGACTTGCGCGGGCAGTCGTCGCGGCACTGGCGCTGGCCATCGGCGCGGCGGCGGCGAGCGGATCGGCGGCGCCGTCGCGCAACGATTTCGAGAACTACGTCGTGCGCGCGATGCCGCAACAGGAGATCGAAGACCTGCGCCTGCCGGCGCCCGAACTACCCGACCTGTCCGCTTTCACGGAACAGGCGGTCATGGCCAAGCTGAAAACCGCGCCACGCGGCCGCGCCGGCCTGCGCCGCCTGGTCGACATGATCCAGTTCAAGGAGTTCGCGGGCAGCGACGGCCGCCTCGCCGAATGGGCGCGGCGCCAGCCGACGCAGCCGCGCGCCATCTATATCGAAGACGGCACCGTCACACCCGCCGATCTGGCGCGCCAGATCGATCGCCAGTGGTTCGAGGAAACCGAGCCCGGCGTGTTCGTGCTGCGCCTGCCGCTGATCGTCGCGCAGGGCGCGACGCTGCACATCGACTCGCGCACGCGCGACTTCCGCATGTCCGAGGAGCGCGGCGCGTTCCTGGTCAACGACGGCCGCCTGTTCATCACCGGCAGCCGCCTGACCGCCTGGCGCGAGAAGGACGATGCCCCGGCGCGCTTCCGCGGCGAGCGTGACTTCCGCCCGTTCCTGCTGTCCTGGGGCGGCACCGAGACCTATATCGTCGGCAGCACCGTCGAAAGCCTCGGCTACGCCGCCGGCAAGTCCTACGGCGTGACCATCTCGCAGTACACGCCGGGCACGGTCAGGCAGATGAAACGCGCCAGCCCGCGCGCCTGGATTCTCGATTCGGAATTCGTCGACAACTGGTACGGCTTCTACTGCTACGAGGCCGACGACCTCGTCCTCGTCCGCAACGTCTATCGCGACAACATCACCTACGCCATCGATCCGCACGACCGCTCGAACCGACTGATCATTGCCGAGAACGACATCTACGGCACGCACAAGAAGCACGGCCTCATCATCTCGCGCGAGGTCAACAACAGCTGGATCTTCCGCAACCGCGCGCACCACAACGGCCTGTCCGGCATCGTCATCGACCGCAACTGTGCGCACAACGTCGTCGCCGACAACACAGTGTTCGGCAACCGCGCCGACGGCATCACGGTTTACGAGAGTTCCGACAACCTGCTGTGGAACAACCACGCGGTCGGCAACGAGCGCCACGGCATCCGCGTGCGCAACAGCCAGCGCCTGCGGCTCTACAACAACCATGCGATCGCCAACGGCTCGTCCGGCATCTACGGCCACATCAAGGACCTGAGCGGCACCGACCGCAACCTGCGCATGGATCCGTTCTCGGCAGAGGTGTCGATGATCGTGTTCGGCGGCCAGCTGATCTACAACGAGAGCGGCCCGATCGCGATCGACCAACCGCTGAGCCTGGAGCTGTACGACGTCGGCATGCTCGCGCCGAGCCGGTCCTCGGGACTGCAGATGAGCGGCGTGATCGGCAAGAACCAGCACACCGTGCTCGACATTCTCATGCGCCAGAAGCTCCCGGTCGTGATCGAACCGGCGCAGGGCGCCGGACGCGGGGTCTAGCCATGGTGTTCTCGTCCAACGTCTTCCTGTTTCTGTTCCTGCCGCTGTTCCTGGCGCTGTACTACGCCAGCCCGCAGCGCTGGCGCAACGCCGTCGTCGTCGCCGCCAGCTACCTGTTCTACGCCTGGTGGCGGGCCGACTTCCTGCTGCTGTTCGCCGCCGTCACGGTCTGGAACTACCAGATCGGCCGCCGCATCGCCGCTTACGGTCCCGGCACCGCTGCCGCGCGCCGCTGGCTGATCGTCGGCGTCGTCGCCGATCTGGCCGTGCTGGGCTACTTCAAATACGCGAACTTCGGCGTGGACACGCTCAACGCCCTGCTCGGACTGACCGGCAACGAACCGTTGCAGGTGATGCATGTGATCCTGCCGATCGGCATCTCGTTCTACATCTTCGAGTCGATCAGCTACATCGCCGACGTTTATCGCGGAGACACACCGGCGGCGCGCAACCTTGTGGACTTCGCCACCTTCGTCGCACTGTTCCCGCACCTGATCGCCGGCCCGGTGTTCCGCTACAAGGACCTCGCCAACCAGTTTGCGCGACGCGAGCACAGCTGGGCGATGTTCAGCGCCGGCTCGGTGCGCTTCATGCAAGGCTTCATCAAGAAGGTGTTCATCGCCGATTCCATTGCGCCAATGGCAAACAGCGCGTTTGCACTTGCGCAGCCGACGGCCGCCGACGCTTGGCTCGGCACGCTCGCCTATACCGCGCAGCTGTACTTCGACTTCTCCGGGTACAGCGACATGGCGATCGGTCTGGGACTGATGATCGGCTTCCGTTTCACCGAGAACTTCAACCAGCCCTACATCAGCCAGAGCATCACCGAATTTTGGCGGCGCTGGCACATGAGCCTGTCGAGCTGGCTGCGCGACTACCTCTACGTCCCGCTCGGCGGCAACCGCCACGGAACATTCAAGACGTATCGCAACCTGTTCCTCACGATGCTGCTCGGCGGCCTCTGGCACGGCGCGAACTGGACCTTCGCGATCTGGGGCGCGTGGCACGGCGCGCTGCTGGCGCTCGAACGCGTGAGCGCGACGGCCGGGGCCGGCGCCCGGTTCAGTCCGGCACGCTGGGCGACAACCTTCCTGCTGGTGATGCTGGGCTGGGTCATGTTCCGCGCCCCGGATGTCGCCACGGCCGGCCACTTCTACCTGGCGATGTTCGGCTACGCCGACATTGCCCTGAGCGATCCCTACGCCGCCGGCATCGACAGTCTGCAGCTGACGACGCTGGCGCTCGCCTACGTCGTGATCGCCGTCAGCGGCTGGCGCTCCACGGCATCGACCGCCGCGCCGCCGCTGCGCACCGGCGGCGCACTGGCCATCGTACGTCCATGGGCGGAGGCGCTGATGCTGCCGCTGTTCGCGCTCGCGGTGCTGCGGCTGTCGGCGCAGAGCTACTCGCCCTTCCTGTATTTCCAGTTCTAGGAGACGGCCATGAACATGCGCACCCTCCTGCAAAGCGGCGTCTTCGCCTCCGGCATTTTCGCCATCGGCGCCCTGGCCGCCACGCGTGCCGTGCCGTTTGCGCCCCCGGCTGCGGACGGCGTACGCACGGGCGAGTACACGCGCAGTTTCGAGGCGCACTACGAGGCCGCGTTCCCGACGCGATCCTTCGGCATCAACCTGTGGGCCGCGGTGCAGTACCTGCTGTTCCGCGAGGGCCGCCCGGATGTCGTCGTCGGCTCCGCCGACTGGCTGTACACGGCCGAGGAGTTCCGCGGCTGGCCTGGCGCCGACGCCTCGCTCGCGACGAATCTCGACCTGATCGCCGCGGTCGACCGCTCGCTGAGCCGGCGCGGCACGACGCTGATCGTCGCGTTGATCCCGGCCAAGGCGCGCCTCTATCCGGAGTTTCATCGCACGATCGCCGCCGCAAGCCTGCACCGCGATCTATACACCCGCGCGCGGCGCGGGCTGCTCGATCGCGGCGTGACGACGCCGGATCTGTTCGCCAGCCTGGCGGACTGCAAGGCCGCGGTTCCGGTGTTCCTGCGTACCGACACGCACTGGACGCCCGCCGGCGCGAACTGCGCGGCACAGGAGATCGCGCAGACCGCGCAGCGGTTGCGGCGCACCACCGCCCGGCCGCAGACCTATTTCACTCACGCCGGCCGGTCGCGCGAGCACAAGGGCGACCTGATGCGCTTCCTGCCGCTCGATCCGCATTTTTCGTCACTGCTGCCGGCGGCCGACCTGTTCGAAACCGCGGACACCGCCGCCGCTTTCGAGCCCGACCTGCTTGCCGACAGCGCGCCGCCGGAGGCCGTGCTGATCGGTACCAGCTACAGCGCCGACCCGCTGTGGAATTTCGGCGGCGCGCTGCGCGAGCATCTCCAGGAGGACGTCCTCAATCTCGCCGACGTCGGCCACGGCCCCTTCGCGCCGATGTTTGCCTACCTGGACACGCCGACCGGCGCGTCCGCACCACGCTTGCTGATCTGGGAGATCCCGGAGCGCTATCTGCCGATGCCGCCGGCCGAGCGGCCCGCCGCCGTGTCCGCCTTGCTGCTGCCGACCCAACCCACGTCTCAACCCCCATCCCAACCCACATCTCAACCCACATCCCTGCCGCTTCCCACCACCCGCGGAGGAATCACCACATGACCGACATCCGCACCCGCACCCATGGCCGCGGCCTTTTCGTGACCACGCTGGTTGCCGGCCTGCTGCTTTGCGCAAACGCGGCGGCTGACGACGCCGCCTTGTATGGACCCGAAGCGCCGCCGGGCTCCGCGTTCATACGCGTACTTAACGCCACCGACACGCCGGAGCTGGACGTTCAGGTCGGCGGCGCGCTGTTCGAAGACGTCCGCAGCTGGACCGTCAGCGCCTTCGACTTCGTTCCCGCAGGCTCCACACCGCTCGCGGCCGGCGACACGCGCAGCACCCTCAACCTGACCAGCGACCGCTTCTACACCGCGGTCGTCGCTCCCGGCGGCGTGCAGCTGTTCACCAACGAGCGCTACCGCAACCGCCTCAAGGCGCTGCTGATCCTCTACAACCTCACCGACGCCGACGACCTGAGCGCGCGCACGGCGGACGGACAGACCGCGGTCGTCGACGCGATCAGCCGCAACAATTTCGGCGTGCGCGAAGTCAACCCGGCGCGCACGCACCTGGCGCTGTACGCCGGCGATCGGCGCGCGACCGACACGCCGATGCTGACGCTCAGCCGCGGCAAGGCGCTGAGCGTGTTCGTCGTCGGCCCGGCGAGCGCGCCGCGCGTGGTCTGGTCGGAGAACTGAGCCTCGTGATGCGCCTGCGCCACTCGCCGGCTGCGCTTGCCGCCCTCGTGCTCTGCACGATCGCGGCAGGCGCAGCGGCAACGCCCGGCAGCCGCGCCGGCGCCGAAGCAGCAAGCCGCTTCCCCAGCTTCGACGCCGCTCCGTGCTGCCAGCTGTGCCCCCTCGCATCGGTTCCGGAGGCCTACAACACCGCCTTCCTGCGCAGCTTCAGGGTGCTGCACGAAGGCGAGCACGGCTGGCTGTTCCGCTCCGTCGACGACTTGCGCACCGACTTCGGCCCGAACGACCACGCGCTGCGCGAGCTCGCGCGGCTCGACGATGCGCTGGCCCGCCGCGGCGTCGAGCTAGTGATGGTGGTGCAGCCGCCGCGCGGGCTGATGCATCGCGACCAGCTCGGCGCGATCGATCGCGCCCGCTACAACGCGCAGCTCGCGCAGTTCAGCTATGTGCATGCGCTGCAGCGGCTGCGCAGTGCCGGTCTGGTCGTGCCTGACCTGGAGCGCCTGGTCTACGAGGGCGGCGGCGATTCGTTCTTCTTCCGCGCCGACCACCACTGGACTCCGGACGGCGCGCGCCGCACGGCGCAGCTCGTCGCCAATCGCATCCGCGCGATGCCGGAATACGTGCAGCTGCCGCGCAAGCCGTTCGTGACGCGGCAGGAGGGCCTGTTCGGCAAACGCGGCACGATGCACAAGGCGGTGCAGCAGCTGTGCGGCTTCGGCGCCCGCGAACAGTACGTCGCCAGCTTCGTCACCGAGCCGGCGGGTGAAAGCGACGGCGCCGGCCTGCTCGGCGATTCCACCGCGCCCCAGATCACGCTGGTCGGCACCAGCAACAGCGACCCGGCGTACAACTTCGCCGGCTTCCTGTCGCAGTTTCTCGAAGTCGATGTCCTCAACGCCGCGCTCGCCGGCGGCGGCTTTGCCGGCTCGCTGATGACCTATCTGGCCAGCCCGGAATTCCGCAGCGCCACGCCGCGCATCCTGGTCTGGGAAGTCGAGGCGTATCACGACTTCTCCGACGACCGGTTCTATCGCCAGTTGCTGCCGCTGGTCGACGATGGCTGCAACACGCGGCCGGTGCTGCTCGATGCCGGGAAGGCGCTGCACCCGGGACGCAACGAGATCCTGTTCAACGGCGGCGGCGAGGTGCGCGAGCTGCGCAGCGACGACTATTTCGTCGACCTGCAGTTCAGCGATCCGAGCGTGCACAAGCTCGACGCGACCGTGTGGTACAGCAACGGCCGTCGCGACGACGTCACCCTGGAGCCCGAGCAGGCGAACGCGGCGGGCCGTTTCATGTTCGAGTTGCGCGACGACGGCGAATGGGCCGGCTACACGTTCCTGGCACTGGACGTGCAGATGGACCCGGCGCCACCCGACCGCGCGCGGCTGGAGGCGCGGCTGTGTCCGCGCGTCGGCGGCGGCGGCGCGGCGACGACCGCGTCCGCGGAGGCGCCGTGAAGCGGCAGGCCACACTGATCGTCGCGATCGCCGCGCTGGGCAGCGCCGGTTGCAGCACGCCGGCCGGCGCCGCGGCGCTGCATCCGCCGCCGGGCTTCATGAGCGCGGTGCGCCACGAGAAGGCCTCGCTGCGCGACTGCCCCGCCGATGCGCCGCCGTACACCGCAGTACTGGACTTTCCGAGCAAGTACGAAGGCTCGGACAAGGCGCGCGACGATCTCAACCCGAAAGCCGAGCGCGAATACCGGCGCCGGATCGCGCCGATCACCGCCTTCGAGCGCGGCGTCAGCCGCCAGGTCGACGACTACCTGCGCGGCGGCAAGCCCGAGGCGCTGGACTGCGCGCTGCAACTCCTGCACGCGTGGAGCCGCGCCGACGCACTGGAGAACGAGGCCAAAACCCATACCGGGAAGTCGATGCGCAAGTGGACGCTCAGCAGCGTCGCGTCTTCCTATGTGCGCCTCAAGTTCTCGAGCTCGCAGCCGCTGCGCGAGATCGATCCGGCGATGCTGCGCGACATCGAGGCCTGGCTGGCACGCATGGGCGAGCGCGTCGTCGCCGACTGGCGCGACCAGCCGGTCAACAAGATCAACAACCACGAGTACTGGGCGGCGTGGGCAGTCACCGCGACCGCCATCGCGCTCGATCGCCGCGACCTGTTCGACTGGGGCCTGTCGCAGTACCGCGTCGCGACGACGCAGATCGACGAGCGCGGCTTCCTGCCCAACGAGCTCGCCCGCGACACGCGCGCACTCTACTACCACAACTACGCGCTGGCGCCGCTGGCGATGATCGCCGCATTCGCGCAGACCAACGGCATCGACGTCACCACCGCGAACGATCACGCAGTCGAACGCCTGGCGCGGCGTGTGCTGTCCGGCATCGACGATCCGCAGGCGTTCGAGGACCGCACCGGAGACGAGCAGCTGGTCGACGAGCTGGAAGAGCACTCCAAGCTCGCATGGCTGGAGCCGTACTGCTGGACCTTCGCCTGCGATGCGGACCTGAGCGAGCGCCTCGAAGACCTCCGCCCGCTGAAGAGCACGCGCCTCGGGGGCAACGTTTCGGAGCTGTTCTCGATCAGGCCGGATCACCCCGGCTGATCCTCTTTCTGGAGAAAGCATATGGACGCACCCACCCGCCCCGCCACGGCAGCGATGCTGCCGCCTATTCCATCGACGATTCCATCAATGATTCCCGTCCTGATGTCCGGCGGCTCCGGCACGCGGCTGTGGCCGCTGTCGCGCGAGAACTACCCCAAGCAGTTCCTCGCGCTCACCGGCGCGCACAGCCTGCTGCAGAACGCGGCATTGCGCGCTCGCGCGCTCGGCTTTCCGGGCCCGCTGGTGGTCATCGGCGGCGAAGCGCATCGCTTCCTGATCGCCGAGCAGCTGCGCGACGCCGGCATCCGCAACACGGTCCTGATCCTGGAACCGGAGGGCCGCGACACCGCAGCCGCCGCGGCAGTCGCCGCCCACTACGGCGACGCCAGCTCCGGCCCCGAGACGATCGTGCTGCTGATGGCCGCCGACCATGCGATCGACGATCTCGACGCCTTCGTCGCGACGATCCGGTCGGCGATCCCGCTCGTGCAGAGCGGGCGCATCGTCACCTTCGGCGTCCGTCCGTCGTATGCGGCGACCGCCTTCGGCTACCTGCATTGCGGCGCGCCGATCGCCGACAAGTTCGCGTTCGAGGTGGAGCGCTTTGTCGAGAAGCCCGATGAGCAGGCGGCCGAGGCCTTCCTCAACGACGGCGGCTACTGGTGGAACAGCGGCATATTCATGTTCCGTGCCGACCGCTTTCTCGCCGCGCTGGACCGGCTCGAGCGCCCGCTGAGCCAGTGCGCGTACGCCGCACTGACGATGGCGCGCCACAGCAGCGACGGCATGCACCTGAACGCGGAGGCATTCGCCTCATGCCGCAAGGTATCGATCGACTACGCGGTCATGGAGAAGCTGAACGACATCGTGATGGTGCCGATGGACGTCGGCTGGGACGACGTCGGTTCCTGGACCTGCCTGTCGCGCCTGCCGCCCAGCGACGAGCACGAGAACCGCCTGCAGGGCGACGTGCTCATCGAGGACTCTGCGCGCAATCTGGTGCACGCCGAGAGCCGCCTGGTGGCAATGGTCGGCGTCGAGGATCACGTCGTCATCGAGACCGCCGATGCAGTGCTGGTTGCGCCGCGCGACCGGGTGCAGAACGTCAAGCGCGCGGTCGAGCGGCTCAAGATCGCCCGGCGCAAGGAAGCGACCAGCCACGCGCGCGTGTACCGGCCGTGGGGCTACTACGAGACGATCGCCGAGGGCGATCGCTTCCACGTCAAGCGGATCATGGTCAAGCCCGGCCAGAAGCTCAGCCTGCAGATGCATCATCACCGCGCCGAGCACTGGGTCGTGGTCAAGGGCACCGCGCGCGTCACCTGCGGCGAGCGCGAGTTCCTGTGCACCGAGGATCAGTCCACCTACATCCCGCTCGGCACGACACACCGGCTGGAGAATCCGGGCATGTTGCCGCTCGAACTCATCGAGGTGCAGTCGGGCGCGTATCTGGGCGAAGACGACATCGTGCGCTTCGACGACGTCTACGGGCGTGCCGCCGACGCCCAGTCGTCAGCGCAGGTGCCGGATGCGCATGAAACCGCCGACGCGCTGTAGCACCGTGCCCCGGAAATGGGGTCTCAGTGCCGGACCGGCGATGCGTCCGCTTCCATCTGCAGCTGTGCCAGTTCGCGGCGGGCCATCGCTGCGCCGTACACCAGCGCCGCCCGTTCCCAGTGCTCGCAAGCCTCGATCACCCAGACCGGCAATTCGCCGATGTCGACCGCGCCCTCGATCCGCCGGCGTACTGCCAGAGCCGCTGCCGCCGCACCGTCCGCAGCACGATCGGCCGCACCCGTCATATACCTTTCCACATCCACAGCGTTCATCTCCGTCTCCTCCGGACTGCCCGCGCAGTCTGCAACGGCATACCGCGTCGGAGCCGGCAGTGCCGACTGCCGGCAGCCGTCGCACTACGGACGGCCGCTCCTCAACTCCGTCACCGGACCCGATCGATGAATAACCTAACACACACCGCTTCGGCGCCCCGGCCCGCGCTTCGTTGTTTCAAAGCCTACGACATCCGCGGGCGCGTGCCCGACGAAATCGATCCGTCCTTTGCCTATCTGCTCGGCGTCGCCTACACCGAGCGCTTTGCACCGCATCGCGTCGCCCTGGGCCGCGACGTGCGCCACAGCTCGCCGGCCCTGCTCGATGCGCTGGCGCTGGCGTTCAACGACTGTGGCGTCGAAGTGCTGGATCTGGGCCTGTGCGGCACCGAGGAGCTGTACTGGGCGGCGATGCAGCCGGGCGTCGACGGCGGCATCGCCATCACCGCGAGCCACAATCCGATCGACTACAACGGCATGAAGCTGGTGCGCGCCGGCGCCGTGCCGGTCTCGGGCGACTCCGGACTGCGCGATCTCGAAGCGCTCGTCGCCGACAGCGCCGCCTGCCTGCCGCGCGCGTCGCCACGCAAGCAGGCGACGAGCTTCCGCGACGCCTACGTCCACCATGTCCTCGGCTTCATCGACCGCTCGCGTCTGCGCCCGCTGCGCATCGTCGTCAACTGCGGCAACGGCGCGGTCGGCCCGCTGCTCGATGCGCTCGAACCGCGCCTGCCGTTCGAACTGATCCGCGTGCACGCACAGCCCGACGGCAGCTTCCCGCACGGCATTCCCAACCCGTTGTTGCCGGAGATGCGCGCCGACACGGTCGCCGCGGTGCGCGCCTACAGCGCCGACTTCGGCGTCGCCTGGGACGGCGACTTCGACCGCTGCTTCCTGTTCGATGAGCGCGGCAGCTTCATCGAGGGCTACTACATCGTCGGCCTGCTTGCGCAGATGCTGCTGCAGAAGTGCGGTCCCGGCGAGCGCAAGCCGCGCATCGTTCACGATCCGCGGCTGGTCTGGAACACCGTCGACATCGTCACGCAGAATGGCGGCGACCCGGTGCAGTCGAAGACCGGACACGCGTACATCAAGGAACGCATGCGCGCCGAGGACGCCATCTACGGCGGCGAGATGAGCGCGCACCACTACTTCCGCGAATTCGCCTATTGCGACAACGGCACGCTGCCGTGGCTGCTGATCGCCGAGCTGATCTGCGAATCCGATACGCCGCTGTCGCAGCTGGTCGGCGACCGCATGCGCCGCTTCCCGGTCAGCGGCGAGATCAACCGCCGCGTCGACGACATCGCCGCGATCCTCGCGCGCGTGGAGAAACGCTACGGCGCACAGGCGCTCTCGCTCGACTGCACCGACGGGCTGGGGCTCGAATTCGACACCTGGCGCTTCAATGTGCGCGGCTCCAACACCGAGCCGCTGCTGCGCCTCAACGTCGAGGCGCGCGGCGACCGCGAACTGATGCTGGCCCGCACCAGCGAACTGCTGGCGCTGATCGACCGCACTCAATAACGCTCGATACCGGCGGCCCGGCGCCACGATCCCGTGCCGCTTTCAGCCGACGTTCAGTGCCGCTCGCCTAGGTTTCCATGCACTGGCTTTCATCAGCGAGGCACGGGTGACCGAACGCGCTTTCCTCGCCTTCGCCGTTGCGTCGTTCGCGGTACTGGCGTTCCTGGCAGGCAGCTTTGTGATTCTCGCGCAGCGGTTTCCGTACGAGCCGCTGCGCAGCGCGTACGTGGCGGCCAAGGCCCTGATGCAGCAGCACCGGGAGCTCGGCAACGCCTATGCAACCGACCTCTGGCACAAGGCGCCCACCGCGCGGCAAGGCGTGACCGTCATCGATCCCGAGCGCATGCAGCCCGGATACACGCTGTACAGCTCGGCACACACGCAGGCGGCATTCCTCATCGGCCCCGACGGCAAGGTCGCGCACGCCTGGTCGATGCCGTACAGCCAGGTGTGGGACCGCAGCGCTGCCACGCAGCACCCGGTCGCCGACAACCGGACCTATTTCCGCGACGTGCGCCTGCTGCCCAATGGCGAGCTGCTGGCGGTCTACGACGGCGTCGGCGACGCACTGTACGGCTACGGACTGATCAAGCTCGACAAGGACTCGCATCTGGTCTGGAAGTATCTGCAGCATGTGCATCACACCGTCGACGTCGCACCGCACGGAAACGTGTTCATCCTCACGCAGGCGATCACGACGGACGAGTTTGCGCCGCGCAAGCACCTGAAGCCGCCGCGCATCGACGACTACGTGGTCGAGCTGTCGCCGTCCGGCACGCCGATCCGCGAAGTGCGCGTGCTCGACGCACTCGCGCGCTCGGACTACCTGCGGCTGACCGACGCACTGCCCGGTTATCTGGGTGACAGCGGCGACTACCTGCACACCAACGACATCGAGTACATCGACGCCGGAATCGCGCAGCGTTTTCCGTTCGCGCAGCCGGGTCAGGTACTGCTGTCGATGCGCGAGCCGGGCGCGATCGCGGTGCTGGACCTGAACAGCCGGCGGATCACCTGGGCGATGCGCGGCTTCTGGGTCGGCCAGCACGATCCGGACCTGCTGCCCAACGGCCACATGATGTTGTTCGACAACAACGGTCATTTCGGTGCCGGCGGCCGCTCGCAGGTCGTCGAGTTCGATCCCATCAACTTGCAGGTGTTCTGGCGCTACACCGGCGATGCCCGGCGTCCACTGGAAAGCGTCATCCGCGCCAGTCAGCAGCGCCTCGCCAACGGCAACACCCTGATCACCGAGTCCGACCAGGGCCGCCTGCTCGAAGTGTCGCCGTCCGGCGACATCGTCTGGGAGTTCGTCAATCCGATGCGCGCGGCCGGCGCGGACGGAGAAATGATCCCGATCGTCTCGTCAGGTCAGCGCATCGACCCTGAGCAGTTGACGCCGGAGTTCCGGCAGGTGCTTGAAACCAACAACGGAGGTCCCCAGTCATGAACATTTCTGTCTCCGCACGAACCGTTCGCACAATCCTGGCGCTGGGCACGCTGGCCGCAGCCGCCCCCGCGGCGGCCTATGTCGGTCCCGGCGCCGGCCTGAGCCTGCTCGGCGCCCTCTGGGCTGTCATTGCGACCATTGCCGCGGCGCTGTTCTTCCTGCTGATGTGGCCGCTGCGGCGCCTGATCCGCCGCTTCGCCGGCAATCACGCGCCCGCGGCGCGGCCCGACGCGTCCATGCGATCCGGTGATCCGCGGACGTTGTCGACGAAGCGCGTCGCATAGGAGACGCCCGTGGACTGGCTCGCGCTGCCGGCGCAAACCTTCGACTGGCTCGACCTGCGGCTGGCGACATGGCTGCCCGAGTCGGCCCGCCTCGTCGCCTGGAGCACGATCGCGGGACTTCTGGCGATGCTCAGCTACGCGGCGCTGTCGCCGCAGCGGCAGATCGCGCGCGTGCAGCACCGCCTGGCGCAGACCCAGAACGAGCTGACGGGCTTCGACGGCGACTTGAGCGCGGCGCTGCCGCTGATCGGCCGCATGCTGAGGGCCGCCTTTGCCCAGCTGGGCCTGGTCGCCGGTCCGTCGCTCATCGCCCTGGCGCCGATGGTGCTGATGGCCGGCTGGATTGCGCAGAACTACGGCTACGCGTTTCCGCCTGCGCAGATACCGGTGATGGTGCGCACCGCACCGGATCTGCTGCCGGCGCAGTGGATACCGACCTCGCCCTACACGCGAACACCGCGTGTCGCATTGTCCGATCCGCAGGGCCGCCCGCTCGGCGACATCGAAATCGCCAAGCCGGTGCCGGTGATCCAGAAGCGAACCTGGCAGGCCGCGCTGGCCGGCAGTCCGCTGGGTTTCCTGCCCGACACGCTGCCGGTGGACCGCGTCGAGTTCGAGTTGCCGGCGAAGCAATACCTGAGCTGGGGTCCCGGCTGGATGCGCGGCTGGGAATTCACCTACTTCAGCGTGCTCAGCATCGTCGCGCTGGCCATCAAGCAGGCGCTGCGGCTGCGCTGAGGTGGCACCCATGGAACGCGCAGATCCGGCTGCCCGCGCATTCGCGATCCCGCGGTGGATGGACACGCTCGGCGCTTCCATCGAGCGCCATCCGCGCATCTGGAAAGTCCTCGGCGACCTCGAGTCCGCCGCACTGCGCGAGCGGACCGAGCACCTGCCCATCGAAGCACCGATCTACATCTGCGGCCTGGCCCGCTCGGGCAGCACGATTCTGCTCGAATGTCTTGCGCGCCATCCACACGTCGCGACGCACGCCTATCGCGACTTTCCGCTGATCTACACGCCGTGCTTCTGGAACCGGTTCATCGATCGCGCACAGACCGGAACGCCTGCTGCGGTGGAGCGCGCGCACGGCGATGGCATCGAAGTCACGCCGGACAGCCCGGAAGCGATGGAAGAAGTGATGTGGATGGGCTTCCTGCCGCACCTGCATCGGCTCGGCGTCTCCGATGTCCTCGGCGCCGTCTCGGAGTTTCCGCCGTTCGAGGCGTTCTACCGGGACCATATCCGCAAGCTGCTGTGGCTGCGCCAAGGCCGTCGTTACCTGTCGAAAGGAAACTACAACACCACGCGCATCGCCTACCTCGCGCGCCTGTTTCCGGATGCGCGCTTCGTCGTTCCGGTGCGCGATCCGGTTGCGCAGGTCGTGTCGCTGCTGAACCAGCATCGGCGCTTCACCGCCTGGCACCGGCGCGACCCGCGCGCGCGGCGCTACATGCGGCGCCTCGGGCACTTCGAGTTCGGGCTCGACCGCCGCCCGGTGCATACAGGGGACGACAAGCTCGCCGCGACGATTCGCAGCGCCTGGCTGCACGACCGCGACGTCGAGGGTTACGCGCTGTCCTGGGACGCCGTGTACGGACATGTCGCGCGGCTGCTGGAACCGGACTCGCTGGTGCGCAGCTCGATTCTCGTCGTCCGCCACGAAGACCTGCGCGAGGCGCCGGCACGCACCCTGCAACAGGTGCTCGAACACTGCCGCCTGCCGTTCGATCCGCACCTGGTCCGCCGCCTCGCGTCCGGCATCCGCACACCCGCGGACGCAGCCGATGTCGATGCCGATACGCGCGAGCTGATCCGCCGCCTCACCGCGGCAACCGCGCAGCGCTTCGGCTACGCCGACGACAACCCGCAATCCGGCCTCGCGCGGCGCTCGGCCTGAGTCCGGACCTGCGCTGTGTGCGGCCGCAATGCGCTACGCTCGCTGCCGCATTCCGGCTTCCACCACTTTCGCAGACCCATGCATACGCTCAAACACTTCGACGGCGCCCGCAAGGTCGCCGGCCCGCAGGATCGCGTCGAGAATGTCCGCGCCGCCGCGCTGGAGTTCCGCAAGTCCATGCTCGCCGGCGCCAAGCTGCGCTACTACGAGTCCTTCGACCTGGTCAAAGTCCCGTATCCGAGCTACTACGGCCTGCGCAACGCCTTCTCGCGCGAGCACTGGGTGCAGTACGTCAACATGATCAACCGCGTGTTCGTCTGCCAGTTCGACACGCCGGAGGGACTCAAGACCCTGCTGATCTCGCCGTCGGACTACGAGCGCAATCGCGCAACGCCGTTCTTCAAGCGCCTGTCGGACAAGAACCCGAAGCTGATCGAGCGACTCGTGTTTAAGCCCTTCAACACGGTGGAATCGGTCCTGAACAAGATCGGCCTGAGACCCGAGGACGTCGACTACATCACTTACGATCATCTGCATACGCAGGACGTACGCCGCTGGCTCGGATCGGCCGACACACCCGGATACTTCCCGAATGCAAAGCTGATCGTGCATCGGCAGGAGTGGGAGTCGGCACTGCGCCTGACACCGATCCAGCGCGACTGGTATTGCCCCGGCGGTATCGAGGGCATTCCTGAGGATCGCGTGATCTTCGTCGAGGGCGACGTGATGCTCGGCGCCGGCGTGGCGATGATCCACACGCCGGGACACACCGAAGGCAACCACTCGATGGTCGTGCACACCGACGAGGGGCTGTGGGTGACCAGCGAGAACGGCATCTGCGCCGAAGCCTTCGCACCGGAGCGGTCGGCAATTCCCGGCGTCGCCGACTACGCCCGCGCCACCGGCGTCGAAGTCATCCTCAACGGCAATACGCTGGAGAATTCGATCGACCAGTACATCTCGATGGTGCAGGAGAAGACCATCGCCGGTCCTTCGCAGCGCAATCCGGATTACCCGAACGTGTTCCCGTCGTCGGAACTGACCGCCAATCCGCTGTTTCCCGGTGCCAAGCCGACCTTCGCAGTGAAGCATGCGCGTCACGGTGAACTGCAGAAGCGTTGAGCTGAAGATCTAGTACGGCCACTTCCAGTCGCGGATTTCCGGCATGTCCTCGCCGTAAGTCGTGATGTACTGCTTGTGTTCCAGGCGCTTGTCGCGCATCTGCTGCTGCAGGTGTGCGGCGCGCGCGGCGAGGCCGGGGACCCGTCGCGCGACATCCATGACCAGGTGGTAGCGGTCGATGTCGTTGAGCACCGCCATGTCGAAGGGCGTCGTTGTCGTCCCCTCCTCCTTGTAGCCACGCACATGCAGATGGCCGTGGTTGCGACGTCGGTAGGTCAGCCGGTGGATCAGCCACGGATAGCCGTGGTAGGCGAAGACGATGGGCTTGTCGGTGGTGAAGAGCGCGTCGAAGTCGGCATCGGATAGTCCGTGCGGATGCTCCTCGCTGGGCTGCAGCGTCATCAGATCGACGACATTGACCACGCGCACGCGCAGCTCGGGCACCAGCTGACGCAGCAGGTCGACCGCCGCCAGCGTCTCGATCGTCGGCACGTCGCCGGCGCAGGCCATGACCACGTCCGGCCCGCGATCCTGGTCGTTGCTGGCCCATTCGAAGATGCCGATGCCGGCGCTGCAATGCTTGACCGCGGCATCCATGTCGAGCCACTGCGGCTGATCGTTCTTGGCGGCGACGATGACGTTGACGAAGTTGCGTGAGCGCAGGCAGGCATCGGCAACGCACAGCAGCGTGTTCGCATCCGGCGGCAGGAATACGCGCACGACGTCCGCCTTCTTGTTGACGACGTGATCGATGAACCCCGGATCCTGGTGCGAGAAGCCGTTGTGGTCCTGGCGCCAGACGTGCGAGGTCAGCAGAATGTTCAGCGACGCGACCGGGCGCCGCCACGCCACTTCCTTGGCGACCTTGAGCCACTTGGCATGCTGGTTGAACATCGAGTCAACGATGTGGATGAACGCCTCGTAGCATGAGAACAGCCCATGGCGTCCGGTCAGCAGATAGCCCTCTAGCCAACCCTGGCAGGTGTGCTCGGACAGGATTTCGAGCACGCGCCCGTCGGGGGCCAGGTGGTCATCGTCAGGCAGGCGTTCGGCCATCCACGCACGCTCGGTGACTTCGAACAGCGCGCCGAGACGATTCGATGCCGTTTCATCCGGACCCACGACCCGGAAATTGCGCGCTGCGCCATTGAGCTGCATGACGTCGCGCAGATACTTGCCCAGCTCGCGCGTGGCTTCGGCGCTGCCCTGCCCCGGCCGCGGCAACGCCACCGCGTAGTCGCGGACATCCGGCAGGCGCAGGTCCTTGAGCAGCAGGCCGCCGTTGGCCTGCGGATTCGCGCCCATGCGGCGCGCACCCTGTGGGTTGAGCGCGAGCAGATCCGCCACCGGTCTGCCCTGGGCGTCGAAGAGCTCTTCGGGTCGGTAGCTGTACAGCCAGTCCTCCAGCAGCCGCAGTCGCGCCGGATTGTTCTGCACATCGGCGAAGGGCACCTGGTGCGAACGCCAGTGGCCTTCGGTCTTGTGGCCGTCGACCTCCTTGGGCCCGGTCCAGCCCTTGGGCGAGCGCAGCACGATCATCGGCCAGCGCGGTCGCTCAGTGGCGCCGTGGCGGCGCGCGCGGTCCTGGATCGCGCGGATGTCGGCAATGACGCGATCCAGGGTCGCCGCCATCTGCTGATGCATGCGCGCGGGGTCGTCGCCCTCGACGAAGTGCGGCGTGTAGCCATAGCCGCGAAACAGACTCTCCAGCTCGTCGTGCGGAATCCGCGCCAGCACCGCCGGGTTGGCGATCTTGTAGCCGTTGAGATGCAGGATCGGCAGCACCGCGCCGTCCCTCGCCGGATTGAGGAACTTGTTGGAGTGCCAGGCCGCCGCCAGCGGTCCAGTCTCAGCCTCGCCGTCACCGACGACGCAAGCCACCAGCAGATCCGGATTGTCGAAGGCCGCGCCGTAAGCATGCGACAGCGCGTAGCCGAGCTCGCCGCCTTCGTGGATCGATCCCGGCGTCTCCGGCGTGGCGTGGCTGCCAATGCCGCCGGGAAACGAGAACTGGCGGAAGAGGTTCCGCATGCCATCGAGGTCGCGTGGCACGCTCGGGTAGAAATCGCTGTAGCTGCCCTCCAGCCAGGTGGAGGCGACCAGCGCCGGGCCGCCGTGGCCGGGGCCGGTCACCAGCAACACGTCCAGATCGTCGCGACAGATCAGGCGGTTGAGATGGACGTAGATGAAGTTCAGCCCCGGCGTCGTGCCCCAGTGGCCGAGCAGGCGGCGCTTCACATGCTCCTGCCGCAGCGGTTCGCGCAGCAGCGGGTTGTCGAGCAGGTAGATCTGGCCGACGGCCAGATAGTTGGCGGCACGCCACCACGCGTCCATCGCGCGCAACTGCTGCGCAGAAAGCGGCTGATCGTCCGCAGCGCCCGCGCCCGCATCGCGTGTCATCCCACCTCTCCGGTTCATCGTGTCATTCTTGACCGCAGCATCCGGCCTGCATCCAGCCGAGTCGAAGCTGTGCCGGCAGCATGGAGAATCACCGTGACGAGGGCAAGAAGAATCCTGGCGCTCAACGCCGGCAGCTCATCGCTGAAGTTCCTGCTCGCGGACTTCGGCGCGGCGCCTGCGGATTTGCGCCGCGGCGCCGTCACCGCGATCGGCGCCGACGCACGGCTCGTCGTCCGCGGACTGACCGGCGCAGCCGCGCCCCGTCCCGTGCCCGCGAATGACCATGCGCAGGCGCTCGACGTGATCATCGACGCACTGAACGACGAACGTGCTTCGCTTCTGAATCAGATTGCAGCAGTCGGGCACCGCATCGTGCACGGCGGCACCGAATTCACGGAACCGGCGCGGCTCGATGCCGCTGCGCTCGCCAGGCTGCGCGCTCTGTCGCGGCTCGCGCCCTTGCACCTTCCGGCCGCACTGCAGGTGATCGACCGTAGCGCGACACGCATGCCGGGCACGCCCTCGATCGGCATCTTCGATACGGCCTTTTTCCACGCTCTGCCCGCGGCGGCGCGAAACTACGCGGTCCCCGCGGACTGGTCGAAAGAACTGGGCCTGCGCCGCTACGGCTTCCACGGCATCGCGCATCGAGACATGTGGGAATGCGCCGTGCGGATGCTCGGTGCCGGGCGCGCACACCGCGTGATCAGCTTCCAGCTCGGCAATGGCTGCTCCGCGGCTGCCGTGCTCGACGGCACGCCACGCGACACCAGCATGGGCTTTACGCCGCTCGAAGGTCTCGTCATGGGCACCCGCAGCGGCGACATCGACCCCGGCATCCTGCTCGAACTGCTCGATCGCGGCTGGACGGGCGAGGCGCTGCGTGACGCGCTGAACCATCGCTCCGGCCTGCTCGGCGTGTCCGGCCTGAGCGCGAACATGGCGGAACTGCTGGACACCGCAGGCAAGGGGCACGCCGGCGCAAGTCTGGCGATCGACGTGTTCGTGCACCGCGCGCGCAAGTATCTGGGCGCCTATCTCGCGATACTCGGCGGCGCCGACGCGATCGTGTTCGGCGGCGGCATCGGCGAGCACGCACCGGACATCCGTCGCCGCATCTGCGCCGGCATGGAGTGGTGCGGCCTGCGCATCGACGAAGCAAGCAACGAAGACGGTTCAGGTGGCGATGCCCGAATCAGCACGCCGTCGTCGGACATCGCGGTGCTGGTCTGTGCCATCGACGAGGAACGCCGCATCGCGAACGAGGCGCACGCACTTCTTACCTCACCACCCCGTCAAACGCCGGGCTAGCGGCGCAATCCACGCGCAACACCAAGCGTCCGAACACGAGTCCGAGTATGCCCGCGACCGCGGATCCGGCCAGGACCGCGAGCGTGGCCTGCGCGAGCCGCTCGCCTCCCGGAAACGCCAGATTGGCGATGAAGATCGACATCGTGAAGCCGACGCCGGCATGCAGCATGCCGAACCAGATCACAGCGCCGGGGACGACGTAAGGCCACACCGTGCGCAGCCCGAGCCTCTGGAACACGAAGACCAGCCCGATCCCCAGTCCTGCAACGAACAGTCCCAGCGGCGCCACGCCCTTGGAGTAGAACAGCGCGATCACGACGATCGCGACAATGTCGTCGATGATCGCCAGCGCGAGCAGGAAGATGCGCAGCGACATCGGCACGCGCTTGCCCAGCAGCGCGAGGATACCGACCGCAAAGGCGATATCGGTCGCCGTCGGAATCGCCCAGCCCGTGCGCAGCGCTTCGTCGCGGTTGAACGCGACGAAGATCAGGGCCGGAGCGACGATGCCGCCGATGGCTGCGGCCGCCGGCAGCGCGGCAGCCCGCACGCTGGCGAGCGTGCCCTCATGCAGTTCGCGGCGAATCTCCAGCCCGACGACGAGGAAGAAGATCGTCAGATGCGAAGGAATTTTTCCAGCGGCTTGAGCAGCCATGCCGCAGGCGCGGCGTCAGCGTGCAAGGTAGATCGATTCATCGCCCAAGTCCGTTCCTGGTTGGCGGCCCGACCAACACATTGCCTGTCGCGCCGATGGGCGCGACACCGCTTGGCTTTCAGTATGCCGGATCAGACGAAAGCATCAACCCTGAGGTTCGACGCGCAATCGTCGACGCGAGCACAAAAAAACCGACGCGACGGTCGGTTTCAATCAATGAACTGGCGGAGAGAGAGGGATTCGAACCCTCGATAAGGCTATAAACCCTATACGCCCTTAGCAGGGGCGCGCCTTCGTCCACTCGGCCATCTCTCCGGGACGACATGCTTGCTGGGGCTCACGCCCCTTGGCGCCGGACTATACACGCTCGCGCGACCGCCAATCACGCCGGTCCGGCCGGTAAAACAAGTGAGCCAAAACAATTGAGCCCTTGCGGGCTCGACAGCACAACAGATGCAGATGGTGCGCCCGGAGAGATTCGAACTCCCGACCCCCAAGTTCGTAGCCTGGTGCTCTATCCAGCTGAGCTACGGGCGCCCCGTGACATCTGTTTTCCCTCGCCGCACAACGACGCGAGGGCCGCGATTCTAGCGGCCCTCGCTTTCAAGGTAAAGAAAAATCTTGCTGTCGATTCAAGCGGCGGCCCGCACCGGCAATTCTTCGTTCTCGCGCTTGATGCGCTCGAGAATTTCCTCGCGGTGGACGGCAACGTCGCGCGGCGCCTTGACGCCCAGCCGAACCTGGTTTCCCTTGACTCCGAGCACAGTGACTTCGATCTCGTCGCCGATCATCACCGCCTCACCCACACGTCTCGTCAGAATCAGCATCCCTACATCTCCTAGACTTTTACGGCATCAGTGTCCGAAAAGTCAGGGACGCGCGATATCCCCCGAAAAGGGCTATTTGCCTGTGGATAAGTGCCGGTTCATGGCCTTTTGGTGGACTCTCAGGCCGCTTTCTTCTCTTCCAGGCCGAAAGCCTTGTGCAGCGTGCGCACCGCGAGTTCCAGGTACATCTCGTCGACGACCACGGAGATCTTGATCTCGGAGGTCGAGATCATGCGGATGTTGATACCGGCGGCCGCCAGCGACTTGAACATCTTGGAGGCTACGCCCGCGTGGCTGCGCATGCCGACGCCGACCAGCGACACTTTGACGATGTCGGTCGCGCCGTTGACGCCCTTCGCGCCCAGTTCGGCGGCGATCTTGCGCATGATGTCGAGCGCACGGTCGTAGTCGTTGCGGTGAACGGTGAAGGTGAGGTCGGTCGCGCCGTCGCCGCCGACGTTCTGCACGATCATGTCCACTTCGATATTGGCTTCGCCGATCGGGCCGAGGATCGCCGCTGCGATGCCGGGGCGGTCGGGCACGCCGCTCATGGTGATCTGGGCTTCGTCGCGGTTGAACGCGATACCGGAGATGAGCGGTTCTTCCATGTGATTTTCCTCAAGCGTGATCAGCGTGCCGGGACCTTCGACGAAGGTGGACAGCACGCGCAGCGGTACCTTGTACTTGCCGGCGAATTCGACCGAACGGATCTGCAGCACCTTCGAACCGAGACTCGCCAGCTCCAGCATTTCTTCGAACGTGACCTTGTCCAGCCGCCGGGCCTTGGGCTCGACGCGCGGATCGGTCGTGTAGACGCCGTCGACGTCGGTGTAGATCTGGCACTCGTCGGCCTTGAGCGCCGCGGCGAGCGCGACGCCCGTGGTGTCGGAGCCGCCGCGGCCGAGCGTGGTGACGCTGCCGTCGGGGCTGATGCCCTGGAAGCCGGCGACGACGGGTACGACGCCGGCCTTGCAGTCGGCGAGCAGGCGCTCGGCGTCGATCTTCTGGATGCGCGCCTTCATGTACGCGTTGTCGGTCTGGATCGGCACCTGCCAGCCGGTGTACGAGCGGCTCTTCACGCCGATCTTTTCCAGCGCCAACGCGAGCAGCCCGACCGTCACCTGTTCGCCGGTCGCGGCGATCTGGTCGAACTCGCGCTGGTTGCCGCGCGGATCGATCGACTTCGCGAGCTTGAGCAGGCGGTCGGTCTCGCCCGACATCGCCGAGACGACGACGACGACCTCGTGACCCTGCTGGCGCCACGACGCCACCTTGCGCGCGACATGTTCGATGCGCTCGACCGAGCCCATCGAGGTGCCGCCGTACTTCTGAACAATGAGTGCCATGACTTGCTTATGTATTTGTCATTCCCGCGCAGGCGGGAATACGGTTCCCGTGCCCACTGGATGCCCGCCTTCGCGGGCATGACGGAACATCAGAGTTTTGCTTCCACCCAACCCCATACGCTATCGATCGCGCCGGGCAGCTGGTCCGGCTGCGTGCCGCCGGCCTGCGCCATGTCCGGACGCCCGCCGCCCTTGCCGCCCACCTGCGAGGCGACGAAGTTCACCAGCTCGCCGGCCTTGACCTTGCCGGTCAGATCGGCGGTCACGCCGGCGATCAGGCTGACCTTGTCGCCGCTTGCAGCGCCGAGCAGGATCACCGCCGAGCCGAGCTTGGACTTGAGCTGGTCCATCAGCCCGCGCAGTTCGCCGCCGTCGACGCCTTCGACGCTTGCCGCGAGCACCTTGACTCCCTTGACCTCGCGCGCCTGGCCGGCGAGATCGCCGCCGGCGCTGGCCGCGAGCTTGGACTTGAGCGCGCCCAGCTCCTTTTCCAGCTGCCTAGCGCGATCCTGCAGCTGCTCGATCTTGCTGCCCAGCTCGTCCGGTCCGGCGCGCAGCAGGTCGGCCGCGCGCTTGAGCTTGTTTTCGGTTTCGCGCAGATAGCTGAGCGCGTTTTCGCCGGTGACGGCTTCGACGCGGCGCACCCCGGCCGCGACCCCGCCTTCACCCACGATCTTGAACAGGCCGATGTCGCCGGTGCGGCTGACATGCGTGCCGCCGCACAGCTCGGTGCTGTAGGGCCCCATCGTCAGCACGCGCACCTCGTCGCCGTACTTCTCGCCGAACAGCGCCATCGCGCCGGTCTCGATCGCGCGGTCGTAAGCCATCACCTGCGCGCTGACCGGAACGTTGGCGAGGATCGCGGCATTGACGCGCCGCTCGATCTCAACGATCTCGTCAGCGGATACTGGCTGGTTGTGCGAGAAGTCGAAGCGCGTGCGCCCGTCGTCGACCAGCGAGCCCTTCTGTGCGACATGCTCGCCCAGCACGTCGCGCAGCGCGCGGTGCATCAGGTGCGTCGCCGAGTGGTTGCGCATGGTCGCGCGGCGCGTGCTTTCGGTGACTTCCGCGGTGACTGCGTCGCCGATCGCGAGCGTGCCGGCCTTGAGCGCACCGTGATGGCCAAACACACTGCCCTTGATCTTCTGCGTGTCGGACACTTCGAAGCCAGCGATGCGGCCGCGATCGCCGACCTGGCCACCGGACTCGGCGTAGAACGGCGTCGTGTCGAGCACGACGACGCCGCTGTCGCCGGCATTGAGCCGGTCAACCGGCTGGCCGTCGCGGTACAGAGCAAGCACCTTGGCATCGCCACACAATCCGTCGTAGCCGATGAAGCAGGTTTCGGCGCCGTCATAGGCCAGCGCCCCGCCCACCTTGAACGTGCTCGCCGCACGGGCGCGATTGCGCTGCGCCTCCATCTCGCGCTCATAACCGTCCATGTCGAGCGCCAGCTGGCGCTCGCGCGCGATGTCGGCGGTGAGATCAACCGGGAAGCCGTAGGTGTCGTACAGCTTGAACACCACCTCGCCGGGAATCATCGAGTCGCGGATCTTGCCGATCGCGTCCTCGAGCAGCTTCATGCCCTTGTCGAGCGTGATCGCGAAGCTGTCTTCCTCGGTGCGGATCGCCTTTTCGATCTGCGCACGCTTGTCGTTGAGCTGCGGATAGGCTGCGCCCATGATTTCGGCGAGCGGCGCGACGAGCTTGAAGAAAAACGGCTCGGTGATGCCGAGCTTGTAGCCGTGACGGATCGCACGACGCATGATCCGGCGCAGCACGTAGCCGCGCCCCTCGTTCGACGGAAGCACGCCGTCGGCGATCAGGAACGCCGCCGCGCGGATGTGGTCGGCGATGACCTTCTGCGACGCGCTGGCATACGGCTTCTGCCCGCACAGCTTGGCGACGGCCCCGATCAGGTGCCGGAAGGTATCGGTCAGGTAGTTGTCGTGCGTACCCTGCATCAGCGCGCTGATGCGCTCCAGCCCCATGCCGGTGTCGACGCTGGGCGCTGGCAGCGCGGTGAGCGTGCCATCGGCGGCGCGGTCGAACTGCATGAAGACGACGTTCCAGATCTCGATCCAGCGATCGCCGTCCTCGTCGGGCGAGCCCGGTGGGCCGCCCTGGATCCCCTTGGAACCGTCCGGATCGTGGTCGTAGAAGATCTCGGTGCAGGGACCGCAAGGGCCGGTGTCGCCCATCGCCCAGAAGTTGTCGGACGCGTACTTCGCGCCTTTGTTATCGCCGATGCGGACGATGCGCTCCGCAGGGACGCCGATGTCCTTGTGCCAGAGGTCGTAGGCCTCGTCGTCGCTGTGATAGACCGTGACCAGCAGGCGCTTGGCATCGATGCCAAGCCAGTCCTTTGAGGTGATGAACTCCCAGGCGTAGGCGATCGCGTCCTTCTTGAAGTAGTCGCCGAAGCTGAAGTTGCCCAGCATCTCGAAGAACGTGTGATGGCGCGCGGTGTAGCCGACGTTCTCGAGGTCGTTGTGCTTGCCGCCGGCGCGCACGCACTTCTGGCTTGACGCTGCGCGCGTGTATGGGCGCTTGTCCTGGCCGGTGAAGACGTCCTTGAACTGCACCATGCCGGCGTTGGTGAACAGCAGGGTGGGATCGTTGCCCGGCACCAGCGGGCTGGAGGGCACGAGCGTGTGACCCTTGGCCCGGAAGAATTCCAGGAAGCTGGCGCGGACCTCGTTGCTGTTCATGCGGCGGTGGGAAGCGGACGCAAAAGGGGCGATATGTTAATCAACGCGCTCCCCGCCGGCTACATATACAAGGTCGCTCCTACGGATCTTCCGGCTCCGGCCGCTTGAGCGCCGTGCGGATCTGGTCGGGCTCGAAGCCGCGCGCGGCCAGAAAACGGTACTGCTTCTGCCACTCGGCCGCGCCCTGCGGAGGCAGCTTGAATTTGCGCGCATGCACGGCGCTGGCCCGCGTTGACCAATCGACCTCCGCGCCGTCGAACGCGGCCCGGATCGCCTCCTCGGTCACCCGCGCCGCCTCCAGTTCCGCGCGGATGCGCAGCGGCCCGTAGCCCTGATCGACGCGGTTGCGCAGCAGCATCTCGGCGTAGCGGTCATCGGACTGCCAGCCGGATTCGCTCAGACTCTCGACGATGTCCTCGGCCTGCCCGTCCTCGTGGCCGCGCCGTCCCAGCTTGTATTTCAGCTCGGCCGCGCTGTGCTCGCGACGCGAAAGCAGGCGCAGGGCGGTATCGCGTCCGCCCTGCGCCGTGGGTTCCGGCTTACTTTTCTTCCGCCGCACCGTTGGGCTTGCGGTCCGGCATCATCTTGACGCGGATCGCCCGCTCCAGCTCATCCGCGATCTCCGGGTGCTCCCTGAGGAAGGTGCGCGAGTTGTCCTTGCCCTGGCCGATCTTGTCGCCCTTGTAGGCGTACCAGGCACCCGATTTTTCGACCAGCTTGTGCTCGACGCCCAGATCGATCAGCTCGCCGAGCTTGGAAATCCCTTCGTTGTAGAGAATTTCGAAGTTCGCCTCGCGGAACGGCGGCGCCAGCTTGTTCTTGACGACCTTGACGCGGGTCTCGTTGCCGACGACCTCGTCGCCCTTCTTGATCGCGCCGGTACGGCGGATGTCGAGGCGAATAGAAGCGTAGAACTTGAGCGCGTTGCCGCCGGTGGTGGTTTCCGGCGAGCCGTACATCACGCCGATCTTCATGCGGATCTGGTTGATGAAGATCACCATGCACTTCGAACGCGAGATGTTGCCGGTGAGCTTGCGCAAGGCCTGCGACATCAGGCGCGCCTGGACGCCGACGCTCGAATCGCCCATCTCGCCTTCGATTTCCGCCTTCGGCACCAGCGCGGCCACCGAGTCGATGACGACAATGTCGACGCTGTTCGAACGCACCAGCATGTCGCAGATCTCCAGTGCCTGTTCGCCGGTGTCCGGCTGCGAGATCACCAGTTCCTCGACCTTGACGCCCAGCTTCTGCGCGTACTGCGCATCGAGCGCATGCTCGGCATCGATGAACGCGCAAACGCCGCCGATCTTCTGGCACTCGGCGATCACGTGCAGCGTCAGCGTGGTCTTGCCCGAGGATTCCGGGCCATAGATTTCAACGACGCGGCCGCGCGGCAGGCCGCCGATACCCAGCGCCGCATCCAGCGTCAGCGAGCCGGTCGAGATCGTCTCGATGTCGCGCAGCTGTTCGCCCGGCGCCATTTTCATGATCGCGCCCTTGCCGAACTGCCGCTCGATCTGTGCCAGCGCCGCTTCCAGCGCCTTCTTGCGATTTTCGTCCATGGATCCCTGAGTTCTAAGAGTGACGAAGCGAAGTGTGCCCTGCCCCGGGCTCAAAAGATGAGCCCGCGCGCGCGCTTTTGCGCACGATTTCGTGAACCGTGACACAGCTTGCGTCGGGAGACCGGCATTCTCCCACAGACCGCCGCCGGCGCGCAGGCCGCCAACTGGGCGACTGCCCACGCCGGCCGCCCCGACCGACCGCCCACGCCACCAGTGTCACCAGTCGACCACCTGGCGCTGTCGCAGCAGCACACCGTTGGGGCCAGCGACAGGCAGCGTCGCCGCCCAGACCACATCGGCGGCCGCGTCCTCGACTGGGCGCGGCGCCCCAGGTCCGCCCATGCGCGTACGCACCCAGCCCGGATCGACCGCGTTGACCTTGACGTCGCCGCGGGCCAGCGCCGCAAGCTTGCCCGTGACCGCGTTGAGCGCCGCCTTGGAGAGGCTATACGCCGCCGGCCCCTCCAGCCCGGAACTGAAACAGCCGTAGCCGGAACTGAGATTGACGATGCGCCCATAGCCGCGCGCGAGCATGCCTGGCATCCACGCCCGCGCGCACCACAGCGGCCCCAGCGCATTGATCGCGATCGCATCGACGAAGCTGCGTGAAGACGCGTCCAGCGCGTCGCCGTCGGGATAGATGCCGGCATTGTTGATCAGCAGATCGACGGGCACGCCCTGCGTGGACAGGGCCGTCGCAGCGGCGGCAACCGAGTCTTCGTCGGCAACGTCGAGCGTCAGCGCGTGGACCTGCATGCCCTCGCCGGCGATTTCGGCTGCGGCCGCCACCGCCGCCGCGTGATCCCGTGCCGAGAGAAATACCTTGAATCCGCCACGCGCCAGCTGGCGCACGATCGCGTTGCCGATGCCGCGATTGCCGCCGGTGACCAGTGCGGTGCGCAGCGTCATGCCGGTCAATGCTCGGGCAGCTCCGAGGCCCACAGGCACTTGCCTTTCGCGGCAATCTTCTTGAGCCTCGCCCGATGAGCTTCCAGCTCGGCTGCGCTGGCCGCCAGCACCGGCAGCGGGCCGTCGCCGGCGCCAAGCAGTTCGACGAAGCGCGAGCGGCTCGCGGCACTGCCGCCCAGATCGTCCAGGCCCAGGCGGCTCTGGCCGCCGGTCATCATCAGGTAGACATCGGCGAGCAGCCGCGCGTCGAGCAGCGCACCGTGCAGATCGCGGTTGGAGTTGTCGATCTCGTAGCGCTTGCACAAGGCGTCGAGGTTGACGCGCTGGCCGGGGTGCAGCTTGCGCGCCATCGTCACCGTGTCGGTGATCGTGCAGACCTCTTCCAGCTTGCGGCCGACGCCGGCGCGCGCAAACTCCATGTTGAGGAAGCCGACATCGAAGGGCGCGTTGTGGATGATCAGCTCGGCGCCGGCGAGATAGTCCCACAGCGTCTGCGCCAGCTCGCGGAAACGCGGCTTGTCGGCGAGGAACTGCATCGTGATGCCATGCACCTCGACCGCACCCGGATCGACTTCCTTCTCTTCGGGATGCGCGTACTGGTGGTAGTCGTTGCGCGTCAGCCGGCGGTTGCGCAGCTCGACGCAGCCGATCTCGATGATGCGGTGCCCCTGCTCGACTTCCAGTCCGGTGGTTTCGGTATCGAGGACGATCTGGCGCATGGGCGGGAGGCGGGGGGAGGAGATCTCAGGGTAGCGTCTGGCGACGTCAGGTCAATCGGCTGCCGCGAGCGTCAGAGCGACGCCCTCGTTCGCAAGACGATCCGCCGCTTCGTTGCCTTCATGTCCCGAATGGCCCTTGACCCAGCGCCAGTCGACAACGTGGCGCGCGGCGGCGGCGTCGAGCTGCTGCCACAGGTCCTGGTTTTTCACCGGCTTCTTGTCCGCCGTGCGCCAGCCGCGCTTCTTCCAGCCGGGCAGCCACTCGGTCAGGCCCTGCATGACGTAGGAGGAGTCGGTGAACAGCGTGACCTGGCAGGGTTCCTTGAGCGCTTCGAACGCGCGGATCGCCGCCGTCAATTCCATGCGGTTGTTCGTGGTCTGCCGTTCGCCGCCTTTGAGCTCGCGCCGGCGCTCGCCGAATTCGAGCAAGGCCCCCCAGCCCCCCGGCCCCGGATTGCCCTTGCAGGCGCCGTCGGTGTGGATGATGACGTGCTTCAATGGACCAGAACCGGATGGATGCGGGCGGCCATTCTAACCAGTGGGGCTAACCGGAAGGTTTGGGCTCACCATCGAGCGCGTTGCGCTGCGTCGCCGGCAGGCCGACACCCACCATCGGCCGCACCTGCGCGCGCTGCGCGCGGCCGATGAAGTTCATCGGCAGCACGCGCTTGCGCGCCGAAATCAGGTAGGCCTCGGCGAGCGGCGTCAGCAGGCTCGCCGGCGACCAGGAATCGCCGACCGTACGCGGTGCCAGCCATGGAAACCCGAGGCTGTAACGGCGCACTTCGGTGATGTCGAAATCGAGCAGTTCCAGCCAGTCGTTGACGCGGCCGGCACTGAAGAAGCGTGCCCCGTGCGGAAATGCGCGGTGACGCAGGCCCACGCGCGCGCGCCATGACCACGCGCCCCAGGGATTGAAGCCGAGCACGAACAGGCGCCCGCGATCGTTGAGGATGCGATCGACCTCGCGCAGGACGTTGTGCGGCGAGCGCGTGAATTCGAGCGTATGCGGCAACACCACGGCGTCCACACTCTTGGTCATGATCGGCAGCCGCTGCGCGTCGACGACGGCGCCGACCGTGCCGTCACCGGCCGTTCCAAGCACCGCGTGATGCAGCGTGCCGGCGCTGGCGACCAGCGCGCCGGCCGTGCCCCAGCTGCCGATCTGCAGTACGTGGCGCCCGAATACGTCAGGCAGCAGGCGCCCGAGTTCCGCGATTTCCAGCTCCTGCAGACGGCGACCGCGCGGCGAACGCCGCCACAGCTCCAGCGCGTGACGGTCGAGCGGCCGGCCTCCGTTGTCGTGACGCATGTGCGGCATGGCGCTACCCTGCTTGCAGTCAACGTCGCCATGGTAACGCCGATGCAGCTCCATGCCATCCCCGCCTTCGCCGACAACTATCTGTGGACGCTGGTCGAAGGCGAGCGCGCGGTCGTGGTCGACCCCGGGGACGCCGCACCGGTCGAGCGCTTCCTCGATGAGCAGGGGCTGCGACTCGACGCCATCCTGATCACCCACCACCATCCCGACCATATCGGCGGACTGCCGCGGCTGCTGTCGCGCTGGCCGGTGCCCGTCTACGGCCCGGCCGCGGAGTCCGGCCGCATCCGCGCCCTGACCGTACTGCTCGGCGACCGCGACAGGGTCGAGGTGCTGGGTCGGCGCTTCGAGGTGATCTCGGTTCCCGGTCACACGCTGGGACATATCGCCTATTACACGCCCGCAGCGGCGCCGGACACGTCCGGCGTGCTGCTCTGCGGCGACACCCTGTTCTCGGCCGGCTGCGGGCGCCTGTTCGAGGGCACGCCGGAGCAGATGCATGCTTCGCTGGCGCGGCTGTCGGCGCTGCCGGACAACACTCTCGTCTACTGCACGCACGAATACACGCTCGCCAATCTGGCGTTCGCGCAGACAGCCGAACCCGGCAATGCCGACGTCGCCGCGCATCTGGCACGGGTGCGCGAGCTGCGCGCGCAGGAACGGCCCAGCGTACCGACGACCCTGGCGCAGGAGCGACGCATCAATCCGTTCCTGCGCACGGCCGAGCCGGCGGTCCGTGCCGCAGCCGAAGCCTGGAGCGGCGACGTGCTCGGCGACACCGTGGCCGTGTTTGCCAGCCTGCGGCGCTGGAAGGACGGCTTTCGCGCGCCGCCGTGACCCTCGCCCCCCCGTTTAGGGGGAATGGCCGCCACCGCCCCGATCGCTTAGAGTCAGATCCTTGGCGGCCGTGTGGGGGCATGGCTGTGCCGCATCGGGGTGGGGGGAATTGAACGTGCAACTCAGGCGCATCATCGCGGGCATGATCGTGGGCCTCGTGCTGGCTGCGCCGGCCGCTGCCGCGTCGTCGCCCGACGAGCCGATCTGGCCGCGTCTGGTCGCCGGTATGAAGCTCGACAGCGCGCAGCGACCCGATGCCGCACAGTGGGCACGGCATTTCGCGCAGCATCCGGCGGCCTTCGAGAAGATGCTGGCGCGGTCCGAACCCTGGCTGTGGCACATCATCGAGGCCGCCGAACGTCGCCGCATGCCGCTCGAACTGGCGCTGCTGCCGGCCGTGGAATCCGGTTTCGATCCCGGCGCCGAATCGCAGCAGCGCGCCAGCGGCCTGTGGCAGCTGGTGCCGGTCACCGCCCGCCGCTTCAGCCTGCCGAGCACGGATGCCTATGACGCCCGGCGCGATCCGATCGCCAGTACGCGCGTCGCGCTGGGCCATCTCAACGACATGTACGAGCAGTTCGGCGACTGGTGGCTCGCGATCGCAGCCTTCAACGTCGGCCCTGGCGCCTTGGCCAAAGCGCTCAAGGAACAGCCGCGCGCCGCCGGCTTCTGGGATCTGAAGCTGCCGCGCGAAACCTTCGATCATGCGCGCAAGCTGGCCGGCATCTGCCTGCTGATCCAGAACCCCAAGCGCTTCGGCATCAGGCTGCCGGCGATCGCCAACAAGCCCGTCACCGAGCTGGTGCGCCTGCGCCACCCGCTCGATCTGCGCAAGGCCGCGCAAGCCGCCGGCATTCCAGAAGCCCTGCTTCAGGCCCTCAACCCGGGGCTGCGCAGCCTGTCGAATACCGCCGGCAAGGAGCAGCTGGTGCTGCCGGGCGCTGAAGCCGCGCGACTGCGCAGCGTGCTGGCACAGGCGGATTTCCACCCCGGGCCGATCGAGACCCTGCTGGTTCACGTCGTCCGGCCGGGCGAATCGCTCTGGCACATCGCCAGGCGCTACAACACCAGCGTCACAACTCTGGCGTACCGCAACGGCATCGCCGCGAACGCGGTGATCCGCCCCGGCCGGCGCCTCGAAGTCCCGCTCCGGACCTGAGGCGCCTTTAGCTTCTTCAGTGCGCGCGCGCTGCGTCTGCGGCAGCGGCCGCTTCATCCTTGGGCGCGACGGCTTCGGCGACCGGACGCGGCTCCGGCTGACGTTCCAGCGCGATGCGCAACACGTCCTCGATCCAGCGCACCGGTTCGATGTTGAGCTTGGACTTCACCGTGTCGGGGATATCGGCCAGATCCTTGACGTTTTCGTGCGGAATGATGACGGTCTGGATGCCGCCGCGCTGCGCCGCCAGCAGCTTCTCCTTCAAGCCGCCGATCGGCAGCACCTCGCCGCGCAGCGTGATCTCACCGGTCATCGCGACGTCGGCGCGCACCGGAATGCTCGTCAGCGTCGATACCAGCGCCGTGCACATCGCAACACCCGCCGACGGTCCGTCCTTGGGGGTTGCGCCTTCCGGCACGTGCACGTGGATGTCGTTGGACTCGTAGAACTTCGCGTCGATGCCCAGCGCCTGCGAGCGCGAGCGCACGACCGTCAGCGCCGCCTGGATCGACTCCTGCATGACGTTGCCGAGCGAACCGGTCTGCGTGAGCTTGCCCTTGCCCGGGGCGAGCGCGGCTTCGATGGTCAGCAGCTCGCCGCCGACCTCGGTCCACGCCAGTCCGGTGACCTGGCCGACCTGGTTGTGTTCCTCGGCACGACCGTAGCGGAACTGCGGCACGCCCAGGAACTTGTCGAGATTGGCTTCCCCGACTTCGATCCGCTTCAGATCCTTGTCGGTCAGCAGCTGCTTGATGGTCTTGCGGCAGATCTTGCTGATCAGGCGTTCGACATTGCGCACTCCGGCCTCGCGCGTATAGAGCCGGACGATGGCGCGCAGTGCGTCGTCGTTGATTTCCAGCTCGCCGTCCTTCACGCCATTGTTCTTCATCTGCTTGGGCAGCAGGTACTGGCGTGCGATGTTGACCTTCTCGTCCTCGGTATAGCCGGCGAGCCGGATCACTTCCATGCGGTCGAGCAGCGGTGCCGGGATGTTCAGCGTGTTCGCGGTGGCGATGAACATCACGTCGGACAGGTCGAACTCGACTTCGAGGTAGTGATCCTGGAACGTCGAGTTCTGCTCCGGATCGAGCACCTCAAGCAAGGCCGACGACGGATCGCCGCGGAAGTCCATCGCCATCTTGTCGATTTCGTCGAGCAGGAACATCGGGTTCCTGACGCCGACCTTGGCCATGTTCTGGATGATCTTGCCCGGCATCGAACCGATGTAGGTGCGACGGTGACCGCGTATCTCGGCCTCGTCGCGCACGCCGCCCAGCGACATGCGCACGAACTTGCGGTTGACCGCCTCGGCGATCGAGCGGCCGAGCGAGGTCTTGCCCACGCCCGGAGGACCGACCAGGCACAGGATCGGACCCTTGAGCTTCTTCATGCGCGCCTGCACCGCGAGGTACTCGACGACGCGTTCCTTGACCTTCTCGAGACCGTAATGGTCGGCATCGAGCTTGGCCTGGCAAGCCTCCAGATCGATGTGCGTCTTGGTGCGCTTCTTCCACGGCACCTGCGTCAGCCAGTCGAGGTAATTGCGCACGACCGTGGCTTCCGCCGACATCGGCGGCATCATCTTGAGCTTGTTGAACTCGGCGGTGGCCTTGGTCTTGGCCTCCTTGTGCATGCCCGCCTTTTCAATCTTCTGCGCCAGCTCTTCCTGCTCGCTGGGCCCTTCCTCACCCTCGCCGAGCTCCTTCTGGATCGCCTTCATCTGCTCGTTGAGGTAGTACTCGCGCTGGTTTTTCTCCATCTGCGACTTTACGCGCGAGCGGATCTTCTTCTCGATCTGCAGCACGTCGATCTCGCCTTCCAGCTGCGCCATGACGTGTTCCAGGCGCGCCTTGGGCGTCGCGATCTCCAGCACTTCCTGCTTGTCTTCGAGCTTCAGATTCAGGTGCGCGGCGATCGTGTCGGCCAGGCGCCCCGGCGAGTCCATGCTGGTCAGTGACGGCAACAGCTCGGCCGGGATTTTCTTGTTGAGCTTCGCGTAGGCCTCGAACTGGGCCAGGATCGAACGCGACAGCGCGTCCAGTTCCTTGTCGTCGGTGACCGTCTCCTTGTCGTCGGCGATGGACTGGCACTCGGCCATGACGAAATCGCCGCTGTAGTCAAAGCGGCTGACCTGCGCGCGGCTCTGGCCCTCGACGAGGACCTTCACGGTCCCATCCGGAAGCTTGAGCATCTGCAGGATGCTCGCCAGCGTGCCGACGGTGTAAAGGTCCTTTTCCTGCGGGTCGTCGGTATCGGCGGTACGCTGCGCCAGCAGCAGGATGCGCTTGTCGTCCTGCATCGCGGCGGTCAGCGCCTTGATCGACTTGTCGCGGCCGACGAACAGCGGAATCGCCATGTGCGGGAACACCACGACATCCCGCAAAGGCAGAACGGGTGCGGTGCGATCGGAGGCGGCGGTAGTGGTCACGGAATTTCCTGGTGCGGACGCTGACGGCATTATGCCGGATGGGTGTCTCCTACAATGCGGTCGTCCGCCTGCAAATCAAGCGCGTTCGTCGCTTTGTCCGCGCTTTCATATACTTGGCGACCCAATGACGACGACGGCAGTCCCCGGGAAGAGGAGTCCATCCGCGATGATCGCCATCGCTCGTTGCGCCATGCCGCTGACCCTGTCGCTGGTGTCCGCGCTCGTCGCCGGGTGCGCCGGACAGCCGATCGCGCCGGAGCCTGCCGCCGAGACCGCCGCGGAACCCGCTGCGGAGGCCGCTGCGGAGGCCGCCGAAGAAATCTTCGTGCACCCGTGCCACACGCAGCGTCCGGAGGACGAGGCCCTGGTCGACGATACCCAGGCGGTGCTCGTGGAAACCGGCTGCCGCGCCGCGATGTGGCTGGACGGCCTGTTCGGCGACGACGCCAACGTCGAGGCGGCACGGCGCACCCATGGCTACGTCGACACCTCCCTGTCCCACTCTCAATTCGAAGGCACGAACCTGCGTACACGCCTGCGCGTGCGCTTCGAACTTCCCAACCTCAAGGAACGCACGTCCGCGTTCTTTGGCCTCGAAGACGAGGACAGTTTCGTGCGCGACCGCACGGAAGGATTCGCGCTGCGTTCGCAGTTCCCGCGCATCGACGACGACGAGGAATGGCTGGCCGGCCTCGGCTACGCGCTGCCGGACTCGAAACGCCTGCAGACCAACATCAAGGTCGGCGCCTCGAATCTGCGCAACCCGCGCGCGTTCATCCGGGCGCGCCTGCACTACAACGTCTATTCCGACGACCTGAACCTTGTGTACCTGCGCGTCTCGCCGTTCTGGCGCACGCGCGACGGCCTCGGCGTGACCGCGGGTCTCGACTACAACCACATCGTCCTGCCGCAGCTGCTGCTGCGCATCAGCGAGATCGGCACGATCAGCGAGTCGACCGAGGGCATGGACTGGTTGTCGGCGCTGATCCTGTACCAGAACCTGCGCGACGAGCGGGCCATTGCCTACCAGCTGTTCGCGCGCGGCGACACCGGCGCGCCGGAACCGCTCTACGAATATGGAACCCGCGTCACCTACCGCCATCCCCTGCTGCCCAGGCAGCTGTACGCCGAAGGCATCGTCGGCTACAGCTGGCCGCGCATCGATCCTGACGAGAAGCGGCGCGGTTCCTATGAAGTCGGCATCGGCCTCGAACTCCCCTTCGGTCAAGAAAAGCCGTGAGCGCGCCAGAGGACGCCGCCGCCGGCCGCGTGCGGCTCGACAAATGGCTGTGGGCCGCGCGTTTCTTCAAGACCCGCAACCTGGCCAAGCAGGCCATCGAAAGCGGGCATGTGCGCTATGAGGGTGACCGCAGCAAGGTCAGCAAGGAGGTCGCCGTCGGCGCCCGTCTGCGCATCCGCCAGGGCTGGGACGAAGTCGAAGTCGTCGTGTCGGGTCTGAGCGACCAGCGCCGGGGCGCGCCCGAAGCGCGCACGCTGTACGAGGAAACCGCGGAAAGCCGGGATCGGCGGGAGATGGAGCGACTGCAACGCGAGTCCGCTCAAGGCCTGGTCAGCACCGAACGTCCGACCAAGCAGCAGCGACGCGCATTGCACCGCTTCAAGCGCGGACCCTGAAGGCGGCGCCCCCATAACCGAGATGGCACGCGCTATGTCCCGCGCTATATGGCCCGCTATATAGATATTCGATTTCGCCGGCGCGGCGGCTTTTTCATTGTCTGCGCGCACCCCCGCTCCTAGACTCCTGCGGCCATGGACAGCACACCATTCGCCGCCACCGCCGCATCCGACCCCGTGTCAGCAGCCGACGCCTTGAACGACCACGCTGCCGTCTTCGATCTGGGCCGAATCGCCGAGCTGAACGCGGTCTATGCGCCGCTGCATTTCGAGGAGCGCATCCAGCGCCTGTACAGCGATTTCGATCCGGGCAAGGTGCTGGTGACCTCGTCGTTCGCGGCAACCTCGGCGTATTTTCTCCACATCATCTCGCGCATCCGTGCGGAACAGATCATCCATTTCATCGATACCGGCTACCACTTCCCGGAAACGGTCGCCTACCGCAACTACCTGATCGACCTGTTCAAGCTCAAGGTCGAGGATCTGCGCGCGGAAGACTGGAAGCACCGCTTCACCACGGAAGAAAAGACCTGGCAGCGCGATCCGGATTTCTGCTGCTCGATCAACAAGGTCGAGCCGCTGGAGGCGGTCAAGCCGAACTACCACGTCTGGGTGTCGAGCCTGATGCGCTGGCAGACCGAGCACCGCGCCGGACTCGAAATCTTCGAGGTGCGCCGCGGCATCATCAAGTTCAACCCGATGATCGACGTCACGCGCGAGCAGCGCGACGCCTATATCCGCGAGCACCAGCTGCCGTTCCATCCGCTCGTGGCCAAGGGCTACTCGTCGATCGGCTGCACGCACTGCACCGTCGCCGGCGACGGCCGCAGCGGCCGCTGGGTCGGCAAACCCAAAACCGAGTGCGGCCTGCACCTGTGATCTGCTCCGTTCGCGTCGAGTAGCGCCGATGGCGCGTATCGAGACGGCGAGGCCCCTCGATACGCCGCTGCGCGGCACTCGGGGCGAACGGCGGTTACGCGGCGTCGCCGACGTACGGATTACTGCGGCGCTCGGCGCCGAAGGTCGACAGCGCGCCGTGCCCGGGGATGAAGGTGATGTCGTCGCCGAGCGGAAACAGGCGCGTGCGGATCGAACGGATCAGGTCGGCGTGATTGCCGCGCGGAAAGTCGGTGCGGCCGATCGACCCCTGGAACAGCACGTCGCCGACGATCGCCAGCTGCGACGGCGCGTGATGGAACACGATGTGGCCGGGCGTGTGCCCCGGACAATGAATGACGTCCAGACTCAGATCGCCGACCGTGACGGTATCGCCATCATGCAGCCAGCGCGCCGGCGTGAAGCTGCGCACCGGCGGAAAGCCGTATTGGCGCGCGGCGTCGGGCAGCAGCTCGATCCAGAAACGATCGTCCTCGTGCGGACCTTCGATCGGTAGACTCAAGCGTTCGGCCAGCTCGGCGACTGCGCCGACGTGGTCGAGATGGCCGTGCGTCACCAGCAGCTTTTCCAGCGTCACGCCGCGGCGCTGCGCCGCGTCCAGCAGGCGCTGCGGCTCGCCGCCGGCATCGACCAGCGCGCCGCGCATGGTCTCGGCATCCCAGATCAGCGAGCAGTTCTGCTGGAACGGCGTGACTGGCAGGATCTCGGCGCGCAGGATTGCGGTCATCGTCGGGATCTCCCCACTCAAGTGGAAGCGCGCACCAGCGCGTCACGCTTGGCCGCAACAGCGGCGAGCAGCTTGTCCTGCGCGTCTGCGAACAGCTTGACGCCTTCGACGACCAGGCGATCGGTAACTTGGTCCAGCGCAAGTCCGGCGCCGGCCAGCGCCTCGATGAGCGCGCGGGCGCCGTCGACATCGTCGGTCAGCGTCAGCGCGGCGCGCCCGTGGTCGCGGAAGGCATTGAGCGTCGCCGGTGGCACCGTGTTGACGGTCTGCGGACCGATCAGCGTCTCGACGTAGAGCACGTCGCTGAAGGCCGGGTTCTTGGTGCCGGTGCTGGCCCACAGCAGGCGCTGCGGGCGTGCGCCGCGCACGGCCAGCGACTGCCAGCGCGCGCTCGCGCTCAGTGCCTGGAAGTCGCCGTAGGCCAGCTTGGCGTTCGCCACTGCGGTCCGGCCGCGCAGCGTGGCGAGCGCCGGTGCCGCCGCGAGGCGCTGCTCGATCTGCGCGTCGATCGCCGTGTCGATGCGACTGACGAAGAAGCTGGCGACGCTGGCGATGCGCGCAAGGTCCAGTCCGGCGCGCGCGGCCTCTTCGAGACCGTCGAGATAGGCGTTGGCGACCGCACGATAGGCGCTGCGCGCGAACAGCAGCGTGACGTTGACGTTCACGCCCTGCGCGATCAGCTGACGCACGGCGGCGACGCCCGGCGCAGTGCCCGGCACCTTGATCATCAGATTCGGCCGCTCGACCGCACGCCACAGGCGCAGCGCGTCGGCGACGGTCGCCTCGGTGTCCATTGCCAGATGCGGGGACACTTCGAGGCTGACATAGCCATCGACGCCCTGCGTACGCTCGTAGACCGGATGCAGCACGTCGGCGGCCCCGTGGATGTCGACCAGCGCGAGGGCCTCGAACAAGCGCGCCGGATCGCGCTCGCCGGCGGCCACCAGCCGGGCGAGCGCGGCATCGTAGTCCGGCGTCGTGCCGATCGCCTTCTCGAAAATCGCCGGATTCGAAGTCAGGCCGCCGATGGCGTCCTCCTCGACCAGCCGTCGCAGCTCGCCGCTGTCGAGCAGCTTGCGGTGGATGTAGTCGAGCCAGATCGACTGGCCCAGCAGCGTACACGCCTGGAGCGCGTTCATGGAGATAGCAACAACGATACGACGGAAGAGGCCGCTATTGTCCACGCCGCGACCGCAAATGCGAAAGACCGTGGAAATGTCGCCGGCGCGTCTTTTGGTTCAAAATTCACCAGCCGGCGCATCAAAATGTCCCCGCCGACCCGCCAGACTCCCCATTCCGAAGGAAAATCGACCTCATGAAACTTCATCCAGCCGGCCTCGCCGCCCTGATGCTGCTGACGCTGAGCGCATGCTCGAAGGTCACGCCGGAGAACTACGGCAAGCTGGAGGCCGGCATGTCTCCGGAGGAGGTGCACGCGATCCTCGGCCAGCCGGACGACGTCTCCGGCGGCGGCATCGGCGCGCTCACGCTCACCACCGAGACCTGGAACGGTCCCAGGCACGTGGTGAACATCACCTTCGCTGGCGACAGGATGACAATCAAGAGCATCGAGCCGAGCGAGAAGAAGTAGTTGCACATGAGCCGGATCGTCGATGCCGTAACCGCCGTCCTGATCTGCAAGGGCGAGGTGCTTGTCACCCGCCGCCAGCCGTTCATGAAGGCCTTTCCCGGCTATTGGGCCTTTCCGGGCGGCAAGGTCGATGCCGCCGATGCCGACGGCGCGGCGGCGCCCACGCTCTGGTCGCCGTTCGAGCCGCGTCTGGCGCGCGCACTGCTGCGCGAACTGCGCGAAGAACTCGATCTCGACGCCGCCGCTGAAACGGTCGCGAGCGTGCGCCATCTCGGCATCGCGCTGACGCCGCCCCCCGCCCCGATCCGCTTCAACACGCATTTCTTTGCGATCGAGTTGCTGGACCTGCCCGAGCTCAAGCCGGACAGCCACGAAATCGCCGAGCTGCAGTGGACCAGCCCCGACGAATGGGTGCGCCGCTACGCCGACGGCACGCTGCTCGCCGCGCCACCAACCGTTGCCGTGATGCGCGCGCTGGCCGCCGATCCGCAGGTGCGCAGTGTTCCGGGTCTGCACTTCGAGACGCGCGAGACCTTCGAGCTGCCGCTGATCGAATCGGTCGCGGGTGTGCGCCAGATCCTGGTGCGTTCCAACACGATCCCGCCGGCGCAGCACACCAACTGCTTCCTGATCGGCGACTCCCAGTCGCACCGCGTACTGGTCGATCCCGCGCCGGCCGACGATGCGGAGATGGACAGGCTGTGCGGGCTGGTACAGCGCTTCGGCATCCACGAAATCTTCCTGACCCATCATCATCCGGACCATCGCGAGCGCGCGAACCGGATCGCGCAGCACTTCGACGTGCCGATGGGCATGTCGAGCGACACCCGAAGCCGTATCGCCGCCAAGACCCCCGGCTATTTTGACGGCGTCGTGGTCCATGAATACCAGGAGGGCGACGTCCTCTGCCGCTGGCTGGGCCGCCCCGTCCGCCTGTATGCCGTGCCCGGCCACGACGAAGGCCAGCTGGCGCTGATGCCGGATGACCGCGCGTGGTGCCTGGTCAGCGACCTGATCCAGGGCCTGGGCACGGTGGTGATCGCCAAGCCCGAAGGCCACATGGGGCGCTATCTCGAGTCGCTGCGCAAGGTGATTGCGCTCGACCCGCAGGTGATCTATCCGTCGCACGGCATCGCGATGGGCGGCACTTATCGCCTGCGCGAGACCCTGCACCATCGCGAACAGCGCGAGAAGCAGGTGCTGGCGCTGTACCGGGAAGGCCGCAGCGTGGCCGAGATGCTGCCGCTGATCTATGCCGACGTCGATCCGCGCCTGCTGCCGCTGGCGCAGATGAACATCGAAAGCCATCTCGACAAGCTGCGCGAAGATGGCGTGATCGCCGTCTGATTCCTGCTACTGAACCAGCTCCATCAGCAGTTCGCGCTTGCCGTTCTTGAACTGCTCGATCCTGAGCGGGATGTAGTCGCGATCCGGCGCCAGCCAGTAGTGGTGCGGCCGCTTCTTGTCGATGCGCTCGACGCGCAGCGCGTCGATGCGGCCGGCCGCGGTGTCGATCCGCTCGGTGCCGACGATCACAAAGCGGAAGGCCTTGATGCGGTCGTCGTCGACCATGACGAACTCCGCCTCGGCCGGCGCTTCTGCCGCGACATGGCGCAGCACCCACAGCCGGATTGCCTCGCGGATCGAGAAGCGGTCGTACGCGGTGCCGGGCAGCTCGCGCACCGTCAGCACGCCGGCCTTGAGCGCATTGACCTGTTGGGTCCGCCAGTCGAAATCCAGACGGAAACTGTCGTCGCTGCGCTTGTCGTTGACGTACTCGAACTGCTCGGGGACCACATCCCCGTCGCGCAGACAGAAGCGGCTGTCCTCGCGCGGCGAGCCGTAGGTCCAGCGCACCAGGGCGATCGGCGCCGTCGTCGACGTGTAGCGGTAACAACCCATCCCGTCTGCGGCGAGCGCGATCGTCCCCTCGCCCAGAGAGATGCCGCTCCACTCGACGGCGTAGCGGTCGCGGCGCGGCTGCAGATGTGCGCGCGCATCGAACGCGCCAGCTGCGCCAGCAGCGCCAGCAGCGGTCAGCAGGATGGAGGCGAGCAGGAGCCGCCTCACCGGAACGCATCCTCGATGTCGTCCAGACCGAGCGGCGCTTGCAGGTGGCGACCGCGGAAATGCACGCCGGCTGCGTCGAGCGCGATGTCGCCGCGCGCGATCCACGCGATCGCCTGTGGGTAGATTTTCAGCTCGATCTCGGTCATGACGCGGTCTGCGAGGGAGGCTTCGGTATCCTGCGCCTGCACGTTTAACTTGCCCTGAACGATCGCCGGACCGCCGTCCAGATCCTCGGTGACGAAATGTACCGTCGCGCCATGCTCGGCATCGCCGGCTTCGAGCGCACGCCGGTGCGTATCGAGCCCGGGATAGCGCGGCAACAGCGACGGGTGGATGTTGAGCAGGCGGCCGCGATAGTGCGCGACGAATTCCGGCGTGAGGATGCGCATGAAGCCGGCCAGCACGACGAGGTCCGGCGCACGGCGGTCGAGCACCGCCATCAGGCTGCGATCGTAAGCCGCGCGATCGGCGAATTCGCGATGCGACAACACCGCGGTCTCGATCCCCCGCTGTCGCGCGAACTGCAGCCCGGCGGCATCGGCGCGATTGCTCAGCACAAGGACGATGCGGCCCTCGATGCGGCCGTCGGCGCAGGCCTCGACCAGCGCCTGCAGATTGCGCCCGCGGCCGGAGATGAGGATGGCAATGCGCCTGCTCATGAACGCGGATCTCGCAGGTACGGGGGTCAGGCGAAGCGCACGTCCTGCTTGCCGGCAGTGATCTCGCCCAGCAGCCAGGGCTTGGCGCGCGACGCCTTCAGTGCCGCCATCGCCGCGTCCGCCTGCAGACGCGGCACCACGAGCGCGAAGCCCAGACCGCAGTTGAACACGCGGCGCATTTCTTCCTCGTCGACGTCGCCCTGCGCTTGCAGCCAGTCGAAGATCTCCGGCCGGCGCCAGCTGTCGGTATCGATCACCGCGCCGATGCCCTTGGGAAAGCAGCGCGGCAGATTGCCGGTAATGCCGCCACCGGTGATGTGCGCCATGCCGCGCACGGCAATGCCCGCCTCCAGCAGCTTGAGCACCGGCTTGACGTAGATCGACGTCGGCGCCATCAGCGCATCGGCCAGCGTGCCGCGGCCGAAAGCCTGGTCGAGGCGCGTCTTGCGCAGCTTGAGGATGCGGCGGATCAGCGAGTAGCCGTTCGCGTGCGGGCCGCTGGATGGCAGGCCGATCAGCACGTCGCCGCGGCGGATCCTGCTGCCGTCGACCAGCTTGCTCTTCTCGGCGACGGCGACACAGAAACCCGCGAGATCGAAATCACCGGGCGGGTACATGCCCGGCATCTCGGCGGTCTCGCCGCCCACCAGCGCGCAACCGGCCAGCTTGCAGCCCTGGGCGATGCCCTTGATCACCTGCGCGGCGACGCGCTTGTCGAGTTTGCCGGTCGCGTAGTAGTCGAGGAAGAACAGCGGCTCCGCGCCGGAGACCAGCACGTCGTTGACGCACATGCCGACCAGGTCCTGACCGAGACCCTCGATCCTGCCGGTCTCGATGCCCAGCATCAGCTTGGTGCCGACGCCGTCGGTGCCGCTGACCAGCACCGGATTCTTGTACTTCTTCGGCAGGCCGACCAGCGCACCGAACCCGCCGACGCCGGCCAGCACCTCCGGACGCTGCGTCGACTTGACGATTTTCTTGATGTCGTCGACCAGCGCATCGCCTTCGTCGATGTCCACGCCCGCGTCGCGATACGTCAGCCCGGTTTTCTTGCTCATGAGTGTCTGCCTGCGGATGGCTGCCTGTAGATGGGGCGCCCGCTGCGGGCGCGCGCCAGAACGCATGCGGCCCGCCTGACGGGATCGAGCGGGCCGCACTGGTATGGCTATTATTCTAGCGGTCCGCACCGGATAATTCCGCGAATGCGCGTTCTCCTCACCGTCTTTGCCCTGCTCTGGTCAGGCGTCGGCGCCGCCCAGGTGCCCACCGCCGTGCAGCCCTACGAGGCGCGCGTTGCGGTGGCCGACCAGTCGCCGGCGCTGCGCGAAACCGCGCTGCGCGAGGCGCTGCGCACGGTCATCGTCCGCGTCAGCGGCGACGACGCGGAGTTCGCTGCCTCCGATCTGCTCGGCCGCGCGCAGCAGCTGGTCCAGCGCTACGGCTACGAGCGCGAGCCGGACGGCAGCCTGGTGCTCGTCGCCGGATTCGACGGGCGCGCGCTCGAGAGCCGGCTCAAGGCCCTCGGCCTGCCGGTCTGGGGCGTGCAGGCGGCGCAGGTCGAGGAGGTCAACCTGCGTATTGCCGGACTCGACAGCGCGCAGCGCTATGCACAGATCGTGGGTGCCGTGCGCGCACTGCCCGGCGTACGTGCGGTGATGCCCTACATGGCCGAAGGCGACCGTCTCGACCTGCACGTGCGCGCCGAAGGCGGTGCCGGCCGCCTGAGCGGCGCCCTGCTCACGACCGGCCTGCTGACGCGCGAATCCGCCGACGTCGGCGCGCTGTCATATCGCGTCATCCATTCACCGCTGCCATGACCCCTGATCTACGCGCGCACTGGCCCTGGTACGCCGCCGGGCTTGGACTGCTCATTTTCTTCTGGCTGCTGGCACCGATGCTGACGCCCTTCGCGATCGGCGCCGGCCTTGCGTACCTCGGCGACCCGATCGTCGACCGCCTGCAGCGCATCGGACTGTCGCGAACGCTGGGCGTCGTGCTGGTGTTCGTGGTGCTGGCGCTGATCGGCCTGGTGGCGCTGATTCTGGTTGCGCCGCTGCTGTACCAGCAGACCGTCGCGTTGCTGCAGAACATCCCGGAGTGGCTGGCCTGGATCCAGAACACGGCGCTGCCCTGGCTCGGCATCCGCCTGCCCGAGGGCGTCCGTCTCGACGCCTCGGGGCTCAAGTCGATCGTCACCGAACACTGGTCCGGCGCCGGCAATCTGGCGCGCATCGCCTGGGCGCAGGTCTCGCAGTCGGGCGCGCTGCTGGCCGCGCTGGTCGCCAACCTGCTGCTGGTGCCGATCGTCACCTTCTACCTGCTGCGTGACTGGGACGACCTCGTCGCGTGGATCGGGCGCATGATTCCGCCGCGCCATCTGCCGCGCGTGAGACTACTGGCGCAGGAGACCGACGAGGTCATGGGCTCCTTCGTCCGCGGCCAGCTGACGGTGATGTTCGCGCTGGCCGTTCTGTACAGCGTCGGCCTGGGCATCGCCGGGCTCAATCTGGCGCTGGTGATCGGCTTCGCCGCGGGGTTGCTCAGCTTCGTGCCCTACCTGGGCTTCGTCGTCGGCTTCGTCGCAGCGATGGTGGCGATGCTGGCGCAGGAGCAGGCGCTGCTGCCGCTGGTCTGGGTCGCGGTCGTGTTCGGCATCGGCCAGATCCTCGAGAGCTGGTGGCTGACGCCGACGCTGGTCGGCGACCGCATCGGCCTGCATCCGGTCGCGGTGATCTTCGCGCTGATGGCCGGCGGCCAGCTGTTCGGTTTCGTCGGCGTGCTGCTCGCGCTGCCCGGTGCCGCGGCCATCGCGGTGATGCTGCGCCACGCCAAGACCGAGTGGCTGCAAAGCGCGCTGTACCGGCACGCCGCACCTGCCGAAGCATCGTCTGCCGGGCCGCCCGCCGAAAACAACGCCGGCGACGCATGAAGGGCGCGCAGCTTCCGCTCGCCGTGCAGCTGCGCGATGCGGCGAGTTTCGACAGCTATTTCGCCGGCCCCAACGCAGAGGCCGTCACCGCCCTGCGCGAACTGCAGCAGCCGGTCCTGCTCTACGGCCCCTGCGGCAGCGGCCGCACCCATCTGCTGCAAGCCGCCTGCCGGCTGCACGGCGGCGCCTATCTGTCGCTGGCTGAGGCAGCGGCCTTCGGGCCCGACATCCTCGACGGCTACGCCGCGGCGCCGGGCCTGTACCTCGACGACATCGATAACGTGCTCGCCGAGCGCGCCTGGTGCATCGCCCTCCTGCGCCTGACCGATGCGCTGCGCGCGAGCGGCCGGCGTTTCGCGCTGTCGGCCGACGCCGGGCCGGAACGGCTCGACATCGCGCTGGGCGATCTGCGCACGCGCTTGAGCCAGTGCCTGGTCCTCGGACTCAGGCCGCTCGACGATGCGCAGCGCGCGCAGCTGCTTCAGCTGCGCGCGCAGAAGCGCGGACTCGATCTGCCCGCCGAAGTGATCCGCTGGCTGCTCAACACGCAGGCGCGCGACGTCGCCAGCCTGCTCGATGCCCTGGATGTGCTCGACCGCGGCTCGTTGACCGCGAAACGCCGCGTCACCCTGCCACTGGCGCAGGCGCTTCTCGCTTCCGCAGGCGCACGTACAGGACCAGGCTGACGAAGTCGACGGCCGCGAGCGCCGCGATCGAGAACGCGAGTGTACGTCCGCCGCGATCGAACCAGCCCTCGGCGAGCCACATCGCGCAGTAGAACACCACGAGCATGCTGGCCCATTGGTAGGTGTAGAGGCGGCCACGCACCAGTCCCGGCAGCGGCGGCACCAGCAGCAGCGCGGCCAGCCACGCCAAGCTGCTGTTCTGTACCACCAGCACCAGCATCAGCAGCAGATGTGCGGCCAGTCCGACGCCCTTGGCGTATTGGCTCAGCGGTCGTGGCATCGACGGACTCATGCGCGCAGTTTCACGGCAGTCTCGGCGACCCGTCGGCCCAGTGCTTCGCACAGCGCCGCCTCGTCGCGGCTGATCGGCAAGGTCTCGCGGCCGACTCCGGCGTGATGGCTGGCGCCATAGGGCGTACCGCCGGAGCGCGTGCTGCTGAGCTCGGGCTGCGTGTACGGCAGGCCGACGAGCAGCATGCCGTGATGCATGAGCGGCAGCATCATCGACAGCAGGGTCGTCTCCTGGCCGCCGTGCAGCGTACCGGTCGAAGTGAACACCGCAGCCGGCTTGCCGGCCAATGCGCCCGACAGCCACAGGTCGGAGGTGCCGTCGAGGAAGAACTTGAGCGGTGCGGCCATGTTGCCGAAACGCGTCGGACTGCCCAGCACCAGACCATCGCATTCGCGCAGATCGTCGGTGCTCGCGTACGGCGGCCCGTCCACGGGAATCTCTGGTCCGCGCTCGGCGTGATTCACGCTCACAGGGGGCACCGTGCGCAGCCGCGCCGATGCACCGAGTACGGACTCGATACCGCGCGCGATCAAACGCGCCATCTGCGCGACCGACCCGTGCCGCGAGTAATACAGAACCAGAATCTCGGCCAAAGCGACCTCGGCATCGATTTCAAAAACAGGGCCGGTATTGTAGGGTCTGCACGATGATCTCCCACCCCATGACGATCGCCGTGGTCGGTGCCTGCCTGCTCGCCGGCTGCGGTCTGCACCGGATCCCGGCCACGACGCGGCCACCGGCGACCCCCGCCGCCCGGCCCGCAGTCCGGCCGACACCCCCACCGACACCGGTCGCAGCGGCTCCGCAACCGCGCGCCATCCTCGGCAGCATCGACATCAGCCCGCTGCAACAGGCGCGCAGCCGCTACGACGAAGCGCGCCGCACGCTGGCCGACTGGCCCGAAGCCGGGGAGCTGCGCGCGCTCTTGGACGACGCCGAGTCGGCCGCGGCGGCGCAGGACGCTGCGAACATGCGGCGGCTGTCGGCGGAGGTCACACGCCGTTCCGGCGACGCGCTCGATGCGCAGGATCTGCTGCGCGCCGAGCTGGAGCTGCAGAAGGTGCAGACCTACACCGGCTTGAGCGATGCCCAGCTCGAACGGCTGCGCAGTGCCGAAGTTGCGCTCGCCGCGCGCCAGGGCAGCCGCGCCTGGACGCTGCTGCGGGCGCTGAACCAGGAGCTGGCCGAGGCGACGCAGCGCTACGTCGTCGCCGCCGGCGACAGTTTGTGGATCATTTCCGGCCGGCCGGAGGTCTACGGAAATTCGTATCTGTGGCCGCTGATCTGGGACGCGAATCTGGACACACTCAAGGATCCGAACCAGCTGCGCAGCGGTCAGCGCCTGCGCATCCGCAGCAATCCGACCGTCGGCGAAGTCGTCGAGGCAGTCGAGCGCGCACGCAGCTTTCGCAGTCCGACGATCCGCATCGGCGAAATCCGCGAAGCGGGTTCTTGAGGTCCAACACTCCCGGGGGAGAACGCATGTCCAGAGAGACCGAGATCATCGAACGCTTCTACACCGCGTTCCAGCAGCGCGACGCGGCAGCCATGGGCCGCTGCTATCACGATCAGGCACGCTTCGACGATCCGGCCTTCCCCGGGCTCGACGCGGCGGGCGTGCGCGCGATGTGGTCGATGCTGTGTGCGCGCGGCAAGGATCTGCGCGTCGATTTTCGCGACGTGCGCGCCGACGGCAGTCGCGGCAGCGCGCACTGGGAAGCTTGGTACACCTTCAGCGCCAGCGGCCGGCCGGTGCACAACGTCATCGACGCCGAATTCGAGTTCCGCGACGGCCTGATCCTGCGGCATGTCGATCGCTTCGACTTCCATCGCTGGGCCGCGCAGGCGCTGGGGCTGCCCGGCAAGCTGCTCGGCGGCACCGGGTTCCTGAAGCGCAAGGTTCAGGCGCAGGCGGCCAAGGGACTTGCCGACTGGCGATCGCGGAATTGACCGAACCTTTACAAACGACCCGCTACAATGAGCGTTTGAATTCGGGGGAATCTCTTGCAGCAGTTCATCGAGCGTCACCGCATCCTGCTGTCCCGCCTGATGGTTGCGGGTGTGCTCGCCCTGATCGCCGTGTCCGGCAGCGCCTGGACCGGCGGCGCGGCCTTCTTCGGCAGCAGCCTGGTGGCGCTCGGACTGGTGTTGATCGGCGTCGCGATGGTCGGCCGCCTGTGGTGCAACCTCTACATTGTCGGCTACAAGAACCAGACGCTGCTGACCACCGGCCCGTATTCGACCAGCCGCAATCCGCTGTACTTCTTCAGCTCGCTCGGCGGCGTCGGCGTCGGTCTGACCTCGGCGACGCTGACCATGGGCGCGCTGATTGCCGTGCTGTTTGCGATCACCTATCCGGGCGTGATCCTCACCGAGGAAAGGCGCCTGCAGAAGATCCACGGTCAGGCCTGGCTCGACTACGTCGCCAGGGTGCCACGCTTTCTCCCGCGCTTCAGCCAGCTGGTCGAGCCCGAAGAGTACGAGGTGCGCCCGAAGATGTTCCGCAAACACCTGCTCGACGCATTGTGGTTCGTCTGGGCCGCCGGCGTGATGGCGCTGATCGGCGGCGCCCACGCGATGGGCTGGCTGCCGACCTATCTGGTTCTGCCGTAACGCGAACTATCCTCGGTACCAGCGCCGATTCAGCGATTCGATCACCTTCGACGGATAGTCGATGCGCCCGTAGCTGCCGTTGTAGCGCGCCAGCGCATTGACCAGGTTGCCGTGTTCCTTATCGAGGTAGTACTTCAGGATCGTGCAACCCATGCGCAGGTTCGTGCGCACGTGAAACAGGTTGTCGTCGGGCCGGCCGATTTCCTTGAGCCAGAACGGCATGATCTGCATCAGGCCCTGCGCGCCGGCAACCGACAGTGCGTAACGGTCGAAACGGCTTTCGACCTCGATCACCGCCAGCACCAGCTCCGGCGACAGCTTGGCGCGCCGCGCCTCGCTGTGCACCAAACGCAGCAACTCCAGCCGCTGCGCGTCCTCACCCACGTAACGCTGCATACGCGAGGACATGTCGACCAGCCAGACCTCGGCGTCGAAGCGATGCTCGAAGCTGTCGGCCGCGCCGATGGTATGCGCAAGCAGATCGCGCAGCTCCGGCTCCGGCGCCTCGATCGGCGCGGCATGCGAAAGCACCGGCCAGATCAGCAGACCCAGCATCAGCGACTGTAGGAGCGGCCCATGGCCGCGATGCGGCGCGCACGCCGCACGAAACGAATCGCGGCCATGGGCCGCTCCTACAGGTTCGTCGTATGAGTCCCCCGATGACGACATCGCCTAGCTTCCCAGCTTCTCCAGCACCGCCGCGGTCGTCGCCGCGATCATCTCGGCCTTGTCAGCGCGGCGATGCTTGTATTCAAACTGCTGGTGGGCGAGGCCCTTATCGCCGATGACGATGCGGTGCGGGATGCCGACCAGATCGGCGTCGGCGAACATGGCGCCGGGCCGGTTGCCGCGATCGTCGAGCAACACCTCGACACCCGCCGCGGCCAACTCCTCGTACAGCGTCTCGACGGCGACGCGCACGGTTTCCGACTTGTCCATGCCGATCGGGCACAGAATCACGCGGAACGGCGCGATGCCGTCCGGCCAGATCATGCCGTTGGCGTCGTGCGACTGCTCGATCACCGCCGCGGCCAGCCGCGTCACGCCGACGCCGTAGCAACCCATCTCCGGCACGACCGCCTGCCCCTTCTCGTCGAGCACCGACAATCCCATCGCCTCGGTGTATTTGCGACCGAGCTGGAAGATGTGGCCGCCTTCGATGCCGCGATAGAAGCGGATCCGGCCGACGCCATCCGGGCTGGGATCGCCCTCGGTGACCGTGCGCAGGTCCGCGGTCTCGGGCTCGGCGCAATCGCGGCCCCAGTTGGCGCCGCGCAGGTGATGGTCGTTCTGATTCGCGCCGCAGACGAAGTCGGCGATGGCCGTGGCCGCGTGGTCGGCGATGACCGGGATCGGGCACTGCACCGGCCCGAGGTAGCCCACTTCGCAGCCGAACGCCTTCTGCACCGCGTCGGGATCGGCCATCGCCAGCGGGCTCGCGAGCTTCGGGTGCTTCGCCGCCTTGACTTCGTTGAGCTGGTGATCGCCGCGCAAAGCGATGCCGACCAGCCCGCCGTCGGCGCCGTTGACAACCAGCAGCTTGACCTTGCCGGTCAGCGGCACGTCGAGGAATTTCGACACCTGCTCGCAGGTCTTCTGGCCCGGGGTCGCCACCTTCTCCAGCGTCGCGCTCGACGCGGCACGCGGCGTCTTCGACGGCAGGCACTCGGCGGCCTCGACGTTGGCGGCGTACGGGCCGATGTCGGATACCGCGAGCAAATCCTCGCCGGAACCGGCGAGAACGTGGAACTCCTCGGAGGCCGAGCCGCCGATGTTGCCGGAATCCGCCTTGACGATGCGGAAGTCGACGCCCAGGCGCGTGAAGATGCGCGTGTAGGCTTCGCGCATGTTCATGTACTCGGCCGCCAGGCCTTCGCGATCGACATGGAAGGAGTAGGCGTCCTTCATGATGAACTCGCGCGCACGCATCACGCCGAAGCGCGGCCGGCGCTCGTCGCGGAACTTGGTCTGGATCTGGTAGAAGCTGACTGGCAGCTGGCGGTACGAACGGAAATCCTGGCGGAAGTGGTAGCAGATCACTTCCTCATGGGTCGGGCCGTAGGCGAACTCGTTCTGGTGGCGGTCCTTGAAGCGCAGCATCTCGTCGCCCATCTGCTGCCAGCGCCCGGATTCCTGCCACAACTCGGCCGGATGCACCGACGGCATCAGCACCTCGTTGCTGCCGGCGCGATCCATTTCCTCGCGCACGATCGCCTCGATCTTGTGCAGCACGCGCAGGCCGATCGGCAGCCAGGTGTACAGGCCGGCGCCAAGCTTGCGGATGAAGCCGGCGCGCAGCATCAGCTGGTGCGAGACGACTTCGGCGTCGGCGGGCGTTTCCTTGGTGGTGTGCAGTGGAAGCTTGGACAGGCGCATGCGGGCGGGGGGGGGCAGAGAGAAGAGGCGCGAATTGTAGGGCAGCGCGCCGGTCGACGAAAAAACCCCCGAACCGTCGATGCCCTAAGGCAGGGACCACGGCTCCGGGCGATGCAGATGGAAACCCTGCGCGTAGTCCACGCCCAGCTCGGCAAGGCGCTGCAGGGTGCCGGCGTCCTCGACGCATTCCGCAACCGTGGACAGGCCGCGTAGGCGCGCGATCTTCACCATGCTCTCGACCGTCGCCGCGTCGACTTCGTCGCTGGCGACATTGCGCACGAAGCTGCCGTCGATTTTGAGCACGTCGACGCTCAGCGATTTCAGGTAGCTGAACGAGGACATGCCGGCACCGAAGTCGTCGAGCGCCACCGTACAGCCCAGCTCCTTGAGCGCCGTGACCAGCGCGACCGCGCGCGAGGTGTTGGCGATGGCCGCGGTCTCGGTGATTTCGAAGCAGATGTTCTGCGCCGCAACCTCGTTCTGCTCCAGCACGCGGGCGATGTAGGTTGCCAGGCCCTGGTCGCCGAGGCTGTGCCCCGACAGGTTGATCGCCAGTACCGGCCGCTCGGCCGCGGGCAGGCGCGACAGCTCGCGCAGCACCCTGGCAATCACGCGCCGGTCGACCTGCTGCATCAGGCCGTAACGCTCGGCGGCGGCGACGAACTCGCTGGGCGGGGTCCAGCCGGAGACGCCGCGCACGCGCAGCAGCACTTCGAAATGCGCCTTGCCGGCGGCTGCGCACAGCGGGTCGATGCGCTGCCGGTACAACGCAAAGCGGTTCGCTTCCAGCGTGTCGAGCACGCGTGCGCCCCAGGACTGTTCTCCGCGCAAACGGTTGAGCTCGCGGTCCTCGCGCCGGTAAATCTCGATGCGGTTGCGACCGCGCGCCTTGGCCGCCTCGCACGCAGTCGCTGCGGCCGACATCAATTCCGCCTGGTCGTGATAGGCATCGGCAAAAGTGGCGACACCGGCACTCAGCGTCACGCCGAACGCACGGCCGCTCCACTCGAAACCCTGCGCCGCACATTGCAGGCGCACACGCTCGGCGACCTGCCATGCGCGTTCTGCATCGGCGTGCTCGAGCACGATCGCAAATTCGTCGCCGCCCAGACGGGCAGGTTCATCCTCGTCGCGCACGACTTCGGTGATCAGCTGCCCGAGTCGCGCAATGAGATGGTTGGCGGCCTCGCTGCCGAAGGCATCGTTGATCAGCTTGAACTGATCGACCTCAAGACGGATCAGCACACCGTCGCTCTGCGCGGTCAGGAAGCGCCGCAGGCGCGCGTCGAACATGCGCCGCGACAGCAGGCCGGTGAGCTCGTCGCGCGCGGACAGACTGTGCTCGCCGGCACAATGGTCGGCCAGCCACAGCAAGGCCTGACGCCCTTCGACTTCAATGGGATGCAGGTGTGCGCAGGCTGCGCTCAGGGCCGCCGGATCGACGGACTCGACATAGAGTTCCTGCAACTGCGGCCAGCTGAGCGCGCTCAGCTCCTGTTCGCTCAGTCCGCACCGATCGGCCAGCGCCCGGCTCACGAGCGTGATGCGCATACCGGCCGGCTCCAGCAGCGCCAGGGGCTGTGGAAACTGCCGCAGCACCGACGCCGCGTGCGCGTCGTCGAACGGGGCCGTCAGATCCCGCAGAACCGTTGCATCATCCATGGACTGAATATCGATGATCGACTTTAAGATTGTGATTCAGGACTGTGATAAATATAACAAAATCTGCGCGTACCCAACCAGACTGAACAAGATTCTCAGCTCGGCCGACGAAGCGCCCGGGACTCGACGGTGAATATGGCGCACCCCGGGCGGGTTGCGCGAACAGGCCGGCCGTGCGCGGCCACGGCAGCGACGAACGGCGCCCGCGGCGGCCTTTCGCGGCCGCCGGCCATGCATCAGTCGCGGATTTTCAGAACCTGTTCGCGCGCCTGCGAGCCGTCGAGACGCCAGGCACGCATCTCCAGCACCCCCTTGGTGTTGAGCGACACGATCAGGCTCAGACCACCGTCGGCCAGTTCGTCGACGCTGGGCACCGCCGCGGATCGGGGATGCGACCACAGCTTGGCCCAGCGCTGTTCGCCCGAGCGCAGCGCCTCGCCGTCGGATCGGTAAGCGGCCGGCTCGCCGGCGCGCGCCACGACCACGCCAAGGATCGCCTCGGGCTGCGCGATCTGCGCCGCATGCAGGATCTCGATCGCCAACCGGCGCGGCATCACCAGCACTTGTTCAGACATGCGTGCCTCCGCACACCGGACATTCCGGGTCTGCGGCGATCTTATGCGAGCGCCATTGCATCTGCCGCGCATCCCAGCGCTGCAGGCGCGCGGACTGCGCATCGATGCCGAGCAACAGCTGCAGCGCCGCCAGCGCCTGCAGACAGCCGACCGTCCCCACGACCGGCCCGAGGATGCCGGCCTCCTCGCAACGCTCGGCCGCGTCGCCGGTGTCGGGATACAGGCAGCGATAGCAGGGACCGCCGCGGCGCAGATCGAACACCGCGAGCTGGCCTTCGAAGCGGATCGCCGCGCCGCTGACCAGTGGCTTGCGTGCGCGCACGCAGGCGCCATTGACCGCATAGCGGGTCGGGAAGTTGTCGGTGCAATCGAGAACAACATCCGCCCTTGCCACGGCCGCGGGCCAGGCTTCCGCGTCGAAGCGTTGAATCTCGACCTCGGGATTCAAGGCCGCGAGCTGCGCCGCCGCGGCTTCGGTCTTGGCGTGGCCGACATCGGCCTGGCGGTACAAGGTCTGCCGCTGCAGATTGCTGGCCTCGACCCGATCGCGGTCCGCCAGCAGCAGGCATCCGACACCGGCCCCGGCCAGGTACTGCGCAGCAACCGAGCCGAGCCCGCCCAGGCCGATGATCAGCACCGTCGAGTCGCGCAGCAGCGCCTGCCCGTTGACGCCGACCTCGGGCAGGATCACCTGGCGGCTGTAGCGCGAAAAATCCGTCATGCGTGCTCCGGCGCTCGTTGACCCGCGGTCGCGCGTTCGTTGCCGCCATAGTCGCGGCGCGTCGAGATGTTGCCGAAACCGGCGCGCGCGAACAGCTCGCGGACCGCAGCGCCCTGGTCGTAGCCGTGCTCGACCAGCAGCCAGCCGCCATCGTTCAGGTGCCCGGCCGCGCCGGCGACGATCTCGCGCAGCGCGCTGAGACCGTCGGCGCCGTCGGTCAGGGCGGTCAGCGGCTCGTGACGCAACGTCGCCAGATGCGCATCGTCGTGGGCGATGTACGGGGGGTTCGACACGATCAGATCATAGCGGCGGCCCGGCAGTGCATCGAACCAGTGCCCCTGATGAAACCGGACCTGACGCAGGTCCAGGCGCTCGGCGTTGGCCCGCGCAACGTCCAAGGCGGCGGACGAGGCATCGGTCGCGTCGACCTGCGCGTCGGCGCGCTCGCTGGCCAGCGCCAAGGCCAGCGCGCCGCTGCCGGTGCCCAGGTCGGCGATGCACGGCGCGCGACCCGCCGCGATGATGTCGAGTCCCCATTCGACCAGCAACTCGGTCTCCGGTCGCGGCACCAGGACCGCCGGCGTCACCGCAAGGCAGAGTGACCAGAAGCCCTTCTCGCCGGTCAGATAAGCCACCGGCTCGCCGCGCGCGCGGCGCGCGACCAGCGCCTCGAACTCCTGTGCTTCAGCCGCAGGCAGTTCGTCGTGCAGGCGCGCAAACACCTGAGCACGCCCCAGTCCGAGCACGTGACCGAGCAACAGTTCGGCGTCGAGCCGCGGGCTGTCGCTGCAGGCCGCGATGCGCGCCTGCGCCGCCATCAGCGCTTCGCCCAGCTTCACGTCTCACCGAGCTCGGCCAGCTGCTCGGCCTGGTGCTCGGCCAGCAGCGGCTGGATCACCGGATCGAGAGCGCCTTCGATCACGCGGTCGAGCTGGTACAGCGTCAGGTTGATGCGGTGGTCCGTCACCCGTCCCTGCGGGAAGTTATAGGTGCGGATGCGCTCCGAGCGGTCGCCGCTGCCGACCAGCTGCTTGCGCTGCGCCGCCATCTGCGCCGACTGCTTGCTGCGCTCGGCATCGAGCAGGCGCGCCTGCAGCAGGCCCAGTGCCTTGGCGCGGTTCTTGTGCTGCGAGCGCTCTTCCTGGCATTCGACGACAACGCCGGTGGGAATGTGCGTGATGCGGATCGCCGACTCGGTCTTGTTGACGTGCTGACCGCCGGCGCCGCTCGACCGATAAGTATCGACTTTGAGATCGGCCGGGTTGATCTCGAACTGCGATTCCTCGATCTCCGGCAGCACCGCGACCGTGGCCGCCGAGGTGTGGATGCGGCCCTGCGCCTCGGTTTCCGGCACACGCTGCACGCGGTGCGCCCCGGACTCGAACTTGAGCTGCGAATAGGCGCCGAAACCGATCACACGCGAGATGATCTCCTTGTAACCGCCATGCTCGCCTTCACTGAGCGACAGCACTTCGACGGTCCAGCCGCGCGATTCCGCGTAGCGCGAATACATGCGGAACAGATTACCGGCGAAGATCGCTGCCTCGTCGCCGCCGGTGCCGGCGCGGATTTCAAGAAAGACGTTGCTGTTGTCGAGCGGATCGCGCGGCACCAGATAGCCCTGGAGCCGGCTTTCCAGCGATTCGACCTGCGCCTTGGCCTGCGGGTGCTCGGCCTCGGCCATCGCACGCAGTTCCGCGTCGGCATCGCGCCGCATCTGCTCCAGATCGCCCAGGGTCCTGAGCGCGTCGCGGTGCGCGCTGAAGGCCTCGACCACGGGGCCCAGCTGCGCGTATTCCTGCGACAAGCGCCGGAACTTGTCAGTGTCGCCGATCACCGCGGGGTCGCTGAGCTCGCGCGCGACTTCTTCGCGCCGCTCGACCATCTGCTCCAGCTTGGCAATCAGGGAGGATTTCATTTCTTGAATTGTAGGATGGGCTGAGCGCCAGCGAAGCCCATCGTCCCGCCGCGCGAACCACTCGGCGAGGTCCGCCTACTCTTCCGGCAAATCGAACAAGCGCCGCGCGGCATTGAGCAGCAGGGCCTGTTCGACCGCATCGGCACGGCGCAGCGCCTGCGACGGCGCGTGCAGGATCTTGTTGCTGAGCGTGTCGGCGACGAACGCCAGGACTTCTTCGGCCGGTTCGCCGGACGCGAGGCGGCGCCGGGCCTTCTCCAGCACCTCGTCGCGGCTCGCGCGCGCATGGGCGCGGATCGCCTGGATGGTCGACGCGGAATCGCGGCTCTCCAGCCAGCGCGAGAACTCCTCCGCCTGCGTCTGCACCAGCACCTCCGCCTGCCGCGCCGCGTCCTCGCGCCGCTTCAGGTTCTCGGCGATGACGCCGCGCAGGTCGTCGATGCTGTAAAGATAGATGTCCTCGATGTCGGCGATGCGCGGGTCGATGTCGCGCGGCACGGCCAGGTCGATCATGAACACCGGCTTGCGCCGGCGTGTCTGCGCAGCCCTTTGCATCGCTTCGCGGTCGATGATGTAGCCGCGCGCGGCAGTCGACGACACGACAAGATCAGCGTCGCCCAGATAGCTGGTCAGGTCGTTGAGGCTGATCGCATAGCCGTGCAGCTCGCGCGCCAGCTTCTCGGCACGCTCGAGGCTGCGATTGGCGATGACGATGCGGCCGACCCCATGTTGCTGAAGGTGCCGGCCGACCAGCTGGATCATCTCGCCGGCGCCGATCAGCAGCGCCGTCTGGCTGTGCAGGTCGGTAAAGATCCGCCGCGCCATCTGCAGCGCTGCGTAGGCCACCGACACCGGGTGCGCGCCGATCTCGGTCTGCGAACGCACCAGCTTGGCCACCGCGAAGGCGTGCTGGAACAGCCGTCCGAGCACCGGCCCCAGCGCGCGCACTTCGCTGGCGATGGTGAACGTCTGTTTCATCTGGCCGAGGATCTGCGGCTCGCCGACGACCAGCGAGTCGAGTCCCGAAGCCACGCGCAGGCTGTGCGTGACGCTGCCGATGTCGCGATGCGTGTACAGGTACTTCTCGATATAGCCTTCGGGCACCTGCCGTTCGCGCCGCCACCATTCGAGCACGCGCGACTCCTCCTCGATCGCCGTCACCGCGATGATCTCGGTGCGGTTGCAGGTCGACAGGATCGCGGCCTCGCTGATACCCGGCAGCGCGCGCAAGCGTTGCAGCGCGTTGGGCAGGTCCGTCTCCGTGAACGCCACGCGCTCGCGCGCCTCGACAGGCGCGCGATGATGGCTGAGACCCAGGGTGACGAGAGCCATGTTGATCCGGTGATTCTTGGCGGCGATTTTAGCCTCCGGCGCGCGCCTGCGCTGCACCGAAAGTCCGTCTGGCGGCGCCGCACAGCGCATGGAACTGCCGGTTCCGGAATAATGTCCTTCTAAGGATCACCAGAAGATACCGCCGTGCAGCCACCCCTCCGTGCGTTACTCCCCACCCTGGCCATACTGTCGACACTTGTCGGCGGCGGCTGCGCGCTGACGCCACCGGTTGTTCCTGCGGCAGCCGACCAGCCGGCGCAACAGGACCTCGAAATCCGCGCCGGCGGCGCCCCCGCCGAGCCCTTGCAGTCCGCCGACGCCCGTGCCCAGTACCACATCATGGCCGGCGAAATGGCCGCCGGACGCGACCAGCCGCAGCTGGCGGCGCGCGAATTTCTCGCCGCCCTCGAGATCGTCGACGATGTTGCGCTGGCCCAGCGCGCCACCGCGTTTGCAGTGGCCGCGCGCGACGAGGATCTGGCGCTGACTGCGGCCAAGCGCTGGCAGGCGCTGGAGCCGGACTCCGCCGATCCGCGCGAGGTCATCGCCAGCCTGGCGGTGCGGCGCGGCGACCTGACGACGACGCTGGAGCAGTCGCGGGCGCTGATCGAGGGACATCCGGGCGGCATCGGCGACGGATTTCTGCACGTCGCGCAGGTCCTGACGCAGGCCGGGCGCGAGCGCGCCGACGCGGCGCTCGCAGTGATGCAGCAGCTGGTCGCGCAATGGCCCGACAACGCCGGGGCGCATCACGGGCTGGGCGTGCTCGCGCTGCAGTTCAAGCGCCTGGATCTGGCCGAAGCCGCCGCCGCGAAGGCGCAGTCGCTCGATCCGAAGGACCGCGACCATACGCTTCTGTTGATCGGCATCTGGGCCCAGCAGGGGCGCATCGACGAGGCCGATGCCCAGCTCGAAAAGCTCCTGCCCAAGGGCAAGGAAGCGGTGGAGCTGCGCATGGGCTACGCCAAACTGCTGCTGGAGAACAGCCAGCGCGCCGCCGCGCGCCGGCAGCTCGAGCAAATCCTCAAGCTCGACAAGCAGAACGTCGACGCCCACTACGCCCTGGGCGTGCTCGCGTTCAACGAAGGCGACCACGAAACCGCGACCACGCATCTGCAGCCGCTGCTCGACGGGCCGCGCGCCAGCGAGGCGGCGATGCAGCTCGGCCGCATCGCCGAAGCCCGCCAGGACTACGTGCAGGCGCTGACCTATTACGCGCGCGTAGCGCACGGCCCGGCGACGCTCGATGCCGCAACGCGCCGTGCGCTGGTCCTCGGCCGCATGAACCGGCTCGGCGATGCGCGCAACCTGCTGCAAAACCTGCGCGACCGCTATCCGCAGTTCGCGGTGCGCTTCTACCTCACCGAAGGCGAGCTGCTGCTCAACAACGGCGACAACCAGGCCGCGCTGTCCCTCTACAGCGACGCGCTGGACGACGATCGCGACAACGCCGAGCTCCTGTACGGCCGTTCGCTCGCCTACGAACGCATCGAGCGGATCGATCTGGCGGAGAACGACCTGCGCCAGGTCCTGAGCCTAGAGCCCGACGACGCGCGTGCGCTCAACGCGCTGGGCTACATGCTGGTGGTCCACACCCAACGACTGGGCGAAGCGGAGACGGTCATCTCGCGCGCGATCGCGCTCGAACCGGAGGACGCCGCCATCATCGACAGCATGGGCTGGCTGCAATACAAGCTGGGACGCCCCGAGCAGGCGCTGACCTGGCTGAAGAAGGCCTACGCGCAGCTGCCCGATCCCGAGGTGGCCGCGCATCTGGGCGAGGTGCTGTGGGTGCTCAACGACCGCGACCAGGCGCAGGTCGTGTGGAAAGCTGCGCTGCGCAACGATCCGGAGCATCCGGTGCTGCTCGAAACGATCAAGCGGCTGAATCCGTGAGACTCGCTGCCGCCCTCGCGATCGTGTTGCTGGTCTCGGCCTGCGCGCCGGCGCCGACGCGCACCGAGCCCGTGGCCACTGAATTGCGCTGGTCGCAACACCGCGAGGAGCTGGCCAACATCCTGGGCTTTGCGCTGCAGGGACGTCTGGCCGATTCCGCAGGACGCAACGGCGAGCTGCTCTGGCGCCAGTACGCCGACGAGCGCTTCGAGCTGCAGCTCAACGGCCCCTTCGGCGTCGGCGCGATCTCGATCGAAGGCGGCCCCGACGGCGTCTGGGTCCGCACCAAGGATGGCAGCGAATTCGCCGGTGACCCTGAAGCCTGGATGCAGATCCACCTGGGCTGGCACCTGCCGCTCCGCAACATGCGCGCCTGGGCGCTCGGCATCCCCGCCCCCGGCGTCGTTGACCAGCTCGATCTCGACGCCGACGGTCACCTTCTGGACCTGCAGCAGCACGGATGGACGCTGCGCTACGACGGCTATCAGCGCGTCGGCCTGCTCGACCTGCCGCGCAAACTGCAGGCGCAATCCGACACCATTCGCCTGCGCCTGGTCATCGACCGCTGGACCGCGATCGATCTGGCCACGCGCTCCTGAATCTTCAAGACTCCGATGCAAGATCCCTCGCGCGGCGCGTTCACCGCCGATTTCGCATGGCCGGCGCCGGCCAAGCTCAACCTGTTCCTGCACATCACCGGGCGCCGCGCCGACGGCTATCACGAACTGCAGACGGTTTTTCAGTTCCTCGATCACGGTGACCGCCTGTACTTCGTCCCGCGCGGCGACAGCGAAATCCGTCGCACGGCCGGGCCCGCCGCGGTGCGGCCGGAGCAGGATCTGGTGGTGCGCGCCGCCCGCGTGATCCAGCGCGCATCCGGCTGCGTGCTGGGTGCGGACATCCGCGTCGACAAGCGCATCCCGCTGGGCGCGGGCCTGGGCGGCGGATCCAGCGACGCGGCGACGACGCTGGTGGCCCTTAACCGCCTGTGGAATCTCGGGTTCACCGTCGACGAGCTGGCCGAGCTGGGCATGGGCCTGGGTGCCGACGTGCCCGTGTTCGTGCGCGGGCAGGCGGCCTGGGCAGAGAGCATCGGCGAACGGCTGACGCCCATCGACCTGCCGGAGCCGTGGTTTGTCGTCGTCGTTCCCGACGTTCACGTGAACACCGCCGAGATCTACTCCGCTCCCGAACTGAGCCGCGACTGCCCGCGCATCGAGCTGGCGGAATTCCTCGCCGGCCAGACACGCAACGTGTTCGAGCCGGTGACCACCCGGCACCATCCCGAAGTCGGCGAAGCGCTGGACTGGCTGCGTCGCTTTGGAGGTGCGCGCATGTCCGGCACCGGTGCGTCCGTATTTCTCGCTTGCGCCTCGGCCGACGCGGCGCGGGCGATTGCGGCGCAGCTTCCGCGAGGCTGGACGCACTTGGTCGCGCGTGGCCTCAATCGTTCGCCGCTGCGCGACGCCATGGACCGATAGCCGAGCGACTCCCGTATAATGCGCGCCGCGCGAGGCCGAGCCGTCATGGGGCGGCTCTCTTTGGGGCGTAGCCAAGTGGTAAGGCAGCGGGTTTTGATCCCGCCATTCGGTGGTTCGAGTCCATCCGCCCCAGCCACTTAAATCTTCCTTCAGGCAGGCCCATGTCCGACTCGAAGCTGATGCTGTTTTCCGGGAACGCCAATCCCAAGCTCTCGCGCGACATCGCGGCCTACCTGAAGACCTCG
>JBAZXW010000003.1:0-260216 GCA_041659605.1 Sinimarinibacterium sp. | reverse complement strand
TCCGATGAGACCTGTTTTCGCGACCTGCCTGAGCCTGCTGCTGGTTCTGCCTGTGGCCGTACACGCGGCGCCGCGCAGTGTGCTGCGTGCGGGCAGTGAGATTGGTTTCCAGGTGACGCAGATGGGCGTCGCGGTCAGCGGCCGCTTCGCGCGTTTCGATGCGCGTATCGACTGGGTCGCCGACGACCCGGCGAAATCGTCGGCTGAAGTCAGCGTCGATATCGGCAGCCTGACCACCGGCGACGCGGACGCCGATGCGATCGCACTCGACAAGCCGTGGCTGAACCAGTCGGCGTTTCCGCAGGCGAAGTTCACCAGCACCGCGATTCGCCGCAGCCGCGGCGATTACCTCGCCGACGGCTCGCTGACGATTCGCGGGCGTTCACGCCAGGCCCATGTTCCGTTCAAGCTGACGCCGCAGGCCGACGGCACCCTTCTCGTCGAAGGCGAGTTGTCGATTCGACGGACCGACTTTGGCGTCGGCGGCGGCGAATGGAACGAGGGCGAACTCGTTGCCGACGAAGTGCCCGTGCGCTTCCGGCTGCGGCTGGCCGCCCCGTGATCCTGTACTTACCGCACAACCATCCAGAGAGTTCATGACATGAAGCGTTTCCTTGCCGTCCTGACCTTGGCCTGCGCCAGTTCGCTGGCCGGCGCCGCCGACACCTATGTGATCGACCCCAATCACACGCTGCCGATGTTCGAGATCAGCCACTTCGGCTTCTCGACGACGCGCGGCGGCTTCACCGGCACGAAGGGCACGGTGGTGCTCGATCGGGCGCAGAAGACCGGCTCAGTTGACATCATGATCGACGTCAACTCGCTGCAGACCGCGGTGCCCAAGCTGGACGAGCATTTGAAGAAGGGCGACTTCTTCGACGTCGAGATGTTTCCGACGATCACGTTCAAGTCGAACCGGCTCAAGTTCGACGGCGACACACTCGTCGCCGTCACCGGCGATCTCGACATGCACGGCGTGAGCCGGCCGGTGACGCTGGACGTGACCCACTTCCGCTGCGGCGAGCATCCGATGAAGAAAGTGCCGCATTGCGGCGCCGATGCGGTCGCGACCCTCAAGCGCAGCGACTGGGGCATCACCACCTATACGCCGATGATCGGCGAGGAAGTCACGCTGAAAATCCAGGTTGAAGCGACCAAGCAGTAGGGTGGGCTGAGCGCAGCGAAGCCCAAGCTACCGGAACTTGCCGCCGACGATGCGACCCTGCGCGTCGAGATCGGCGAAATAGCGGCTGTTGTTGAAGCGCAGCTCCTTGGTCGCCATCTGCCCGGGCAGCACCAGCTGCACGTCCGGATAGACCCGACGGAAATCCTCCGCGTTCGGCTGCGTCGCGATGTAGGCGTCGAAACGCGGCTGATCGGTGACGAATCCGGGGACCGGGGCCTGCACAGTCTGGGGGGTCTGGGCTTGCACGGGGACGGCTCCATTGCAGGCGGACAGCACGAGCGCGAAGAACAGGGCAAGGCCGACACGGCGATGACGAAGGGGCATCGGATTCTCCGGAAGCTGGGACGCAGCTTATCGCGGCCTTTGGGCGAAGGGTTAACATTGCCGGTCTTTTTCCCGAACTTTGTCCTGGTGCTCACGAACATGATCCGATTCCTGCTGGTGGCTCTGCTCGTGTCCGCCACCGCGGCTTGTGCCCCGGTCGATCCGGCACGCCGCCCTGGGCCGGCCGACGTCTCGGTCCATGCGCCGCTGTCGGCGGACCCGCATTCCTACGCCAACACCCGCGACTTCCAGACGCGTCACCTCGCGCTGGATCTGAACGTCGACTTCGCCTCGCGCACACTCTCCGGCACCGCCGAGTTGCAGCTGCTGCGCGCCGCGGCGAACGCGACGACGCTGGTGCTCGACACCCGCGACCTCGACATCCGCGCGGTGCAGGCGGGCGGCGCCGACGCCGTCTTCGCACCGACGCGCTTCACGCTCGACGCGCGCGACCCGGTGCTCGGCTCGGCGCTGCGCATCGCGATGCCGCAAGGCGCGGACCGCGTGCGCATCGAGTACGCGACGCGGCCGGACGCTTCCGGCCTGCAGTGGCTGAGCCCGGCACAAACCACCGACAAACAGCAGCCGTTCCTGTTCACGCAGTCGCAGGCGATTCACGCGCGCAGCTGGATTCCGCTGCAGGACACGCCGCAGATCCGCGCGAGCTACGAGGCGCGCATCCGCACGCCGGACCCGCTGGTCGCGGTGATGAGCGCCGAGTTCGATCTGGAGTCGCCGCGCAGCGGCGACTACCGCTTCCGCATGCCGCAACCGATCCCGTCCTACCTGATCGCACTCGCGGTCGGCGACCTGCGCTTCCGCGCGACGGGACCGCGCACCGGCATCTTCGCCGAGCCTTCGATGGTCGAGCGCGCCGCGCGCGAGTTCGAGGACACCGAGGCGATGATCCAGCGCTGCGAGGCGATCTTCGGGCCGTACCGCTGGGGCCGTTACGATCTGCTGGTGCTGCCGTCGAGCTTTCCCTACGGCGGCATGGAGAATCCGCGCCTGACCTTCGCGACACCGACCGTGATCACCGGCGACAAGGCGCTGGTGTCGCTGATCGCGCACGAGCTGGCGCATTCCTGGTCAGGCAATCTGGTCACCAACGCGACCTGGAACGATTTCTGGCTCAACGAAGGCTTCACCAATCACCTGACCTACCGGATCATGGAGGAGGTCTACGGCGGCGACCGCGGCGCGCAGGAACGCGCACTGGGCGCGAACGATCTGCGCGAGACGCTGGCGCGCCTGGATCGCGACGACGACAAGACGCTGATGCCGGACCTGAGCGGCCGCGATCCGGAAGACGGCGTCACCGACGTGCCTTACGAGCGCGGCGCGCTGTTCCTGGCCTACCTGGAGAACCGCTACGGCCGCGCGCGCTTCGATGCCTTCCTGCGCGGCTGGTTCGACCGTCACGCGTTCCAGAGTGTGACCACGCCGCAGTTCGTCGACGAGCTTGACCGCCAGCTGCTGCGCAAGTCGCACGGCCTCGTCAGCCGCGCCCAGGTTGACGCCTGGCTGCGCGCGCCGGAAATGCCTGCCGATACCGTCTGGCCGCTGTCCACGGCTTTTGCCGCGGTGGATACGGCGCGCGCGGCGTGGCTGGCAGGGACGCCGGCGCGGCAGCTGGAGACGCAGAACTGGAGCCTGCGCCAATGGCAGTACTTCCTCGACAATCTGCCGGCCACGCTGACGGCGCGGCAGATGAAGGAACTCGATACGACGTTCGAACTCTCGCCCAGCCGCAATGCCGTGCTGGCGTCGCGCTGGTTCCGGCTGGCCGCACAGAACGCCTATGCGCCCGCCTATCCGGCGATGGCGCGGCACCTCAAGTCGGTCGGCCGCATGTCGCTGATCACGCCGATCTACCGCGAGCTGGCGAAGACCCCCGCCGGCCTGGCGCGCGCGCAGCGGATCTATCGCGACGCGCGCGCCGGCTATCACCCGATCGCCCGCGACGCCGTGGAAAATGCGCTGAAAGCACCCGGCTGAGCCGTCGTCGCGGTGCGACCGGCGGCTGAATTGAGACGCCGCTCACATCCGCCCCGCTTGCGGACATATCCAATGGCGCCCGAACCGGATATTTCTATCGGGATATAAAGACGGGGGCGGGTTTCCATGGATGAAGCACTGCGACTGCAGGGCGATTTTCGTGCGCACGTGCATATCGTTTTGCGCCGCATCATGCAGTCGATCACCGGGCTCGAACCGGGCCCGCGGCGTCTGTTCGTCGCTGTCGAGGCCTACTGGGAAGCCTGCCTTGCCCGGCGCGCGGAGCGCATCGCGATGATGACGGCGGCCAAGCACACGCACAGCGAAGCGACACTGACGCGGCACGCCCGGATCTTCGTCGACATGCTCAGCAGCGAGTTGCGCAACTGCGGCGCGGCCCAGCCGGAAGCACTCGGACGGAGCCTGGCGCAGGAAGTGCGCGCGATCGCGCGGGCCGAACTGATGGCCGGGCATCGGTTGCCGTGGCAGCGGCAGCGCCTGGTCAGCTACATGGAAGGCCGCCTGAGTTACGGCGACGGCGCCGCCAGCGCCGCCTGAGCCTTCAGGATTCGCCGCGCACCGGGACGGACTGCGCCAGCACCGGGACCATCACCCTCACGTCCCTGCGCCGGTCCAGCGCCGTCAGCAGTTCGGCGAGGTCGACGACGACCGGCATCGGCCGCAACGGCCGCTCCAGCCCGCGCGTGAAGTCGTCCCAGTGCGTCAGCATGACCCGCTGCGCCGCGACCGCGTCGACGGTCTGCCGCAGATAGGCTTCGGCATCGTCCACCAACGCGGCACCGAGCACGACCATGTCCGCTCGGTATCCACGCAGGGCCCCGGGAACGAAGCCCGCGCTGCCATGGTGGAGGACCGTTCCGCCCGCGTGCTCGACCAGGATCGACCAGGTGCCGCCCTGGCGATAGTCGAGATAGTGCGCCGGCGGGATCAGCGGCGCGGTGATGTCGCCCGTGGGTGCGCCGCCGGTCGCGCCGGCGTGCCGGCTTTCGATGAAGCGCACCGTGAACGGACCCAGGGATATCGGCTGCTCCGGCGCGGCGACGAGGATGCGGTCCTCGGCGAGTCCGGCACCGCGGCCGATACTCGCGGTGCTCGACGAGCCGATCAGCTTTGCCCCCGTCAGCCGCGCGACGACGCCGGCATCCAGCGCATGATCGTAGTGCGAGTGCGACACCAGCACCGCCTGCAGTTGCGTGACGCCGGCTTTCTTCAGCCAGCGCTCGATCAGCGCTTGATCCGGCGCGATCTCGGCGTTGCGCAGCAGCGGCCACAGGCCCGGCGGGCGCGTGAAGAACGGGTCGATCATCAGGGCGTCGTCGCCGGCGCGCAGCAGCACGGCGGTCGTGCCAAACCAGGTTGCGGTCATCTCCGTCGGCGCTACCGCCGGCACCGCGGTGGTCCGCGCTTCCAGCAGGCGGGCGTCGCGCTGCGGGCGCAGCACCAGCAGCCAGGTCGCCGCAACCGCAGCCAGCACCGACAGGACCAGGCCGGCCCGAAGCACCCAGCGGAACGGCCGGTTCATGCGCGGCGACGCGCGATCAGAAGTCGCTCCAATGACGGCGCTTGCGGCCGGCGCCGACAATCCACTGCAACAGCAGGCCCAGGACAACGCCGGCGGCGAGCAGCGCACCGCCGGTCAGCATCATGCCGCGCCAGATCTCCTGCTCGCCGGACTGCGGTTGCGCGCTCTGTATCCGACTCTTGAGTTCGGCGATCTGCGCGCGCAGCAGGCCGTTCTGACGGGTCAGCTCGGCGTCGGACTGCGGCGGCGGCTGAGGAGGCGGCTGGGGGGGCTGCAGCGTTTGCGTCTGCGCTGTTGTTCTCGTCGGCTCCGCGCGTGCGTCCTCCAGCGCCTGCTCCAGGCTGCCGATGCGCGATTGCGCGGCGGCGAGATCGCGGCGCACGTCGTCCAGCAGGCTCGCGGCGGCCGGCGTGTCGCTCAGAAAGCGCGCGGTCACCCAGCCTTCGCGGCCATCGGCGGTGCGTACCTTGGCGAAACTCTGCTCGCCGAGATTCTCCAGCACCGTCACCGCATCGCCGCTCTTGAGCAGCCCCAGAAACGTCGCGTCGTTGCGCGGCCCGTCGCGCAGCGACACCGTGATCTGATCGTTGATGTACTGCTGCTTCTGGGCGAAGGCGGACGCGGGCAACAGGAGGAGGACGAGGGGCAGGTGGCGCAGTTTCATAGCGCCGCGAGTCTAGCAGCCCGAGGATGCCCCTTGCGGCGGCCCGCGGGCCTCGTGTCGCTAGGCGCGCAGCCGCAGTTTGGGCCGCCGCTTGGCCACGAGCGCGTCGACAAAACGGTTGAGTTCCGCGAGCTCGGCCAGCGAGAGGTAGTGCGCCTCGAAGCTGCCCAGGGCACCCTGGTCCTGGAGATGGATCGTGTTCGTGCACTGGCTGGGCACGAAGGCCCAGGACTCGTCGAGAGCGCCGAGCGGACGCCGCGCCTGCAGATTGCGGCCGACGGCGTGGACATCCTCGGCGCGCAGCGCGGAACGGTCGAGACAATCGGAGACGTCCTTGAGCACGTTGCGCCAGCCGGATTCGGCGCTGCGCGCGTCCGCAAGGGCGGCGCGGTAGGGCCCGATCACACGGCGCTGCAAGTCGCGCGCGGCCGCGCCCGCGTCGCGCGTGATGGCGATGCGTGCGCTGATCTCCGTGCGAAAGCTGCGCTTGAGTCCGAACTGCGCGACGTTGGGCCAGCCGATTGCCCGTACCAGCAGTTCGCGCCCGCTGCGGTGGACGCTGAGGCAGCCGCGCTCCGGCGTCCAGATATGCAACTCGTCCGGATCGTCGCCCGGGTTCTGAGCATGGAAGCCCTCGCCCAGCTCGGCGCACAGCTGCCTGCAGAAGGCGTCGAACTCCGGCACGCCGCCCATCGGGATGACGCTCGAAGCTGCCTGTGCCATCGGACACCTCCTCGGCGGGGCCGTATGGCGGAAGTGTCCGCGCGGCGACGCCGGGAAAGATCCCGGAGGAGACCAGCGGCAGAATTTACGACGGGAGCGGCACGCCTTCCCGATCAACGGTCAGCCAGGCGGCATGATCGGTCAGCGCGCGCAGGAGTCGCGGAACGGCGCACCCACCCCGCGTCAGTGCACCTTGCGCGACTTGCCGGCGAGCCGCTCGGCATCCGGCTGCGCCTTGACGCCGTCGTCCTGCGGACCGCGATCGCCGCGGCCGCCGAAAGACCACGGCTGCGGCTTCTGCAGCGGCTGCTTGAAGATTCCCTTCTTGGGTCCCTTCGTCGGGCCCTTCTTTGGGCCTTTCTTCTGCTCTGCTTTCTTCTGCTTTTCCGGCTTCGCGGCCGGGACCTTCTTTTTCGTCGTCATGCGGATCTCCGAACGCGGCGATTTTAGAGCAGCACGCGGCGCATGTCCGACAACAGCTTGACCAGATGCACGATGAAGCGCGCCGCAGAGGCCCCATCGATGACGCGGTGGTCGTAGGACAGCGACAGCGGGCACATCAGTCTGGGGGCGAACTGCTGGCCGTCCCAGACTGGCTTCATCTGGCTCTTCGACACACCGAGGATCGCGACCTCGGGCGCGTTGACGATCGGCGTGAAGTGGCTGCCGCCGATGCCGCCGAGCGAGGAGATCGAGAAGCAGCCGCCCTTCATCTCGTCGGGCTTGAGCTTGCCGTCGCGCGCCTTTTTCGCGAGGGCCGCGCACTCGGCCGCGAGTTCGGCGATGCCCTTGTTCCAGACGTCGCGCACGACCGGCACGACCAGACCGTTGGGCGTGTCGGCGGCAAAGCCGATGTGGCAGTACTTCTTCAGGATCAGGTTCTCGCCGCCGGGCGCGAGCGAGGCGTTGAACTCGGGGTACTGCTTCATCGCGACGCCGACCGTCTTCATCAGGAACGGCAGCAGCGTCAGCTTCGGCCCGCCGGTGGCCGCCGATTCCTCGCTCTGCTGCTTGCGGAAGGCTTCGAGTTCGGTGATGTCGGCTTCGTCGAACTGGGTCACGTGCGGTACGTTGACCCAGCTGCGGTGCAGGAACTGCGCAGAGAGCTTGCGAATGCGCGCGAGCGGCTTGGTTTCGATCTTGCCGAACAGCGCAAAGTCGACCGGTGGAATCGGCGGAATACCCGAGCCCGGGACGGCCGAGGTCGCCGCAGCCGCCGGCGTCATGCGCTGCTTGACGAAGTTCTGCACGTCCTCGATGACGATCCGTCCGCGCGGACCGCTGCCCTGGACCTGGGCGAGATCGACACCGAGTTCGCGCGCGAACTTGCGCGTGGCGGGGCCGGCGTAGGGCACGGCGGAAGAAGGCAAACTGCCCTGAATGGCAGTTTGTCCCGCCGTGCGCCCCGCCAGGGATGGCGGGGCCGGGGTCGGATCGGGAGACGAGGTCGCGCCAGGGACGGCGGCACTGGGCCTGGCCGCTGCCAATATCGGCGCGGATTCTGCAGCGCCGGTCAGCACGCACACGCGGTCCCCCTGCGACACCTTGTCGCCGGCCTTGAGCGCCAGACCGCTGACGACGCCGGCGGTTGGCGCCGGCACTTCCATCGTCGCCTTGTCGGATTCGAGCACGACCAGCGGCTGGTCCTTGGCGACGCTGTCGCCGTCCTTGACCAGCACCTCGATCACCGGCACGCCCTTGTAGTCGCCGATGTCGGGAATGCGAACTTCGCTGCTGCCGGCACTCGCGGTTGCTGGCACGGCTGCCGGTGCCGGCGCGGCCGCGGGTGCAGGGGCAGGCTTGGCCACTGCGGCAGGCGGCGGCGTGGCGGCTTGGGCCGGGCCTGCGACGACCGGTTCGGGCGCGGCGGCGGTCTCGAGCGCGCAGATGGCGCTGCCTGCGGAGATCTTGTCGCCCAGCTTCACCTTCAGGCCGCGCACGGTGCCGGCTGCCGGTGCCGGCACTTCCATCGTCGCCTTGTCGGATTCGAGCACGACCAGCGGCTGGTCCTTGGCGACGGTTTCGCCATCCTTGACCAGCACCTCGATCACCGGCACGTCGTGGTAGTCGCCGATGTCCGGAACCTTCACGTCGATCGTGTGGGCCATGGTTCAGACCGTCCAGGGTGCGGCGCGATTCGGCTTGATGCCGTAGATCTTGATCGCCTGTTCGACGCGCTCCGTCGGCACCAGCTTTTGCTCGGCGAGCGCCTTGAGCGCCTTGACGACGATCCAGCGGCGGTCGATCTCGAAGAAGTCGCGCAGCGCCGGACGGTTGTCGGAGCGGCCGAAGCCGTCGGCACCGAGTACGTGGTAGGGCTGCGGCACGTACGGCCGGATCTGCTCCGGGTACGCACGTATCCAGTCGGTCGAAGCGATCGCCGGGCCGGTCATGCCGCCCAGGCATTCCTGGACATAGGACTTGCGCGGCCCCGAAGAGCCTTGGCCCTGTGGGTGCAGCAGGTTCCAGCGCTCGGTTTCGCGGCCGTCGCGCGCCAGTTCGGTGAAGCTGGGCACGCTCCAGACATCGCTGGTCACGCCCCATTCCTCCTTGAGCAGTTCGGCTGCGGCGACGACTTCGCGCAGGATGCTGCCGGAGCCCAGCAGCTGCACGTGCGCCTTGGCCGGCTTGTCCTCGGCACGCAGCAGGTACATGCCCTTGACGATGCCGGACTCGACACCCGGCGGCATCGGCGGATGCGCGTAGTTCTCGTTGTACAGCGTGATGTAGTAGTAGACGTCGCGATGCTCGACGTACATCTCGCGCATGCCATGTTGCAGGATCACCGCGAGCTCGTAGGCGTAGGCGGGGTCGTAGCTGCGGCAGTTCGGCACGACCGCGCTCATCACGTGCGAGTGGCCGTCCTCGTGCTGCAGGCCTTCGCCGTTGAGCGTCGTGCGACCGGCGGTGGCGCCGAGCAGGAAGCCGCGCGCGCGCATGTCGCCGGCGGCCCAGGCGAGATCGGCGATGCGCTGGAAGCCAAACATCGAGTAGAAGATGTAGAACGGCAGCAGCGATACGCCGTGGTTGGCGTAAGCGGTCGCTGCGGCGATCCACGACGACATCGCGCCGGCCTCGGTGATGCCTTCCTCGAGGATCTGGCCCTTGATGTCCTCCTTGTAGAACGCGAGCTGGTCGGCGTCTTCGGGGTTGTACTTCTGGCCGACGATCGAATAGATGCCGAGCGAGCGGAACATGCCTTCCATGCCGAAGGTGCGCGCCTCGTCGGGCACGATCGGCACGACGCGCTTGCCGACGTTCTTGTCGCGGCACAGCGTCTGCAGCATCTGCACGAAAGCCATCGTCGTACTGATCTCGCGCTCGGCGGTGCCGGCGATCAGCTTGTCGAAGGCGGCGAGCGGCGGGATTTCCAGCGTCTCGTTGTGGGCGCGGCGCGCCGGCAGGGACCCGCCAAGCTGCTGCCGGCGTTCCTTCAGGTAGCGAATCTCCGGCGAATCCTCCGCCGGCCGGTAGAACGGCGTCTGCGCGATCTGGTCGTCGGAGATCGGAATCTGGAAGCGATCGCGGAAGGCTTTGAGCGCGTCCTCGCCTATCTTCTTCTGCTGGTGCGTGATGTTCTGGCCTTCGCCGGCTTCGCCCATGCCGTAGCCCTTGATCGTCTTCGCCAGGATCACCGTCGGGCTGCCGCTGTGCTTGCTCGCGGCCGCGTAGGCAGCGTAGATCTTGTGCGGATCGTGGCCGCCACGGTTGAGCTGCGTGATCTGCTCGTCGCTCCAGCTGGAGACCAGGCGTTCAAGCTCCGGGTACTTGCCGAAGAAATGCTGGCGCGTGTACGCGCCGCCCTTGGCCTTGTAGCTCTGGTACTCGCCGTCGACGGTCTCGTTGAATGCCTGCAGCAGCTTGCCGGAGCTGTCCTGCGCGATCAGCGGATCCCACATCGAGCCCCAGATCACTTTCAGCACGTTCCAGCCGGCGCCGCGGAACGCGCCTTCGAGTTCCTGGATGATCTTGCCGTTGCCGCGCACCGGGCCGTCGAGACGCTGCAGGTTGCAGTTGACGACGAAGATCAGGTTGTCGAGTTTTTCGCGCGCGGCGATGTCGATCGCGCCCAGCGACTCCGGCTCGTCCATCTCGCCGTCGCCGCAGAAGCACCAGACCTTGCGCCCGTCCATCGGCTTGAGGCCACGGTTCTCCAGGTACTTCATCAGGCGCGCCTGGTAGATCGCGGTGATCGGACCCAGGCCCATGCTCACGGTCGCGAACTGCCAGAAGTCGGGCATCAACCAGCTGTGCGGATAGCTCGGCAGGCCCGGCTGCAACGCCTCCATGCGGAAGCGGTTCAGCTGTTGCTCGGTCAGGCGCCCTTCGAGGAAGGCGCGCGCATAGATGCCCGGCGTGCAATGACCCTGGACGTAGACCAGATCGGGGCCGACCGGATGATCCGGCCCTTTCCAGAAGTGGTTGAAGCCGACGTCGTAGAGCGTCGCCGCCGACGCGAAGCTGGCAATGTGGCCGCCGATGCCGGCGTGCTCGCGGTTCGAGTTCACGACCATCGCCAGCGCATTCCAGCGGATGATCGAACGGATCTTCCACTCCAGCGCGTGGTCGCCCGGCGAGCGCTCTTCGAGCTGCGGCGGAATCGTGTTGATGTATGCGGTGTTCGCCGAGAACGGAATGAATGCGCCGCTGCGACGCGCTTTCTCGGTCAGGGTTTCGAGCAGGAAATGCGCGCGCTCGGGGCCGGCGTGCTGCAGCACCGCCTGCAGCGCATCGAGCCACTCGCGGGTTTCCTCGGGGTCGTTGTCGGTGATCGGCAGACTCGGTTCGCTCACGGCGGATCCCTCAAAGTGCGGCGGTCACTGTAGACCGCCGCCATTTGATACGTCCAATATATGGAAACCTATCGAGTGATCTGTTTTAGATATCGGACATGGAGCTGCGCCATCTGCGTTACTTCGTCGCCGTCGGCGACGCACGTCACTTCACCCGCGCCGCGCAGGGACTCGGCATCGGCCAGCCGCCGCTGTCGCAGCAGATCATGGCGCTGGAGCGCGAGATCGGCACGCCGCTGTTCCGGCGGCTGCCGCGCGGCGTCGAGCTGACCAGCGCCGGGCATGCATTCATTGAGGATGCGCGCCGCATCCTGCGCGAAGTCGACCAGGCCACCGAGCGGGCGCGCCGTGTGGCCCGTGGAGAACTGGGGCGCATCCGCATCGGCATGATCAACTCGGCGCCGTTTCACCCGCTAATCCCGAAGGTGATCCGCGAGTTCCGTCGCCGCTACCCGGCAGTCGCGCTGTCGCTCGAAGAGCGCACAACGCCGGGCCTGGCAGCGGCGGTGCGCAACCAGACGGTCGACGCTGCCTTCGTGCGTCCGCTGCTCGAAGAGGAGCCGGGCTTGTGCAGCGAGGCGCTGGTCGACGAGGACATGGTCGTAGCGCTGCCGTCCGGGCACCCGCTCGCACGGCGCGCACGCATCCCGCTGCTGGCGCTGTCGATCGAGCCGTTCGTGCTGTTCTCGCGCGCCGTCGGTGCCGGCCTGCACGACGAGATCATCATCGCCTGTCGTGACGCCGGCTTTTCGCCGCGCGTGGTGCAGGAGGCCTCGCAGGTGACGTCGATCGTCAATCTGGTCGCCGCCGGGCTGGGCGTCTCGATCGTGCCAGCATCGATGCAGCACGTGCACACCGACGGCGTCAGCTATCGACCGATTCAGAGGCCGGTGCCGAAGGCCCGCCTGTCGCTGATCTATCGCGATGCCGATCGTGAGGCGCCGCATATTCTCAATCTGCTCACTTTGACCCGCCAGCTGATCGCGCCGCGCGAGCGCGCGCGGCGCGCCCCCCGGGCATAATTGGCCGCCGACGCCAACTGCCGAAGGAGTCTGCATGTCCACCTCACCGCTGGTGCTGGACGATGTCGAAGCCGCCGTCGACCGGATTCTCGAACGCGTCGGTCGGCGCATCCTGCTTGGACTGCCGCTCGGCCTTGGAAAGCCGGTCGAGCTGGTCAACGCGATCTATCGCCGCGCCGCGGCCGACGCATCCATCCATCTGACGATTCTGACGGCGCTGTCGCTGGAGAAGCCTCGCGGCGACAGCCCGACCGAGCAGGCCTTCCTCGAACCCTTTGTCGCACGCGTCTTCGCCGGCGTGCCGGAGCTTGCCTACATGCAGGCCCTGCGCGACGGCAGCCTGCCGGCCAACATCGAGGTCTGCGAGTTCTACTTCAAGCCCGGCGCGATGCTGCATAACCGGCACGCACAGCAGCACTACGTCAGCAGCAACTACACGCACGCCGCACGCGACGTCTTCAACCGCGGTTGCAATGTCGTCGCCCAGATCGTCGCCAAGCGCGGCAGCGGTGCGGGGACCCGCTACAGCCTGTCGAGCAATCCGGACACCGGGCCCGAGCTGATCGAACTGCTGCGCGCGAGCGGCCGGCCGCATGTGAAGATCGCGGTCGTCAACCAGAACCTTCCGTACATGGGCAACGATGCCGAGGTCACGCCGGATCTGTTCGACGTTGTCGTCGACGATCCGCGCTATTCGACGCCGCTGTTCCCGACGCCGAAGATTCCGGTGACGACGGCGGACTATCACATCGGCTTCAATGCCAGCAGCCTGGTGCGCGACGGCGGTACGCTGCAGATCGGCATCGGCAGCCTTGGCGACGCGATCGTGCACGCGCTCAAGCTGCGCCACACCGCGCCCGAGCGTTACCGCGCCGTGCTCGGTGACATCGGACTTTTGGATCGCTCCAGCGCGCTGATCGACGCGGTCGGCGGCACCGGACCGTTTGTGCAGGGGCTGTATGGCTCGACGGAGATGTTTGTCGACGGCTTCTGGCATCTGCTGCGCGCCGGCATCCTCAAGCGCCGCGTCTACGACTTCTGGGCGCTGCAGCAGCTGATCAACGAAGGCCGTTGCGACCCCGACCATCTCACGGCGGGTGTACTGGAGGGTCTGGACGAACTCGGCGTGCGCGTGATCCGCACCAAGGACTTCGAGATCCTCCGGCATCACGGTTTGTTCCGCGATGACGTGCGCTACGACGAGGGCCACATCATCGCGCCCGACGGCGAGCATGCGATCGCCAACGTCGCCAACCCGGCGTCGCGCAAGCTGATGGCACGCTGCCTGGGCGAGCGCCTGCGCAACGGCATCGTCCTGCACGGCGGCTTCTTCGTCGGACCCGCGGACTTCTACGAAGGCCTGCGCACGCTCGACGAGGCCACGCGCGCCTCGATCTGCATGACCAGCGTCTACAAGACCAACCAGCTCGACCACAATCCACGCCTGTACCAGCAGCAGCGCCGCGACGCGCGCTTCATCAACACCGGCATGATCGCGACGCTCTCCGGTGCGGTCTGTTCCGACGGCCTGGCCGACCTGCGCGTCGTCTCCGGCGTCGGCGGCCAGTACAACTTCGTGGCGATGGCGCACCACCTGAATTCCGGCCGCTCGATCCTGCTGATCCGCGCGGTGCGCGAAGCGGACGGCGCGCCGGCGCACAGCAACATTGTTCTCAACTACGGCCACGTCACGATCCCGCGCCACCTGCGTGACATCGTCGTCACCGAGTACGGCATTGCCGACCTGCGTTCGAAGACCGACAGCGAGATCGCCAAGGCACTGATCGATGTCGCGGACTCGCGCTTCCAGAGCGAGCTGCTCGCGCAGGCGCAGCGCGCCGGCAAGATCGAGGCCGGCTACACAATCCCCGAGGCGTACCGCCACAACACGCCGGAAGTCCTGGACCAGCGCATTGCGGGACACCGCGCGGCCGGCCTGTTCCCCGCATTTCCGCTGGGCTGCGACTTCACCGACGACGAGCTGGTGTTGGCGAAGGCGCTGAAGACCGTGCAGGCGACGGCGCGATCGACGCCGAAGTGGCGTCTGTTGTTCGATCTCGCGCGTTTCCGCGCCGCCGACATCCCGGCCGCCGCGCGTCCGCATCTGGCGCGCGTGCGGCTCGCCGCGCCGGCCTCGCTGCAGGACCGCGTCGCGCGCATGCTGCTGGTCAACGCGCTGCGCGCGAGCGGTGCCGCCTGAGTCAGCTCAGGCGCCCTTGCTGCGCGGCGACAGATCGATGACCTGCGGCTGGTGTCCGCGCGACACCAGCCAGTCGCGCAAGGCCAGGCCAGTCGCCGCCGGCCAGTAGCGGGTCTCTTCGGGTGCGACGCGGACGTACTCGGCGAGCTCTTCGCCGAGCACGATCGGACCTTCGGCGACGACGTGGTAGGCGACGATCAGCTGGTTCATGCGCTCGAAGGTGTAGTGGCCGATGAAGGCGGGCGAGCGTGCCTTCAGGCCCAGCTCCTCCTCGACCTCGCGCAGCACCGCTTCCGCCGGATCTTCGTTGCGTTCGAGAAAGCCGGTGATCAGGCCGAAGAAGCGCTGTGTCCACAGCTTGTTTCGCGCGAGCACGATTTCGCCCTCGTGTTCGACCACCGCGGCGACGACCGGGGTCGGATTGTCCCAGTGCACGAAGCCGCAGCCGTCATCCGGGCAGACATGACGGACGAAACCACCCTGTTCGCGCTGGATCAGCGGCTGGGCGCAAAGAGGGCAATAGCGGAATGCGGAGGACATGGTCGGCACGAACGGGAGCGGACAGGCCGCATCGTAGCAGCCCCAGGCGCGAGCGCCTCGCTACGTCGACGGATGCGGTAGCGCGACATAAGTCGCGCGGATGACCACGCCGTCGACTCCCGCCGCCGCGAGCAGGCGGCTGTGCACTTCGATCCGCGCGCGCTGGCCGCGCTGCAGGCTGTCCTTGAATCGCAGCCAGCTCTCCTGCGGTAACTCGCTCTCGGCGACCAGTTCGCCGGTGACCGGCTGCAGATAGTCGAGATCGGTCTTGCGCACGACCAGCGCAGCCTCGATGCCGGCTTCGGCCAGCGCGTTATGCAGAGCGATCCAGCCGGCGAGAATGCCGACCGTCGCCAGGCTGCCGCCGAAGGCGGTGCCGTGATGATTCAGGTTTGGTTCCAGCGGCGCGACGAGACGAACGCAGCCGCCGTCGGCGCGGGTGACGCGCACGCCGATCGCCCGCGTCAGCGCGATACTGTTGTGAAGAAACGCGGTGAGTTGCTCGGGCGTCATGCTCTGGCTGCTTATTTTCCGATGCAGAAGCGGGAGAAGATTTCGCCCAACAGCGCGTCGCTGCTGATGTGGCCGGTGATTTCGCCGAGCGCTTCCTGGGCCAGGCGCAGTTCCTCGGCCGCGAGCTCGGGATTCGCGCCTTCGCTCAGCCGGCTTTGCGCATCGACGACGAACGCCAGCGTGCGTCGCAGCGCGTCGACATGGCGCGCGCGCGCGGAGAAGACGCTCTGGCTTGCCCCGCTCACGCCGGCAAAGCGGTGCAGCTCGTCGATCAGGCGGTCGATGCCCGCACCGGTCGTGGCAGACAGATACAGATGAATCCGGCCATCCCGCTCGAGTCGATCGGCGGCGGACGCCGCCAGATCGCTCTTGTTATGGATCACCAGCGTGCGCAAGCCAGCCGGCAGCTCGGCCAGCAGGCGGGCATCTGCGTCGGTGACACCGGTGCGCGCATCGACCAGGAACAAGGCCAGCTCGGCGCGCTCGAGCGCCGCGCGCGCGCGGCGAACACCCTCGCGTTCGATCGGATCGTCCGTGGCACGCAGGCCGGCCGTGTCGACCAGGGTCACCGGCAGGCCGCGCAGATCGAGATGCTCGCGCAGCACGTCGCGCGTGGTGCCGGGGATCTCGGTGACGATCGCGACCTCGGCGCCGGCGAGGCGATTGAGCAGGGTCGATTTGCCGACGTTCGGCTGGCCGGTCAGTGCGATCGTCAACCCGTCGCGCAGCCTGCGGCCGCGACCGGCCTCGGCGAGCAGGCGGTCGAGCTGTTCGCGCAGGGCCTTGAGGCGCAGACGCAGGCGGTCGTCGCCGAGCCAGTCGATGTCTTCGTCGGAAAAATCGAGCGCCCCTTCGACGTAGACGCGCAGCGCGGTCAGTTCGTCGGCGATGGCCGCGACGCGTTGCGACAGCGCGCCGTCGAGCGAGCGCTGCGCGGCGCGCGCGGCCTCGCGGCTGCCCGCATCGATGAGGTCGGCGATCGCCTCGGCCTGCGCGAGGTCGAGACGCCCGTTCAGGAACGCGCGTTCGGAAAACTCGCCGGGGCGCGCGAGACGGGCGCCGGCGACGCTGGCGGCTTCGAGCAAGGCTTGCAGCACCACCGGTCCGCCGTGGCCCTGCAGTTCGACGACGTCCTCACCGGTGAACGAATGCGGCGCATCGAATCGCAGCACCAGGCCGCTGTCGATGGCCTCGCCGTCGGCCGCGCGGAAGTGGCGCAACGCGAATTGACGAGGCGGCGGCAGGCGACCGGCGAGACGTTCGCCGATCGCCGCGGCCTGCGGGCCGGACAGGCGCAGAATGCCGACCGCGCCACGCCCCGGCGGCGTGGCGATCGCAACGATGGTGTCGGTGGCCGGCGCGCGTGTCACGCGCTGCGTTATCTCTTTGCGACGCGCGTGGCTTCTTCGCGCTCGAGCTTGCGCGTGATGTACCACTGCTGCGCGATGCCGATCAGGTTGCTGACGAACCAGTACAGCACCAGGCCGGACTGGAAGAACGCGAAGAAGGCGGTGAGCATGATCGGCATGATCTGCATGACCTTCTGCTGCGTCGGGTCCATCGCCTGCTGGCCGGACAGCTTCTGCTGCACGAACATCGACGCGCCGAACAGCACCGGCAGCACGTAGTACGGGTCCGGCGAGGTCAGGTCGTTGAGCCAGAATGCGAACGAGGCCTGGCGCAGTTCGACCGATTCGAGCAGCACCCAGTACAGCGCGATGAACACCGGGAACTGCACGAGCAAGGGCCAGCAACCGGCGAGCGGGTTGAAGCCTTCCTTCTTGTACAGCTCCATCATCGCCTTCTGCATGCGCTCGCGATCGTCGCCGTAGCGCTCCTTGATGTCCTGGATCTTCGGCCCGAACTTCTTCATCTTCGCCATCGAGCGGTACTGCGCTTCCGACAGCTTGTACATCACGGCCTTGACCAGCAGCGTCAGCAGGATGATCGCGACACCCCAGTTGCTGGTGAACTTGTGGAACGTGTTCAGCAGCCAGAACAGCGGTTCCGAGATCGGCGTCAGAACGCCGTAGTCGAGGGTTAGGTCGAAGCCCGGCGCAACGTCGGCGACCCGATCCTGCAACTTCGGGCCGAGATACAGCGGCGTCGTGAAGGTCGCTTGCTGGCCCGGCGCGACCGTCTGCGGTGCACCGACGTATTGCGCGATGTAGCCCTGGCCCGCGGCCGGCTTCGCCGCGAACGTTGCCGCTTCGTCCTGCGCCGGCAGGATGGCGGCGACGAAGTAGTGCTGCAGCATCGCGATCCAGCCACCGGTCTGACGCGCCTCGTAGGCATCCTCGCCCAGGTCTTCGAGTTTGGTCTTCTTGAAACGGTAGCCGCCGCCGCCTTCCTTCTGTTCGTAGAAGCCGACGCCGGTGAAGGTGTTGACGAATGGCGGTTCGCCGCCGGCCTTGAACTGGGTGCGGGCGAGGCGCGCGTACGGGCTGGCGACGAGTTCCGCGCCGGCGCCGTTGGCGAGCTCGTGGATCAGTTCGACGCGATAGCTGCCGCGCTTGAAGCGATAGATCTTGCGCGCCGAATAGCCGGACGGATCGCGGTATTCGAGCACCGCGTCGATGTGATCGGCACCGTCGTCGAGACGATAGGTCGGCTGCGTCGCGGTGAACGGCGTGCGGTGCGTCACCAGCGGCTGATCGGTCCCGGCAAGGCCGCTCTGCAGGACGAAGTAGTGGCCGTCGCGGTCGTCGAGCAGCGCCAGGGAGGTCTCCGGCTGGTCCTTAGACACCGCGTAATCCTTGAGCTGCAAGCGCCGCAGATCGCCGCCATCGAGCGCGATTTCGGCGCGCAGGATGTCGGTTTCGACCGTCACCCGCGCCGACGGATCGGCAGCGGGCGTCGCCGTGGCCGACTGCGGCGCCTGCACCGCGGGGACGTCGCCGCTGCGGGCGCTGGGGATCGCATCGTCGGTGATCGCAGCCGCCGCCGGCGTCGACGCGGGGGCGGGCACGGGGGCGGCGTAGTCCTTCTGCCAGGCCTGGTAGAGAAAGAACACGACCACACCCAGCAGCGCGATGAGGATGAAGCGACGATTTTCCATGGCCTTAGGTGTGAGGTTCTTTGTGACGGTCGCAACAGGACGCGACGGCGACCGGCGGGACCGGATCGTAACCGCCCGGGTTCAAGGGATGACAGCGGACGACGCGGCGAGCGGCAAGCGCGCTGCCGCGCAAGGCGCCGTGGCGCGCAACGGCCTCGAGCGCGTACTGCGAACAGGACGGATAGAAGCGGCAGCGCGGCCCGAGCAGCGGGCTGACGAGAATCTGGTAGCCGCGGATCAGGATGTGGAGGACTGCGGCGAGGCTGCTGCGATGCGGTTCCACAGACGCTCCAGACTGCGATCCAGCTCGGCTGCGCTGGCTTTGTCGCAACCGGGCCGTGCGAGCATGACGATGTCCACCGTCGGCAACCGCGGCTGGTGGGTACGGAAGCTTTCGCGAATCTTGCGCTTGATGCGATTGCGCTGCACGGACAGCGGCACGGCTTTCTTGGCGATCGCCAGCCCCAGCCGCGGCAGCCCGAGATCGTTGTTCGTGCTGACCGCGGTCAGCCAACGCTCGGTGTAGCGTGAACCGCGCTTGAACGCGGTCTGAAACTCGCCCGGTGCAAGCAGGCGGGCGCGCCGGGGGAAGCGCGCCATGGGTCACCGTGGATCCTGCTCGGGCCGCGCGCCCTGTTCAGGGAACCAGGCGCTTGCGGCCCTTGGCGCGGCGACGCGACAGGATGTGACGGCCACCCTTGGTCGCCATGCGCGCGCGGAAACCGTGCGTGCGCTTGCGGCGCAGCTTCTTGGGTTGAAAGGTGCGCTTCGACATGACATCACCCGTTCGATCGGAATCTTAAAAAAAGGGCGCGGAGTGTAGCGGCTGAGCGTTTTTCGTTCAAGCGCGGGCACAGTACTTCACTGCGCTTGCCCTGTGGATAACTGGGCGGTGAAGTCTTAGACTGCCCCACCGTCGCGACCGCGGCAGGTTACTCGGTTCCGGCAATTACAACGAATGTATCAAGAGGATCTCTGGGCACAGTCCGTGCGCTGGCTGGAAGGCGAGCTGTCGGACAAGGACGTCAACACCTGGTTGCGCCCGCTGCATCCGGTCGGCTCCGACGGACGACTGCTGCTGCTCGCACCCAACCGGCTGGTGTTGGAACGGGTGCGCGACAAGTTTCTGGGACAGATCGAACGCGCCGTGCGCGTGGTCGGTGGCGAGACCGCGCCGGTGGTCGAACTGGGCGTCGGCTCGGCGGAGAGCCGTGTCGCGAACAGCACCGCGGTCGAGCCGATCGCGGCCGACGACGCGCCGGTGCAGAGTGTCTCCGGCAAGCTCAACCCGGATTACAACTTCGTCAACTTCATCGAAGGCAAGTCGAACGCGCATGCGCGCGCCGCGGCGCAACATGTGGTCGAAACCCCGGGCTCGGCCTATAACCCGCTGCTGATCTACGGCAGTTCCGGCCTGGGCAAGACGCACCTGATGCATGCCGTCGGCAATGCGATCGTGGCGCGCAATCCGCGCGCGCGCATCGCCTACCTCGGCGCGGAACAGTGGATGAACCACTTCACCGCCGCCATCCGCCACGGGCGCACCGAAGAGTTCAAGAACCTCTACCGCTCGGTCGACGCGCTGCTGATCGACGATATCCACTTCTTCGCGCACAAGGAGCGTACGCAGGAAGAGTTCTTCCACACCTTCAATGCGCTGATCGACGCGCGCAAGCAGATTGTCCTGACCTCCGACCGCTATCCGAAGGAAGTCGACGGCATCGACGAGCGCCTGAAGTCGCGTTTCACCTGGGGTCTGTCGGTCGCGGTCGAACCGCCGGATCTGGAGACGCGCATGGCGATCCTGATGGCCAAGGCCGAAGCCAACCATGCGCAGCTGCCCAAGGACGTGGCGCTGTTCGTCGCCCAGCGCGTGCGCTCGAACGTGCGCGAACTCGAAGGCGCGCTGCTGCGCCTGACCGCCAGCTCGCGGCTGCGCGGCGAGCCGCTGACCGTCGACTTCGCCCGCAACACGCTCAAGGACCTGCTCGCGGCCTACGAGCGCATGGTGACGATCGACAACATCAAGCGCACCGTCGCTGGCTACTACAACATCCGCGTCGGCGATCTGAATTCGCCGCGGCGCACGCGCTCGCTGGCGCGGCCGCGGCAGATTGCGATGAGTCTGGCCAAGGAACTGACCCAGCACAGCCTGCCGGAGATTGGCGAGGCCTTCGGCAAGGACCATACGACCGTGCTGCACGCCTGTCGCAAGGTCACGGAGTTGCGCGGCGAAGACATGAAAATCCGCGAAGATTACGAGAACCTTCAGCGGCAGCTGGGTATTTGACAGCCTGTGTACGGAGGACCGACAAACCTTGGAACCGAAGCGGGAGCAAGCTGTGGATAAAATCAGCGCCCAACTTATCCACAACGGGTCCGATGGCGAACTCGACCGTTCAGCGCTCAGAAATTTGTTTTTATGATTTTGATTTAAATGGGAAATCATGTTTTATCCCATGACGCGGCGGCAGCCTATTATTGCTGGAACTTCATTTATTCATTCAATTAAGAATCTGGTGAGATCATGAAACTGCAAGTGGGGAGAAACGAGCTGCTCTCGGCCTTGTCGGCGGTGATCGGGGTGGTCGAGCGGCGGCAGACCTTGCCGGTACTGTCCAACTTCCTGCTCGAGCTCAAGGACGACGAGCTGATCGTCACCGGGACAGATCTTGAGATCGAACTTGAAGCGCGCGCCCGTGTTCAGAACATGGCGCCGGGCCGCGCCACGATCCCTGCACGCAAACTGTTCGATATCTGCCGCGGATTGCCGGAGGGCGCGGAGATCGTTCTGGAAGTCGGGGCCGACAAGGCGATGCTCAAGTCCGGGCGCAGCAAATACTCCCTTGCCTGCCTGCGTGCCGAGGAGTTTCCGGCAATGGGGCGCGTCGCCAACGGCCGCGTCGTCAGCCTGCAGCGCCGCCAGCTGAAAACGCTGATCGAGAAAACCCAGTTCGCGATGGCGCAGCAGGACGTGCGCTACTACCTCAATGGCATGCTGCTGGAGGTCAACAGCAAGCGCGTGCGTACGGTCGCCACCGACGGCCATCGCCTGGCTTTGAGCGAGGTCGGCGCAGAGACCGGGTTCAGCGAGCAGAGCCAGGTGATCGTCCCGCGCAAAGCGGTGCTGGAGTTGCAGCGCCTGCTCGACAACACCGAGGAACCCGTTCAGATCAAGATCGGCGCCGGCCAGATCGAGGCGGACCTGGACGTCGTGCGCATGACGTCGAAGCTGATCGACGGCCGGTTCCCGGACTACGAGCGCGTGGTGCCGGAGTCGGGCGACAAGCACCTCGAAGCGGATCGCGAGACGGTCAAGCGTGCACTGGCGCGCACGGCCATTCTGTCGAACGAGAAGTTCCGAGGCGTGCGCCTGACGCTCGAGAACGGCAAGCTGACCCTGCAGACACACAACCCCGAGCACGAGGAAGCCGAGGAGGATCTCGAGGTCAGCTACGGCGGCGCGGCGCTGGAAATCGGCTTCAACGTGAACTACCTGCTCGATGCCCTGTCCGCGCTCGACGAAGAGCGCTTCGTCATGGAACTGAAGAACGCCGATTCGAGCGGCCTGATCCGCGGCGCCAGCAATGCATCGAGCCGTTACGTCGTGATGCCGATGCGCCTCTGAGGTTCCGCGCGCATGCGGATCGTTCAGCTCAAGGCTGAAAACTTCCGACTGTTCCAGAAATTGAGCCTGCAGCCCCACTGCAGGCTCAATTTCTTTTTCGGGCCTAACGCCGCCGGCAAGACCAGCCTGCTCGAAACCCTCTACACCCTGGGTCGCGGCAAGTCTTTCCGCGGCAGCTCGCCGCTCGATCTGGCCGGCGCCGGTGGACGCCACTGGCTGCTGTTCGGGCGGGTGCAGGAAACGGCGGAGTCGCCGAAACACCTGATGGGCGTGCGCTGGACCAGCGGTACGACGGAAGTGCGCGTCGACACACAGGCGGCGAAAACGCTCGATCTGCTGCGGTTGCTGCCGGTGCAGATTCTCGAACCCGGCATGCACCGGGTACTTCAGGACGGTCCCACCTACCGGCGCAGCTTCCTCGACTGGGGAGTGTTCCACGTGGAACCATCGTTCCTGCCGGCATGGCGACGCTATCGGCGCAGCCTGCGACAGCGCAATCAGGCGCTGCGCCAGGGCGCGGCCGATCGCGAACTCGCGGTCTGGGAGCCCGAGCTGGCGGAGGCCGGCGATGCCGTCGAAGGATTGCGCCGCGCCCACCTCGAGCGGATCCGGCCAGCGGTCGAGCACTATGTCCGGGAACTGCTCGACGAGGGCGACTGGCTGTTCGAGCTGCAGTCGGGCTGGACTCGCGGATTGAGTCTGCGCGAGGTTCTCGTCCATCAGCGCGCCAACGATCGCCGGCTCGGCACGACGTCTCCTGGACCGCATCGCAGCGAGTTGCGCATCCGCGCCGGCGGCCACGCGATCAAGCACCGCATCAGTCGCGGCCAGCAGAAGCTGCTGATCTCCTCGCTGCTGCTCGCGCAGAGCGAGGAGATCGGTCGCAGCACCGGGCGCTATCCGGTCCTGCTGGTTGACGATTTCAGCGCCGAGCTGGCGGATCGCTATCAAGCGGCGCTGCTGTCCGCGCTGTGCCGGTATCCCGGCCAGATCTTCGTCACGGCGTTCGAGCGTAGCGGGGCGCTGGCGAGCCCCGTCGACGCCGCGATGTTCCACGTGGAACGTGGCGTCCTCACGCCCGTTACGTAATTCACGTCCGCCCGAGTGTTCCCACCCGGCCCGCCGGGTGTCAGGTGCTAAAATCCCCTATTCACCGACGCTGCTGATCATGACCTCGCTCCCGAACGCTCCCAATAACGTCAATACCTACGACGAATCCAGCATCCAGCAACTCGAAGGGCTCGAGGCGGTGCGCAAGCGGCCCGGCATGTACATCGGCGATACCTCCGATGGCACCGGCCTGCATCACATGGTGTTCGAAGTCGTCGACAACGCCGTCGACGAAGCGCTCGCCGGCCACTGCGACGACATCGTCGTCACGATCCATACGGACAATTCGATCTCGGTCACCGACAACGGACGCGGCATCCCGGTCGGCATCAAGTTCGACGACAAGCACGAGCCGAAGCGTTCGGCGGCCGAAATCGTCATGTGCGTGCTGCATGCCGGCGGCAAGTTCAACCAGAACAGCTACAAGGTCTCGGGTGGCCTGCACGGCGTCGGCGTGTCCTGCGTCAACGCGCTCAGCAAGTGGCTCAAGCTGACGGTCCGCCGTGACGGCAAAAAACACATGATGGAGTTCCACCGCGGCGCGCCGTTCGAGCGCCTGGTCGAGGTGCAGAACGGCGTCGAGGTCTCCCCGCTCAAGGTCATTGGCGACACCGACGCGCGCGGCACGGAAGTGCACTTCCTCGCCGACGAAGAGATCTTTGGCCAGATCGAGTACCACTACGAAATATTGGCCAAGCGCCTGCGCGAGCTGTCCTTCCTCAACAACGGCGTGCGCATCCGCCTGATCGACGAGCGCGCCGGCAAGGAAGAAGACTTCGCGTTCGCCGGCGGCGTGAAAGGCTTCGTCGACTACATCAACCGCGCCAAGACGGTGCTGCATCCGACCGTGCTTCACGCCACCGGCACGGCCGATGTTTCCACCAGCGGCGTGCCGGCGTCGGTGACGGTCGAAGTCGCGATGCAGTGGAACGACAGCTACGCCGAGCAGGTGCTGTGTTTCACCAACAACATTCCGCAATCAGACGGCGGCACCCATCTGACCGGGCTGCGCGCGGCGATGACGCGTGTGATCAACAAGTACATCGAAGAGCACGAGATCGCCAAGCGGGCGAAGGTCGACATCGCCGGCGACGACATGCGCGAGGGTCTGGCCTGCGTGCTGTCGGTGAAGATGCCGGACCCGAAGTTCGCGTCGCAGACCAAGATGAAGCTGGTATCGAGCGAAGCGCGGCCGGCGGTCGAGGAAGTCGTCGCCGCCAAGCTCGCCGAGTTCCTGCTCGAACGACCGATCGAGGCCAAGACCATCTGCGGCAAGATCGTCGAGGCGGCGACCGCCCGCGAGGCGGCGCGCAAGGCGCGCGAGATGACGCGGCGCAAGGGCGTGATGGACGGCATCGGGTTGCCCGGCAAGCTCGCCGACTGCCAGGAAAAGGACCCGGCCAAGTCCGAGCTGTTCCTGGTCGAGGGCGATTCCGCCGGCGGTTCCGCCAAGCAGGGCCGCGACCGCCAGTTCCAGGCGATCCTGCCGCTGAAGGGCAAGATCCTCAACGTCGAGCGCGCGCGCCTTGAAAAAATGCTTTCTTCTCAAGAGGTTGTGACGCTGATCACGGCCCTGGGCTGCGGCATCGGCAAGGACGATTTCAAGCCGGAGAAACTGCGCTACCACCGCATCATCATCATGACCGACGCCGACGTCGACGGCGCGCACATCCGCACGCTGCTGCTGACCTTCTTCTACCGGCACATGTACACGCTGATCGAGCAGGGCAACATCTACATCGCCCAGCCGCCGCTGTACAAGCTCAAGGCGGGCAAGCAGGAAACCTACGTCAAGGACGATCACGAGCTCGGTGCCTGGCTGATTGGCAACGCTCTGGACGGCGCCGGCCTGGCCGTGGACGGGCGGGCAGTCGAGCAGGAGACACTGGCCGCGGCAGTGCGCGAGTACGCGGCGGTGGCCGATCTGATCGAGCGCCTGTCGCGCCGCTACGACCATCACGTGCTGACCACGCTGGCGCGGTTGGCGCCGGTCGCGGACCACATCGATGCGCTGCACGACTGGGCGCCGCGCTACGAGGCCGCCCTCAACGGCGCGGGCTTGCGCGGCCGGTTCAGCGTGCACGCGCGCCTCGGCAGCGAAGGACCGCTGCTGCAGGTCAGCCGCAACATTCACGGCAATTCGCAGGTCTTCAGCTTCAACAGCGACTTCTTCTCCGGGCCCGAGTACGGCCGGATCGCACGCCTGCGCCTGCAGCTGCGCGAACTGAGCGGCGCGAGCGCAGAAATCCGTCGCGGCGAGCGCAGCCAGGCGGTGGCCGATTTCGACGAGACGTACGCCTGGCTGATCGGCGAAGCGCGGCGCGGCCTGCACATCCAGCGCTACAAGGGCCTGGGCGAGATGAACCCGGAGCAGCTGCGCGAAACGACGCTCGATCCGAAGAACCGCCGGCTGGTGAGGGTCGAAGTCGACGATGCTGTCGCCGCCGACCAGATTTTCACGACACTGATGGGCGAACACGTCGAGCCGCGGCGTGAATTCATCGAGAAGAACGCCCTGCTGGTCGGCAACCTTGATTTGTGAGGGCGACCTGTGACGGCGCTGCGCAGGCCGGCAACCGTCGTCATCACCGGTTGTTCCGGCGGCATCGGCGGCGCGCTGGCGCGCGCCTTCCACGCGCGCGGCTGCACGGTCTACGCGACGGCGCGTCGGCCTGACAGCCTGGCCGGTCTCGCGGCGCCGGGCTTGCTGACCGATGCCCTCGACGTTTGCGATGAAGCCAGCATCCGCGCATTTACCGAGCGACTGCGCCGCGACGGCGCGACGCCCGACATCCTGGCCAACAACGCCGGCTACGGCCAGATGGGCCCGCTGCTCGAACTCGACAGCGCAGCGCTGCGCGCGCAGCTCGAGACCAACGTCATCGGCTTGATGGCGGTGACGCGCGCGCTGGTGCCGCTGATGCTGCCGCAGCGCGCCGGCCGCATCGTCAACATCGGCAGCGTCTCGGGCATTCTCGTCACGCCCTTCGCCGGCGCCTACTGCGCCAGCAAAGCCGCGGTGCACGCGCTGTCCGATGCCTTGCGCATGGAGCTCGCGCCGTTCGGTATCGACGTCGTCACGGTGCAGCCTGGCGCAATCCAGTCGGAGTTCGGTGCCGTGGCCTCGCGCGGCGCCGAGTTGGCGCCTGGCTCGCGCTATGGCGCGGCGGCGGCCGGCCTCGCTGCACGCGCCAATGCTTCGCAGCAGCATTCGACGCCGGCCGCGCACTTCGCCCGCCGCATGGTCGATGCCGTGCTCGCGCCGCGTGTCGCGCCGGTGCTGCGTTTGGGCAGCGGCAGCACGCTGCTGCCCTTCATCGCGCGCTGGCTGCCGCGGACGGTGCGCGAGCGTGCCCTGACACGGCGCTTCCAGCTCGATCGGCTGTCGCACTGAATCCGGCGCGGTTGCGCCCGGGAAATGCGGGCTAAACTGCAGCCGCGAGTCAACCAGTGAGGAGCGTCCATGCGCATTGGCGTTGTCGCCGACGCGAGTTGCGATCTGCCGCCGGAGTTTTTCCGCGACTACCAGATCCGCATTCTGCCGATCACGATCCGGCTGGGCGACGAGCAGCTCGTCGACGTGCGCGATCCGGAGCAGACACTGCGCTTCTATGCCGAGCAGCTGGCCGCCAAGGGCTTCGACGCCGAAACGCAGCCGCTCAACGCCGATCAGATCCGCGAGCTGTTCCTGGATCGCATCGTTCTCGACTACGACTACGTGTTCTGCATCACCATCACCGCGACGCGCAGCCCGATTTTCGAGAACGCGACGAAGGCGTCGTTCGCGATCCTCAGCGACTACAAGAGCACGCGCAGCGCAGCCGGCGTGACCGGTCCGTTCGCACTGCGTGTCGTCGATTCGCGCAACATGTTTTCCGGCACCGGCGTGCTCGTCGCCGAGGCGGCCAAGCTCGCGCAGGCCGGCGCGCATCCCAACGACATCCGCCGCCGTCTCGACGAGCTGCGCGAGAACATCTGCGGCTACATGGTGCCGGGCGATCTCTATTACATCCGCAACCGTGGCATCAAGAAGGGCGAGAAGAGCGTCGGCCTGATCAGCTATGCGATCGGCTCCGCCCTCGACATCAAGCCGGTGATTCTCTGCTATCGCGGCGAAACGCAGCCGATCGCGAAAATCCGCAGCTACGAGCGTGCAGTCGAAAAGATGCTGGAGCATGTGGCGCGCCAGATCGAGCTGGGCATCGACACCAAGCACGTCTGCGTCAGCTACGGCGGCGATCCGGCCGAGATCGCAGCGCTGCCCGGATACGAGCGTCTGGCGACGGCTGCGCGCGGCCAGGGCATCGAGATTCTGTCGAGCATCATGTCGGCGACGGCGGCGGTGAATACCGGCGCGCGTTGCGTTGCAGTCGCCTATGGCGGGGAGTTGCGTAGCTTCGGCGACTGAAGTGTCGAAACCTGGGGGTGGGACGATGAAGACGGTTGCGCTGCACAATCTCAAGGGCGGCGTCGGCAAGACGGCCGCCGCGGTGAACCTCGCCTATCTCGCCGCCGCCAACGACGTGCCGACACTGTTGTGGGATCTCGATCCGCAGGGTGCGGCGAGCTGGTATTTCCACGGCCAGCCGCAGGACCAGAAGACCAAGAGCGTGCTGCACGGCACGACGCCGGTCGGGCGCCTGGTCGCGCCCTCGCCTTACGCGAACCTGAGCCTGATCCCGGCGGATTTCTCGTACCGCTACCTCGACGTGATGCTGAAAAAGGTCGAGCCGCCGCGCGAGGCGCTGCGCCGCCTGCTGAAGCCTTTCGCCGGGCAGTACGCGCTGGCGATCCTCGACTGTCCGCCGAGCCTTTCGCACCTGGCCGACAACGTCTTCGCTGCCGCGGATCTCGTGCTCGCGCCGGTGGTGCCGACCTGGCTGTCGCTGCGCGCGCTCGAACAGGTCGAGGACTACCTGCGCACCGAGGGGCATGAACCGAGGAAGCTGCGGCCGTTCTACTCGATGGCCGATCGCCGCCGCCAGCTGCACCGGGAACTGATCGAGCAACCGCCGCAACCGATGGCGCGCGGATTCCGCGCGGTCATTCCCTACGCGTCGATGGTCGAACGCATGGGCGAAAGGCGTGCGCCGATGGCCGCTTTCGCGCCGTCCGACGATCCCGCACTGCTCGCCTACGCCGAGCTGTGGCTGGAGCTCAAGGCGGCGCTCAAGTTGTAGGAGCGCCTTCGTCTTCTGCGGCGCCCACCAACGCCTGCAGGCGCGCCAGGCGATCCTGCAGCGTCGCCGCGTCCGGCGCGGTCACGGTCGCATGCCCGACCTTGCGCTGCGGCTTGGGCGTCTTGCCGTAGTGATGGATGTGCACGCCCGCAATCGCGGCGACGTCCGCATCGGTGGGCGCGCGACCGATGTAGTTGACCATCGCCGAATGGCCGCGCAGCGCGGTCGAGCCGAGCGGCAGCCCGGTGATCGCGCGCAGGTGGTTCTCGAACTGCGAGCACTCGGCACCCTCGATCGACCAGTGCCCCGAGTTGTGCACGCGCGGCGCGATTTCATTGGCGAGCAGGCGGCCGCCTCCATCAGGCGCTGCCGCGACGAAGAACTCGAACGCGAGTACGCCGACGTAGCCGAGGTGCTCGACGACGCGGCGCGCATAGTCCTCCGCTTCGGCCTGCAGCGGATCCTGCACGCGCGGCGTCGCAATGCGCAGGATGCCGTCGCGGTGGACGTTCTCGATCACCGGGTAGAACGCGAGCTCGCCCTGCTTGCCGCGCACGGCGATGCACGACAGCTCGCGCTCGAACCGTACGAAGGCTTCGAGGATCAAGGGCTGCGTGCCCAGCCGTTCCCAGGCCGCGTCAAGGTCCGCGGGTGTGCGCAGCACCGCCTGGCCCTTGCCGTCGTAGCCCAGGCGCCGCGTCTTCAGCACCGCCGGCAGGCCGACAACGCGCGCGGCAATGTCGAGCGCCTCGCGGGTCGCCACCGGCATGTAGCGCGGCACCGGGATTTTGAGGCTGTCGAACAGAGTCTTTTCCGATAGCCGGTCCTGGCCGACCGTCAGCGCGACCGCCGCCGGCAGCAGCGGTACGCGCGCGCCGACGACTTCGGCGGTGCGCGCCGGCACGTTCTCGAATTCGTAGGTGGCGACGTCGATCTGCCGGCAGAATTCGGCGAGCGCGTTCTCGTCGTCGTAGCCGGCGTAGAGGTGCTCGCCCAAGGGCGCCGCGCAGGCCTCGGTCGCCGGATCGAGAAACACGAAATCGAGGTCGAGCGGGTAGCCCGCCAGCGCCAGCATGCGGCCGAGCTGGCCGGCGCCGAGAATGCCGATCTTCATCGTGTCCCCGTTACCTGGCGGTGATCACTTGAGGCTCAGCGGCGCGTCGTCGAGCACCGACTGCGTCTGCTTGCGCCGGAACGCCGCGAGACGCCGCGCCAGCGCGGCATCGCCGTTGGCGACGATCGCTGCCGCGAGCAGCGCGGCATTGATCGCGCCGGCCTTGCCGATCGCCAGTGTCGCCACCGGGATGCCGGCCGGCATCTGCACGATCGACAGCAGCGAATCGAGGCCGTTGAGGGTCTTCGACTGCACCGGCACGCCAAGCACCGGCACCTGGGTCTTCGCGGCACACATGCCCGGCAGATGCGCCGCGCCGCCGGCGCCGGCGATGATCGCCTTGAGGCCGCGCTTCTGTGCTGCCGCGGCGTATTCGAACAGCAGGTCCGGCGTGCGGTGCGCCGAGACGATGCGCGCCTCGCAGGGCACGCCCAAGTCTTCGAGCGTCTGCACGGCGTGCATCATCGTCTCCCAGTCGGACCGGGAACCCATGATCACGCCCACGAGGGGATCCACGAGAGGATTGGCTTTCTTCGGCACGTCGCGCTGCCCTGTGCAGCCGGGAAAGCGGACGATTATCCCACCGCCGCCTTCCGCTGCATATCCGCGGCAGCTGCCGCGGCCGGATGGCCATTAAAGCACAAATAAAAACAACTTATCTAAGCGTTTATCACACCCACCCTAGCGGCCGGCGAGATCGAATTCGACGCCGACGTCGGCGACGATGCGGATCTCGCCGGTCGACAGCCCCATTTCCTGGTTGCCGGAATCGAAGGCCGCCTCTGCACGCACCGCCATCGCCTTGTAGAGCACCGGCGGCGGCGCGCCGCCGGACTCGCGCACCATGCGCGCTGCGCCGAGTTTCACGTCGAGCGCCTGCGCGAGCACTTCGGCCTTGGCGCGCGCGTCCTTCGCCGCCTTGACCAGCGCCTCGCGTGCGAGTTCGTCGGCGCGGCTCGACTCCAGCGCCGGCGGGCTGACGTGATTGACGCCGGCGCGGGTCGCGCGCAGCAGCACGTCACCGAGCTGGTCGAGATTGCGCACGACCAGCTGCAGGTCCCGGCGCGCACGATAGCCGGTCAGTACCTGGCGCCGCGTCTTCTCGTCCCAGACGTATTCCGGCTGCAGCGAGGTCCCGCTGGTCGCGATGTCCTCCGCCTTGATGCCGAGTGCTTTGAACTCCTCCAGAGCGCGGCGCACGACGGCATTGACCTCGGCCTCGGCGGCTTTCACCTCGTTGTTGAGCGCGTCGACCGCCAGCGCCACGCGCGCGCGATCCGGCAACGTCGTCACTTCGCCGTGACCGCCGACCGCAATCGTCGGTGGCGGCAGCGGCTCGCCGGCGGTCGCGACCGCGCAGGTGCCCAGCAGGCTCAGGACCGCAATCCAGCGACTCGCACGATTCATACGCTGCGTTCTCCAATGACGGTGACGGCATCGCCATGATGCAGGGTTTCGGCGCCGCGCACGACCACCGCGTCGCGGTCGGCGAGTTCGCCCTCCACCGCGATCCAGTGGCCGTCGGAGACGCCCAGCTTCACCGCCACGCGCTCGGCGGTCTTGCCGTCGCGCACGCGGTAGACCGCAGTGCCTTCGGTGCGGATCACGATGGCGTCGCGCGGCACGGCCAGCGCCTGGCGCGGCGCATCCAACGGCAGCTCGACCTGGACGCTGTTGCCGACCGCGAGCACGGCCTGCATCTGCGGTGCATCGATCAGCGCCTCGAAGGACTGCGAGCGCGCGTCGCCGACAGGGACGATCGCGCGGACGCGCGCGGCCCCGGTGTCACGCCCGCTGCGCACGCTGACGACGCTTCCGGGACGGATCGCGCGGATGTGACGCAGCGGCAGGAACAGGCGGATTTCCAGTTCCTCGGTGTTGTACAGCCGCGCGACGACTTCGCCGCGCGCGAGTTCCTCGCCGGCGTTGCGCACGCGCTCTGAAATCACGCCGGCGAAGGGCGCGCGGATCTCGGCTTTGCCGAGGCGGTCCTCGGTCTGGCGCAGCGTCGCCCGCGCAATGTCGAGATCGGCGGCGGCGAGGTCGCGCGTGTTCTGTGCCTGGTCGAGCTGGAACCGGCTCACCGCGTTGCCGGAAGCGGTCAGGCGCTCCAGCTCGCGCTCACCCTGGCGCAGCGCCACCTCACTGCGCGTGACGCGCGCAATCTGCTCGACGCGCAGCAGGCGCAGCTCGTCGACCGCCATGCGTGCGATCACGTCGTTGCGTTCGACCGCGGTGCCGGCCTCCGCGATCCACTGCAACTGGCCGGCCACCGCGGTCGCGATGTCGGCGCCGGCGCGCGATTGCACCAGCCCGGTCGCGGTGACCGTCGGCGCCATTTCGCGCAGCTGCGCCGCGGTCACCTCGACCGCAGGCGCGGGCCGTTGTGCGAGCGCCAGCGTCGGCGCCGAGCTCAGCAACAGCGCGGCACCCAGTACGAATCGTTTCATGGCGGACTTCCGATAAGGCAGCGTGAGGAATCGCATCGGTTCACTTGGCCGCGGCGATGTGCAGGGTTTGATCGACGACCGCGACAGTACGCGTTTCGCCGATGCGCAGCAGCGCCGGCATCAGGAACCAGGTGAACGCCGTGCCGAACAGCATGCCGCCGGCGACCACCGCGGCCAGGCCGCGATAGATCTCGGCGCCCAGGCCCGGCATCACCATCAGCGGCGCCATGCCCAGCACGGCAGTCAGCGTCGACAGCACGATCGGTCTTGCGCGCGTTTCCAGCGCCTGGCGCACCGCCTCGCGACGGTCGACGCCGGCACGTTCGCGTGCGCGCGTCTGGTCGACCAGCAGGATCGCGGCGTTGACGACCAGGCCGAGCAGGATGATGAAGCCGATCATCGTCAGCAGATCGAGCGCCTGGAAGCCGAACAGGCCGACGATGCGCAGCGCGGTAATGCCGCCCGCCACCGACACCGGCAGCACCAGCATCACCAGGAAGCTGTCCCAGATCGAGCGGAACAGCGCCGCCATCAGCGCGAACAGGATCACCAGCGCGAGCAGGAAGTTCTGCGCCATCGCGCTCAGGGCCTCATGCAGCTGGTTGGCCGAGCCGGCATAGGTCATCTGCGCATTCGGCGGCAGCGCGTCGCGCACCTTGGGTTCGACCAGCGTCTCGACGCGTTCGATCGCCTCGTCCAGCGACATGTCGGCCGGCGGCTCGAAGTTGACCTGTACCGTGCGGCGGCCGTTGATGCGCGCCAGCTGCGAAGGACCGACGGTGAGCTCGATCTTCGCCAGATCGCCGATCGTCTGGATGCCGGCGCCCGGCGTCATCACCGGCAGCTCGGCGAGCGCCTCCGGCGAATGCCAGTCGTTGCCTTTGAGGATGATGTCGAGGCGTTCGTTGCCGTCGAAGTACTCACCGGCCCACAGTCCGCCGGTGTAGGCGCGCAGCGCGGTGGCGACCGCGCGACGGTCAAGGCCGGCGCGCGAGATGCGCCACTCGTCCGGCTGCAGCTGGATCTCCGGCTGGTTCAGCTCCAGCGCCGGGAACGGCTGCGGGAACGTTCCGGGGATCGCTTCGGGAATCGCCTGCATCGCCACCGACGCGGCCTGCATCAGGCTTTGCAGGTCCGGGCCCTGGAAGAACAGCTGCACCTCGCGCTGATTGTCGCCGTCGATGCTCAGCAGCGAGCCGCGCTGCACGAAGATCGACGTGTCCGGATAGCCGGCCATGATCTCGTCGCGCAGCACGCGCACCATCTCGTCCATGTCGCGCGGATCTTTCGGGTAGACCACCGCGACACCCCACTGCCCGGCCCAGGACGACAGGTTGTAATACTTCACCGCCGGTTCCTTGGTGCCTTCCAGATGCGGGCGCAGCCGTTCAATCACCTGCGGCGCGAATTCGTCGCGCACGGTGTCGAGGTTGCCGCCGGGCGGCAGGCGGAAGTTGTTCCAGATCAAGTCGGTCTGCGCGACCGGCAGGTAGTCGACCTTCGGCGCCATCGCATATGCCAGCAGCGAAGCGCCGGCGACCAGACCGGCAATCAGGCCCCAGCGCGCGCGCGGGCGCTCGGTGACGCGCATCGCCGCGCGCGTCATCGCGTCCCACCAGTGCTGGTGCTGGTCGGCGGGCATGCCGCGCGCCAGCGCCCAGCGGTTCGCGGCCGGAATCAGCGTCATCGCCACCAGCAGCGACGCCGCGTGCGAGACCGACATCGTGATCGCCAGATCCTTGAACAGCTGGCCCTCGATGCCTTCCATGAACAACACCGGCAGGAAGATCGCGACACTGGTCAGCATCGACGCGAACAGCGCGGGAATCACTTCGTGCGCGCCTTCGAGCGTCGCCTCGATCGCGCTGCGGCCTTCCTGCACGAAGCGGATGATGTTGCCCTGCACGATCAGCGCTGCGTCGATGACGATGCCGGTCGAGAACGCGAGGCCCGCGAGCGAGATCACGTTGAGCGTGCGGTGCAGCATGTGCAGCGTGATCAGCGCGAAGCACAGCGACAGCGGAATCGACAGGCCCAGCACCAACAGCGCGCGTGGCCCGCGCAGGAAGTACCACAGGCCGACGACGGCGAGCAGCACGCCGATCACCAGGCTTTCCTGCACGAAGCCGATCGCGCGCTTGACGTAGACGCTGGCATCCCAGGACAGGTCGGCGAACAGCAGTTCCTTCGCCAGCGGCCCCCCGTTCAGTTCGGCGATCGCCTCCTTGACGCCTTCGATCAGCGTCACCGTGTTCGATTCGGCGTTGCGCTGCAGCGTGATGTAGTAGCCGGGCACGCCGTTGCGGAACGAAAAGGCCTGCGCGTCCTGATAGGCCACCGCGATGTCGGCGACCTCGCGCAGATACAGCGGCCGATCCTGGCTCCAGCCGACGATCAGGCCGCCGAGATCCGCGACCGGCTCGCGGCCGGCCAGGCGCACGGTGAACTGGCGGCGGCCGACGTTGACGAAGCCGGCCGAGGCGTCGCGCGCCGCAGTGACCGTCTGCGCCAGCTGCTGCGGCGTCAGGCCGAGTGCGGCGAGGCGGAAGGCGTCGAAGCGGATCTGCACCTCGCGCGGCCGGCCGCCTTCGAGGTTGACGCGCGAAACGCCCGGCACGCGCGCGAGGCGGGGTTCGACGACCTCCTCCATCAGCTTCTGGTAGGTGGCCGCGAGATCCTCCGTTCCATTGCCCGGCAGCGGCCGGATCAACAGCGACGCGGCATTCGTGCCCTGCCAGTTGTCGCCGGGAAACACCAACGGTTCCTCGGCATCCGGCGGCAGCGCCGGCAGTGTGTTGAGGCGCGACACCACGTCGAGCATCACCGGCGTCATGTCGGTGCCGATCTCGAATTTCAGGCCCACGCCGCCGCCGCCGCGGTTCGATTGCGAGCGCATCTCCGCCAGCCCGGGCAGGCCGCGCATCGCCTCCTCGACCGGTTCGATCAGCGCTTCCTCGACTTCCGCTGGCGCCGCCTCGCGCCAGTCGACCTGGATCCACAGCGCCGGACGTTTCATGTCCGGCAGCAGCTGGATCGGCAGCTTGAACAGCGCCAGCGCGCCGAACAACGCGAGAATCAGTGCCGCCGCGGCGATCGCTGGCGGGTTGGACTGCGAAAACTGGGTAATGCGCATGTGAACCCCCGGCCATGGCCACGATCAAAGTCCTGCGGAGTCGCATCCCCCGATCCGACTTTGATGCGGCCTAGACCACAGACGTTTAAACTTTGTTCCCCCATATTCCAAATGCACTCTGCGGCCAGGCCCTGCCGCAGTCCCGAAACCGACCATGAGCGCCCTGTACGAACCCGTCACGCTGAGCCGGGATGTTATCGGCATCCTGATCCCACAGGGCACCAAGGTCGAGCTGCCCGAAGGGGCCAATGGCGCGATCACGCAGGCGCTGGGCGGCAGCTTTACCGTGCAGGTCGAGGGCCACCTGTTCCGCATCGACGGCAAGGATGCCGACGCGATCGGCAAAGACGTCCAGAAAGTCCCCGAGCTTGCCGCCGACGCCAGCGACGAAGAGCTGGAAAAGGCCGTGTGGACGCAGCTGCACACCTGCTACGACCCGGAGATCCCGGTCGATATCGTCGAGCTCGGCCTGGTCTACGAATGCAAGGTCGAGGCGGCCGGTGACGGCCGCCGCCGCGCCAAGGTGCGCATGACCCTGACCGCGCCCGGCTGCGGCATGGGCGAGATCCTGGTGCAGGACGTCAAGAGCAAGGTCGAATCGCTGCCGACGATTGCCGAAGCCGAGGTCGAGCTGGTGTTCGATCCACCGTGGAACCAGTCGATGATGTCCGAGGCCGCGCGCCTCGCAACCGGCATGTTTTGAGACGCACAGGAGCCGCATGTCTGACACGGTCACCCGCGGCATCCGCATCGTTGTCCGGCCCCGCTTCGTGCCGGAGCAGTCCGAGCCGGAGCGCGGCCAATACCTGTTCGCCTACCACATCACGATCCGCAACGAAGGCAGCGAGACCGTGCAGCTGCTGTCGCGCCACTGGATCATCACCGACGGCGAAGGCAAGGTCGAGGACGTGCGCGGCCCGGGCGTCGTCGGCTACCAGCCGATCCTCAAGCCCGGCGAAGACTTCCAGTACACCAGCGGCTGCCCGCTGTCGACGCCGATCGGCACGATGCATGGCGAGTTCAACATGGTCGTGCAGGACAGCGGCGAAGCTTTCGACGCGCGCATCAGCCCGTTTCGCCTCGCGGTGCCACGCGTGCTGAACTGAGTCACCAACGCAAGATGCCGGCGAGGCCGTAGCTGCGCGGTTCGACGAAGTTGACGACGGTCAGGTTCTGGAACAGTCCGGGACCGAAGTCGATGAAGTTGTTCGCGGTGTCTTCGTCGAGCAGATTGCGGCCCCACAGCGCCAATTCCAGCGTCGTCGCGCTGCCTAGCGGGATCGCGGTCCAGGCGAGGCGCGCGTTGAGCAGACCGTAGGCCTCGACCTTGGAGTTTTCCGCCGCCTGCTTGTCGGGGTCGTAGTCGGCGTCGCCGTCCTGCGCGAGCTGGTACGGATAGGTGTAGAACGCGTCGGTCCAGGCGTAATCGACCACGGCGCGCAGCGCGCCGGCGCCGGTTTCGAACAGCAGGCTGTCGAGCACGACGTTGGCGCTGTGTTCGGGGGCATGCACGAAGGCACGGTTGTCGGCCTGATTGCCCACGGTGCTGTTGCCGGCCGCATCCGGTGGACCCTCGTCGATGAACTCGTCGTAGCTGGCATCGAGCCAGGCGTAGTTCAGGCGCAGCTGCGTGTCGTCGAGCAGCTGCAAGACCATCTCCAGCTCGACGCCGTTCACCGTCGCCTTGCCGGCATTGCGCACGACCGTCGCCGCCGCGCCGCCGCCGGTGAAGATCGACGCCTGCAGGTCGTCGAGCTTGTTGTGGAACAGCGCCAGGTTCGCGCTCGTGCTGCCGTCGAAGAACACACCCTTGAGGCCCAGCTCCAGCGACTTCTGCCGCTCGGGCTTAAACGGCACCAGCGTCTGCGTCTGGTTGTCGTTGAGCGTGCCGTCCTGGCCGTCGTCCGGCGTGTCCTGGATGTTGCTGTATTCGCCGTTGTAGCCGCCGCTCTTGAAGCCCTCCGCGTAGCGCAGGTAGACGTTGAGCGCGTCGTTGAACTTCCACGCCACCGAAGCCATCGGCGTGCTCGCGCTGAAGGTCTTGTCGGGCGTCTCGAAGCCCTCGGCGATGTAGTAGACGTAAGGCGTGCCAGCGGCGGGCGTGAAACCGAGCACGCGTTCGAGCGACTTGGTCTCGCGCGTGTAGCGCAGGCCGGCGCTGAGCGTCAGCGGTTCCAGCGCCTGCCAGTCAAGCTGGCCGTAGCCGGCCCAGGCCTTGGACCGGGCGCCGTAGCGCGAATCGAAGTTGAGCGCGCCGAAGTAGAAGGTCTGCGGGTTGTTCGTGTAGCCGTCGTCGGTGAAGTAGAACAAGCCGCCGACGTACTTGAGCGCGCCGATCTCGCCGACCAGATTCAGATCCTGCGAGAACTGGTCGTAGTCGGTAAAGCGCTGCGTATGCGCGATCATGTCGGCCGAGCCGTCGAGATCGAGCGAGTCTTCCCAGCGCACACGGCGGTAGCCGCTGATCGACTTGAGCGTGGTCTCTTCGCCGAGATTCCAGCTCAGCGTGAACGCGTGCCCTTCGACGCGCGCGCGCTCGAACGACTCCGAATCGATGTCGGCCTGCGTCTGCCGCTCCTGCGAGGGCGCCGCGCCGGGCAGGTCGGAGCGGTACAGCTGCAGGAAGTTGTTGGCCTGATCGGTCTTCGAAAAATCGAAACGGTACAGCGCCTCGGCGCCGTCCCACAGCTCTAGGTTCGCGGCCGCGTGCAGGCCGTCGTTGTGGCGGTTGTTGAGTTCGTCGACCGGGCTCGTGTCGGTGGTCTCGATCCAGCCGTCGCGGCGCTCGGAGCGCGCGCCCAGCGTGATGCTGGCGGGGCCGATGCGCGGCAGATCGAGCGACGCGCGCAACACGCGCGCGGCGTAATTGCCGACCTCGACACTCGCGTTGCCGCCGAAGATGCCCGAGGGCTCGCGGGTCACCAGATTGATCGTGCCGCCGATCGTGTTGCGGCCGTACAGCGTGCCCTGCGGGCCGCGCAGCACCTCGACGCCGGCCAGATCGACGACGTCGTAGATCGAGCCCTGCGACTTGCCGATGTAGACGCCGTCGAGGTACAGGCCGACCGCCGGGTCCCAGTAGATCGCCGGGTTGATCTGCGACGAACCGCGGATCGTGATCTGCGAGATCGTCGTGTTCGCCGGCGAGCGGCTGATCTGCAGGCCGGGCGCGAGCGAGTTCAGATCGTCGATGCGCTGGATGCCGCGCGACTCGACCTGGTCGCGCGAGAACGCGCTGACCGCAATCGGCACGTCCTGCAGCTTCTCGGCGCGCCGCTGCGCGGTGACGACGATTTCCTCCAGCGTCGTCGACGCAGGCGGCGGCGTGGTCTGGGGTGGCGCCGCCGCCGTTGAGTCCGCAGCTGCGTCCGATGGGGCGCCGGCGTCCTCCGGCGTTTGCAGTTCGATCACCGGCAACATCGTCACTTCACTGCCGTCAGTCCCCGCTTCCGCCTCGGCCGCAGCGCCCGTCTCCTGGGCCGAAGCCGCCGCATGAACGCCCAACACGATCGCCGCCCACCACACGATGCCGGCACGCATGATTCGCCTCCTCGCCCCTGTCGTTGTTCGGCGCCGCGGCGCCGGCCCGGGCGCCGATCCTGCGCCGGGAGTCCGAGCGTGCCTCCAAACCCCCCGCGCCGCCGTCGTCCGAAGGGACGAGCGTCGGCGCGTCAGCCGCCCGCGATCCCCGGATGCGCCATCAGCGCGGCGGCCTCGGTGCGGTTGGCGACGCCAAGCTTGTCGTAGACGTGCTCGAGATGCTTCTTGACGGTGAGTCCGCTGATGTCGAGGATCGCGCCGATCTCGTGGTTGCTGCGTCCGCAGGCGGCCCAGTACATCACCTCGCGCTCGCGCGAGCTGAGCCCCGGAAGATCCGCTTGGGCGTCGATGCAGTGCCGCTGCATCGCCGCGAAGCGCCGCGCGTTGGCGAAGGCCAGGTTCAGATGCGGGCGCATGAGGTTGAGCATCTCGCGGTCGCGCGCACCGAAATCGTGGCCGCGGCGGAACAGCGAAACCGAAGCGATGCCGCGGCCGTCGATCGGTACGCCCTTGGCGATCTGGCGGTCGATGCCGTAGGGCCGGAACACGTCGCAGTAGAGCCCGGTATCGCGGAACTGGCGCAGGCTGAGGAAATCCGTCAGCTGCACCGCCGGACCGGCGCCCTTCTCGTAGGCCACCAACAGCGGCGATTCATGCGCATGCGGGGCAAAGCGCGCGGCCAGGCGTTCGAACTCACCCGCCTGCGGACTCATCAGCCCGGTCAATCTGACGGGTTCAGGGCCGATCTCGGTATAGATGACGAAATCCGCTGCGACCAGCCGCGGCAATCCGTCGACGACGAAATGCTTGAGACGCCCGACGTCCAGCAGGGCATGCAAGCCGGCAGAGAACGCCAGCAGGGACTTCAAATCCCGCGTCGACAAGGCTTGCCCCACGCCGCCGACTATACGCCGATCGGCGTATTTCCAGATGACCGCCCCCAGCCTAGTTTGAACACGGGGCGGTGCAATGGCGTGATCAATGCGCACGGGGGTGTGCGATGAACCGGAACTCGATTTCGCAGTACCGGACGCTCCGGCGTCCGATGCTTGGCTTTGCATTGGCTGTGCTGGCCGCAGCAACGGCCGGTTGCGGCGGCGGTGGTGGTGGTGGCGGACCTGGCGCGACGCCGACGCCCCTGCCGACTGCGACGCCGACCGCCGGCGACGATCCATCGCCGCTGGCCTTCGACGACCTGATGCAGAAGATCAACACGGACAAGTATCCGGCGACGGCGTCCGACTTCAGCAGCTTCATCGGCGCCGAGCAGGATCTGCTCAACACGGTGAAGACATCGTCATCGGAAAGCGAGATCAAAGCTTCCGCCGACAACCTGATCGATGCGTTGGAGACCTTCGAAGGCAAGCTCAACGTCCTTGACGCCTTCCTCACCGAGTACCAGAACCGCGTGCTCGGCACCGGCAAGGGCTTCAAGACTGGAACCGCCGACCCGATCGCCGCGATCCAGACCGGCCAGCTGATCCAGGCCTGCAAGGACAAGGTCGCGGCCTGCGAGGCGCTGCCGGACGAAATCGACCGTCTCGAATGCCTCAAGCAGCTCAACACGAGTTGTGGCGCCGACGCGATCAACTTCGGCGCCTCGGCCCTGTTCGGCGCCGGCGCAACGGCGGTCACCGGACTGGCGATTGCCGCCGCGCCGATCACGATCAGCGTCGTCGCCGCGACCGGGGTGTCGGTCGCGGTCGGCACCGTCGCCGGCATTGTCTTCAGCTACTGCACCTCGACCAGTCCGAAGGCAACCGGCCCGGTGTGCGCGCTCAATACCGCGGACGCACCGATCGGCCAGAACGGCGGCCTGTCGACCTCGGTGTACCAGGGCACCGGCACCCTGATCGTCAACATTCCCGGCTGTGCGCCGATCGTTGTCGACAACGTCGTCGTCGGCGCGAACGGTGCCGACGTCACCGTGACCTGCGTCTCCGACGAAACCTCCGACGAAACCAAGGTCGCCCAGGCCACCGACGATTCGTCGCAGACCGGCTTCGAAGCGCAGGACGACGGCAGCGGCAACTGCGGCAGCATCAGCTCGATCAGCGTTTCGACGGATCCCGCCGATCCGGGTCCGGGCCAGAACGTGACGGTTTTCGCGCGGATTTTCCCGAGCGCGGTCGCGTGCAGCGTGTCGTACAGCGTGTCCGGCACCGACGGCTACGCCGACTCCGGTACGGTGTCGACCGATGCCAACGGCTCGATCAACTTCTTCATCCCCGGCGGTGCCGAGGGCGTCGTCGACACGGTCACGGTCGAATCCGGAGGCCGGCAGACCGTCATCACCTACACGTTCTGAAGAGGATCGCAGGATCGCAGGTTGGGGTGAGGCGCAGCCGAACCCCAACGATTCGCGGGCGCGGCGTTGGGCATCGCTGCGCTCAGCCCAAGCTACTTCTGGCAGCGCGGGCAGTAGAACGACGCGCGTTGACCGATGACAACGCGCCGGATCGCCGTTCCGCAGCGACGACACGGCGCGCCGTCGCGGCCGTAGACGAACAGTTCCTGCTGGAAGTAGCCCGATTCGCCGTGCGCGCCGGCGAAGTCGCGCAGCGTCGTGCCGCCCAGCTTGACCGCTTCCTCCAGCACCTCGCGGATCGCGCCGGCCAGCCGCTGACAGTCGGCGCGACTCAGGCGGCCGGCGGCGCGGCCGGGGCGAACGCCGGCGCGGAACAGCGCCTCGGCCGCGTAGATGTTGCCGGCGCCGACGACGATGCGGCCGTCCATCACGAAGGCCTTCACCGGCGCGCTGCGCCCGCGCGACCGCGCGTACAGATAGGCGCCGTCGAACTCCGGCGCAAACGGCTCCGGCCCCATGTCGGCCAGCAGCGCATGCAGGTTCTCTCCGCGTGGCCACAGCAGCATCGCGCCGAACCGGCGCGGATCGTGGAAACGAATGATCCGGCCGCTGTCGAGCGCCCAGTCGACGTGATCGTGCTTGCGCAGCGGCGTATCGCGATCGAGTACGAGAATGCGGCCGGACATGCCCAAGTGCAGCAGCACGCGGTCGCCGGAGTCGAGATGCACGATCAGGTATTTGCCGCGCCGTTCCAGCCGCTCGACGCGCCGGCCCTCGACGCGCGTCGGCAGGTCCTTCGGGATGGGCCAGCGCAGCCGCGGCTCGCGCACGTGGACTGCGCGCACGACCTGCCCGGTCAGGTACGGATCGAGCCCGCGCCGGACCGTTTCGACTTCCGGCAGTTCCGGCAAGTTACCCCTCGGCCGGAGGCGACGGCGCTGCCGAGGGGCTCGGCGTCAGTGCCGGCGCGAGCTTGAGCAGCCGGTCGGCGTCGGCCTTCGACAGCGTGTAGCGCAGGCCGTAGTCCGGGCGATCGATCAGCAGCTGCGGTTCGCGTGCGGCGACACGCAGCTGGATCTCGCCTTCTGCGGTGACGATGCGCACCGTCTCGCCGCTCGCGGCGGCGCCTTCGGGCATGCGCGCATTCCACATCGCGCGCGCGTTCTTCCACGCCTCGGCGAAGGCCTGCAACTGCTCGGTGTCAGCCGCGCCGTCGGCAATCCAGCCTTTGTCGTCCTCGCCACGGCGCACGATCAGCCCCGGCACTTCGATGCGCAGAATCTTCGCCGTCGCGGGAATCAGGTCCTTGGAAACGAGGTCGCTGTAATCCGCATCCAGCGCCGCGCTCGGCGGATCGGAGACCAGCGCGACCTGGCTGTCGGCCTTGACGTAGCGCCGGTATTCGATCGGCTCGGTGTCGCCGAAGGCCAGCTCGATATCGTTGAGCGTCACCGTGAACTTCGCCGGATCCAGGCCGAGCTCGCCGGGCTGGACCTCGCCCAGTGGCAGGCTGCGCAGCACGTCGAGCTTGGCCAGGCCGATCAGGCTGCTGACTTCGAGCGCATCGGTTGGCGCGTTGACCGGCTCGGTCAGGCGCCAGGCCTCGCCCCCCTGTTCCAGCCGGATTTTCTCCAGGCGGATGGTCTTGGCATCCGGATGGCCGATCGCGATGGTTTTCAGATCGGCTTCGGCCAGCGGCGTCAGGGGCAGGTGCTGCTCCGGCTTCTCGCGGCTGACCCAGACCGCGACCGCGAGGCCGGCGACGGCGACCGCCAGGCCCAGGTTGAGCTGTGTGTGCTTCATCGCCGATTCCTCACTTGCGCCGACGCAGGACCCAGCGGCCGACACCGTAGCCGAGCAGTCCCAGTGGCAGCAGCAGAATGAACAGGCCGGCGATCGTGATCAGCGCCCAGCTCGGCAGGTACAGCATCGTGTCCGGCGCTTTCTTGAGGTCGATGTTCAGCTGCGCATCGCGGCTGGCCAGCCATTGCAGGACGTTGAGGCCCAGCTGCTGGTTGCCGAGTTCGCCGACATAGGCGTCGGACAGGAAGTCGGCGTCGCCGATCACCGCGATGCGCTGCGCGCGCGCGGCCGGCTTGTCCTTCTCGGGCACCTGAGTCGGCGCATCCGCAGGCGTGTCCGGCGATGGCGGCGGTGTGTACTGGCGCGTCAGCGTCAGGCCGATCGTCAGCGGACCCGGGATGTCGGTCGGATCGAGCGCGACGTGGCCGGACTCGATGTTGCCGGTTTCGAGCCAGGCGGCGTCCGAGGTCTCCAGCATCGGCTGCGCGGTCCAGCCCTCGGCGCCGACGCTCTTGACCGAGCGCACCAGCGGGAACAGCGTCACCAGTCCCAGTCCCTGCGTCACCGGATTGGGCGGGTAGCTGACCGCGGCGAAGAAGCCGGGGTGACCCGTGCCCAGGACTTCGTACTCCGGCAGGATGGCGTAGCCGTTCTGCCATTCGATGCCCAGGTCCGTCGCCAGCGCGCCATTGCCGGCGGGGAAGTCCGGATCCGCCAGCCACAGCAGATTGCCGCCGTTCTTCACGTAGTTGCGGATCAGCTCGATCTCGCCGTCGAACAGCTTCGAGCTCGGCGAGGCGAGCACCAGCACGCTGGTGTTGTCCGGGATGCTCGGCGTTTTGACCAGGTTGAGGCCCTGCACCTTGAGACCCTTGTCGCGCAAGGCTTGCGCGAAGCGCGCGACGCTCTCGGGCCCCTGGCCTTCGGTCGCACGTTCGCCGTGGCCTTCGAGGAAGACCACGTACTGCTCGCCCGCATAGGTCAGGCGCTGCAGCGCCGTCGTGATCGACTGCTCGGTGGTCGCCTGCAGGTTCTCGCGCCGGCCCTGGTACTCAACCACGACCTCGCCGATGAAGTTGATGTTGAACTCGCGCACCTTCTGTGGCGACGCGCTCGGGTCGACGAACTCGATGCGGATGTCCGGCTTGGCGCGCTGGTACTTGCCGAGGTCTTCCTCGACGGCGCGGCGCGAATCGGCACCGCTGGGCGCGAACACGTAGAAGATGATCGGATCGGACATCGCGCCGAGCTGCTGCACGCTGGCGTCGGTCAGGGTGTTGCGCTTGTTCGCGGTCCAGTCGAGCTCGGTCTTGAAGCGCAGCGACAGGAAGCCGAGCAGGCCGATGACGGCGAGCACCAGCACGCCGTTGATCAGCTGCTGGATCAGAGTCTGTTTCTTGGTCATGAGTGGAGGTGGATCGTTAGTTACGTTCGATGTCGAGGCGCAGCACCGTCAGCCACAGGAACAGCGCCGAGAACAGGACGTAATAGATCGCGTCGGCGGTGTCGAAGACGCCGCGACGCAGGCTTTCGAAATGATCGATCAGCGACAGGTAGCCGAACACTTCCTTGAACGGAACGCTGTCGTTGTAGGCGAGGATGTTGATCAGCCACACCACCAGCAGCAGGCCGAAGCTGCCGACCGCGGCGATGGTCGGCTCGCGCGTCAGCGACGACACGAACAGGCCGGCGGCGCCGAAGGCCATCATCAGCAGGAACAGGCCGAACAGGCCGGCGGCGAGGCGCCCCCAGTCGAGATCGGTCGACCAGTGCAGCGACAGCGGCATCGCCGCCAGCAGCAGCACGATCGCGGCGACGAAGCCGAGCAGCCCGGCGAACTTGCCGAGCACGATCTCGGTCAGCGAGATCGGCGCCGAAAACAGCAGTGTGATGCTCTGCGCCTTCCGTTCCTCGGAGAACAACCGCATCGTCATCAGCGGCATGATCAGCAGCAGCAGGATCGTCGCGAAGCCGTACAGCGAGCCGCCGATGTAGTCGGAGACGCCGAACTGCTCGGCGCCCGTGCCGGAATTGGCGGCGAACTCGGCGAGCAGGTTGATGAACACGAAGCCCATGATGAACTGGATGATCGCCAGCACCGCCCAGGCCAGCGGCGACAGGAAGATGCGCCGCAGTTCGCAGCGCGCAATGTTGAAGACGTTGTTCATGCGGCGCTCCTCGTTTCGTCGCCGGAGGTCAGTTCGACGAACACCTCTTCGAGCGTGTGCGTATGTGCGCTCAGTTCGAAGAGGCCCCAGTTGCCGCGGGCCGCGGCGTCGGCAATGGCTTCGCGCGGATCGGCGTCAGCGGCCGGATCGATGCGGAAGCGACCGTCCTCCAGCGCGCCGACATGCTTCACGCCGGCGATGGCGGACAGCGCCGCGATATCCGGTGCGCGGCGCAGGCCCAGGCTGATCGCGCCCATGCGGCCGGCGCGGCTGGCCTCGAGCGTTTCGTTATAGACCACGCGGCCGCGCGCGATGATCATCACGCGCGAGCACACCGCCTGGATCTCCGGCAGGATGTGGCTCGACAGGATCACGCTGTGGTTCTGGCCCAGGTCCTTGATCAGCTTGCGGATCTCGCGGATCTGGATCGGGTCGAGGCCGACGGTCGGCTCGTCGAGGATCACCACCGGCGGGCGATGGATGATCGCCTGCGCGATGCCGACGCGCTGCTGATAGCCTTTCGACAGATTGCCGATGAGTCGCTGGCCGACCTCGCCGAGGCCGCAGTCGCGCTTGGCCGATTCGACCGCCGCATCGCGCGCCTTCGCGACGATGCGATGCAGGCCGGCACAGTAGCGCAGGTACTCGTCGACGGTCAGTTCCGGATACACCGGCGGCTGTTCCGGCAGATAGCCGAGATGGCGCTTGGCGGCCTTGGGCTCGTCGTGCAGCGACTCGCCCTTGACCAGGATCTCGCCGCCGCTGGGCGCGAGATTGCCGGTGAGCATCTTCATCGTCGTCGACTTGCCGGCGCCGTTGGGGCCCAGCAGGCCGAGAATTTCGCCCTTGCGCAGCGTGAGATTCAGACTCTCGACGGCCACGGTCGGTCCATAGCGGCGCGTCAGTGCGCGCGCCTCGATCAGGACTTCGTTATCCATACCCCTCGTTCGATGCTTGTTGGTGGAAGTTCGGCGGAACCGAGCGCTGCTGTGACTGCCAGCGCGCCGCGGAGTTCCGATGTGGACGCGGATTGTAAGTAGGTTTTGTAGCCCGGGCGCAGCCCGGGGCACCGCGCCGCGGCTCAATACATGCGCGGCTCGCCCTCGGGCCGGCGGCGGAAACGCTTGTAGCCCCACCAGTACTGCTCCGTGCAGTCGCGCGCGCAGCGCTCCAGGCCCGCGTTCATGCCGGCGACGGAGGTCTCCAGATCGTCGCTGTAGATCTCCGGCGGCGCCGCGAACCAGTGGGCGACGAAGCCGCGGCCCCAGGGCAGACGTTCGCCGTAGAAGAACACCACCGGGGCGCCGGACAGCTTGACCAGCTTGGCGACCAGCGTCGGCGTGTGCGCGGCGACGCCGAAGAACGGGGCGAACACGCCGCGACCCTTGGGGGGGTCCTGGTCAGGCATGAAATAAATGGTCTCGTTGCGCGCCAGCACCTCGACGCACTTGCGGCCGACCCCACTCTCGGCGGCGAGGAGCTTGCCGCCAAAACGGCCGCGGCCCTGCACCGACAGATCGTTGATCGTACCCGGCTGCGGTTTGTACAGCCCGGTCGCAAGGTAGCGCTTCGAGAACGGAATCGCGCAGGCCTCCCAGTTGCCCTGGTGCAGGGTCAGCAGAATCATGCCCTTGCCTTGCGCCAGTGCCTGATCGATGACTTCGCCGCCGCGCCATTCCTTGACCATGCCGAGGACCCGCTCTTCCGATGCCAGCCAGGCCACCGGCATTTCGAGAATGGTCTTGACCTCGTGGCACAGCGAGCGTCGCACCAGCCGGTGCCGCTGCGCGGCGGTCAGTTCCGGCATGCAGACCGCCAGGTTGCGGTAGGCGGCATGGCGGCGGCCGTTGGGCACGAGCCAGAGAAACCAGCCGATCAGGTTGCCGAAACCATGCAGCACGACCAGCGGCAGACGGGCAAGAACGTGGAACAATAGGCGCATGGCGCGGGATTGTATCGGCGCGCACAAAAAAAAGGCCCGGCGTTGGGGCCGGGCCGAAGGGAGGAGGAAAAACCATGTTGCTCCGCCGGACCAAACTAGGGGCGGTCCGACGGAACGGACACAGTTTCAGTGGACACCGGGTCGGGTGATGTCCGACAGAACACCCGACAACTTGTAGGAAATTTCCGACAGCGACCAGCCGAGGACACGTGATTGGACTGCTGCAACGTGTGACGCGGGCCTCGGTTTCGGTGCAGGGCGAGACCGTCGCGTCGATCGGTCCTGGACTGCTTGTTCTGGTCGGCGTGCGCCCCGAGGACCAGCCGGTCCAGGCTGATCGCCTGCTCGACCGGCTGCTCGGCTACCGGGTCTTTGCGGATGCGCAGGGGCGCATGAACCGGAGTCTGCGCGACACCACCGGCGGGCTGTTGCTCGTTCCGCAATTCACCCTCGCCGCCGACACCCGCAGCGGAGCCCGGGCCGGGTTCTCGACCGCCGCAGCGCCGCAGCGAGCCCGCGAACTCTATGAATATCTCGTCGCCCGGGCGCGCGAGGCCTGGAATCCGGTCGGCAGCGGCGTGTTTGGCGCGGATATGCAGGTGGAACTGGTCAACGACGGCCCGGTGACCTTCTGGATCGAATCCTGAACGGGCCCGCCGCGCCGCGTTCAGCCTCTGTTCAAATTCGCCGGACCGGGGAGTACCATGAGCGCCCTTTTGGATGCCGCAGGCCCGATGGCCCGTACCGCCAGCGTCGAGCGCAATACGCGCGAGACCCAGATCCGTGTCAGCCTGAACCTCGACGGTTCGGGGCAGTCGCGTTTCGACACCGGCCTTCCGTTTCTGGACCACATGCTGGACCAGGTTGCGCGCCACGGCCTGATCGACCTGGACGTCCAGGCGACCGGCGATCGGCAGATCGACGATCACCACACGGTCGAGGACATCGGCATCACCCTGGGCCTCGCCTTCGACAAGGCGGTGGGCGACAAGAAAGGTGTCGTGCGCTACGGCCACAGCTACGTGCCGCTCGACGAGGCGCTGTCGCGCGTCGTCGTCGACCTGTCGGGGCGGCCGGGGCTGGAATACTTCGTCGAGTTCCCGCGCGCGCGCATCGGCGATTTCGACGTCGACCTGTTCCGCGAGTTCTTCCAGGGCTTCGTCAACCACGCCAAGCTCACGCTGCACATCGACAGCCTGCGCGGGCGCAACGCCCATCACATCGTCGAGACGGTGTTCAAGGCCTTCGGCCGCGCGCTGCGCATGGCCGTCAGCGCCGATCCGCGCATGGGCGACGTCACGCCTTCGACAAAAGGCAGCCTCTGAAGGTCTTCGTCCCGCGTTTTCGCGGCGCTCCCCGGCAAGCATCTCCATGGCAGAAGCAATCGGCGTCATCGACTACGGCATGGGCAACCTGCACTCGCTCGGCAAGGCGCTGGAGCGCGTGTCGTCGTCGAGCCGCGTGGTCGTCAGCTACGACCCCAAGGTCCTGATGGACTGCGACCGCCTGGTGCTGCCCGGCGTCGGCGGCGTGCGCGAATGCATGAAGGAGCTCAAGCGCCTGGAGCTCAACGAGATGGTCGTCGAGGCGGCGCGCAGCAAGCCGATGCTCGGCATCTGCCTGGGCATGCAGGTCATGCTCGAGTGGAGCGACGAGAACAACGGCGTGCCGGCACTGGGCCTGTTCCCGGGCAAGGTCGTGCGCTTCCCCGATCCGCCGGCGGGCGGCGCCGGCGAACGGCTCAAGGTTCCGCACATGGGCTGGAACCGCGTGCACCAGACCAAGCCGCATCCGGTCTGGGCCGGCGTGCCGGACGACGCCTGGTTCTACTTCGTGCACAGCTACCACGCTGCGCCGGCGAACCCGGAACATGTTCTGGGCACCGCCGAGTACGGACATACGTTCGCCGCAGCGATCGCGCGCGACAACATCGTCGCCTTCCAGTTTCATCCCGAGAAGTCGCAGAACATCGGGATGATGCTGCTCGCCAACTTCACTCAGTGGAGTCCCTGATTAGAGGCCCGGGCCTGACTGCCCGGGGCCCCAACCCCGGGCGGTTGCCGGGCAGGAACTGCCACCGGCAGTGCCTGAAATCCCCGGCTCACCTTGCCAGTCGCGGGCGAATTCGGCAGAGTGCAGATCAACGTCAGGAATCCACGCCGCGCCAGCACCACAAATCTAACGGGCCGTTCATCGCACCGAAGCGTTTCCACCTGACCAATCCCAGCCATGCTGTTGATCCCCGCAATTGATCTGAAGGGCGGCCAGTGCGTGCGTCTGCGCCAAGGCCGCATGGACGACGTGACCGTGTTCTCCGACGACCCCGTCACCGTTGCCAAGCGCTGGGCCGACGAAGGCGCCGAGCGCGTGCACATCGTCGATCTCGACGGCGCCATCAAGGGCCTCCCGGTCAACATCGAGGTGGTCGAAGCGATCGCCGCGGCGCTGAGCATTCCGGTGCAGGTCGGCGGCGGCATCCGCGACGAGGAGACCGTGCAGCGTTACCTCAATGCCGGCGTGCAGTACGTGATCATCGGCACCAAGGCGGTGAACGCACCGCACTTCCTGCACGACCTCTGCCTCGAATTCCCGCGCCACATCATCGTCAGCCTCGATGCGAAGGATGGCCGCGTCGCGCTCAACGGCTGGGCCAAACTGACCAGCCACGACGTCATCGAGACCGCGATGCACTGCGAGCGGGACGGCGTCGAGGCGATCATCTACACCGACATCGCCAAGGACGGGATGATGCAGGGCTTCAACGTCGATTCGACGCGCAGCCTCGCGCGCGCACTGAATACGCCGGTGCTCGCCTCCGGAGGCGTCAGCTCCCTCGACGACATCCGCCGGCTCAGGGAGCTGGAAAACGACGGCGTCGCCGGTGCGGTGATCGGCCGCGCGCTGTATCAGGGCGACCTCGACTTCAAGGAAGCGGTCAAGATCGCTCGCGGCTAGACGCAGCCCGGTCTTTTTCCACCACATGGACGCCATCCTTGGCGCGACAGCGCTCCTCTCTGCCACCCCCGGCCCGGCCATCCATGGCCGGGCGTTCGGCGCCGCAGCGAGCGGTGCTCGCTAAGCGCGTCACCTCCCCCATGCTTGCCAAACGCATCATTCCCTGCCTCGACATCGACCGCGGCCGCGTCGTCAAGGGCGTCAAGTTCGAGGACGTGCGCGACGCCGGCGATCCGGTGGAAGTCGCGCGCAAATACGACTACCAGGGCGCCGACGAACTGGTGTTCCTCGACATCACCGCGAGCCACGAGGACCGTCCGATCCTGTTCCAGACGGTCGAGCAGGTCGCGCGCGAGATCTACATTCCGCTGACCGTCGGCGGCGGCGTGCGCACCTGCGCCGATGTGCGTGCGCTGCTGTCGGCCGGCGCCGACAAGGTCAGCATCAACACCGCGGCGGTCGAAAATCCGGCCTTCGTCACCGAAGCCGGCAGCCGCTACGGCGTGCAGTGCATCGTCGTCGCCATCGACGCCAAGCGCGTCAGCAAGAAGAAGGAGCCGCTGCGCTGGGAGGTGTTCACCCACGGTGGACGCAAGGGCACCGGTCTCGACGCGGTCGAATGGGCGGCGAACATGGTCCGCTACGGCGCCGGCGAACTGCTGATCACCAGCATGGATCGCGACGGCACCAAGGCCGGCTACGACGTCGAGCTGCTGCGTGCGATTGCCGAAGCCGTCACGGTGCCGGTGATCGCGTCCGGCGGCGTCGGCACGCTGGATCATCTGTACGAAGGCCTGGTCACCGGCAACGCCGATGCCGTGCTCGCCGCCAGCATCTTCCATCACGGCACCTACACGGTCGGCGAGGCCAAGCGCTATCTGGCCGACAAGGGCGTCTGCGTGCGGTTGTGAGCGGCCGCCCTGCGGTCGCCTCGTTATGTCTGGGCGTACACTGTCGTCAGATCGCAATCATCGGTTGGCATTCTTGACTTCTTCCGGCGACATTCTTGGCGAGCTGTATCGCGTCCTGCAGGACCGCAAGTCGGCGGATGCGGGGAGCTCGTACGTGGCCAGCCTGTATGCCAAGGGTCTGGACGCGATCCTGAAGAAAGTCGGCGAAGAGGCCGCCGAAACCCTGATCGCGGCGAAGAATCCGGACGACGCGCCGCTGATTCACGAAATCGCCGATCTGTGGTTTCACACACTGGTGCTGATGGCGCAGCGCAATCTTCCCCTGGAGCAGCTGACCGGGGAGCTGGCGCGCCGTTTCGGCACCTCCGGGCATGCCGAGAAGGCGGCCCGCAGCCACGCGAAATGAGGTGTTGAGATGGGTTCCCTGAGCATAGGCCACTGGCTGATCGTCCTGCTGATCGTGCTGCTGATTTTCGGCACCAAGAAGCTGCGCAATATGGGCGGCGATCTCGGCGGCGCGATCAAGAACTTCAAGCAGTCGATGAAGGAAGGCGAGGCCGAGTCGAAGGACGCCAAGCCGCAGATCACCTCGTCCGAACCCGCCAAGGCCGAAGCGGCGAAGAAGCAGGAAGACACCAAGGTCTGAACCGACCGCGTCCGTCCATGTTTGAAGTCGGTTTCACCGAGCTGATGCTGTGTTTCGTCGTCGCACTGATCGTGCTCGGGCCGGAGAAGCTGCCGCAGCTTGCGCGCACGCTCGGGCGCTGGACCGGACAGGCGCGCGGCTACCTGCGCAACCTGACCGCGGAACTGGATCGCGAGGCACGCCTGTCCGATCTCAAGCGCCAGCTCGAAGAAGCCAACCGGATGGTCCGCGACCAGGGGCAGTCGCTCAAATCGGCCGCCGACAAGGCGGTCGCGGACGTCGGCAAGGACCTGCCGCCCAAGCCCTGAGCGATGGCCCCGTCCGATAGCGGTCCCGAATCCGCGCAGAACGAGCAGCCGCTGATCGCGCACCTGCTGGAGCTGCGTGACCGCCTGCTCAAGATCGTCTGGGGCGTGGCGCTCGCGTTCCTGCCGCTGATGATCTTCGCCAAGGAACTCTACGCCTGGCTGGCGCAGCCGCTGCTGCGGATGATGCCGGAAGGCTCGTCGATGATCGCGACCGACGTCGCCTCGCCGTTCTTCACGCCGATCAAGCTCGCCGCGCTGGTCGCATTCATCGGCGCGATGCCCTGGGTGCTCTATCAGGTCTGGGCCTTCGTCGCGCCGGGCTTGTACAAGAGCGAGAAGCGCCTGGTGCTGCCGCTGATGGCGTCAAGCACGCTGCTGTTCTACGCCGGCATGGCCTTCGCCTTCTTTCTCGTGCTGCCGACCGTATTCCGCTTCATCGTGGGCGTCGCCCCCGAGGGCGTGTCGGTGATGACCGACATCAGCAAGTACCTGGATTTCGTGCTCGGCATCTTCCTGGCGTTCGGCTTCGCGTTCGAAACGCCGGTGGCACTGGTGCTGCTGGTCAAGACCGGCTTCGTCACGCCGGCCAAGCTGGCATCGGTGCGCGAGTACGTATTCGTCGGCGCCTTCGTCGTCGGTGCGGTGTTCACGCCGCCGGACATCGTCTCGCAGATCATGCTCGCAGTGCCGGTGTACTTGCTCTACGAACTGGGCATCGTCGCGGCACGCGTGCTGGTGCCGCAGAGCCGCGAAGTGGAACGCCAGCAGAGCGGCGGTTCGCCGTAGGCGCGAATGCGGATCCTGATCGTCGAGGATCACCCGGATCTGGCCGCCACCATCGGCGACTACCTCGAAGCGCGCGGACACGCGGTCGACTTTGCCTACGACGGCAGGACCGGCTACACCGCCGCGTGCGAGCAGCATTCCGACGTGATCGTGCTCGATCGCAACCTGCCCGGACAGGACGGTGCAACGCTGTGCCGCCGGCTGCGCGCCGAAGCGGGCGTGGCGACGCCGGTGCTGATGCTCACCGCGATGGATACGGTCGGCGACCGTGTCGAAGGTCTGGGCGCCGGCGCCGACGACTACCTGGTCAAGCCCTTCGCAATGGCCGAGCTGGAGGCGCGCCTGCTGGCGCTGCACCGGCGCGCGGCCGGCGCGGTTGCGAACCAGGTGCTGCGCGTCGCCGACCTCCTCTACGATCCGCAGACGCGCGAGGCCCGCCGTGCCGGCCAGCCGGTGCCGCTCAACCCGACGACGCGCAAAATCCTCGAATTCCTGATGCGACAGACGCATCGCGTCGTCAGCCGCGAGGAGCTGGAGCATCTGCTGTGGGGTGACGAGATGCCGGAAGGCGACGTGCTGCGCGCACACATGCATGTGCTGCGCGCGGCCGTTGACCGTGCATTCACCCACAAGCTGCTACATACCGTGCGCGGTGCCGGATACCGTCTGGCCGAGACCGAGTAGAGGAAGAGGCTCCAATGTTTCGCCGGCCCGGGGTGCTGCGAACGAGACTGAAGTGGACGCTGCTGGCGATGACCGCTGCGACTGCGGTGTTCGTCAGCCTGGCCCTGTGGGTCAGCGACACCTACATCGAAGACGCCGTCCTGCGCGACCTCATGGAGAACGAGCTGTCGCTGATGATCGGCGGCGTGGTTCCGGGCGACACGGGGCGCGCGACCGCCGGCAGCCTCCGCTATTTCGACGACACCTCGGTGCCGGCGACGCTGCGCCCCTTCGCGCCCGGGCACCACACCGAGGTTGGATTCGAAGGCCGCCAGTTCGAGCTGCTGGTGCGCGAAACCACGCCCGGGCGCCGGGCCTACCTGGCCTACGACGCGACCCTGGTCGAGCACCGTGAGCGCGCTCTGGCGGTCACCACGGCGATCGTGCTGCTGCTGGTGCTGATCAGCAGCGGCGCCATTGCCGGCCGCATCGCGCGGCGCCTGCTGCGCCCGCTCTATTCCCTGGTTTCCCAGCTGCAGACGCTTGACCCCGAGCGGCGCGGCCAGCGGCTGTCGATGCCGTACCTCGAGAACGAGCTGAGCGTGTTCGTCGATTCGATGAACCAGTACATGGACCGCCTCGACGCGCTGGTCGAACGCGAGCGGGCGTTCGCCGCCGCCGCGAGTCACGAACTGCGCACGCCGCTGGCCGTGATCCAGGGCGCCTCGGAAACGCTCGCCCTGGCCGGCGAGACGGCGCCGCTGATGCGCATCCGCCGCGCCGTGCGCGAGGCCAGCCAGGAGCTGGATGCGCTGCTCGCGCTGTCGCGCCTGCGCGAAGCGCCGGGCAACGAGATTGTCCATCTGCCGGACTTTCTCCGTTCCGTCGCCGACACGCAGATGGCCGATCCGGCGATCCGCGCAACCCTGCGCTGGGAGACGCCGGCGGCTTTCGAGATCGTCGCGCCGCCGGGAGCGGTCGCGGTGATCTTCGGCAATCTGCTGCGCAACGCCTTGCGCGCGGCGGGTTCCGGAACCGTGTGGATCGCGGTGCGGCAGCCGGGCGAGATCGAGCTGCGCGACAGCGGTGCAGGCATCCCGCCGGACGAGTTGCCGCATGTGTTCGAGCCGCGTTTCCGCGGTCGCGACGGCGGCACCGGCATGGGCCTGTACATCGCCCGCGTGCTCGCCGATCGCTTCGGCTGGCAGCTGACCTTGACGAACCACATTCAGGGCGGCGCGATCGCGCGCCTGGCGCTGTCGCCAGCGCCGACCGCGTCCGCGTAAGCTGGACGCACTTCCGGAGCTCGCGATGCACCTCGATCGGCTCGCTTCCATCCGCACAATTCTCGCCGCCGCCGTGCTCGCGACGAGCGGCTGCGCCGCGCTGCCGCCTGCGGTCAGCGCAGCGACGGCTGAATGCCGTACGTTCTTCGCCGATCTGGACCGGCGGATCGAAAGGGCCGGCATGCGCGACGGCGGCACGCAGCGCGTCGCCGGATATCCGTATCTGCGCGCCGACCGTTTTCTCGCCTCCTTCGCCGACGAAACCGGCGGCGACGCTCAATTCGACGCGTGGGTTGCGCATCTGCGCGCACGCGACCAGGCCGCGCGCACAGCGGAGTTGCGCAATCTCGGAACGGCCGATGCCGCCGGCAAGCTCGATCAAAGCGCGCGCTGTGGCGCCCAACTCGCCGCGCTGGAACTTGCCACGCCGCAGCAACGCGCGCAGCTGCGCGAACGCGTGCGCGTGCCGGACGACTACTCGCTGCTCGCGCGCGGCCTCGGTTTCTATCCTGTCGCCGTGCCGTTCCTCAACCTCGGCATCGCCGGGTATCACGACGAAGTGCGCGAAGATTACGCCAGGCCGCTGGCGGCGCTCGACAGTCCGGGACCATTGACGGTGTGGATGCCGCCGGCCCCTGCCGCCGCGGACGCGGACGCTGGCGGTGCGCTGCAGCCGGCGCCGCTGTCGCCCGATGCGCTCGGCATTCCGCAGCTCAGCGACGCGCAATGGCAGCAGCTGGCCCAACGCCATGCCCCGGTCTGGTGGATCGAGGCGGGCGGCGCTTACGACCGTCCCGGCACGCTGCAGCGCACCGCCGCGGACGGCGTGCCGCGGGTCGATTCCTCGCAGGCGGCGGTCTACTTCCTGCCGGACTACACGCGCTTTGGCCGGCGCGTGCTGCCGACGCTGATCTACGTGCTGTGGTTCAGCGAGCGCCCGCCGCAGAAATCGTTCGATCCATACGCCGGCGCGCTCGACGGCCTGATCTGGCGTGTCGTGCTCGATCCGCAGGGCCAGCCGCTGAGCTACGACACCATCCACCCTTGCGGCTGCTATCGCTACACGTTCCCGGCGCAGCCGCTGCAGCACATCGAGCACGGTGGTTTCTGGCAGGAACCGGTGCTGTTTCCGCAGGCCGACCTGCCAGCCGGTCGACCGGCGCTGCGCATCCAGTCGCAGACACATTACCTGCGCCGCGTCGTGTCCGAATCGGTGCTCAGCGGCGAACGCCGTGATTACACGCTGCGTCCCTACGCCGAACTGCTGACGCTGCCGGACGGCCGCGGCGGCACGCGCAGCCTGTTTGCCGAAGACGGCATCGTCGACGGCAGCGAACGCACCGAGCGCTGGTGGCTGTGGATCACCGGCGTCTGGGAGCCGGGTGCGATGCGCCAGTGGGGGCGCCACGCGACGTCCTTCGTCGGCCGCAGCCACTTCGACGATGCGCGCTTCCTGGAACAGAACTTCGTCGTGCCCGACTGGGCGCGCTGACCGCTAAGATGCGCCCCTCATCATCGGGGAACGTCATGTACGCACTCAAGGACAAGGTCGCCGTCGTCACCGGTGCCGGTTCGGGCATCGGCCGCGCGCTGGCCGTGCAACTGGCGCAGAAGGGCTGCCGGCTGGCACTGGCCGACGTCAACGAGGCGGGACTGGCCGAAACCGCGGCGCTGCTGCCGGCCAAACCGTATGTGCAGAAGCTCGACGTCGCCGATCGCGACGCCGTGTACGGCTTCGCCGATGCGGTCAAACGCGAGTGCGGCGGCGCGCACGTCGTCATCAACAACGCCGGCGTCGCGCTGTCGCAGACCATCGAGAACCTGAGCTACCAGGATTTCGAGTGGCTCATGAACATCAACTTCTGGGGCGTGGTCTACGGCACCAAGGCCTTCCTGCCGACGCTGCGCGCGCAGAACGATGGCGCGATCGTCAACCTGTCGAGCATCTTCGGCATCATCACCGTGCCGACGCAGGGCGCCTACCACGCCGCCAAGTTCGCGGTGCGCGGCTTCACCGAAACGCTGCGCCAGGAACTCGAAGGCAGCGGCGTGTTCGCGGTCTGCGTGCATCCGGGCGGCATCAAGACCAACATCGCCCGCAGCGCGCGGCACTACGTCGACACGATGGGCAATACGGACCACGCGCGCTCCGCCGATGAGTTCGACAAGATGGCGAAGACCTCGCCCGACGAGGCGGCGCGCGTGATCATCGACGGCATCGAAAGACGCCGGCCGCGCGTACTGATCGGCGCGGACGCGCGCCTGATGGATCGCATCCAGCGCTGGGCACCGGTGCGCTATCCGGCGGCCTTGCGTGCGTTGATGAAGATGGCGCGCTGAGGAGAGCCGATCATGGATATCCGCCGCACCCAGGAGTTCATCGGCGCCCTCTGGGACGACGAAATCGTCCCGCAGCTGACCGAGTACATCCGCATCCCGAACAAGTCGCCGCTGTTCGATCCGCAGTGGCGCGAACACGGCTACATGGACGCCGCCGTGCGGCTGATGGAGAACTGGGCGCGCGCCAAGCTCGCGAGCCTGCCCGGCGCGACGCTCGAGGTCGTGCGCTTGGAGCAGCGTACGCCGCTGATCTTCATCGACATCCCGGCGGCCAACGGCGGTCGCGCCGACGACTGCGTCATCCTCTACGGCCATCTCGACAAGCAGCCGGAGATGACCGGGTGGTCCGACGGTCTCGGCCCGTGGACGCCGGTGCTCAAGGGCGACCGGCTTTACGGCCGCGGCGGCGCCGACGACGGTTACGCGATTTTCGGTTCGCTTGCGGCGCTGCTGGCGCTGCGCGAGCAGAAACTGCCGCACGCGCGCTGCGTGGTGATGATCGAGGCCTGCGAGGAATCGGGCAGCTACGACCTGCCGTACTACGTCGACCATCTCGCCGCGCGCATCGGCCAGCCGTCGCTGGTGATCTGTCTCGATTCCGGCTGCGGCAACTATGAGCAGCTGTGGCTGACGACCAGCCTGCGCGGTCTCGCCGGCGGCAACCTGCGCGTCGAGGTACTCAAGGAAGGCGTGCACTCCGGCGATGCCTCGGGCGTCGTCGCGTCGAGCTTCCGCATCCTGCGCCAGCTGCTCTCAAGACTCGAAGACGAAAGCAGCGGCCGCATCAAGCCCAAGGACTTTTACGTCGACATCCCGCCGCAGCGCCTCGAGCAGGCGAATACGGTCGCGCAGGTCCTGGGCGCCGATGTCTACGCCAAATTCCCCTTCGTCGACGGCATGCGCCCGATCGAGTCCGATCTCGCCGAGCTGGTGCTCAACCGCACCTGGCGGCCGCAGCTTGCGGTCACCGGCGTCGACGGCATGCCGGCGCTGGACAGCGCCGGCAACGTGCTGCGCCCGCATACCGCGGTGAAACTGTCGCTGCGCATTCCGCCGACGCTCGACGGCGTGCAGGCCGCGCAGGCGTTCAAGCGCCTGCTTGAAGCCGATCCGCCCTACGGCGCGAAGGTGACGATGGAGCTGGAGAAATCCGGCAGCGGCTGGAACGCGCCGCAGCTTGCGCCCTGGCTGGAAAACGCCGTCGACGCGGCGTCGCGCAGCTATTTCGGCCAACCGCCGGCGTACATGGGCGAAGGCGGCACGATCCCGTTCATGGGCATGCTCGGCGAGAAGTTTCCGGCCGCGCAGTTCCTGATCACCGGCGTGCTCGGCCCGCACTCCAACGCCCACGGCCCCAACGAATTTCTGCACATCCCGATGGGCAAGCGCGTCAGCATGGTCGTCGCCGACGTGCTCGCGCGGCATGGCCAGGCGCACTGAGATTCAGGCGATGCGCGCAGTCAGCGTGCGGCAAGGCAAGCAAGGCAAGGATAGGCAACTATGAAACTCTTCTCGCGCGTGGCTGTGGTGAGTGCACTGTTCGTCGCTGCCTGCGGCGGTGGCGATGGACAATTCGGGCCGCCCCCGGACGACGATGCGGTACCCCTGAGCAGCGAGCAGGACGTCATCCGCGAGCTGGGCAACATCAACGACTTCGTCGGCATCGGCGACGGCGAGGTGCCGGTGGGCAAGGCGGCGGCGATCGGCAAGGTGCGGATGGGCAAGGCGCGCGTGGCCCGCCTGTCGCGGCGCACGGCCCTTGCCAAGACCGTGGAAACCTTCGGCTGCGACAACACCGATGGCTTCGTCGACGTCGAGGACAGCAGTGGGACGCGCAGCTTCGAGCACTTCCCGGTCACGCGCGCGGTCGACATCACGAACTCCTGGTACAGCAACTGCCGCACCGACTTCGAGGACGGCTACGACCTCTACGACGGGGCGACCGAAGTGGGGTCGTCCAGCGATGGCTACGACTACGTTCTCGCCGGCCTGGACGGCGATCCGTTCGTTACGCTCAGCCGCTACGACAGCACGTCGCCCAGTTACTACTACCAGACGGCGTTCCGCGGCCTGTCCGAATATCGGCTCGCGGGCGGCGACGACGAGGCGCGTGAATTGTTCGATATCGAGTTCGAGGACAGCGACGGCCGCAGCGGCGAAGTGGAGGTTGGCCGGAACGCCGACGACACGATGGTGACGATCGACGGCAACGGCGTTTTCAGCATCGATGGCCCGTACTGGTACAGCACGAGCGAATGCAGCGGCGGCGAGGTGCGCGTCGAGACCCTGAACGTCATCACCTTTAGCGATCAGGGCTATCCCGATGGCGGCCGGCTGCGCTTCACCTCGGGCGGCGATTCGGTGCTCGTGACCGTCAGCGGCACCGGCGGCGCGACGATCCAGTTCTCCAACGGCGGATCGGCCAGCCTGACCTCGGCGCAGATGCAGGATCTCTACAACAGCGGCGGCGACTGCTGAGGCCGCTTCGCGTCACGCGGCGGAACGGCCCGAGGCGTCATTGCGCGGACGCTTCCGCTTGATCTCGTACATGCGCTGGTCCGCCAGCTGCATGGCCGCTTCCAGCGCACGCGGCTCGCGCGGATCGATCGGCGCGGCGCCGATGCTGAAGCTGACGTCGAAGGGCAGCCCTTTCTGCTCGCGCAGTCTGCTCGCGCGTTCGAGCAGCCGCTCGATCGTGGCCTGGGGGGCCGCGCGCTGTTCCAGCGCGAGGGCGCAGAATTCGTCGCCGCCGATGCGACCGATGATGTCGCCTTCGCGGAACTCGGAACGCAGCAACTCGGCGACGGCGCGAATCAGTATCGAGCCGGCCTCGTGCCCCTGGCGGTCGTTCACGGCCTTGAGGCCGTCGATGTCGACGAAGTACAGCATCGCCGGATGGTCGTCGCGGCGCGCGCCCAGCAGTGCCTGTTCGGCCAGGAGCAGGAAGCCGCGCCGGTTGTGCACGCCGGTGAGCTCGTCGGTCAGGGAAGCCTGGCGCAGTTCGGTTTCGAGTTCGTTGATGCGCCGGGCCATCCAGATCACGATCAGCAGGACGAACATCGACACGGCAGTCGTGCGCAGCGCCGAGGCATAGGACACGCCCAGCCATTCGTGCGTGACTATGAATCGCTGGCCGATGGCGATCAGCATCGGCACGGCGACGCCGATCGGTAGCAACAGGCGCGCAATGCGGCTGCCGATGCCGATGCCGACCAGCACGTCGGTATAGCCTTGCCGGGCGCGGCGGACCGATAACACGAAGGCCAGGCAGGCGAAGCCGGCGAGCGTCTGCGGCGACATCCGCGTCAGGCGATCGCTGCCGTAGAGTCCGGTGGCGTCGTAGAGGTATCCCGCCGCGACGGCCAGCACCAACCCCAGCGTCAGGATCGCGAGGATGTCCGAAGCCGTTCCGCAGAGCCCCTTCTCGGAACGCAGGCACAACAGGGTGGAGCCGACCAGCACGAAACCGACGGTGGTTTGCTGCGACATGCGCCCGGGGTAGGACGGCGAACTGTCGGCGACGAGTCCCTGGTCGATGCCGAGGTCGAAGCCCCACCACCACTGCGTGGCCGTAGCGCTGGCGAGCAGCAGAACCGCGGCTGCGGTGATCCGGCCGGCAAGCAGTCTGCGTACGCCGGATTCCGGCACTTGCAGCCATGCGCTGACCGCGGCCAGCAGCAGGCCGGCGGCGGTGTTGAACTTCATCAGCGACCAGCCGGCCGGCGCCAGGGGACGAAGTGCCGGTATCAACCACAGCGCAATGACCGTGCAGGCGGTGACCATCGCCGCGAACACGGCTAACCGGTCCAGTCGACGCAGTTGTGCGAGCAAGCGGAAATCGGGCCGATTCGACAAGGCGTGCATCTGAACAGTGTCGCCCCGCAACCGGGGCGGACCGATGGTCACGGACGGCCGGTCCGGACGACCGGTCAGCCGGCGCGCAGCATCTCGACGACCGCCGCAGTTTCCGGCCGCACACCGCGCCAGATCTCGAACGCGGCCGCGCCCTGTTCGACCAGCATGCCCAGGCCATCAGCGATGCGCGCGGCGCCCTGCGATTCGGCCCAGGCCTGGAACGGCGCGAAGGCCTTGCCGTAGGACAGGTCGTAGCATTCGCCGCCTTCGGCGAGCAACTGGCCGGGCAGCGCGATCATCTCGCCGCTGTGACCGGCCGAGGTGCCGTTGACGATCAGGTCGTAGCGGTCGCCTTTGAGCGACAGGTGCGTGCGCGGTGTGATCGGGCCGATGTCCTTGAACTGCTCGGCGAGTGTCTCCGGTTTCCACGGATTGCGGTTGGAGACGACCAGTTCGGCCGGCCGCTCGCGCAGCAGCGGCTCGAGGATGCCGCGCACGGCGCCGCCGGCGCCGAGCACCAGCACGCGCCGGTTGGCGACCCCGAATTCGAGGCGGTGCAGATCGCGGATGAAGCCCTCGCCGTCGGTGTTGTCGCCGCGCCAGCCGGTATCGGTGCGGACCAGCGTATTGACCGCGCCGGCGATCTGCGCGCGCGCGCAGATCGCTTCGCACAGCGCCATCACCGCGAGCTTGTGCGGCAGCGTGACGTTGAGTCCGCGATAGCCCTGTTCGTGCAGCGCCTGCAACGCGGCCGGCAGCACTTCCGGCTCGACCTCGACGGCGTCGTAGCTCAGCGCCTGGCCGGTCTGGCGCGCGAACTGCGCGTGCATGCGCGGCGACTTGCTGTGCGCGACCGGGTGGCCGATGACGGCGTAGCGATCCATCTTATTGATCAAGCGAAGCAGTGGGCGCGCATCCGCGCACAGTAGGCGACGAGGTTTGCGTGCCGGGCCACGAGCGGCTTGAGCGGCGTTTCGAGTGTTGCCTCCCACATGTTGGCGAGGAAGGCATAGACCGACGCGTCGTGGCTGCACGGCGCGTCGCCGAAGAAGAACGGCCGCTCGCCCAGGTAGTCCGCGAGTGCGTCGATGTCCTGGCCGCCGCGCCGATAGATCTCGTCGCGCCCGTGCAGCAGCAGGCCCTGGCCGCGCGCATCGCGCATGACCTTGCGGCGCGCCAGCCGCGCCACGAATCCGCGCATCGGCTTGGGCAGGTCGCCGAAGAACGTTTCCACCAGCGCGTCCCAGTGCGCGGGATCGATCCAGCGCGCGTAGATCAGGCCCCAGTAGGTGTGCTCTTCGAGCATGCGCGTGAGCGCACGCGCTTCGGCCCTCGTGCGTGCATCGAGGCCGCGGTCGAGCGTCAGACCGTAGCGCGCACTGAGTTGCTCGACGATCGCGCTCGAATCGGGAATGCGTTCGTCGCCGATCTGCACGAATGGCAGCTTGCCGAGCGGGCCCTTGGTCGGCAGCAGCGCGTTACGCGTCTCATAGCGCAGGCCGGCAAGGCGTAGGAACACCTCGACCTTCATGCAGAACGGGCTGGCGTTGGGCAGGCCCAGCGCCGGCTTGAACTGCCAGAGCGTGATCAGTGGCTGTTGAGCCATTGCGCGGCGTCCTTGGCGTGATAGCTGAGGATCATGTCCGCGCCGGCGCGGCGGAAGCAGGTCAGCGCTTCGAGTACGGCCTTCTTCTCGTCGAGCCAGCCGTGCGCGGCGGCGGCCTTGAGCATGCTGTACTCGCCGCTCACCTGGTAGGCCGCGACCGGCACGCCAAAGCGATCCTTCACGCGGCGGATGATGTCGAGATACGGCATGCCCGGTTTGACCATGACGATGTCGGCGCCCTCGGCGAGATCGAGCGCGACTTCGCGCAGCGCCTCGTCGCTGTTGGCCGGGTCCATCTGGTAGGTCTCCTTGCCGCCTTTGCCGAGGCTTGCCGAGGAACCGACGGCGTCGCGGAACGGGCCGTAGTACGCGGATGCGTACTTGGCGGCGTACGAGAGGATCAGCGTGTTCTTGTGGCCGTCGCGCTCCAGCACCTGGCGGATGTGGCCGACGCGACCGTCCATCATGTCGCTGGGTGCGACGATGTCGACGCCGCAGCGCGCATACAGCAGCGCCTGGCGACGCAGGATCTCGCAGGTGGGATCGTTGTCGACATAGCCATGCGCGTCGAGCACGCCGTCCTGGCCGTGGCTGGTGTACGGGTCGAGCGCGACGTCGGCGACGACGCCGATGTCCGGGACCACCTGCTTGATCGCCTTGATCGAGCGGCACATCAGGCTGTCGGGATTGAGCGCCTCGTCGCCGCCCGGCGTCTTGCGCTCCGCCGGCGTCACCGGGAACAGTGCAACCGAACGCACGCCGAGCGCGTACAAGGCCTCGCACTCGCGCACGAGTTGATCGAGCGTGTGGCGGACCACGCCGGGCATCGCGCCGACCGGGCCGCACAGCGCGCCCTCGGCGACGAACAGCGGCTGGATCAGCTGCGCCGGCACCAGGCGCGTCTCGCGCACCATCTCGCGGATGAAACCGGCCTGGCGCGTGCGCCGCAGGCGGGTGCTGGGATATGAGCCGATGGCCACGGGCGCTGTCCGATCCGACAATGGGGTGCCGATTATACGGCGCCCTCCGTACGCTCCAGAGGCAGTAGACTGACGCTTTCCACGACGCTTCCCCGCATGGCCGACGCCGAACAGCTCGTGCGCCTGTTGAGTGCGACCGCCGCCGGCGATCAGGCGGCGTTCCGCCGGCTCTACGAAGCCAGCAGCGCGCATCTGTTCGGCCTGCTGCTGCGTATCCTGCAACGTCGCGACTGGGCCGAGGAGGCCTTGCAGGACTGTTATCTGAAGGTCTGGCAGAAGGCCGACACCTACAGCCCGGACAAAGGCGCACCACTGACCTGGTTGATGACGGTCGCCCGCTACCGCGCGCTCGACCTGCTGCGCATGAAGCGGCCGGAAGTCGAGCTGCCGGAGGAAGGCGAAGACAGTTCGTTGGCGTTCGCCGACGACAGCAGCGGCGCGGACCCGGAGGCGCGGGCGGTGGAAGGCGAAGGCATCGGCAGGCTGCAGCGCTGCATGGACGGCTTGCCGGACGAGCAGCGGCGCAGCGTGCTGCTGGCCTACTACGAGGGCTACACGCACCAGGAACTGGCGCAGCGCATGAACGCGCCGCTGGGGACGATCAAGAGCTGGGTGCGGCGCGGGCTGCAACGCCTGCGGGAGTGCCTGGGCGAATGAAGTACGCACAACCCAAGCTCAAGCAGATGCTCGCCGCCGAGTACGTGCTGGGTACATTGCACGGCCGCGCGCGCCAGCGCTTCGCACGTTTGCTCCAAACCCGTGCCGATCTGCGCGCCGAAGTGCGCTACTGGGAACAGCGGCTCGCCGCGCTGCAGTCCGGCTTCAAGCCGGTCGCGCCGCGCGAGGTGGTGTGGGCGGCGATCCAGCGCGAGATCGAGTCCGGTGCGCGCGTCGTGCCGCTGCGCACAGGCAAAGCACCGGCGGGGCGGCTGCGCTTCTGGCAGGCCTGGTCGGCCGTCGCGACCGCCGCATCGGTCGTGCTCGCCTTCGGCCTGTACCGCGAGATGCAGCGGCCGCCGCCGCCGGTGCAGATCGTGCGCATCGAGGTGCCGGTGCCGCAGCCGATGCCCTATGTCGCGCTGCTGCAGCCCAGCGGCAGCCGGGCGCAGTGGCTGGTCACGCTATCGCCCGAGCGGCGCCTGGTCCGCGTCAGCGAGATGGGCGAGTTTCCGATGGATACCGCGCGCGAAAGCCTGGAGCTGTGGGTGATCGGCGAGGACGGCAAGCCGCATTCGCTCGGACTGCTGCCGATGAAGGGCGAAGGCGACATGCCGATGCCGCGTGACATGCCGATGCCGAAGAAGCCCGCGCTGGCGGTCTCGCGCGAGCCGGTCGGCGGATCCCCGACCGGCCAGCCGACCGGGCCGGTGATCGTGGTCACGCCGGCGCAAAGGGCGAGCTGAGCGGTGGCTTCGTGTCTCGATACGCGCCTACGGCGCTACTCGACACGAACGGACCAAGCATGGGCGGGGAACCTTTCACCGTTCGCCTCGAGTAGCCCGCAACGCGGGCGTATCGAGAGGCGTCGGAATGACCGGTTACGCCGCCGGCTGAAACACCGGCCAGGTATCGACGATCTTGCCGTCGTCGTAGACGGCGATGTCCCCGAACTGCAGGAACACGAACTCTGACTGGTGCGGGCGCAGGAACACGTGATCGCCGACCTCGAGCTTCACGTCGACCGAGCCGTTGAGCAGGTCCTGGTTGGTCGAGTGGCCCCAGATGCCGTTGCGCTGCAGGCCTGGCGGCGACACCGTGTCGGCGAGCCAGTAGCCGCCGTAGAGGTAGAACGCGCGCGCGGTGTTCGGATCCCAGGTGCGGAACAGGCCGGTCATCGATTCGAGGCCCGGCAAGTCGGTGCGGTCGAGCGCCTTGAGCACCGGCGTCGAGATGAAGCTCGCCGGCAGGTGATCGGCGAGCGTCGGCTTGTCGAAGTCGGTCGGCATCACCAAACCCGAGCCCATCGCCAACTCGTTGCACGGCGCGGACTCGTCGTAGAGCTGGTAGGTCGAACTGCCGCCGGCGTTGAGCGTCAGCGTGTCGGCGTCGAACTTCGCGCCCAGCGCGTCCCGTGCGGCGTCGACGCACTCGGCGTAGTACGCCATTGCCTTTGCCAGCGCGCCGCGCGGGCCGCCGAGAAAGTCCGGGATCTTCGACGCATGGGCCTCGTAGCCCATGAAGCCCGCGAACGCGAGGCCCTGTACGACGTCGATCTCGCGCACTGCTTCGGCGACCGCCTGCGCGCTGCGAAAGCCGCCGCGATGCAGGCCCACGTCGAGTTCCAGGTTGATCTGCAGCGGCCCCATCCCGTCGCCGCGCCGCGCCTGAGCAAGATCGCGGTACTCGGCGAGCCGCTGCGGCGTGTCGACCAGCCACTCGATCTGCGATGCCGGGTCGAATGCCGCGTTGCGGTGCTGCGCGAAGAAACGCTGCGCTGCGCCGACCGGCATCGGCTTGCCGAGCAGCACGCGCGCGTCGCTCATCTGCGTGCCGATGAAATTGAGAAACGGCTGGTCGAACACCATCAACCGGTCGCTGCCGGTCGCCGCGCGCACGGTCTCGATCAGCCGCAGGCTCGGCAGCGACTTGGCGACGATGCGGTAGTGCTTGTTCTTCGGCAGATGCGTCTGCAGCCGGCCGATGTTGTGGGCGAGGCGTGCCCTGTCGATCACCAGCGTCGGCCGGAACAGCCCGGCGTTCTGCAGCGCCGTCTGCAGCGCGCGGAAGTAGTCGTCGTGCGCGCCGGCCTTTGCGCGCGGCTTCGCAGCGACGATCGCGGCGATCGGCGTCGCGATGGCGGCGCCCAACAGCAATCGCCGAGTCTTGTTAACCAAGGCCGAACACCCCGCGCAGGTAGGGATTGAGCATGCGCCCGTCCGGGTCGAGCGACGCGCGCACGTCGAGGAATTCGCGCCATTTCGGATAGCGCCGCGCGAAGGTCTTCGCATCCAGTGTGTTCATCTTGCCCCAGTGCGGGCGGCCCTCGTAGGCTTGGTAGATCGGCTCGATGTCGGCGAAGTACGGCAGCGGGTCTTCTTTGTGATAGCGATGCACCGCGATCGAACCAGAGCGGTCGTGGCCGTGGAACGGCGACAACCAGGCGTCGTCGCCGCGCACGACGCGCAGCTCGATCGGAAAAAATTCCTCGCTGTGGTTTGATTCGATGCGCGTGCGCACCTGCTTGAACGCCGTCAGCAGCGCTTCGCGCGGCAGGTGGTATTCCATCTCGTTGAAGCGCACCTCGCGGCTCGACGGGAAGACGCGATACCAGACGTCGACCGCCTCCTCCGGCTGGAAATCGGCGATCGCCATGTCGAGCAACCGGCGCCGCAGGCCCGGCCACCAGCCGGCGAGATCGCGCAGCTTCTTCAGCTCCAGCACCGCGTTGTTGTCCTGCTCGGCGCCGCGCGGCCGCAGCGGTTCGTCGGTCGGGTTGATCGCGATCGCGAGGCCGTGGCTGCAGAACGGGATGTAGTACATCTCGAAACTGTGGTTCGACCCGGCGAGTTCGTCGAAGCGCTCGATCAGCGCATCGATCGGCTCCAGCCAGACGCGGCGCTTGAGCGTGTGCGTCCGCACGTTCTGCAGCGTGAACTGGGTGATCACGCCCAGGCTGCCGAGCGACACTCGCGCGGCGTCGAAGATCTCCGGGCGCTGCGTGCGCGAGCAGTCGATCACCTCGCCGCGCGGCGTCACCAGCCGCAATGCGGTCACGTACGAATGCAGCCCGCCGAGCGTCTGGCCGGTGCCGTGCGTGCCGGTGGAGATCGCCCCTGCGAGCGACTGTTCGTCGATGTCCGGCATGTTCTGCAGCGCCTGGCCGAGCGGGTCGATCAGCTCGCCGATCTGCCCGAGCTTAGTGCCGGCGCCCAGCGTCGCCGTCAGTGCCTTCGCATCGTGCGCGAGCACGCCGCTGAAATTGCGCAGCGACAGCAGCGTGCCGTCGGTCGGCACCAGCGGCGAGAACGAATGGCCGGCGCCGACCGGGCGGATCGGCCCGGGACTCTTCTTCAGCAGCTCGGCGAGCTCGTCCTCGGACGCCGGCGCCGCGCGCTCGGCCGGCACGCTGAAGCGGTAGCCGGACCAGTTCTGCCACGGCAGGCGCTTCTTGCCGTCGGGGCCGACGACCGCCGCGGGCGGCTGCGGCATGCTCGCCGCACCGTGATCGTCGCAGCCGCTGAGCGCGCCTGCGCCCGAGCCCACCGCGACCACGCCGGCCGCGCCGGCCAGGAACTGCCGCCTGTTCATGGCGCGCCGCTTCATGGCAGCTGCGCCATGTAGCGGATCAGCGCGCGGAAATCGTCCTCGCTGCAGTCGCCGCATGAGCCCAGCGGCGGCATGCCCTTGAAGCCGTTGATCGCGTGTTCGAGCAGCGTGTCCATGCCCTGCGCCGCACGCGGCGCCCAGGCTGCGGCGTCGCCGGTCAACGGGGCGCCAGTGCCGGGCACGCTGTGGCAGGTCTTGCAGGTCTGGTCGTAGAGGCGCTGCACCGCCGGGTCGGCGGCGGTCGGCGCGGGGGCGGAAACCGCCGCAGCGCTCGACGTCGGAGCGGGCGTCGGCTCGGGCTTGCCGCAGGCGCTGGTCAACAGCACCAGTGCGCACAGGCTCACGTGCAAACGGATCGTCGCGTTCATTGGGTCGCGTTCATTCGGTCGGAGTCGGAAGTGGAGCGAGCCCATGCGTGCACACTGGGCAATTCTTACCTCTTTCGATGATTGCACCCTGCGGCTATGGTGCATGTCAACGCGCGGGCGATGGCAAATCCGACCTATCGGCTGCAATCGAATCGGCACGCCGCGTGCATACGGGCAACAGCATCTGGGGATCAGGGGAGCTGGAATGAAGCGCTTGAATACCGGCGTCGCAACGCTGCTGGCCCTGCTGATCAGTGCATCGGCGGCCGCGCAGGACGATACGTACGAGCCGAGTCTGGACGACTCTTCCGCGCCGACGGCCCCGTCCGCTGAAGAACTGACGACGATCCAGGTCGAACCGCTGCGCGCGCCGGAAGCGCCACCCGCTGCGAAGGACGAAGCTCCACGCGAGATCGAGGAGATCGTCGTCACCGCGCAGAAGACCCAGCAGTCGCTGCAGAAGGTGCCGATCTCGGTCACCGCGGTCGGCGGCGAGTTCATCGCCGAGGTCGGCGCGGCTGATCTCGCCGAAGTCGCGCTGTACGTCCCCAATGTGCGCGTCGACTCCGACGATCTCGGCTCGCCGCAGATGTTCATCCGCGGCTTTGGCACCAACTCGTTCAATCCGAGCTTCGAAGCGTCGGTCGGCTTCGTCGAGGACGAGGTCTACTACGGCCGCGCCGGCTATTTCACCGAGTCGATGTTCGACATCGACCGCGTCGAAGTGCTGCGCGGACCGCAGGGCACGCTGTTCGGCAAGAACACCGTGGCCGGCGTGTTCAACGTCAGCAGCGTCGCCCCCGAGGGCGAGCTGAGCACGAGCGCGCGCTACACCTATGGCGAGGATTCGGCGCATCGGCTCGAAGCCGGCATCGGCGGCGACATCGGCGACTGGGGCGGTGCGCGCGCCGCGGTGCTGTGGCGGCGCGAGGACGGCGAGGTCTACAACCAGTTCCTGCAGCGCGACGAGGAGAAGATGGACCAGAAGGCCGGGCGCATCCGCGCGCGCTGGTACATCGCGCCGGAGCTGCGCAGCGACCTGCTGCTGCAGTCTTCGGAGACGCACACGGCATTCTGGCCGTTCCAGCTCTACAAGCTCGATGACGATACGCGGGCCTATCTGGAGCCATTCGACCAGAACATCGAGGACGATCCGTACAACTTCATCACTTCCTTCGACACCCCCGGCTATCTCGACAAGGGCCACGACACCGTCGCCGTCAACACGCAGTGGCAGCACGGCGACGTCGCCGGTCTCAACGAGCTGACCTCGGTGCTGGTGCTCGGCTATTCGACTTTCTACATCGACCAGCTCAACGAGCTGGACGTCTCGCCGGCCGCCATCTCGCGCCTCGACAGTCACGAGGACCACGAGCAGCTGACCGCGGAGCTGCGCTTCGTCGGCAACGCGGACAGCCTGTTCGGCCTGGGCAGCGGTGCCGAGTTCGTCGCCGGCGCGTTCTACTACCGATCCGAATACACGCTGTTCGCGCGCGTGCTCGCCGGGCAGGATCTCGGTTCGTACATTCTCACCGATGATTTCCGCCAGCTCGCCGGCTGCGGCCTGGAGATCGACGATTCCATTGACCCCACGGTGACGCCGGTGCTCAATCCGGCCCTGTGCTCGGATGGCAACAGCATTCCCGGCATCCCGATCATCGGCGACATCCTTGCCGCCGGCGTCGGCGAGGACTGGTACCAGTTCGACTACGACCAGCAGGTCGATTCGGTCGCGCTGTTCGGCCAGCTGACCTGGGAGCTGGGCGAGCACTGGGCGCTGACGCCGGGCCTGCGCTACAGCAACGAACGCAAGCAGGTGCTGTCAGCGGGTAATGCGCACTGCCAGGGCCGCACACCCGGAGAACCCGGCCGCCCCTGCGCGATGGAATCCCTGCTACAGAGTGGGGACTACACCAAGCCCGACCTGCGCCGCAACGAAAGCGACTTCTCGCCGAAGGTCACGCTGCAGTATTTCGCCAATGCCGACGTCGGCTTCTACGCGTCGTGGGCCAAGGGCTTCAAGAGCGGCGGATTCAACGCGATCTCGTTCACCGGCGAGGACCTCGAATACGAACCGGAGAATGCGCAGACCGCCGAGCTGGGCATCAAGTCGCAGATTTTCGAGCGCACGCTGCGCTTCAACGCGACGCTATACCAGACCCAGTTCGACAACCTGCAAGTGCTCGCCTTCAACGGCGTGTTCTTCGACGTCAGCAACGCCGCGGCCGCGCAGTCCAAGGGCCTGGAAGCCGACCTGATGTGGCTGACGCCCTGGGAGCCGCTGACGCTGATGGCGTCCGCCGGCTTGCTCGATGCCAAGTACGACGAGTACACCAGCGCGCCGGCCCCGGTCCGCAACCCGCAGACCGGCGAGCTGCAGGTCGGTGCGAAGCAGGATCTGAGCGGCAAGCGCATCGCCTACGCACCGCGCGCCACCGCGACGCTCACGCCGGTGCTGAGCATTCCGCTCGGGCGCTTCGTCGGCAAGCTTTCGGGCGATCTGATCTACCAGGGCGACCAGTACACCGACACCGACCTCGACGAGAACACGCACATCGATCCCTACACGCTGTATTCGGCGCGCTTTGTCTTTTCGAACGCCGAGCAGAGCTGGTCGGTGTCAGTCGGCGGCTCCAACCTCACCGACGAGCGCGTACTCAGCCGCTCGATCGACGCGACCTTCTTCCCCGGCACCTTCTTCACGCAGCAAATCAGCGGCCGGCAACTGTTCGCGGCCGTGAGCGTGACGTTCTGATCGATGTCATTCCCGCGAAAGCGGGAATCCAGGAGCCATGGAAAGCACTGGATGCCCGCCTGCGCGGGCATGACGGAATTGGGCGTGGTCAGGGTCGTAGGATGGGCTGAGCGAAAGCGAAGCCCATCGGATGCAGCGCGCGTTGATCACCGCGCGTCGTTGAGCGCCCAGTCGTAACGATCGTCGGCAATCACGGAAATGCCCGCCAGCTTCTTCGCCAGCGGCGCATCGGCATAGCGGCGCAGGTGCGCAATCACGCCCGCATCGTTGCCGCCGAAATCGGCCTTGAACCACGCGTAGATGCTCGACACGTAGAGCTTGCCGCCGTCGACGCGCGCGCCGCGCGGATGATTGACGTAGGCGCGCGCCGCCTGCTCCAGCAGCGCGTCGGTGCTCGCCGCGGTGAAGGCCTGGTTCGGCAGATTCGGGCAGCCCAGCGACGCGCAGTTGACCGCGTAGTGCGTGCGCGGGTCGGCCCAGATCGGGCGCAGGATGCGGTGCTCGATGTCGTCGAGCGCCACTTCCTCGTCCTCGACGCGCAGCAGCTTCTTGCCCCACGGACCGCGCGCGAACAGGCCGGGCGAGATGTCGATCTTGAGGATGCTGTCGACCGGATAGTGATCGAGCACGGTGTCGATCGTCGTGGCGTTGTACAGGTTGATCCAGTACGCGCGCTGCTCGGCGCGCGCGAGGCGCGACACCGGCACCGTCTGCAGCCGCCGCAGGTAGTGCTTGAGCACCGTTCGATTGGCGGCGTCGACGCGCGCATACGGCACGCGGTTGATGCCGTCGGCGGACGTCAGCACGTACTTGTGCAGAAAGGCATCCCAGACCACGTGGTCGACGCTGTGCGTGGAGCTTTCGTCGTGTATCGACCACCGCTGCCACAACTCGGCCTTGGGCGCCGCCGGTGCCGGCAGCGCCGCGAAGACGAGCATCAGCGCAACCATCCACCGACGGAACATCGTCATCTCCAGCATTATTTTGTAGGAGCGGCCCATGGCCGCGACACCGGCAAACCGCAGCCCCGTAGCCCGGACGAAGTCCGGGATCGCGCACCCCCGCTCCGGGCTGCGCCCGGGCTACAGGATCTCATCAAGCCACGTGCGCATCGAGCCACCCACGCAGATCCGCCGTAACCTCGTCGCGGCAGACATCGTTGAGCAGCTCGTGGCGGGCATCGGCATATACCTTCAGCGTCACATCGCTCAGACCAGCATCGCGGTACAGACGTTCCAGGCCGCGTGCGCCGTCCGCGCCGCGGCCGGCGGGATCGACCGCGCCGTTGATTAGCAGCAGCGGCAGCGTCTTCGGAATGCGCTGCAGGCGCTGCGGGTCCGCGAGCGTTGCGCCGGCTTCGAGCAGTTCGATCCACAGCGCGCTCGAGCAGCGGAAGCCGCACAGCGGATCGGCGACGTACTTGTCCACTTCCGCGGCATCGCGCGACAGCCAGTCAAACGCCGTGCGCGCCGGCTTGAAGCGGCGGTTGAAATCCTTGAACGCCAGCGCTTCACCGACCGCGCTGGGATGCCGGCGCCCGAACCACAGCGCCTCGGTGCGGATCAGCGCGAGACCGACCGCGCGCAGCGGACCCATGTCGGCACAGCTGGCCGACAGCACCGCGCCGGCCAGCCCGCCGCCGTGTTCGATCAGGTAGTGCTGCAGCAGGAAGGATCCGCGACTGTGGCCGAGCATGAACAGCGGAAGCTCCGGGTGGCGGCGCTCGACTTCGCCGCGCACCGAATTGATCGCCGACAAAGTGATGCGCCAGCCGCCGTAGTCGGCGGTGTGGCCCAGCTCGTCGGCCGAGCGCACGCTGCGCCCATGACCCGGCAGGTCCTGCGCATACACCGCGTAGCCGGCGTCGGCGAGCGCCTTGGCGACGCGCGCATAGCGCCCGGCGTGCTCGGCCATGCCGTGAATGATCTGCAGGCAGGCGCGCGGTTCACCGGCCGGCAGCCACGCGTAGACGTGCGCGAACCGGCCCCTGTCCAGATTCAGCTGGAATTGCGTACTGCGCACGGTGTAACTTCCCCCAAACTCAAGAACGACCGACGCTTGCCGCCGTCAGCTGCAAGTTTGGCATACACCGAGGAGCGCGCGATGACAGCCTTGCTGGCGATCGATCAGGGCACCACCAGCAGCCGCGCGATCGTCTTCGATCGGCTCGGCCGCAAGCTGGCGATGGCGCAGCGCGAGCTGCCACAGCACTTCCCGCAGCCCGGCCATGTCGAGCACGACGCCGATCGCATCTGGGACGACACGCTCGCCTGCGTGCGCGAAGCGCTGCAGAAATCCGGGCAGGACGCCAAGGCGATCGCTGGCATCGGCATCACCAACCAGCGCGAAACCACGGTGATCTGGGACCGCGCGACCGGCAAGCCGATCCACCGCGCCATCGTCTGGCAGGACCGCCGCACCAGCGCCTTCTGCCAGCAACACCAGGACCGTTCCGCCTGGCTCAACGAGCGCACCGGCCTGCTGCTCGATCCCTACTTCTCCGCGACCAAGATCGCCTGGCTGCTGGACAATGTGCCCGGCGCCCGCGCCCGCGCCGAGAAAGGCGAGCTCGCCTTCGGCACGATCGACAGCTGGCTGCTGTGGAAGCTCACCGCCGGCAAGGTGCACGCCACCGACGCCACCAACGCCAGCCGCACCGCGCTGTTCAACCTGCGCACGCAGGACTGGGACGACGAGCTTCTGGCCTTCTTCAAGGTGCCGCGCGCGCTGCTGCCCAAGGTGCTCGACTCGGCGGCGGACTTCGGCAACACCGAGGCGGCGCTGTTCGGCGCGCCGATCCGCATCGGCGGTATCGCCGGCGACCAGCAGGCCGCGACCGTCGGCCAGGCCTGCTTCGCGCCCGGCATGATCAAGTCCACCTACGGCACCGGCTGCTTCATGGTGCTGAACACCGGCGACGAGCTGCGCCTGTCGAAGAACCGCCTGCTGTCGACCGTCGCCTACCGTCTCAACGGCCGCGCGACCTTCGCACTCGAAGGCAGCATCTTCGTCGCTGGCGCCGCCGTGCAGTGGCTGCGCGACGCGATGCACCTGATCAAGGCCGCCGGCGACACCGAGAGCCTCGCCAGGTCGATCGACGACACGCAGGGCGTCTACCTGGTGCCCGCCTTCACCGGCCTGGGCGCACCCTACTGGGACCCCGAAGCGCGCGGCGCGATCTTCGGCCTGACCCGCGACACCGGCATCGCCCACATCGTCCGCGCCGCACTCGAATCCGTCTGCTACCAGACCAACGACCTCATGCAGGCGATGGCGCAGGACGCCGTCGCACCGACCGAACTGCGTGTCGACGGCGGCATGGTCGTCAACGACTGGCTCACCCAGTGTCTCGCCGACGTCCTGCAGATCCCCGTCGTGCGCCCGCAGACCGTCGAGACCACTGCGCTCGGTGCTGCCTTCCTCGCCGGACTACAGGCCGGCGTCTATGGCTCGCTCGAGGATATTGCGAAGCTCTGGCAAACGGACCGGCGGTTTGCGCCGGTGATGGAGCGCAGCCGAGCCGAGCGCCTGTATGCAGGATGGCGGACCGCGGTCACTCGCGTGCGATCGACCTGAGGTAAACATTACAGTCCGGTCGGCGGTTTATCAGGCATTGAGATCGGATTGTCGGACAAGCCGACTAAGCTAATTCAGCGTATACGCCGTAAAAGTCCTCTGGCTCCACACCACTCGCGTTTCTGCGATCATCGCGGCGTTCCTTACGCGCTATGCACCCGCAGAAGTAAAGCTCGACAAGGTGCCTGTTTCTGAGTTGGAACAGAAGTGGTGCACGAACGGGCGGCTAAAGGCTGCTCGGGACTTCTCGCTTATTCACAATGGCGTTGAGGTGCTGAGTTTCCACGATGGCCCGAGCAACATGTGGGCTCACGGAAGTACGCGCGCTCTAGTCGAGGAGTTAAAACAACAGAGGCTTCTGCGCTTTTCCGAAGAGGAGCTGGTTGTACGGCAAGGGTGGCTGAGCAAGGTGGTTGGCCGTGTGTTCGGCGCATAACTCGAAGCTGTTTGCGAAGAGCCTGACTGGATTGTTTCGTCGCCTTCGGCTTCTCGCAACGACAAGATGAAGTGTTGCGCAGCCTTCCTTTGATCATTGGATCTCAAATGTCCGTCACCGTCTTCAAGAGCCTTCTCATTTTCCTCGCGGCCGGATTTGGCGTGGCCTTCTCGGTCGTTGTTGTCCCACCGCTCTTGGACTCAGGCGACATCCTGGGTGCCTTCGGGGCCGGCTTCGTGAATCCATATGCGTCCGGCTATGCCCTCGATGCGATCATGTCGTGGGCTGTACTGGCCGTATGGGTGATCTACGAAGCCCGCACGCTCGGTGTCAGGCACGGGTGGGTTGCGCTGCTTCTTGGCGTTGCCCCCGGCGTGGCGACTGGTTTTGCGACCTACTTGCTGCTCCGGTTGCATCAGAGCAAGCAGTAGCGGCGAGGCAGACCCGCAGCCGTGCCCCGTTCAGCGCTTCGGCTGAACCAGCTCCAGCCCCGTCGGTCCGACACCCGACTCCTGCACCACCGTTTCCTCGCCGCGCGCCGCGCTGAAGTGCGGCGTGCCGGCGGGGACGATGAGGACAGTGCCGGGGGTGTGGGGCTGCAGCTTCGCAGGGTCGAATTGTTCGCCCTGCGCGAAGTAGTAGGTGCCGCCGAGGACCGTCACCGTGCGCGTGTCGGGGTGGCGGTGCGGGGCGGCCTGGGTGTTGGGGGCGAAGCGGGCGCGGATCGTGTAGGGCCCGGACTTGGGGTCGCCGGCGACGACGGCGATGCCGATGCCCGGGACTTTTGGATCGAGGCGGTAGTCGAGCTGGGCGGGGGCGATGACGCGGACTTGTTCGTCCGGGGCTTCGCCTGCGGCGATGCCGGAGGCGCACGCGAGCAACGCGAACAGGGCGAGGTGGGTCCGCAGCGGGTTCAATGCGATCTTTTTCATGGCATCGGATTGAAGCCCGCTGCGGACCGGAGCGCAAGCGGTGCGCTAGTGGCGTGAGTCAGAAGCGCGTCGAACAACTCAGTCCCGTTCGTGTCGAGTAGCCGCGCAGCGGCGTATCGAGACGCTGCGCGGCCCCTCGATACACCGCGCCTTACGGCGCGGCACTCGGGGCGAACGGAAATCCAATGTGAAATTCCGACTAACCACCTACGGCGTGCATTGCCGAAGGACGTGCTACATCTCGCAGGTCTTGATCTTGGCGCGCGCGGCGGCGATCTGGACGTCGCCGCTGGCGGGCATGGAGGGATCGGCGAGCTGCACGTGGATGCCGACGGCGCGGAACTCACGGCTGTAGCGCACCTGCTCGTTGAACGTGATGGTCGCGACGCTGGGAATGCTGATCTTCTGATTCGGCTCGCCGGTGATGGTGATGCGCTTGCCGTTGACGTTGACGTTGTTCAGCGTCGATCCGCCGCTGACTTCGACGGTCTCGTCGCTCTTGCATTCGGCTTGTGCGAACGACTGGATCTGGTCGGCCGAGATCGTGACGCCGGGGACTTCGAGCAGGATCTCCTGCATGCCGGACTCGGTCGCGGCGACGCCGTCGACGCCTTGTGCGGCCGAGCGTACGTCGTTGGCCTGCAGCGCCAGCGGTGCGGGATTCTGCGCTGCGGCCACGACTTCCTCGCGTGAGTCGCCGGTGCAACTCATGCCGACGTCCGCAATCAGCATCTTGTGGGTCTGACTGAGGACCGTGACGTTGCCGCTCGCGGCGGTCGCGCGTCCTTGGTAGACGATCTCGTGTGCGCTTGCGCTGAACGTCAGCATCGCTGCTGCGAGTGCAAATGCAGGACGAGGGAAGGTGCCGCGGATATTCTTCGTCGACATGGGGGGTCTCCTGGGTCGGGCTATGACTGACCTGTCGGCGCGCCGGTGACGAGCCCCCCCGGGATCCTTGTCGAGTCACAATTCGATTGGCGATCTCTCGTGCGCCCGTGCAGCGCAGGCCGGTCCAACCTAGGCGCGTGGAGCTTGCAGCGGGATGAACGGGCAAAAAAAGAGGCCGTCGCCAAACGGCGACAGCCTTCATACAGTGCATGGGCGTGTTCGGCGCGCGCCGAACACGTCCGGGGTATACCCGCTTACTTGATGCGCGTGATCTTGGTCAGCACGTACGTGACGCCGGACCGGCCGGATTCGGCTTCGAACTGCACTTCGACTTCCTCGCCGGCCTGGGGTTGCCAACCCACGGGCTCGAACTCGGTGCGCTTGCGCGCGTAGGCGAAGCGCGTTTCCTTCGAGGTCCCCTTGATCTTCGCGATGATGCCGCTCCGGCCGCTCTCCTGGACCTTCACCCGCATCGGGCTGACCATGTCGTTCGGGTTCACGCTGTTGGGGCCGAGCCGGACGAGCTTGACGTTGGACGCCACCAGCTTGCCCTTCTTCTCGAACCAGGCGACCTGCACCTGGTCGCCGTCGGCGGGGCGCCAGTCGTCTGGCTCGTAGCTGGTGTCGCGCTTGCCGACGAGGTACACACGTGCAAGTCCGCCGGATTCCTTGAGGACGAACTTGCCGAAGCCCATCTCGCTGATGGTGCCCTTGGAGACGTTGTCCTGGGCGAGCGCGGCCAGCGGAAGCAGGAACAGCGCAACGAAGAAGAGTCTGAATGAACGCAGCATGGGGGAACTCCTTTCTTACATCGTGCGACGGAAGATCAGCGATGTGTTGATGCCGCCGAAGGCGAAGTTGTTGTTGATGACGTGCTCGGTCTGGAGCGCGCGGCCGCTGCCGACGACGTAGTCGAGCTCGCCGCAGCGCGGGTCGAGATTGTGCAGGTTGAGCGTCGGCGCAAACCAGCCGCGGTTCATCATCTCGATGATCCACCAGCTCTCGATCGCGCCGCAGGCGCCGAGCGTGTGGCCCAGATGGCCCTTCCACGACGACGCCGGAATTGCGCGGTTGAAGTAGCGCCGCGTCATGTTCGATTCGGCGATGTCGCCCTGCTCGGTCGCGGTGCCGTGGCAGGAGACGAAGCCGATGTCGCGCGGCGACAGCCCTGCGTCCTTGAACGCCAGCGTCATCGCGCCGCCCATCGTCTCCTGGTTCGGATGGGTGGCGTGGTCGCCGTCGGCGTTGGTGCCGTAGCCGACGATCTCGGCGTAGATCGTTGCGCCGCGCGCCTTGGCGTGCTCGTATTCTTCGAGCACCAGCGTGGCCGCGCCCTCGCCGATCACCAGGCCGTCGCGGTCGCGATCGAAAGGCGAAGGCGTGGTCTTGGGTGCGTCGTTCTTCAGGCTCGCCGAGAACAGCGTGTCGAACACCGCCGCTTCCGACGGGCACAGCTCCTCGGCGCCGCCGGCGACCATCATCGTCTGCATGCCGTACTTGATCGCCTCGTAGGCGTAGCCGATGCCCTGGCTGCCGGAGGTGCAGGCACTGCAGGTCGGGATCACGCGGCCCTTGAGGCCGAGGAACAGGCCGATGTTGACCGCGGCGGTGTGCGACATCATGCGCAGGTAGGTCGTCGCGTTGAAGCGGCCGAGCTTGCCGGAGACCATCAGGCCGCCGAACTCGGTGACGGCGTCGGTGCTGCCAGTGCAGGAGCCATAGGACACGCCCATCGCGCCGCTCTTGATCTCGGGATCGTCCTTGAGCCCGGCGTTCTCGATCGCCAGCTCGGACGCGCGTACCGACAGCAGCGAAACCCGCCCCATCGTGCGCGTGACCTTGCGCGTGTAGTGCGCCGGCAGCTTGAAGTCCTTCACCGGCCCGCCGAGGCGCGTGTTGACCTCGGTGAAACGGTCCCACTCCGGCATTTTCTCGATGCCGCTGACGTTGTTCCGCAGACTGGTTTCGACGCTGTCCCAGTCCGATCCAATTGCCGTGATGCCGGCCATGCCGGTGACGACGACCCGCTTTGTTCCTGCGCCCATCTCTACGCCCACCCCTTGCCCCAGACCCTAACCCATGACCCCAAGATTCAATACATGCCGCCGTTGATCGAGATCACCTGCCGCGTGATGTACGCGGCCGGCTCCGACATCAGGAACGCGACCAGCGCCGCGACCTCCTCCGGCTCGCCCACCCGGCCCGCCGGAACCATCTTCAAGGCTTCGTCGACCGGAACCTGGTCGATCATATCCGTCCTGATCAAGCCCGGCGCGACACAGTTCACGGTGATGCGCCGGCTGGCCAGCTCCACCGCGAGTGCCTTGGTCGCACCGATGATACCGGCCTTGGCCGCCGAATAATTGACCTGGCCGCGGTTGCCCATCAATCCGGACACCGAAGCAATGGTGACGATACGCCCGGGTTTGCGCGTGCGGATCATCGGCATGACCAGCGGATGCAGCACGTTGTAGAAGCCGTCGAGGTTGGTGCGCAGCACGCCGTCCCAGTCCTCGCCGGACAGCGCCGGAAAGGCGCCGTCGCGGGCGATGCCGGCGTTGCAGGCCACGCCGTAGTAGGCGCCGTGCGCCTCGACGTCCGCGCTCAGCACACTACGCGCCTGTTCGCGGTCGGACACGTCGAAGCAGATGACCCGCACGACGCGGCCCAGATCCTCGACCTGCTGGCGCGTCGCCTCGGCCTCGCGCCGGCAGTGCAGCACCAGGTCGTAGCCGGCGCGTGCCAGCGCGATGGCGATGGCCTGCCCGATGCCGCGGTTGGCGCCGGTGACCAGAACGGTTTGACTCACAGTTTTTCTCCGTAGATTCCGTCCAGAAACGCGCGGATATGGTCCGGTTGATAGGCCTTGATCTGTGCCTGCGACCAGACCTCGCGGCCGTCGCCGAGTTTGCAGTCGTAGGCGCCGACGCCTTCACCGTCGCGCACCAAGAGCTCGACGCGCACCTGCACGCGCTCGCCGTCGCGGAACCAGGCGTGGTTGCAGTCGTAGGCGCGGGTGCCCAGCAGCAGTCCGATTTCGACAGACAGGCCGAGCTGCGTGCGCAGGTGTCCGGCATGTACGCCGATGGCCTGCGCCATGTACTCGATGCCGACCCAGTTCGGTACGCCGCGGCCGGGTTCGAAGAAGCGCGCCTGCGGGTGGATGCGCACAAGGCAGGTCGCGCCCTCGTCGTCGAGTTGCAGGACTTCGTCGAGCAGCGTCATGCCGGGGCCATGCGGCAGCAGCGCGCCAGGGCGCGGGAGGCTCGGTTTCCGGGGCGGTTTCACGGCGGGACTTCGGGCAGCGTGCGGGACGTGATGTCGAGGCCGTAGCCGCGTTCGAGGTTGACCAGCCACAGGCGGCCGTTCCACGGATCTTCCGCAGCGTAGTGCACCTCGGCGGCCAGGCGCTTGTCACGGAACAGCCGGCGCAGGCCGGGGCGCGGCTCGGTCAGTCGCGTATCCGGCGGCAGCACGGCCTGCAGCGTCGCCAGCGGCCAGTAGGCGAGCTGGATGTCGGCAAGGATGTCCTGCGGCTGCAACTCGCCGGGTGCGAACGGCGAGCGCTCGACGCGCACGCCGCTGGCGTCCTGCGTCAGCGTGAACACGCGCTGGCCCAGCGCGGTCAGACCGATCACGCGCAGGCGCTCGGCGCTCACGTCGACGATGCAGTGCAGCGTGGCCTCCCGTTCGCCATAGGCGGCGTGCAGCACCTGCTCGGCGCTGCGCTCGGCGTTGAGGCTTGCCGGCGGCAGGATCGGCAGGTAGCTGCGGTTCGCGTCCGACGCCGGCGGCACGGCCGCGCAGGCGGACAGCAGTGCGGCGGCGATATAAAGGAATTCCCCCCTCTCCCGCATGCGGGAGAGGGTTGGGGTGAGGGCCGCGCGCAGCGCGGACACGCCCGCGCCCCTCACCCCAGCCCTCTCCCCACTTTCGTGGGGAGAGGGAGTAACACCGGTGCAGCTCGTAATCATGCCGTCGCCCCCGCTCGCGGCGCGCTGGCGAGGATCGCCAGCAGCCAGGTCGACGCGACGCCGATCAGCACCGCCAGTCCGAGGCTGCGGATGAAGGGCGTGGCGGATGCGGACAGCATGCCAAAGGCCAGCAGCGTCGTCAGCGCCGCGACCGAGATCGCCAGCATCGGGATCGGCCGCAGCGCGCCGCCTTCGCGCAGGAACACGCCGTAGTCGACGCCCAGGCCCAGCACCAGCAGCAGCGCAAGCACGGTGAACAGATTCGCGGGGATGCCGAACCAGCCGTGCACCGCCAGCGTCAGCAGACAGCCGCCGACCGGCGCGATCAGCTGGTGCAGGGTCTGGCGCAGGTCGTAGCGCAGCGCCAGCACCGCGGCGATTGCGAGCAGCGCGCCACCCAGCCCGAGCAGCGCCATGCGGCGGTAATGAGCCAGCACGGTCGAGATGTCGGCAACGCGGTCGATCAGGCGCACGCCGTCCAGACCTTCGGCCGCGACGCGCAGCGCGCCGACATCGCCAATGCCGTTGAGCGCCACGGCGGCGGCGACGCCGCGACCGGTGTCGCCAAGCCACAGGCTGCGGTAGGGCGCCGACACCGGGCTCGCGAGCCAGGCTTGCAGGTCCAGATGCCGTCCTGCGCCCGCGTCGAACTCGGCGCGCTGGCGGGCGACGACCTCGTCGGCGAAGCCGACCTGCGCCATCAGCCGCGGCAGCGCGCCCAGCTCGCCGTACACCGGCCCGGCCAGCAGCTGACGGTTCTGTGCCTGCCGCTCGGCCGAGGGCACGACGCGCGACAAGGCCAGATAGCCGCCGAGCGTGCCGCTGCCGGTCAGCGCATCGAGCCGCGCGCGCAGCGCCTCTTCGCGGCGCAGCAGCGTTTCGGCATCGGCGCCTTCGATCAGGAAGAAGCGCGTATCCATGCCGCCGCCGAGCCGTTCGCGCACGTGCGCCTCCTGCGCGAGCAAGGCCGGTGTCGACGACTGCAGTGCGCGCACATCGTCGATCCACACCACGCGCCACAGGCCGAAACCGATGGCGAGCACGGCGACGATCAGCAACGGACGCAGGACCCGATCCGCGGGCCGGCGCATGCGCGCGAGAGCCATGATCGAGGCGCCCAGCGCCGGCGGCATGGCGCGCCCGCCGCGCCCGGCGAACAGCGGAAACGCGAGCAGCACGGTGACGCCGGCGGCGACCAAACCGGCGACCGAGAACACCGCCATCTGCCGCAGGCCGGGAAACGGCGGCAGCAGGAAGGCCAGGTAGCCCAGCGCCGTCGTGCCCATGCCAATCAGGATCGCCGGACGGACGTGCGCGTAGGCCGCGGCGCCGTCCCAGTGCTGCGGATCGCGGAACTGGTCGGAGAAGAAGTGGATCGCGTAGTCGACGGCGACGCCGATCAGGCTCGATCCGAACACCAGCGCCAGCAGGTGAATCTGCCCGAACAGCAAGTGCACGGCGACGATCGGCGCGAGCGTGGAGAGGCCGAGCGCGACCGTCACCAGCAGCAGCGGGCGCAGCGAGCGGAAGCAGTACAGGAACACGGCGGCGACGCCGAGCAGCGACAGGCTGCCGAACAGGCTGATCTCGCGCGTCGCGCGCTCGGTGTTGGCGATGGCGTGGCCGAGCACGCCGGACGGTGTCACGCGCGCCGACGGGATCGCGGCGTTCATCGCCTGCGCGGCGGCCTCCAAGGCGGCGGCGGCGGCCTGCTGCGGTCCCAGTGCGAACGGGCTGTCGCGCAGGGTCGCGGTGACCAGCACCGCGGCATCGCCCTTGCCCTGCACCGCCAGCACGCCTTCGCGCAGCGCCAGCGGGCCCTCGGCCTGGGTCAGGCCGGCAAGATAATTGCCGTAGAAGTTGAACGGATCCTCCGCGAACGGACGCACGCGCAACAGGCCGCCGGGCGTGTACAGGCCGCGCAGCGCGGCCTGCTCCAGCGGTGCCGACTGGCCGCGCAGCAGCAGATCACGGTCGTGTGCCGAGAGCAGCCCATGGCGAACGGGGCCGAACAAGGCGTCCGCGGCGGCCAGATCGGTCTGGCGCTCGAACTCCACCGATTCGAACGCGCTGCTCTGCGCAAGCGCCTGCGCGAACGCGGCGCCCGCCGTGCGCGCGGCGCGGAAGTCCGCTGCCTCCACCAGGAACGCGCTGCGGCGTCCGGCGGCCACGCCGAAGCGCTCCAGCGCCTGCGCGACCACGGCGTCCGGCGCGGTCTGCGGCAGCATCGCGGTGATGTCGGATTCGATGCGCAGATGGGGGCGCACCTGCAGGAAGAACACCGCCGCCAGCGCGCCGACGAGCGCCAGCCAGATGCCGAACCGCAGACGCAGCGACATGATTCAGCGCGGTCCGAAGCGTGCGCGATCGGTGTCCGCCAGCGCCGCGGCGGAGGACTGGGCCTCGTAGAGCTCGATCCGCGTCAGGTCGCCGCCGCGTTCGCGCAACACGACCTGTGCGACCAGCGTGCCGCCGCGAATCTCGATCTCCTCGATCGAGCCGAGCGGCTGCAGCGGCCGCAGGCCCAGAACCCATTGTTCGCCCGCCAGCGGCTCGGCGTAGGGCCGGAACACCGTCGTCAGGGTGTTGAAGTCGAGCGTGAACACGGCGAAGAACACTTCCGCGATCGCGCGCACCGCAGGCTGGCTTGCCGCGTCGATGCGCTGCTCCTCGTCGCCGTTGCGCTGGATCAGCGCGTCCGGCGTGATCAGCAGCTCGGCGGCAAACGGCGTCTGCGTGCGCCAGGCGATGCCCAGCGTGCGCGCGAACAAGAAGTCGCCTTCGGCGATCAACGGGCGCGGCAACTCGGCCAGCTGCTTGGTCTGGCGGTAGCGCCCGCGCAGGCTTTGCGCGTCCTTGAGTCCGGCGGTGGCCGGCGCCAGCACGCGCGCGAGTGCGGCGGGGTCGACCGGGTGCTCGAACACGTTGGCGGCGGCCGGCGGCAGCCACAGCAGCGCGAGGAGCAACAGCAGGGGGCGCATCACGGTTTCAGCCCCAGCTTGTGCGCGAGGACTTCGGGCGAGACCAGCTGCATCTCGAAGTCCGGGACCGTCACCGCGACCTGGATGGTATGGCCGCGGGCGAGCTTGTCGTCGTTGCCGGCGTCGCGGACTTCGTAGGCGATCTTGAGGCGGTGTTCCCATTCCTGCAGCGCCGCGCACACGCGCAGCTTCTGGCCGAGGCGGATGGCCTTGATGTAACGCACGTGCAGATCGATCACCGGCCAGGCATAGCCCGAGTCGCGCATCTGTTCGTAGCCGTAGTCGATGGCGTCCATCAGCGCGCTGCGCGCGTGCTCGAAGTAGCGCGCGTAGTGGCCGTGCCAGACCACGCCGAGCGGATCGCAGTCGTGGAACTGCACGGTCAGCGGCACTTCCGAGTGCGGCAGGCGAGTCACGGGCGCGACTCCAGCGCGGCACGCGCGCCGAGCTTGCGCAACAGCAGGCGCGGCAGGCGCCACAACATGCCGACGAACAGGCGCGCGTGCATGCGCGAGATGCGAATGTTGTCGCGCAGCACGTCGAAGTGCGAGACGCCGTCGGCCGGATAGGTCACGCGCGTCGGCATCGAGATCACGTCGGTGCCGTCCCAGTACATGCGCACCATGATTTCGGTGTCGAAGTCCATGCGCCGGCCGACGGCCTGCGTGCGCCAGACCTGCAGCGCGGCGGCGAGCGGATAGACGCGGAAGCCGAGCATCGAATCGCGGATGTGCAGCGACAAGGTGTTGATCCACACCCAGACGTGGGTCACGTAGCGGCCGTAGAGACGCGAGCGCGGCACGCTGGCGTCATACTCCGGCACGCCCGTAACCAGGGCCTGCGGATGCGCGCGCGCGAGTCCGAGCAGGTGCGGAATGTCGGTGGCGTCATGCTGGCCGTCGGCGTCGATCTGCACCGCGTGACTGAAGCCGGCCGCCGCCGCGGCTTCGAAGCCGGCCATCACCGCGGCGCCCTTGCCTTGGTTGGGCGTCAGGCGCACCAGGCATACCCAGTCATGGTGTTCCGCTGCAAGCCGGTCCAGCGCTTGCGCGCAGGGCGCGTGGCTGCCGTCATCGACCAGGAACGCGGGCAGGCCGTGCGGCGCCAGCGACGCGACCGTGCCCGCGATCGCGCCTTCGTGATCGAACACCGGAACGACGATGCAAGGCTTGAACAAGGTCTGCGGTGGGGTCTGCGGCGCCGGCTTCAGGCCGCCGACGCGTTGAAACGCAGGCGGCCCGACGATTGCACGGTCTCGCCGGCGATGTAGGCGAAGGCGACATCCTGCGCGCCGAGTTTCTCCAGTCGCAGGGTCAGTTGCCTGCCGGGGCGCAGCGGCTGCATGAACTTGAGCGCGCTCACGCGCGCCAGCTCGCCGGACACGCCGTATTCCCGCTGCGCTGCGCGCACCGCCCAGCCGAGCTGCACCACGCCGGGCAGCATCGGGTAGCCGGGGAAATGGTCCGGCAGCACGTCGAGCGCCGGATCGATGCGGATCTGCAGGTCGACGCGGGCACCGTCGCGGACGACGGCCTGGGGCTGGAGTTCGGAGAGCATCCGCGTCGCGTGCCGGAATCGGTCGGAAGGATCAGGACGCCGCGAACAGGGCCTGCACCGCTTCGACGACGTCGCCGACGCTGCGCACGTGCTTGAAGTCCTCCGGCCGCACCTTCTTGCCGGTGTAGTCCTTGAGCTGCAGGATCAGGTCGATGGCGTCGATGCTGTCGACTTCCAGATCCTGGTACAGCTGCGCTTCCAGGCTGACCTTGGCCGGGTCGACCTCGAACAACTCGACCAGCAGCGATTTGACGCGCTCGAAGATCTCTTCTTTGCTTGGCGTGGACATGGCCTTGTGGGCTTTGATTTAAGGAAACGGACGCGGCCGATATTGTGTCACGCCGGGGGCGCGGCAGGCACGGCGGCGGCGACACTCCTGGGGGTTTCCCCGCGGCGCTGCTCGAAATACCGCACCCAGTCCTGTGACAGGCGCCGGGCGGCGATCGCGGTGTTCGGCGCCTCGCGCAGGTAATGGGTGACGTCGCAGGGTTCGCCGACGTCGATACGGTAGTGCCCGGGCCGCTCCGGCACCTGGTGCCAGGGCACGTGCTTGCTGAGCATGATCGGCTCGCAGCGGATCGTCACCGGCAGCACCGGCACGCCGGCCTCGAGGGCGATGCGGGCGGTGCCATGCGGGATGTGGATCGGCTGGCCGGGCACCGTGCGCGTGCCTTCCGGAAAGATCATCAGGGAATTGCCGGTCTTGAGTGTCGCCGCGCAGTCGTCGACCAGCTGCGTCGGCGGCGCGCCGCTGCCGGAGCTGTTGCTGATATAGCCCGCCCAGGTGATCGGGAAACGGGTGAAGGGATTCTTGAACAGCGCTTCCTTGACGATGCAGTCGACCTCGGGGATGTAACCGATCAGCAGCACGACGTCGATCAGCGTCGGATGGTTGGCGACGATCAGCTGGCCGCGCCGGCGCAGCTTGTCGGCGCCGTGGATCTCCCAGGAAATCACGCCGACCCGGCGCATCAGGCGCGAAAAGGTGTGGAACCAGCGCGACACGATCCACTGCGCGCGCCGTTTGGCGGTGGCCGGATCGCGCGTGGTCAGGCAGGCCACGGGAAATATGGTCAGCCCGAAGACGATGCCGGCGATGCCGAACACCGCAAAACAGAACCCGGTCGCGAACTGCCGCCAGCGTCGATCGATCGTTCTGAGCAAGGAAGATCGTTGGCGCGGCGGCGGGTTCATGGCGTATCGGGGAGGGCGGCGTCGATCCGGAACACCGCCTCCGCCTCCAGGATCAGGTCGCTGCGGCAGATGTCGCCGTGCAGGCACAGCAGCGGCGCGCCGCCCGCACCGCCTCCGCCGCCCGCGCCTCGCACACGCGCCAGGTGCGGTCGCAACACCTCCATCAGGCCGGCATCGCGGACATACAGCTTCATCGACTCCGGCCGCGCCGCGCTGCGCGGCAGCCCGGCGAAATGCGTGGCGAGCGTGTTGTCGAGCAGCGCGTCGAAATTCAGCAGCGTCTCGTCCAGCTGCCGGATCGGGTCGCCGAGATGAACGCTCTCGTGGCCGACGACGCTGGCCGTGCCCGAGACCAGCAGGTGGGACGCCGCGCCCGAACCGATCAGCGTCGCCCGCGAAAAGCTCGGGCTGCGCGGACCGTACTGGCGCGGATAGCGGTAGGCGCTGACCTGGCGGGGGTTCTCCACCGGCTGTCCGGGCCGCTTGCCGGCGAGGAAGTAGACGACCATGCCGGGTTCGGCCATGCCGATCGCGGTGGCGGCGGGCAGGCGTCGCTCGAAATCCGGCTTGAGCGCCAGCGCGCGGCTGCGGCCGGCGCTGAACTGACGGTAGCGCTCGTGGTCGTCCTCGCCGGCATTGATGCCGGCCAGGAAGTTCCACATGCGCAGGCAATACGGATAACCCAGCTGCTGCAACAGCTGCTCGATGTGGACATACAGCTTGAGCGTGGCGCGCTCGAAGTCCACCAGTTCCGATTCGGGCAGGTAGATGTTGCCGAACAGCACTTCGCCGTTGTGGCTGTAGCCGAAACCGTTGTCGCGGCCGTACTGCACCGGCAGTGCGCTGATCCACTGCTCGATCCAGCGCGGCTGATCGAGCGATTCGAGCGCGACGAGCACCTGCCGCGGGTCGTCCGGCCGGCGCGCGCCGAGTGCGAATTCGACGCGGCCGAGCAGGCCCTCCGGCGGCTCGCCGGCAGCGGTGCCAGTATCGGCAATGTACTCGCCGCGGAACGAGCGGCTGTTGAAGATCGTGGTGGCCATCACGGTGATTGCGGGCCCCGGCCCGCGCATGCGTATGGTCGTTGGTCGCCGGACGATGCCGCGGCGGCCGGTGTATGATGATTCACTAAGGAACTCGGCTCGATCAAAGCGGGACTGCGGCTCACTCAAGAGGCGCAGAATCAGCCGGCCAAATCAGCCGGGTTCATCCCTCCCGTTTCGCCTGTGCCGGGCCTTGGCGCGTTCGGAATGCCGAACGTACCTGGCCGGCGGCGATACTCATCGTTTCATTATACGGGGGCAGCCATGAACGGAAACTTGGGGATTCACATGACGGCCACGGTACAGAGCGCCGCAGAGCGCGAAATGGCGGACCTGCTGGTATCGGCACTGAGCCTGGAACACATCAGCGCCACCGGCGTCGATCCGGCGGCACCGCTGTTCGGCGCCGACAAGACCGGTTGGGGTCTGGATTCGATCGACGCGCTGGAAATGGCGCTGGCGATCAAGCAGCGCTACGGTGTCGAGCTGCGCTCCGAGGACGAGACGGTCAAGCAGGCGTTCGCGTCCCTGCGCAGCCTGACGGCGCTGGTCGCGGAGCGGCGCACCACCTGAATAGCGCATTCGGTGCACTGGCATGAAAGTGCTGCCGATTCTTCTGTTCCTGGCCTATCCGGTGCTGGTGCACGCCAGCGTCGCGCTTGGCGCGCCGGCGCTGGCGCTGGCGGGGCTGGTCGTGCTGGTCGCGGTGGTGCTGTTCAAGCCGCTGACCGCGCCGCGCGCATGGGCCTGGGCGGTCCTCGCCGGCAGCAGCCTGGTTTTTTACGGGCTCGCGCAATCGGATGCGGTCCGTTACGCGGTTTACGTGCCCTCGCTGGCGATCCCGGCGGCGCTGGCCGCGCTCTTCGGCAACAGCCTGCGCGCGGGTCGTGAACCGCTGATCGGCATGATCGCGCGGCTGGAACGCGGCGGTGCATTGGCCGCGGATCTGTGCGTCTACACGCGGCAGCTGACGCAGATCTGGACCGGGGCCTTCGTGCTCATGTTCGTGCTGGCGCTGGGCCTGATCCTGCTCGACCAAATCGCGTGGTGGTCGCTGGTGACCAACGTGCTCAACTACATCGCGATCGGCCTGCTGTTCGCGGTCGAATACGGCTATCGCCGCTGGCGCTTTCCGCATCATCCCCATCGCGGGTTCTTCGACCACATCCGCACGGTGGCGAGTCACCGCCGCGGGACACCTTGATCCATGACGCTGCCGCTGATCGCAGGCTTTCGTGCTGACGCGCCGCTGCTCCGGCATGACGGCCGCTGGATCGCGCAGGGTGCGTTCGTCGCGCAGGCGCAGGCGCTGTCGCGGCAGCTGCCGGAAGGCGGCTACGCGATCAACCTGTGCGGCAATCGCTATCGTTTCCTGCTCGGCTTTGCCGCCGCGTGCCTGCGCGGGCAGACCAACCTGCTGCCGTCCAGCCCGGCCCCGGCCGCGGTCGCCGACGTGCGCGCACGTTATCCCGACTGCTACGAGCTGACCGATGAGCAGGTGGCGACCGACGATGCGGGTACGGCCGCGGTCTGCCCGCGGATCGCGCGCGACCATCTCGGCGCCGTCCTGTTCACCTCCGGCAGCACCGGCATTCCGCAGCCGCAGCCCAAGTCCTGGCACACGCTCAGCGCCATCGCGCGCCAGCTGTCGCAGCGCCTGCTGAACGGCGCGCCCGCCCACATCGTCGCGACCGTGCCGTCGCAGCACATGTACGGTCTCGAAACCACCGTGCTGCTGGCGCTCGGCGGCGGCTGTGCGTTGTACGACGGGCGCCCGTTCTTTCCGCAGGACGTCGCACAGGCCCTGAACGACATGCCGGCGCCGCGCGTACTGGTGACGACGCCGGTCCATCTGCGCGCATTGATCGAATCCGCCACCGCACTGCCGACACTGCAGTTCGTGCTGTCGGCGACGGCACCGTTGACCGAAGCCCTGGCCGCCGCCTGCGAATCGGCCTGGGGCGCGCCGGTGCTGGAAATCTACGGCTGCACCGAAGCCGGCAGCACGGCGACGCGGCGTACGCTCGAAGGGCCGACCTGGCATCTGCTGCCGGACCGGCGCCTGATCGATCGCGACGGCGTGGCGACGGTGCAGGCCGAGCATTTCCCGGAAGCCGTACCGTTGCAGGACGTGCTGGAGCTGCTCGGTCCGGAGCATTTCCGGCTGCTGGGCCGCAGCGGCGATCTGCTCAAGGTCGCCGGCAAGCGCGCGTCGCTGGCGGATCTGACGCAAAAGCTGCAGGCGGTTCCTGGCGTCATCGATGCGGTGATCTTCGCCGCGGCCGGCGGTGAGGCGGCGCGGCCGGCGGCGCTGGTGGTCGCGCCGGGCTTGAGCGAGGCGGCGATCCTGCAGGCGCTGGCGCAGCAGGTCGACCCGGTGTTCCTGCCGCGCCCGCTGCGCATGGTCGAACGCCTGCCGCGCAACGAGCTGGGCAAGCTGCCGCGCCAGCGGCTGCTCGAAATGCTGGAGCGGGCACCTGACTAATGGGCTTGATTGACGGGGATGATTGCCGGGCATGACTGAGCAGCGCTGCGCGGGCCTGGTGCCCGCCGACCATCCGTGCATCGCGGGGCACTTTCCGGGCAATCCGATCGTGCCCGGCGTGGTCCTGATCGACTGCGTGCTTGCCGCGGTGCGGGTCGCGGGTCGACGCCGTCTCACCGGCATTCCGAACCTCAAGTTCGTGCAGCCGCTGCGTCCGGGCACGCCGTTTTCGATCTGCTGGACGGCGCACGGCGCCCAGGTTCGCTTCCGCTGCGAATCCGGTGACGGCGACACGCTGCAGCAACATGTGCAGGGGCTTTTGTCCTTCGCCGACGATGCCGGATAATGCCGGCACCTCTTGGGAAATCTACTGATATGACCGACGTCTTGATCATCGGTGCGGGCCCGTCGGGCTCGACCGCCGCGGCATTGCTGGTGCGCAAAGGTTTCAAGGTTCTGGTGCTGGAGCGGCAGAAGTTCCCGCGCTTCTCGATCGGTGAAAGCATGCTGCCGGCGAGCATGGAGTTCATCGAGAAGGCCGGCATGATGGAAGCGGTGATGGGCGCGAGCTTCCAGTACAAGGACGGTGCCGTGTTCCACTTCGGCGACCAGGTTCACCAGTTCAAGTTCCCGCTCAAGTTCTCGCCGGGACCGGGCTTCACTTTCGAAGTGCCGCGCGACGAGTTCGACAAGATCCTGATCGACGAGGCCGAGCGCCAGGGCGCGCAGGTGCGCTACGAAGTCGAGATCACGGCGGTGGATTTCGCCGACGGCAAGCCGACCGTCACCGCGCGCACCAAGGACGGCACGATCGAGACGCACCGCCCGCGCTTCGTGCTCGATGCCAGCGGCTTCGGCCGCACGCTGCCGCGCCTGCTAGATCTGGAGACGCCGTCGAGCCTGCCGGTGCGCTCGGCGTTGTTCACGCAGGTCTACGACCACATTCCCTCCGGCGCTTTCGATCGCCAGAAGATTCTGGTCACGATCCATCCGCAGCGCCGCGATGTCTGGTTCTGGCTGATCCCGTTCTCCAACGGCCGCGTGTCGATGGGCGTGGTCGGCTCCGACGATTTCATGGGGCAGTACAAGGGCACGAACGAGGAGCGCCTCTGGGCGATCCACAACGAGGTGCCGACGCTGCGCGAGCTGCTGAAGAACGCCAAGCCGGCGAATCCGGTCGGCGAGCTGCGCGGCTACTCGGCCAACGTGAAGTCGCTGTGGGGTCCGGGCTGGGCGCTGCTCGGCAACGCCGCCGAATTCCTCGATCCGGTGTTCTCGTCGGGCGTCTGCATCGCGATGAAGTCGGCCGATCTCGCGGCCGACGTGCTGGGCAAGCAGCTCAAGGGTCAGACGGTCGACTGGGAGAACGAATTCTCCACGCCGCTCAAGATCGGCGTCGAGACCTTCCGCGGTTTTGTCGAGCACTGGTATGACGGCGGCCTCGCCGACATCTTCTTCCACCCGCGCAAGAACGAGAAGATCCAGCGCATGATCTGCTCGGTGCTGGCCGGCTACGGTTGGGATCTGAACAATCCCTATGTCGGCGTCGGCAAGCGCCGGCTGACCGCACTGGTCGAAGCCTGCCGCGTCAGTGTCGATGCGGAAATGACGGTCGCCAGTTGAGGAACTGAGCGTGGCCGCCAGCTGGGAGCGGCAGGCTGAGCGCGGCGCACTGTGGGCGATGCGACTGCTGTTCTGGATCGCACGCATGCTCGGCCGCCGCGTCGCGCGCGTCGTGCTCTATCCCATCGCCGCGTATTTCCTGCTGACCGGGCGCGAGGCGCGCGCGGCGTCGCGCAATTATCTGAGGCGGGTGCTGCCGCAGGAGCCGCGGCTGGCGGATGTCGCGCGTCATTTCTTCTCCTTCGCCGCGGTGTCGCTGGATCGCATCTTCTGGCTGATCGGCGCCGGACAGGCGCTGCAGGTCACCCCGCACCGGCCCGCCGAGGTGTATCGCGCGCAGCACAGCGGCGGCTGCCTGATTCTGGTGGCGCACTACGGTTCCTTCGAGGTTCGCCACGATCCGAGCAGCACGCAGCACGAGGTGCCGCTGCGCATCGTCATGGACCGCGCCCACGGCCGCATGTTCACGCAGCTGCTCGAGCAGACCAATCCGCAGGTCGCGCGCTCGGTGATCGACGCCGCGCAGCCGGGGCCGGCGCTGATGCTGGAGATCAAGCAGGCGCTCGACGGCGGTGCGATGGTCGGGTTGATGGCGGACCGCGTGCGCGCCGGCGAGCGCACGGCCACGGTCGATTTTCTCGGCGGCAAGGCGAAGCTGCCGGCGGCGCCATGGATACTCGCCGGCGTGCTCAACGTGCCGGTGGTGATCGGCTTTGGCGTCTATCGCGGCGGCGACCGCTACGACGCCCATTTCGAGCTGCTGGCCGAGCGTGTGGTGTTGCCGCGCGCACAGCGCGAAGCGGCGATCCAGGCCTACGCGCAGCAATATGCCGACCGTCTCGCGCATTATGTGCGCGAAGCGCCGTACAACTGGTTCAACTTCTACGATTTCTGGTCCTCATGAAGCCTCTGCGCCTGAAGGCGATGACCGCAACCTCGGCCCTGGGGCACGGCCTTGCCGCGCACCGCGCCGCGCTGGAACAGGGGCGCAGCGGCCTGTCGCAGCAACCCTTCGAAAGCTGCCGCCTGCCGTGCTGGACCGGCGAGGTCGCCGGACTTGACGCGTCGCTCGCCGGTGCCTGGGCGGAGTGGGACTGCCGCAACAACCGCCTGTCCACACTGGCGCTGGCGCAGGACGGCTTCCGTGCCGCCGTCGCCGCCGCCGTGCAGCGGCACGGCGTCGCACGCATCGGCGTGTTCGTCGGCACCAGCACCTCGGGCATGCTCAGCACCGAGCATGCCTACCAGGCGATCGATCCGCAGAGCGGCCGCCTGCCGGCGAGCTACAACTACCGCACGACGCACAACCCGCACGCGGCCGCCGAATTCGTGCGCCTGCAGCTGGGCCTTAAAGGACCAGCGCTGGCGATCTGCACCGCCTGTTCGTCGAGCGCCAAGGTGTTTGCCGCCGCCAGCCGCGCGCTCGACGCCGGCTGGTGCGACGCCGCGGTGGTCGGCGGCGTCGACAGCCTGTGCCAGACGACGCTGTACGGTTTCAATTCGCTGCAGCTGATCGATGCCGACATCTGCCGGCCGGCCGATGCTCGCCGCAAGGGCATCTCCATCGGCGAGGCGGCCGGGTTCGCACTGCTCGAACGCGAGGCGCAGCCCGGCGAGCTGGCGCTGCTCGGTTACGGCGAATCCTCGGACGCCTATCACATGTCGGCGCCCGATCCGGAAGGGCGCGGCGCACAGCAGGCGATGCGCGATGCGCTGGCGCGTGCCGGGCTGCGCGCAGACGAGATCGGCTACATCAATCTGCACGGCACGGCGACGCCGGCCAATGACGCCAGCGAGGATCAGGCGGTGATGGGGGTGTTCGGCGCGCAGACGCCGTGCAGTTCGACCAAGGGTTACACCGGCCATACGCTCGGTGCCGCCGGCATCCTCGAAGCGGTGATCGCGGCGCTGGCGGTGGAGCACGGGATTCTGCCGGGCTCGATCACGACCCGCGAGAAGGATCCGGCGATTCGCGGCAACATCCTGCTGCAGCCGCGGCGCACGACGATCCGCGCGGCCTTGTCCAACTCCTTCGGCTTCGGCGGCAACAACGCCAGCCTGATCCTGGGGCGCGTCGCATGATCACGCTGAGCGTTCACGCGGTCGGCCTGTCGGCCCCCGGATTGCCCAGCTGGGCCGAGGGCGCGGCGGTGCTGCGCGGCGAGCGACCCTATGTGCCGGAAGCGCTGTCGCCGTTCGCGCCCAGTCTGCTGCCGCCCAACGAGCGCCGCCGCGCGACCGCTTCGGTGCGCCAGGCCTTCCGTGCCGGCGAGGAGGCGATCGCCGGACGCGACGCGTCGACGCTCGCAACCGTCTTCACCAGCTCGGACGGCGATCTGTCGATTCTGCATCGCATCTGCACCGCGCTGACCACCGACGAGCGCGTCGTGTCGCCGACCGACTTCCACAACTCCGTGCACAACGCCGCTGCCGGCTACTGGGGCATCGCCACCGGCTCGCGTGCGCCGTCGACGACGCTGGCCGGCTTCGACGGCTCGTTCGCGCTGGGCCTGCTCGAAGCCGGCATGCAGATCGTCAGCGAGCGGCATCCGGTGCTGCTGGTCGCGTTCGATGTGCCCGCGCCGCAGCCGATGCAGCAGGCGCGCACGCACGACTCGATTGCCAGCTGCGCGCTGTGGTTGCTGCCGGAGGGCGTGCCCGCGGCGGCCGACGCGACGCGGCTGCAGCTGGAGCCGACCGACGAGCCGGAAACGACGCTGGCGGATGCCGCGCTGGAGGCGGGCAGGCGCGGCAATGCGGCGCTGCGCGCGCTGCCGCTGCTGCAGATGCTGGCGCGGCAGCAGGCGGCACGCGTGGTCCTGCCGGCCTCGGGCGGCCAGCAGCTGGCCGTCCGTCTCGTTCGATGACGCCGCTGCTCGATCGTGCCGGCATCGAAGCGCTGATCCCGCATGCGGGGACCATGTCGCTGTGGGACGCGTTGCTCGAAGCGAGCGAAACGCAGCTGCGGTTGCGCACCGACAGCCACCGGCGCGCGGACCATCCCCTGCGCCGCGACGGACAGCTGTCGGCGGTGCACCTGATCGAGTACGGTGCGCAGGCAATGGCGGTGCACGGTGGCTGGCTCGCGCGCAGGGCCGGCGGCGGCAGCGCGCGGCCGGGCGTGCTCGCGGCGGTGCGTGACTTCAAGCTGCGGGTCGAGCGACTCGACGATCTCGACGCGCCGATCGAGTGCGCGGCACAGCGCCTCGTTGCGAACGCCGGCGGCTGGATGTACGGGTTCACGCTGCTCTGCGACGAGCGCGAGCTGGCGAGCGGCAGGGCTTCGGTGATCCATCTGCCGGAGGGAACGGCGGTGTAGAAACAGCGGTGTCGAGACAGGGGGCGGTATGCGCAGCGGGGGAGAAGTGAAGATCGCGCTGATCGGCGCCGGCCCGGCCGGATTGTCCGCAGCGCGCGCATTTTCGAAGCTCGGGTTGCCGTTCACCGGCTTCGAGCGCCATGCCGACGTCGGCGGCCTGTGGGACATCGGCAACCCGTGGAGCACGATGTATGCGAGCGCGCACCTGATCTCGTCGGCGCGCCGCACCGAGTTCGCCGAGTTCCCGATGGCGGCGGACATGCCGGACTACCCGGCGCACTGGCGTCTGCTGCCGTATCTGCGCGACTACGCGCGGCACTTCGATCTCTACCGGCACTACCGCTTCAACACCGAAGTACGCAGCGCCGAGCGCCGCGCCGATGGCGGTTGGCGCCTGACGCTGGGCGACGGCACGCAGCAGGACTTCACGCACCTGGTCAGCGCGGTCGGCACGTTCAGCACGCCGTACCGGCCGCAGATTCCGGGCAGCTTCACCGGCACGCTGCTGCATTCGGGCGAGTACAAGGACCCGGAGATTTTCCGCGGCAAGCGCGTGCTGATCGTCGGCGCCGGCAACTCGGCCTGCGACATTGCCGTCGATGCGGTGCATCACGCCACGTCCGTCGACTGGAGCGTGCGCCGCGGCGTGCACTTCGTGCCCAAGTTCATCGCCGGCAAGCCGGCCGATACCGTCGGCGGCGCGTTCAAGCTGCCGGCCTGGCTCAAGCAGCGCGTCGACGGCGTACTGCTGAAGCTGCTGATCGGTGACCCGGTGCGGCTGGGCCTGCCCAAACCCGATCACCGCCTCTACGAGTCGCACCCGGTCGTCAACAGCCAGGTGCTCTATCACCTCGGACACGGCGACCTGCACGTGCGCCGCGCGCCGGCACGCTTCGACGGCCCCACCGTGCACTTCAGCGACGGCGAGCGCGCCGACTACGACCTGGTGCTGCTCGCGACCGGCTTCGAGCTGAGCTTCCCGTTTCTCGACCGCGCGCAGCTCAACTGGCGCGACGGCTGTCCGCAGCTGTTCCTCAACATCTTCCCGCCGCACAGCGACGATCTGTTCGTGCTTGGCATGGTCGAAGCCACCGGTATCGGCTGGGAGGGGCGCGCCCGCCAGGCCGAGCTGGTCGCGCGCGTGATCCGTGCGCGCAGCGGCAGCGACGCGCGTATCGCCGCGTTCGATGCCACGCGCGCGCGCGGCGTCGATCTGTCCGGCGGGTTCCACTACATGAAGCTGGATCGCATGGCGTACTACGTGCACCGCGACACCTACCTTCAGCATCTCGATCATCTGATCGCACAGCTCGCATAGGTGTGCTTCGATGACCCTGTCGATGCTCACGCTGGCGCTGATCGTGCTGTTCGCCTACACGACGCAGGCGCTGTCGGGCTTCGGCAGCACGATCATCACCGTGACGCTGGCGGCCCTGTGGCTGCCGATCCCGTGGATCATGCCGATCGTCGTCGCACTCAACGTGCCGTTTTCCGGCTGGCTGGTGTGGCAGGAGCGACGTGTGATCGACTGGCCGCTGCTGCGCCGCGAAGTGCTGCCGCTGATGATCGTGGGCACGGTCGCCGGCGCGCTGCTGGCGCCACTGCTGGCCCACACGATGCTGCGTCCGGCCTATGGCGTGCTGATCGTCGCGCTGTCGCTGTTCGACCTGTGGCGCTTGCAGCGCCGTCATCACGCACGGTTTGCGGCGCCGGTGCGTACGGTGATGGTGCTCGGCTCGGGCTTCACCCAGGGCATGTACGCATCGGGCGGACCTTTGCTCGCCGCGGCGATGGGCGGCAGCGGCCTGTCCAAATCCGCGCTGCGCGCGACCCTGCTGACGGTGTGGCTGCTGCTCAATACCGGCCTGACGCTCTGGTTCGTCGCGACGCGGCGCTTCGACGCCGACATGGTCGTCGGTGCGGCCTGGCTGTTTCCACTGACGGTGCTCGGCCTGTGGATGGGCAATCACCTGCACCACCGCGTCAATGAGCGCCAGCACCGCTTCGTTGTCGATATCGTCCTGCTGTTCGCGGGGCTGGCGCTGTTGAGGTGAACCCGTGAACCCCATCGTGAATCCCGGCGTGATTGGCATCGACAGCGTGCAGCTGCACTTCAGCCCGACCGCGGCGCTCGCGCTGCAGCTGATTCTTGCGCTGATCGTGTTCGGCGTCGCGCTGGAGCTGACGCTGTCCGACTTCCGGCGCCTGCTGCGCGAGCCGCGCATCGTCGCGATCGGGCTGTCGTCTCAGCTGGTCGCGCTGCCGCTGCTGACCTTCGCGTTGATCAGCGTCGTCGAGCCGGTGCCGAGCATCGCGCTGGGCCTGATGATGACCGCCGCCTGCCCGGGCGGAAACATGTCCAACGTGCTGACGCACTGGGCCGGCGGCCGCACCAGCCTGTCGATGGCGATGACGACGATCTCCAGCCTGGTGTCGCCGGTGGTCACACCGCTGACTTTCGCGCTGCTGGGCGGGCTGCATCCGGCGACGCGCGAGGCGATGCGGGCCGTTTCGGTGCCTTACGCCGAGCTGGTGACCACTATCCTCTTCGCGCTGGTGATTCCGCTCGTCGCCGGCATGACGCTCGCCGAGCGCCGTCCGGCGATCGCGGCGCGTTTGCGCCGGCCGCTGAAGCGCTTCGGCTTGTTTGCGTTCTTCCTGTTCGTGGTGCTCGCGATCGCCGCCAACTACGCGATCTTCTGGCAGGCGCTGACGACGATCTTCCTGCTCGTGCTGGTGCACAACGCGCTCGCACTCGCCACGGGTTACTCGATCGCCACGCTGTTCCGCGTCGGCGAGCCCGAGCGGCGCGCGATCACTTTCGAAACCGGCATCCACAACACCGCGCTCGGCCTGACGCTGATCTTCACCTACTTCCAGCACCTCGGCGGCATGGCCCTGGTCGTCGCCTGGTGGGGCGTCTGGCACCTGGTCACCGGCGGCCTGCTGGCGCGGCGCTGGTCAGGAACCCGCCCAGCGCTGCTATAGGCAAATGCACCACCCTCCGAGCCCTTCTCAAACGGGTCGGATGGGGCCATCCTGTCGTGGGACATCGGTTTTGTCCGTGCGGGTCCATCGGTCTGCAAACGACGCCAGACCAGCCGCGAACACTCCGACCGATACCACACCACGTCCGGATACACGCAGAACCGGAGCCGAGGATGCGCCTGGGTGAGCTTCTGATCGCAGCGGGCCTCGCAAGTCGCGAGCAGGTCGCGGCCGCCTTGGCCCGGCAAGCTGACAGCGGCCAGAAGCTCGGCGAGAGCCTGGTCGCAGTCGGCGCAATGTCGCCACAGGCGCTGGAGCGGTTTCTGCAGCGGGTGCCCGCGGAACCGGAGAGTCTCGCCGACACGCATATCGAGCCCCCCGTGTTGCTCGACCTGATGATCAAGCTGATCTACGTCGAGCGACTGGAGACCGTTTCCCAGATCGCTGAGGCAATCAGACTCCCGCTTCACCTGGTGGCGGAGTTGGCCGCCATGGGTGTTGGCCGCGGGCTGCTGCAGTCCTTGGGCGAACGTGATCGGGCGATGCGTTACGGGATGACGGATACGGGCGCTCGCGCGGCGCAGGATGCGCTGGAGCAAAGCCGTTATGCCGGTCCGGCGCCGGTTGCGCTCGACGACTTCACCCGCCTGGTCCGCGCTCAAGCGATCAGCCTCGGCGCGGTGACGCTCGACACCATTCGCGACGCCTTCGGCGGACTGGTTGTGACCGAGCAATTCCTGGAGCAGATCGGTCCCGCATTGAATTCGGGCAGGGCGATGCTGCTGTATGGCCCGCCGGGCAACGGCAAGACCTCGGTTGCTCATTGCATCTCGCGGATCTTCAACGACGTCGTGCACATTCCCCACGCCGTGCTCGTCGGCGGAAACATCATCCGCGTGTTCGATCCCAACCTGCATGTCTGCCCGCAGGCGCCGGCCGACGACGCCCAGGCCGCCCGTCTCTCGCTGCGGCGGGCCGAAGCCGCGGATCCGCGATGGGTGGCCTGCGTCCGCCCCGTGATCGTCGCCGGCGGAGAGCTCACCCTGGAGATGCTGGATCTTCAGTTCAATGCGGTTGCGAATTTCTACGAGGCGCCGCTGCACGTCAAAGCTCTGGGCGGATGCTTCGTCATCGACGACTTCGGGCGGCAGCTGGTGCCGCCGGCGAGCCTGCTGAATCGCTGGATCGTGCCGCTGGAGAATCGAATCGACTATCTGACGCTGCACACCGGGCAGAGCTTCGCGATTCCGTTCGAGGAGTTGCTGATCTTCTCGACCAATCTGCATCCGGAAGATCTGATGGACCCGGCGTTCCTCCGGCGTCTTCCGTACAAGTTCGAGATCGGTGCGCCGGATCCGGCCTCCTACCGCAGCATCTTCGAGCGCGTCTGCCGCCAGGAAAACATCGCACTGACCGACGAGATCTTCGACTCGATCGTGCACCGGATCACCGCGATCCGGCACCTCGGACTGGCTGCCTATCACCCGCGCTTCATCGTCGACCAGATCGTCGCCACCTGCCGGTTCCTGCAGCAGCCCGCGCATTTCGAACAGCGTTTCATCGACTATGCGGTCGACAACCTCGCGGTCAGGCGCGCCGCGCCTCTGCCGGCCGCGAGCGATGCCGGGCAGCACAACATCGGAGACTGAGCGGCGTCAGCCGTGCGCCGGCCGCTGCGTCTGCATCGCCGGACGCGGCGTGAGCATGCGTTCGAGGCGCGCGTCCTTGCGCGTCCAGATGCCGTTGATCCAGGCCTGGAAGCGCTTGCGGAATTCGGCGTCGTTTTCGTAGTCGCCTGCCATCATCTCCTGCGGAATCGGCAGCAGGTCCATGTGCACCGAAAGCTGGTTCTGCTCGCCGCAGGCGAAGCTCCACAGCAGCGGCTTGTCGGTCGGCTGGTAGGCGATGGTGACGTCGATGATGCCGGCGAACTGTTCGCCCATCGCGTTGAGCGCGAAGCTCATGCCCGCGGCCTTGGGCCGCAGCAGGCGGCGATACGGCGACTGGCGCGCAATCCGCTTGGCCTCGGTGAAGCGCGTGCCTTCGAGGAAGTTGATGATCGTGACCGGCTCGGACTTGTACAGCGCGCAGGCGCGCCGCGTCGTTTCGAGATCCTGGCTGCGTAGCTCGGGGTTGCCCTTGAGCGCGCTCTTGCCGTGGCGACGCATGAACGGGAAGTCCATCGCCCAGCAGGCAATGCCGATGACCGGCATGTACATCAGTTCCCATTTCAGGAAGAAGCGCGGGAACGGTGTGCGCGCGTGCAGCAGATCGAACAGCACCAGGATGTCGATGCACGACTGGTGATTCGAGATCAGCAGGTAATTCTTGCCCGGCTCCAGCCTGGCGCGCAGATCGACGTCCCACTGCACCGCGTGCAGCAGGCGCAGCAGCAGTTTGTCGTTGCGCACCCAGTTGGTGGCGATCCAGATGGTGAACCGGCTGCAGGCACGCTGCAGCGGCGGATACGGAATCAGCTTGAGCAGCGCCGCCGGCGACAGCAGGATGAAGCTGACGATCATCCACGCGACGACGGACACCGTGGTCAGCAGGCCCATCACCGTCGGGGGAAAGATCACCGATAGCATCGCCGCACCTCGCGCCTGTTATGTCTTTTGCCTCAAGGACCGCCTCAAGTGCCGTGATAGGCCGGGCTCAGGGCCCGCACCGCTTCGATCATCGCCGCCGCGTTTTCCGGCGGCGTCTGCTGCAGGATGCCGTGACCCAGGTTGAACACGTGCCCTGGCCCCGATCCATACGATGCCAGTACGCGCGCAACCGCGGTTTCGATGCGCGCCGGCTGCGCCAGCAGCCAGGTCGGATCCAGGTTGCCTTGCAGCGCCACCTTGGAGCCGACGCGCGCGCGCGCGTTGGCGAGGTCGGTGGTCCAGTCCACGCCCAGCGCGTCGCAGCCGGTCTCGGCCATCGCTTCGAGCTGCTGGCCGCCGTTCTTGGTGAACAGGATCACCGGCACCTCCGGCGCCACGCGCTTGAGATGCTCGACGATGCGCGCCATCGGCTCCAGCGAGAACTGCAGGTACTCGGCCGGCGCCAGCACGCCGCCCCAGGTGTCGAAGATCATCAGCGCATCGGCGCCGGCGCGCACCTGCGCTTCGAGATACAGGCTCACCGATGCGGCGAGCTTGGCGAGCAGGTTGTCGAGCGCGACCGGCTCGTCGTAGCCCATGCGCTTGATCAGCGTGAAGTCCGAGCCGCCGGCGCCTTCGACCATGTAGGTTGCCAGCGTCCACGGGCTGCCGGCAAAACCGATCAGCGGCAGTCGGTTGCCGAGCGCGCCGCGGATCGTGCGCACCGCGTCCATCACATAGCGCAGCTCGGTTTCCGGATCGGGCACGCCCAGCGCCTCGATCGCGTGCGCGTCGCGCAGCGGACGATCAAACACCGGGCCTTCGCCTTCCTTGAAGTGCAGGCCCAGACCCATCGCATCCGGAATCGTCAGGATGTCCGAGAACAGGATCGCGGCGTCGAGACCGTAGCGCTCGAGCGGCTGCAGCGTGACTTCGCAACACAGCTCGGGGTTGCGGCACAGGCTCATGAAATCGCCGGCCTTCGCGCGCGACGCCCGGTATTCCGGCAGATAGCGCCCGGCCTGCCGCATCATCCACACCGGCGTGCGGTCGACGGGTTGGCGGCGCAGCGCGCGCAAAAAGCGGTCGTTCTCGATCATGGAGGTTAAACCTTAGCGTGCGTTACTGAGTCGCGCCTGAACCGCGGCGGCGATTTCGGCCTGGATCGCGGCGGTCATCGCGCGCGGATCGGCGGCGTCGCGGATCGGGCGGCCGACGACCAGGTGATCGGCGCCGGCGGCGATCGCGGCGGCCGGGGTCATGATGCGCTTCTGGTCGGCCTCGACGCGGTTCTCGACCGGGCGGATGCCCGGCGTCACGCAGATCAGCTCGCGCGGCGCCTCGGCGCGCAACTTCGCGACTTCGAGTCCGGACGAGACGACGCCGTCGCAGCCGGCCTGCAGCGCGCGGCGCGCGCGCGACAGCACCAGGTCGGCGACGTTGCAGGTGAAGCCGAGGTCGTTCAGATCGCCCTGGTCGAGGCTGGTGAGCGCGGTCACCGCGAGCACCTTGAGGCCGCCGGACTTGGCTTTCGCCGCCGCCTCCATGATCGACTGGTTGCCGTGCACGGTGCAGTAGTCGGCGCCGCGCTCTGCGAGATTGCGCACCGCGCGCGCGACGGTCTCGGGAATGTCGAAGAACTTGAGATCAACGAACACCTTCTTGTGCTCGGCCTTGAGCCAGTCGAGCAGCTCGAAGAAACCCGGGGCCATCAGCAGCTCGAGGCCGATCTTGTAGAAGCGCGCGCTGTCGCCCAGGCGCACGACCAGCTCGCGCGCCTGGGCCGCGGCGGCAACATCGAGCGCGACGATCAGGCGCTCGTCGAGGGGGATTCGGGACGGGGAATCGGACGGCGGCACGGCGCTTCCTCGGGCAGGAAGAGGGATGTGACCGCAATTCTACAGAGGATCAGCGCCGCGCCTGCCGCTCCCGGTGCAGGTCCAGCCAGGTACGCACATTCTGTCCCACCGACTGGTCGCACTCAGAATCTCCCTCGCTCTCGTCGGCCTCTTCCGGTGCGTCGGCCGGGCGCAGGCGCAGTTCGCCGGCGGCGATGGTGACACTCAGCGGCCACAGCGCCGCCGGGCTGAGCGCCAGCTGGAAGCCGAGCACCTGTGGTGGTGGCAGCTGTGTCAGCTGGACGATCGGGACTGTGCCCGCGGCGCCGACGATGGACTCCGACAAGGCGGCCGCAAGCTGCGGCGCATAGCGGATCAGTCCGGGGTGCAGTGTCAGTTCCACGCGCATGACCTGGCGCTCGCCCTCGGGCGTGATCAGCCGGACGCGGATGTGCAGTACGAGTGCGTCGCCGCTCTGCGGGGGCAGATGCGGCGCGGACTCGGCGACGGACAAGTCCGGCGGCAGCGGTTGGTTGCCGGTCAGGACCTGCAGCAGTCCCTGGACCAGCACCCGCAGCGCCGGCGGAGCACTCGTGCCGGTTCGCCCGAGCGCGGCGGCATCCGACGACAGATGCAGCAGGTCCTGGCCGATCGACGGCGGCGGCGTCACCGGCACCGCAACCGCCACCGGCGGCGGTGTCACCGGCACCGGGGCCGGTGCAACCGTCGCTGGATTCAGATTGATGTCGGGAACACGCATGGACCTGCACGCAAGGCTGCTCGTGCAAACATAGCGACGCTGTGTGCGGATTCTTGAGCGGTGCGACGGATCAGCGGCCCGCAATCAGCTCGCGTATGCGCGCCGCCGACGGCGCGGACTGGGCGCGCAACTCCTGTGCGAACAAGGCGATACGCCACTCCTCCAGGAGCCAGCGCGCGCCATGGAACGGCCCCGGCAAGGCGGCGACGAGCGGCGCAAGCTCTCGGGTCAGATCCTCGTCGCGCGCGGGCTTGTTGGCCAGGCGTTCGAGGCGCACGTCCACCGCACGCAGGTACAGCGCGATGCGCGGCCACTGCGCGTCGGGGATGCCGCGGACGAAGTCCGTTGAAAAAAGGCTGTCCAGCTGGGACTGCAGGTCCGCGAGCGAGGCCGGCCAGCGGCCGGCGGCGGCCTTGATGCGCGCGCGCAACTCGCGCGCGCGCGTGAGCCAGCGCACCACGTCGTCGAGGCGCTGCTGCGCGTCCATCGAAAACGCGCCGCGCTTTTCCAGCGCGGCCTGGAACTCGACCCGCGTTCGCAGCGGGCCGTCATGCATCGTGCTGGCGACGCTGCGCTCGGCCAGCTGTCGGCTCAGCGCGTCGAGATCGAGCGTGAACGCCGGCGACAGCAGTCCGAGCTTGCTGCGCACGGATTTGCCGAGGTCGCGCAGGCGATCCGGCATCCGCGCCAGCAGCAAGGCACGCACGCCTTCGCGGTGCGCCGCGGCCGCGGCCTCGGCCGACTCGAACAGGCGCAGGTCGACGCGGCCGTTGTCGACCGCGAGGGCGGGAAACGCATGTCCGCCGCCGGCCAGGCGCACGGAGTCCGGCAGATCGTCGAAGTCCCAGTCGCTCAGATTTTCGCGGCTCCAGCGCTTGAGCGTCTCGTCGCCGGCCGCGGCGGTGTTGAGCGCACGCCGCGCCGCGCCGCTATAGCGATCCTGCAGCGCCGCCAGCGAATCGCCGATGCCCAGCACCTGGCCGCGCTCGTCTTCGAGCTGGAAGCGCGGCTGCAGATGGGCGTCGATGCGCTCGACGTCGAAGTCCGCGGGCGCGACGGGGGTGCCGGTCATCGCACTCAGCGCGCCGCACAACGCAGGCAACAGCTCGCCCTGCGGCGGATCGAGCCGCGCTGCCGCGGCGCCGGCGAACTCGGCCGCCGGGGTGAATGCGCGGCGCAGCCGGTTCGGCAGCGTGCGGATCAACGCCTCGAACTTGGCGACACGCAGACCCGGCACCAGCCAGTCGAAGGCCGCCTGCGGCAGCGCGTGCACGTAGGCCAGCGGGATGTGGAAGGTGACGCCGTCGTGCTCGGCACCGGGATCGTGGTGATAGCTCAGGCGGATGTGCACCTCGCCGAAGTCGAGGTGATCCGGGAACAGGTCCGACACGTCGGCCTTGGCGCCGGGTCGCAGTGCGTCGCGCTCTTCAAAGTTGAGTGCGGTGGCGAGACCCGCGTCCTTGAGCGCGCGCTTGAGTGCGGCCGTCGTGCAGATGTCCGGCGGCAGGCGGGCGTCGTACCAGCCGGCGAAGTGCTCGTCGTCGGCCAGCAGATCGGGACGCCGCAGGCGCGCTTCCTTGTCGCGGATCGCCTCGATCACCGCGAAGTTGTGCTCGAGGAAGGCCGGTTTCTTGGGGATGCGGCCGCCAACGAGCGCCTCGCGGATGAAGATCGCGCGCGCCTCGCGCGGATGGGTCGAGCCGTAGTGGCGCGGCCGGGTGACCAGTGGCAGGCCCAGAAGGCTCAGGTGCTCGGTCGCACTGACCTCGCCGCGCTCCGGGTTCCATTCCGGATGCAGCAGCGCGCGCTTGATCAGATGCCCGCCGACCTGTTCCAGCCACTCCGGCTCGATCGCGGCATTCGTGCGCGCGAACAGGCGCGAGGTCTGCGCCAGCTGTGCGCTCATCACCCAGCCGGGCGATTTCTTTGCGAGTGCCGAACCGGGATGCAGGCGGAAGCGCCGGCCTTTGGGGCCCTGGTACTCCGGCTGCTCCGGGATCTTCTGGCCGATGTGGTCGATCAGGCCGGCGAGCAGGGCTTGGTGGATCGCCGCGTACAAGCCTTCCAGCGACTCGACGGTCCAGTCCGTTGTAGGAGCGGCCCGTGGCCGCGATCCAGGCACAGCATCGCGGCCATGGGCCGCTCCTACAGGTGCGCGCGCGGGGCCGGCAAGCAGATCGACGATCTGCTTGTACACCGCTTCCCACTCCTCCATGCGCAGGAAGGACACGAAATGGTCGTGGCACACGCGCCGCAGCTGGCGGTTGGACGATGCCTTGCTCCAGTCGCGCCAGCGCTGCCAGAGCAGCAGCAGCGACAGGAAGTCCGAGCGCCGGTGGCGCCATTGCGCGTGTTTCTCGCGTGCGGCGTCCTGCGCCTCCGACGGCACTTCGTGCGGGTCCTGCACCGACAGCGCGGCGGCGAGTACGAAGACTTCGGTCTCGACCGGCGTGCCGCGGCCGGCGAGCGCGATGCGCGCGATGCGCGGATCGAGCGGCAAGCGTGCCAGTTCGCGACCCAGCGTCGTCAGCTGGCCGCTGTCGTCGAAGGCGCCGAGCGTCTGCAGCACGCGATAGGCCTCGGCGACGTGGCGACCATCGGGCGGCTCGACCCAGGGAAACTCGTCGACGTGGCCCAGGCCCAGCGCGGCCATCTGCAGGATGACGCCGGCCAGGTTCGCGCGCTTGATCTCCGGATCGGTGAAGGCCGGCCGCGCGGCGAACTCGTCCTCCGCGTAGAGCCGGATGCAGATGCCCGGTCCGAGCCGCCCGCAGCGGCCGGCGCGCTGATTCGCCGCGGCCTGCGACACGCCTTCGATCTGCAGCTGCTGCACGCCGGTGCGCGGCGCGAAGCGGTTGATGCGCGCGGCGCCGGTGTCGACGACGTAGCGGATGCCGGGGACGGTCAGCGAGGTTTCGGCGACGTTCGTGGCGAGCACGATGCGCGGTGCCTTGGCGCGTGTGAACACCTGGTCCTGCGCCGTGGCCGCGAGCCGCGAATACAGCGGCAGCACCTCGGCGCGCGGAAAGCGCCCGGACAGCACGCGCGCGGTGTCGCGGATCTCGCGCTCGCCGGGCAGGAAGACCAATATGTCGCCACTGGTGGAGCGGCTCCACAACTCGTCGACCGCGCCCGCGATCGCGTCCTCGACATCCGCGTCCTCGCCGACCGGGCGGTAGCGCATCTCCACTGGATAGGTGCGGCCGGAGACTTCGAGAATCGGTGCGTTGTCGAAGTGGCGCGACAGGCGCTCCGGATCGAGCGTCGCCGAGGTCACGATTAGTTTCAGGTCGGGCCGCTGCGGCAGGATGCGCTTGAGCCAGCCGAGCAGGAAGTCGATGTTGAGGCTGCGTTCGTGCGCCTCGTCGAGGATGATCGTGTCGTAGTTCGTCAGCAGGTGATCGCGACCCAGCTCGGCGAGCAGGATGCCGTCGGTCATCAGCTTGACCAGGCTGCGCTCGGAGACGCGGCGGTCGAAGCGCGTCTCGTAGCCGACGCCCTCGCCGATCCGCGTGCCCAGTTCCTGCGCGATGCGGTTGGCGACGCTGCGCGCGGCCAGGCGCCGCGGCTGCGTGTGGCCGATCAGTCCGCGCCCGCCGCGGCCCAGTTCCAGGCACAGCTTGGGCAGTTGCGTGGTCTTGCCGGAGCCGGTCTCACCGCAGACGACGACGACCTGGTGTTCGCGGATCGCGCGCAGCAGCTCGTCGCGGGCCTGCACCACCGGCAGCTCGGGCGGGTAATCGAGCTGCTGCGGCAGCAGGCGCCGCCGGTTCTCGCCGCGCAGCAGTGCGTGTTGCAGGTCGCGCTCAAGACGCGCGCCGTCGAAGCGGCGCGGATCGGCGCCGCTCAGCAGGCGCGCGAAGCGCTGCGCATCGCGCGCGAGCATCTGTTCGCGCAGGACATCGAGACGGCGGCGGGCGGCGGCGGGATCAAACAAGTGCGACGAGGTCGGCTGCACGGGGCCGCGCATGATACCGGAGCCGTGCCGCGGCTCAGGCCTGGACGACGCGGTTGCGCCCCTGCGACTTGGCGGCATAGAGCGCGCGGTCGGCTGCCGACAGCGCAGAGGAGATGTCGCCGAGCCTGACTTCGCTGACGCCGATGCTGACGGTCAGCCGCAGGCGCTGGGCGCCGAACAAGGTGTCCGAAGATTCGATGAGAACGCGCAGCCGCTCTGCGGTCTGGAGCGCCGACGCGATCGGCGTCGCCGGCAGCAGGACCCAGAATTCCTCGCCGCCGACGCGGGCAAAGAGGTCGTCGGGGCGCAGCTGGATGGCAATGCCCTGCGCGAAGCTGCGCAGCACGGCGTCGCCGGCGGCGTGGCCGTGGCGGTCGTTGATCTGCTTGAAGTGGTCGAGATCCAGCACCAGGATCGCCGCGGCCTCCTCGCGCGCCTGTGTCGCCAGCAGCTCCAGCGCACGCGCCAGAAAGGCGCGGCGATTGAGCACGCCGGTGAGCTCATCCTCGTTGGCGAGGCGGTCGAGGCGCAGCTGCAGGCGCTGACTGGTCATCAGCAGGAAGCCGAAGGGACTGAAGAAGATCACGGCTTGCCCCGCCGCGAACCACAAGGACTGCACCCAGCCGCCGGCGAACAGCTGCGAAACCGACGGATCGAGCCACGCGTCGACGACGCGGATCGCCGTCGCGGCGATACAGATCCAGTAGATTGCGGCGACGAAGCGGTGGGTGCGGCGGTGCGGACCCTGGCCGCTGCGCTCGAGGTCGACGATCATCAGCAGCCATGGGATGCACATGCCGACGCTGAAGAAAGTGAGGCGCCAGACGAAGTCCGGTCTGACCAGGCCCCACCAGGCCATGGCCAGAGCGGTGGCCGCGCAGACGCCGGCGACGACCGGCCAGCGCAGCGGCCGGCGCGTGAACAGTGCGGTGCCGGCATACATCAGGCAGTTGCCGACGACGATCAGCGTATTGCCGACGAGGACGGTCCACAGCGGCGGCAACTGCGCGCGCAGACCGACGAGCAGCGCGCCGATGGCGATGCCGAGGAAGCCGGCTGCCCAGTAGCGCACCGCCGGCTCGCGCTGATGCACGCGCCAGACATAGGCCATCGCGATCATCGCGTAAATTGCCGACAGGCCCGTGTTGAGCACTACCGTCGGCATGTCGAGCACCACGGCCATCGGCGTTTTCAGTCGGCCACGGGCGTGTCCGGCGCGAGGCCGAGTTGCTTCTCCAGCTCGGCGACGCGCGCTTCCAGTGCATCAATGCGCGTGGTCAGCGCCGTCGGATCGGCGGTGCGCGGCGTCGCTTGACCCGCCGGCGCCGGTTCGGCGACGACCTCGCCCTGCGGCATGCCGCTCAGCGTGTGCGCCCAGCGTGTCGCCGCCTGTCCGGGCGCCCGCGCCAGCTCGACCACCAGCGGCTGCGCGCGGTCGGCGAGATCGACCAGCGCCGCGTTCAGCGCGACGGCGTCGGCAGGTCCGCCGAGGCCGGCGGCGTTGGCGCGCAGTTCGGCGACGGTCTGCGCGCCGCGCAGCATCAGCGTCGCCAGCACCGCCTGCGCCTGCGGCTTGAGCAGCATCTGATGCTGGAACTGCTGGCGCCACTTCTGCGCCCGTCCGGAGAAGCTGTCGCGCACGACCAGCTTCAGCTCCTCCAGCCGGGTGAGCGTGTTGCCGACCTCGCCTTCGCTCAGGCTCATCACCGGATGACGCGAGGTCTTCTGGTTGGCGGCGGCCATGATCGCGTTGGCCGTCATCGGGTAGTACTGCGGCGTCGTGATCGATTTCTCGACGAGGACGGCGATGACGCGCGCTTCTTCAGGATTGAGCTGCAGATCGTTCATGGTGATGTGGATGTGGAAAGTCCGACGCGCAGGATCGCGCCTTCGGTTTCGTCCGTCAGCAGATAAAGATACCCATCGGGTCCCTGGCGCACGTCGCGGATGCGCTGTTTGCGCTCGCCCAGCAGGCGCTCCTCGCGGACCACGCGCTCGCCGTCGAGCTCGAGGCGCACCAGCTGGCCGAACTTGAGCGAGCCGACGAAGAGATTGCCGCGCCAGGCCGGGAAGCGGTCTGCGGTATAGAACGCCATGCCGCTGGGCGCGATCGACGGCACCCAGTAGTGCAGCGGCTGCTCCATGCCCGGCGCCGTGGTCAGGCCGTCGCCGACCGCAAGGCCGGAGTATTCGCGGCCGTAGGTGATCACCGGCCAGCCGTAGTTGCGGCCGCGGCGCGCGATGTTGATTTCGTCGCCGCCGCGCGGGCCATGCTCGTGGATCCACAGCTCGCCGGTCTGCGGGCGGATCGCCGCGCCCTGCGGATTGCGGTGGCCGTAGGACCAGACTTCCGGCCGTGCATCGCTGCGCTGCGCGAACGGGTTGTCGTCCGGCGCCGAACCGTCGGCACGGATGCGGATCACCTTGCCCAGGTGTGTGTCGAGGTCCTGCGCCAGATCGCGCGCGACCGCGCGTTCGCCGAGCGTGGCGTAGAGCAGGCCGTCGCGATCGAAGGCGAGACGGCAGCCGAAGTGGTTGCTGCTGTCCCAGTCCGGCCGCTGGCGGAAAATCACCGTGACGGCTTCGAGCGCCGAACTGCCCAGGGTTGCGGAGGCGATGGCCGTGCCGTTCTTGTCGCCGCGCGGCTCGGCGTAGCAGAAGAAGATGCGCCGCGTCGCTGCGAAATCGGGCGCGAGGATGACGTCGTGCAATCCACCCTGCCCGCGCGCGTGCACGGCGGGGACGTTTGCCAGCGGCGGCGACAGCGCGCCGTCAGCGCCGACGACACGCATGCGTCCCGGACGTTCAGTGACGAGCATGCGCCCGTCCGGCAGGAACGCGAGCGACCACGGATGCTCGAGGCCGCGCGCGACTTCAGCGACGTCGACAGCCGAGCCAGGCTGCGACGTGCTCGGCTCGCCGGCGCCGCAGGCCGTGCACAAGGCCAGTGACAGGAGTGGCAGGAGCAGGCGCGCGCGCATACGCGCAGTGTCGCTCAAGCAGGTTGATTGCGCATCCAGTCGGCGACCGGGATCAGCGCCTGCAGCAGCGACTGCGTCAGGGCCTCCGGAAGTGCGCGCTTGCGCATCGCCGCCGCCATGCAGTGCAGCCACTGGTCGCGCTCGGACTCGCCGATCGCAAACGGCAGATGTCGCGCGCGCAGGCGCGGGTGGCCAAAGCGTTCGACGAAGTGCTGCGGTCCGCCGCTCCAGCCGCATAAAAACCAGAACAGCTTGTCGCGCGAACCGCTCAGATCAGCCGGATGCAACGCACGCAGGCCGGCATACGTCGGGTCCGCGTCCATGCCGTCGTAGAACGCGTCGACCAGCGCGCGTACGCCGGCTTCACCGCCCAGCGTGTCGAAATAGGTGATGTCCGCCATGCTTGCTCAGGCCAGCTGCGCGTCGAGCAGGGATCTCACGGTCTTGGCGACGTTGATGTAGGGGCCCTCTTTGCAGGCAAACGTCAGCTTCGACGAGGACGCGCCCTCGTACAGCAGCGTCAGTGCATCGCCCAGGACCTCGGGATCGCGCGCCTTCATCGCCCGGGCGAGGGCACGGAAACGCCGGCGGATTTCGGCCTTGTGGCCGTGGATCACGGCCAATGCAGGGTGCGAGTCGTCGCGGATTTCGGCAGCCGCGTTGGCGGCTGCGCAGCCCCAGCTCCCGGCGCCGCGGCAACGCGAGACCACGCCTTCGAACAGGGCCTCGACCTGACGCCGCGGATCATCTTCGCAGGGCGCGATGACGTCGTCCCACCACTTCCAGTGCGTGCGCTCGCGCTCGCGCAGGTATTCGGCAACGAGCTCATCCTTGGACGCGAAGCTCCGGTAGAAGCTCATCTTGTTGGTGCCGGCCGCCGCGGCAATCGCGTCGACGCCGACATTGTTGATGCCCTGCTCGTAGAACAGCGCGCAGGCGGTTTCGAAAATGCGGTCCCGGACCCGCGGCTTGCAGGTCTCGGCGGTCCGCCCGGATTCGGCGGTCGGCATTTTCATTTCACTCCTCCAGGATCCGGGATCGCCGGATCGCTTGACAACAATGTGACCGATCGGTAACGTACATGATGTTACTTACCGGTCACACCCGCACTGTAGCATTCTTTGAACCGGATGTCGTCCCGCCGGGAACCAAGGTTCCCGCCGGCCGATGACCGATTCTAAGACCTTGCAGCCCCGCGGGCGGGCGGCCGGACACCCTGCCGAACGGAGTCGCTCATGCCTGCCGCATCTCGCCTGGTTTCCCCGACAACAACGCTGACGGTCCTGCCCCGGCAATCGGACACGCGTCGCGTCCTTGTGGCGTCGTCACTGCTCGTGCTAGCAGCGGCTGCCGTGCTGCTGGCCGGTTGCGGCAGCGCCGAGTCGGCTGCACACGCGGCTGCACCGCCGGTGCCACAGGTCCGTGTGACCGCAGCAATCAGCCGCGAAGTCGCCGATTGGGACGGCTTCACCGGACGCTTCGACGCCGTCGAGCACGTTGAACTGCGACCGCGCGTGTCCGGCTACATCGACGAGTTGCGCTTTGTCGAGGGCAAGGAAGTCGCCAAGGACGAAGTGCTGTTCGCGATCGACGCGCGACAATACCGGCTTGAGCTGGCAGGCGCCGAGGCGGAACTGGCGCGCGTGCAGGCGGCCGGCGAGCTCGCCGACAGCGAGCGCGAGCGCGCCGGACGCCTGCTCGAAGCCAAGGCGATCTCCAGGCAGGAATACGACCAGCGCGTGTCCCGCCACAGCCAGAGCCAGGCTGAACTGCGCGCCGCGCGCGCCGCAGTCGACAGCGCGCGTCTGAACCTCGAGTTCACGCAGGTGCGGTCGCCGATCGCGGGGCGCGTCTCGCGCGCCAGCGTGACTGCCGGCAACTACGTCACCGCCGGCCAGACCGTGCTCACGTCGGTGGTGTCGCTGGATCCGATCTACGTCGTCTTCGAGGGTGACGAGCAGATCTATCTGAAGTATCAGATGCAGGCCCAGCGCGGCGAGCGGCCGAGCTCGCGCGACGCCGCCAACCCGGTGCGGGTGGGTCTGGCGAACGAATCCGGCTATCCGCACGAAGGCCGGATGAACTTTGTCGACAACGCGCTCAATCCCGAGACGGGCACGATCCGCGGGCGTGCCGTTCTGGCCAATCCCGACCGCCTGTTCGTGCCCGGCATGTTTGCGCGCCTGCAGCTGCTCGGCAGTGGCCGCTACCCGGCGACGCTGATTTCCGACGAATCGGTCGGCACCGACCAGGACCGCCGCTACGTGCTGGTGGTCAAGGCCGACAACACGGTCGAGTACCGGCCGGTCGAGCTGGGCGAAATCCACGACGGCCTGCGCGTTGTCGGGCGCGGGCTCGCGGCCGGCGAGCGCGTGATTCTCGGCGGCCTGCAGCGCGCGCGGCCGGGCATGACCGTCGCACCCGAGGAGGTTGCGTTGGAATCGAGTCCGGAAGGGGCGCCTGGCCTCGACGGCGCCGTCGCGCGCGCCGCCCGATAAGCCGCCTGCGAGCACGCCATGAAACTCACCCATTTCTTCATCGAGCGTCCGATCTTCGCCGGCGTGCTGTCGGTGCTGATCCTGATCGGCGGACTGATCGCGGCGTTCACGCTGCCGGTTGCCGAGTACCCGGAGGTATCGCCGCCGACGATCGTCGTCTCGACGCAGTATCCGGGCGCCAATCCGCAGGTCGTGTCCGAAACCGTATCGGCGCCGCTGGAGCAGGAGATCATCGGCGTCGAGGGCATGATCTACATGAACTCGCAGGCGCAGCAGGACGGCACGCTGCAGCTGTCGGTCGTGTTCGAACTCGGCGCGGATATCGATCGCGCCCAGGTGCAGGTGCAGAACCGCGTCGCGCAGGCGCTGCCGCGCCTGCCGGCCGAAGTGCGCGCGATCGGCGTGACCACGCGCAAGTCCTCGCCGGACCTGACCATGGTCGTGCACCTGTACTCGCCTGACGGCCGCTACGACGGTCTCTACCTGCGCAACTACGCGCTGCTGCAGGTGCGCGATGCGCTGGCGCGCCTGCCGGGCGCCGGCGACGTGCGCATCTTCGGTTCCGGCGACTACGCGATGCGCGTCTGGCTCGACCCGCAGAAGCTGGCGGCGCGGCGCCTGACCGCGGGCGATGCGATCGCCGCGATCCGCGAGCAGAACGTGCAGGTCGCGGCCGGCGCCGTCGGCGGCGCGCCGATCAGCAACGCGGTGGACTTCCAGCTCGCGGTGAACACGCAAGGGCGGCTGCGCGACGAGCAGGAATTCGGCGACATCGTCATCAAGACCAGCGAGGTCGGCGAAGTCACGCGCCTGCACGACGTCGCCCGCATCGAACTGGGCGCCGGCGAGTACGCACTGCGCAGTCTGCTCGACAATCAGTCGGCGGTCGCGATCCCGGTATTCCTGCAGCCCGGCGCCAACGCGCTGGACCTGGCGGCCGATGTGCGCAGCACGATGGCCGGGCTCAAGGAGCGCTTCCCCGACGGCGTCGATTACCAGATCATCTACGACCCGACGGTGTTCATCTCCGACTCGATCGACGCCGTCGTCACGACACTGCTCGAAGCGACGCTGCTCGTGGTCATCGTCGTGCTGCTGTTCCTGCAGACCTGGCGCGCGGCGCTGATTCCGATCGTCGCCGTGCCGGTGTCGATCGTCGGCACGCTTGCGGCGCTGCAGCTGTTCGGCTTCTCGCTCAACACGCTGACCCTGTTCGGCTTGGTGCTCGCGGTGGGCATCGTCGTCGACGACGCGATCGTGGTCGTCGAAAACGTCGAGCGCGGCATCCGCGACGGACTGACACCGCGCCGCGCCGCGCACCGCTCGATGGACGAGGTGGCGGGACCGATCATTGCGATCTCGCTGGTGCTGGGCGCGGTGTTCATTCCGCCGGCGTTCTCCGGCGGATTCAACGGCCAGTTCTACAAGCAGTTCGCGCTGACGATCGCGTTCGCGGCGCTGATCTCGGCATTCAACTCGCTGACACTGTCGCCGGCACTGTCGGCGCTGCTGTTGCGCCCGCACGACGCGCACCCGGACCGCCTGCAACGCACAATCGACGTTGCTTTCGGCTGGCTGTTCCGGCCGTTCAACCGCGGCTTCACCACGTCGGCGAACGGCTACCAGCGCGGCGTGCGCAAGGTGCTGCGCGCAAGCGGCATCGGCCTGGCGGTCTACGCCGGTTTGCTTGGACTGACCGCGCTGGGCTTCGTGCAGGCGCCCAAGGGCTTTGTGCCGACGCAGGACAAGGGCTACCTGATCGCGATCGTGCAGCTGCCGCCGTCGGCGTCGATCGAGCGTACCGAGGCAGTCGTGCGCCGCATCGGCGAGCTGGCTCTCGAGCAGCCCGGCGTCGCGCATGCCGTGCAGTTTCCCGGCCTGTCGATCAACGGCTTCACGCGCACGACCAACTTCGCGATCGTGTTCCTGCCGCTTCGCCCCTTCGAAGAGCGAGGTCAGGATCTGACCGCGCCGGCGATCGCGCAGGCGCTCAACGCCAAGTTCGGCGCGATCGACGAGGCCTTCGTGATGACGCTGGCGCCGCCGCCGGTGCGCGGCTTCGGCCCCGCGGGCGGCTTCAAGCTGCAGATCGAGGATCGCACCGACCAGGGCAGCGAAGCGCTGTACCGGGCAACGCAGGATCTGCTCGCCAAGGCGCGGCAGCATCCGGGCCTGGTCGGCGTGTTCTCGAACTACGAAATCAACGCGCCGCAGCTGTTCGCCGATGTCGATCGTGTCAAGGCCAAGCAACTCGGCCTCGACCTGGGCGAGGTATTCACGACGCTGCAGGCCTATCTGGGTTCCTACTACGTCAACGACTTCAACCGCTTCGGCCGCACGTTCCGTGTGATGGTGCAGGCCGACGAGCCGTTCCGCGACCGCGCCGACGACGTGCTGCTGCTGCAGGCGCGCAACCACGACGGCCAGATGGTGCCGCTGGGCAGCGTGCTCAGCTTGCACGACAGCCACGGGCCGACCACGGTGCAGCGCTACAACGCGTTCCCGTCGGCCGACGTCTCCGGCTCGCCGGCAACCGGCTACAGCTCGGGACAGGCACTCGCGATCATGCAGAAGCTGGCTGCGGAGACGCTGCCTCCGGGAATGACTTACGACTGGACCGAGATCACCTATCAGCAGGTCGAGGCCGGCGGTGCGCTCGGCGTCGTGCTGCCGCTGGGCGTGCTGCTCGTGTTCCTGGTGCTGGCCGCGCAGTACGAAAGCCTGTCGCTGCCGCTGGCGATCATCCTGATCGTGCCGATGTCCCTGCTGTCGGCGCTCGTCGGCATCTTCATGATGAAGTCGGAGATCAACATCTTCACGCAGATCGGCCTGTTCGTGCTGATGGGCCTGGCAGCGAAGAACGCGATCCTGATCGTCGAGTTCGCGCGCGAACTGCAGCGTCAGGGCCTGAGCCGCGTCGACGCGGCGCTCGAAGCCAGCCGCCTGCGCTTGCGGCCGATCGTGATGACCTCATTCGCATTCATCTTCGGCGTGCTGCCGCTGGTGATCGCGAGCGGCGCCGGTGCCGAGATCCAGCAGGCGATGGGCATCGCCGTGTTCTTCGGAATGATCGGCGTGACCTTCTTCGGTCTGTTCCTGACGCCGCTGTTCTATGTCGTCATCCGCCGCCTCGTCGAAGGACGCAGCGTGGCCGTCGAGCAGGCCCACATCCCCGCGCCAAGTCCGGCGCTGTCGAACCATTGATTGGAGAGCCTCATGAGCGAACGCATTTCCCCCGTCACCGACGCCAGCTTCGAGCAGGACGTCGCCCTCGCCAGCCGCGATCGGCCGGTGCTGGTCGATTTCTGGGCCGAATGGTGCGGCCCGTGCCGCATGGTCGCGCCCGTGCTGGAGCAACTGGCCGCCGAGCACGAGGGCCGGCTCAAGATCGTCAAGCTCAATGTCGACGAAAGTCCGCAGATGCCGGCTGCGCTCGGAATCCGCAGCATCCCGACCTTGATCCTGTTCAAGGACGGCAAGCCCGCCGCGACGCAGGTCGGCGCGGTGCCCAGGGAGCGGCTCGCAGCGTTCGTCGCACCGCATCTGGACCCACAACCGAGTTCTGTAGGAGCGAGCGCATGAACCGCCTCCACACCCCTGTGAAGCTCGGCGCGCTGGCGCTGCGCAACCGTATCGTCATGTCGCCGATGACGCGGACGCGCGCCGAGTCCGGCCACGTGCCGGGCCCGCTGATGGTCGAGCACTACGTGCAGCGCGCCAGCGCCGGCCTGATCATCACCGAGTGCACGATGGTCTCGCCGCAGGCCTCCGCCTTTATCAGCGAGCCGGGCATCTACGACGAGGCGCAGGTGGTCGCGTGGCGGCGCGTCACCGACGCCGTCCACGCTGCCGGTGGCCTGATCGCGATGCAGCTCTGGCATCCGGGGCGCGCGGCGCACCCGTTCAGCAATGACGGCGTCGACTCGGTGTCGTCAACCGAGCGCGCGATCCGCGACGACGGCATCCTCACGCCAAAGGGCAAGGTGCCGCAGGCGATCCCGCGGCGGCTCGCGCTCGACGAGATCCCGGGCATCGTCGCGCAGTTCCGCGCCGGTGCCGAGAACGCGCTGCGCGCCGGCTTCGACGCCGTGCAGCTTCACGGCGCGCACGGCTACCTGCTCGATCAGTTCCTGCGCGACAGTGTCAACGACCGCGACGACGCCTACGGCGGATCGATCGAGAACCGTGCTCGGCTGCTGTTCGAGGCTGTCGATGCGGCGATCGACGTGTTCGGCGCGGAGCGCGTCGGCCTGCGCATCTCGCCGCTGGTTGCCTACAACGACATCAGCGATTCCGACCCGTCAGGCCTGGTTGCGTACGTTGCCGGGCAGTTCGAGCGCCGTCGCGGCGCGTTCTTCGAGCTGCGTCACAATCAGCATGACGATGCGGCCGAAGAGCACCTGGCCCGCGTCGCGCGCGGGATCCTGAGCGTGCCGCTGCTGCGCAACGGCGGTTATGACCGCGACGGCGGCGAGGCGGATCTCGCCGCCGGCAAGGCCGATGCGATCGTCTATGGCAAGCCGTTCATCGCCAATCCCGATCTGGTCGAGCGCTACCGCCGCAGCGCCCCGCTCAACGCGGTCGACTTCAGCACGCTGTACACACCCGGAGCGCACGGCTACACCGACTACCCCGCTCTGGAGGCGGTATGAGAGCGCTGCGTCCTGTCCTGCTGTTCGCGACGCTGCTCGGCGGCTGCGCGGTCGGGCCGGACTTCGTCGCGCCGCCGACATCGGTTGCGCCGCAGTACGCCGCGTCGGTCGACGCGGGCTACGGCTCGGACGCGCCACTGCTGCAGTTCTGGCAGCGCTTCGACGACCCGACGCTCGCGGCGCTGATCGAACAGGCGCTGGCGGCCAACCACGACCTGCGCATCGCGCTCGCGAATCTCAACGAGGCGCGCGCGCTGCTGCGTGAGTCGCGGCTGGAGCTGGCGCCGAGCGTCGCCGCGCAGGCCGGTTATGCGGAAACGCTGACCAGCGCCGACGCGGCGCCGGGTGACCGCGACGCGCGCAGCGGCGCGCTGTACAACGGCAGCTTCGCTGCGATCTGGGAGCTCGATCTGTTCGGGCGCCTGCGCCGCAATCTCGAAGCCGGGCACGCGACCGAGGAGGCCCGTCGTGCGGACCTGCACGACGTGCAGATCAGCGTCGTCGCCGAAGTTGCGCGCAACTACTTTGAGCTGTGCGGCGGACAGCTGGAGCTCGCCGTCGCGCAGCGCAACGCCGGCAACCAGCGCCAGACGCTGGGCCTGGCGCAGGCGCGCCTCGACGCCGGCAGTGGTACCGACTTCGACCTGGCGCGCGCACAGGCGCAGCTGCGCTCGACGCTGGCGACGCTGCCGGCGATCGAGACCCGCATCGCCGCCGCGCGCAACCGACTGGCCGTGCTGACCGGGCGCGCGCCCGAGACAGCGGACGTGATCGCGGTGGCGCAAGAGCTGGCGCCACTGCCGCGGCTGGTGCAGGTCGGCCAGCCCGAAGTACTCTTGCGCCGGCGTGCTGACATCCGCGCCGCCGAAGCGCGGCTGGCAGCGGCGACGGCGCGGATCGGCGTGGCGACCGCAGACCTGTTTCCGCGTGTGCAACTCGTCGGCGAGATCGGCTTTTCGGTCGCGGACCTCGACGCCGCCGGCCACTCGCGGGGCGAGACCTACGCCTTCGGTCCGGCGATCAGTTGGGCGGCATTCGACCTGGGCCGGGTGCAGGCACGCATCCGCCAGACCGAGGCGCAGGCCGACGGCGCGCTCGCTGCGTACGAGCGTACGGTGTTGCGGGCGCTGGAGGAAACCGAGAACACGCTGACCGCGTACGCGAATGCGCGCCGCGAGCTCGACCACCTGGCCGCGGGTGTCGAGGCCGGCGCACGCGCGGTCGCGCTCGCGCACGTGCGCTTCGACAACGGCGCGACGGATTTTCTCGACGTGCTCGACGCCGAGCGCACGCAGCTCGAGTCCGAAGCGCGCCTGGCCCGGGCGCGTACGGCCGCAGCGGCGAGTTTGGTCGCCTTGTACAAGTCGCTGGGCGGCGATTGGAGTGTCTGACCCACTACGCCCTTCGTAGGGCGGCCCGTGGCCGCCGGCGGGCGCGGCCCGCCCTACACATGCGATTCGTTTACACCTCGAGATAGTCGAGGATGCCCTCGGCGGCCTCGCGGCCTTCGAAGACGGCGGTGACGACGAGGTCGGAGCCGCGCACCATGTCGCCGCCGGCGAAAATCTTCGCGTTCGAGGTCTGGAACTTGTGCTTGGCCAGTACCTCGCCGTTGACTTTCATGCGGCCGTCCTCGTGCAGCTTGAGGCCGTGGTCGGCAAACCAGGGCGCCGGGCTCGGGCGGAAACCGAAGGCGATGATCACGCGATCCGCGGGGATGATCTCCTCGGAGCCGGGGACGACTTCGGGCTTGCGGCGGCCGCGCGCGTCCGGCTTGCCGAGCTGCGTCGTCACCAGCTTGACGCCCTCGACCTTGCCGTTCCCAACAATTTCGACGGGCTGGCGGTTCCACAGGAACTCGACGCCTTCTTCCTTGGCGTTCGCGACCTCGCGCTTGGAGCCGGGCATGTTGGCTTCGTCGCGGCGGTAGGCGCAGATCACGCTTTCCGCGCCCTGGCGGATCGAGGTGCGGTTGCAGTCCATCGCGGTGTCGCCGCCGCCGAGGACGACAACGCGCTCGCCGTGCACGTCGAAGCTCATGTCGGCATTCGAGCCCTGGCCGAGCTGACGGTTGCTGTTCGCGATCAAGAACGGCAGCGCCTCGAACACACCGGGCAGATCTTCGCCGGCGAAGCCGCCCTTCATGTAGGTGTAGGTGCCCATGCCGAGGAACACCGCGTCGTAGTCCTTGAGCAGCTTTTCGAAGGCGATGTCCTTGCCGATCTCGACGTTGAGCCGGAACTCGACGCCCATGCCTTCGAGAATCTTGCGCCGCGTCTTGACGACTTCCTTCTCCAGCTTGAACGGCGGGATGCCGTAGGTCAGCAGGCCGCCGATCTCGTTGTACTTGTCGAACACGATCGGCTTGACGCCATTACGGGCCAGCACGTCGGCGCAGCCCAGGCCCGCCGGGCCGGCACCGACGATCGCGACCTTCTTCCGGGTCCACTTGACCTTGGACATGTCCGGACGCCAGCCCTGCTTGAGCGCCTCGTCGGTGATGTACTTCTCCACCGAGCCGATGGTCACCGCGCCGAAACCGTCCTCGAGCGTGCACGCACCTTCGCACAGGCGGTCCTGCGGGCAGATGCGGCCGCAGATCTCCGGCAAGGAGTTGGTGCGATGCGACAGTTCCGCGGCGGCAAACAGGTTGCCTTCCTCGACCAGCTTGAGCCAGTTGGGAATGAAGTTGTGCACCGGGCACTTCCACTCGCAATACGGATTGCCGCAGGCCAGGCAGCGGCCGGACTGCGCCTTGGCCTGGTCCGGCTGGAACTGGCCGTAGATCTCGCGGAAGTCGTGCACGCGCACTTCGACCGCGGTCTTCGCCGGGTCCTGGCGCGGCAGGTCGAGAAACTGGTTGACGTTCTTTGCACCCATGACTCTCTTTCCTTTAGGCCGCTGCGCGCACGGAGTCGATCAGCGTGCCGATCTCGGCCGCCTTGGGCTTGACCAGCCAGAACTTGCCGACGAAATCCGCCCAGTCGGACAGGATCGCCTGCGCCCACTTCGAACCGGACGCGGTCGCGTATTCAGCGACGACGCTGCGCAGGTAATGCTCATGCGCTTCCATCGATTCGGAAACGACGCGGTGGATGTCGATCAGCTCATGGTTGTAGCGATCGACGAAGCTGCGCTTCTCGTCGAGCACATAGGCGAAACCGCCGGTCATGCCGGCGCCGAAATTCACGCCGGTGCGGCCGAGCACGACGACGACACCGCCGGTCATGTACTCGCAGCCGTGATCGCCACAACCTTCGACCACCGCGTGCGCGCCGGAGTTGCGCACGGCGAAGCGCTCGCCGGCCATGCCGGCGGCGTACAGCGTGCCGCCGGTCGCGCCATACAGGCAGGTGTTGCCGATGATCGCGGCCTCGCGCGTTTCGTAGCGCACGCCCTTGGACGGCTTGACGACGATGCGGCCGCCGGCCATGCCCTTGCCGACATAGTCGTTGGCGTCGCCTTCGAGCTCGAGGTGCAGGCCGCCCGCGTTCCACACGCCCAGCGACTGGCCTGCGGTGCCCTTGAGCTTGATCGTGATCGGCTTGTCGCTCATCCCCAGGTTGCTGTGACGACGCGCGATCTCGCCGGACAGGCGTGCGCCGATCGAGCGGTGCCGGTTCGACACCGTGTAGTGGAAGATGCCGCCGGTCTTGTGCTCGATCGCCGGCAGGCAGTCGTGCAGCATCGACTCCGCGAGCTCGCCCTTGTCGAAGGGCTCGTTGTTGAACATGCAGTACTGCGCGCTCGGCAGCACCATGCCGGCCGACTCGAGGATCGGCTGCAGATCGAGGTTCTGCGCCTTGGCGTTCTCAACCTGGTCGATCTCGAGCAGGTCGGTGCGGCCGATCAGCTCGGCGATCGAGCGCACGCCCAGCGCCGCGAGCCACTCGCGCGTCTCCTGCGCGACGAAGCGGAAATAGTTCATCACCATTTCCGGCAGGCCGATGAAGTGCTCCAGGCGCAGCGTCGCGTTCTGCGTGGCGACGCCGGTTGCGCAGTTGTTGAGGTGACAGATGCGCAGGTACTTGCAGCCCAGAGCCACCATCGGCGCGGTGCCGAAACCGAAGGACTCGGCGCCGAGAATCGCCGCCTTGATCACGTCCAGCCCGGTCTTGAGGCCGCCGTCGGTTTGCACACGCACCTTGTCGCGCAGGTTGTTCATGCGCAGCGTCTGGTGCGTCTCCGACAGGCCCAGCTCCCAGGGCGTGCCGGCGTACTTGACCGAAGTCAGCGGGCTCGCGCCGGTGCCGCCGTCGTAGCCGGAGATCGTGATCAGGTCGGCGTAGGCCTTGGCCACGCCGGCGGCAATGGTGCCGACGCCGGGGCCGGAGACCAGCTTGACCGAGACCAGCGCCTGCGGATTGACCTGCTTCAAGTCGAAGATCAGCTGCGCGAGATCTTCGATCGAGTAGATGTCGTGGTGCGGCGGCGGCGAGATCAGCGCGACACCCGGGCGCGCGTAGCGCAGCCGGGCGATCTGCTCGTTGACCTTGTCGCCGGGCAGCTGGCCGCCTTCGCCGGGCTTGGCGCCCTGCGCGACCTTGATCTGCAGCACCTCGGCGTTGACCAGGTAGGCCGGCGTGACGCCGAAGCGCCCGGACGCGACCTGCTTGATCTTCGACATCTTCTCGGTGCCGTAGCGCGCCGGGTCTTCGCCGCCTTCGCCGGAGTTCGAGCGGCCGCCGAGGCGGTTCATCGCCATCGCCAGCGCCTCGTGCGCCTCGGGCGACAGCGCACCCAGCGACATGCCGGCGGAGTCGAAACGCTTGAGGATCACCTCGACCGGTTCGACTTCGTCGACCGAAATCGCGTTGTCGGTCTTGAGCTTGAACAGATCGCGGATCGTCGCGACCGGGCGCTCGTTGACGAATTTCGCGTACAGCTTGTAATCCTCGTACTTGCCGGACTTCACCGCCTTCTGCAGCGTGCCGATGACGTCCGGGTTGTAGGCGTGGTATTCGCCGCCGTGGACGTACTTGTACAGCCCGCCCTGCTCGATCGGCTTGCGCGTGCTCCAGGCAACGTCGGCGAGACGATCCTGCTCGTCCTGCAACTGCGCGAAGCGTGCGCCGCCGATGCGCGACACGGTGCCTTCGAAGCAGCGATCGACGATTTCGTCGTGCAGGCCGACGATCTCGAACAGCTGCGCGCCGCGGTACGAGGAGATCGTCGCGATGCCCATCTTCGAGATGATCTTGTACAGGCCCTTGTTGATGCCCTTGCGGTAGGACTGCGCGAGCTGTTCGGGCGGCTTGTTCTTGACCTGTCCGGCGCGCGCCATTTCGTACAGCGTGGCGTAGGCGAGATACGGGTAGATCACCGACGCGCCGTAGCCGATCAGGCACGCGAAGTGGTGCGGATCGCGCGCGGTTGCGGTCTCGACGGCGATGTTGCAGTCGCAGCGCAGGCCTTCGCGCACCAGGCGGTCGTTGACCGCGCCGACGGCAAGCAAAGCGTGGATCGGAAGCTTGCCGCGCTCGATCGCGCGGTCCGACAGTACGAGCACGACCTTGCCGGACTTCACCGCCGCAACGGCTTCGTCGCAGACGTGTTCGATCGCGGTCTGCAGGCCGAGCGCGGGGTCGTAGTTCAGGTCGATGATCTGGTGCGCATAAGACGGATCGTCGTTGCCGATCGCGAGCAGGCGCTTGAACTTGGCTTCCGACAGGATCGGCGAGTCGATCAGCAGTCGTGCGGCGCGCTCGGGCGTCTCCTCGAACATGCCCTTCTCGATGCCGAGCTGGCACTCGAGCGACATCACGACCTGCTCGCGCAGCGGATCGATCGGCGGGTTCGTCACCTGCGCGAACATCTGCCGGAAATAGTCGTAGACCGAGCGGACCTGGCTCGACAGCACCGCGAACGGCGTGTCGTCGCCCATCGAGCCCACCGCCTCCTGCCCGGACTCCGACAGCGGCCGCAGCACCTGGTCGCGTTCCTCGAAGGTCAGCTGGAACATCTTGTGATAGGTCGCCACCATGTCCGGCGGCATCACTTCCAGCGAGCTCGGATCGTCCGACAGACGCGCCTCGAGGCGCTTCATGTTCGACTTCAGCCACTGCTTGTACGGCTTGCGGCTGGCGAGCATGCGGTCGATGTCTTCCGGGCGCAGCAGCGCGCCGGTCTCGGTGTCGACCGCGAGGATTTCGCCCGGGCGCAGGCGGCCCTTCTCGACCACGTCCTGCGGACGGAAGTCGTGCACGCCGATTTCCGAGGCGAGCACGATCTGGCGGTCGGCGGTGATCACATAGCGCGCGGGCCGCAGGCCGTTGCGGTCGAGCGTGCAGGCGGCATAGCGACCGTCGGTCAGCACGACGCCGGCCGGGCCGTCCCAGGGCTCCATGTTCACCGAGTTGTATTCGTAGAACGCGCGCACGTCGGAGTCGAGATCCTCGACGTTCTGCCAGGCCGGCGGGATCAGCGCGCGCATCGCCGCGAACACGTCCATGCCGCCGGCGAGCAGCACTTCGAGCATGTTGTCGAGCGACTGCGAGTCGGAGCCGGTCATGCCCACCAGCGGCGCGATCTCCTCGATGTCCGGTAGGTCAGGGCACTGGAACTTCCGGGCGCGCGCCAGCGCCCACTTGCGGTTGCCGGAAATCGTGTTGATCTCGCCGTTGTGCGCGAGGTAGCGGAACGGATGGCACAGGTTCCAGCGCGGCAGCGTGTTGGTCGAGAAGCGCTGATGGAACACGCACATCGACGATTCCAGCGCCGGGTCGGCGAGGTCCGGGTAGAACACCGGCAGGAACTCCGGCATCACCAAGCCCTTGTAGACGATCACGCGGCACGACAGGTGCGTGATGTAGAAGTCCCTGTCGCCCTCGGCTTCGAGGGTTTTCTCCGCACGCCGGCGCGCTTTGAACAGCTTCAGCTCGAACGCGAACTTGTGCACGCCCTTGGGCGCGGTGATGAAGGCCTGCTCGATCACCGGCAGCGACTTGAGGGCTTCTTCGCCGAGCGCCGACTGGTCGGTCGGCACGCTGCGGAAGCCGGCCAGGGTCAGGCCGTGCAGCTCCAGGCACTCCTTGAGCACCGCCTTTGCGCGTGCGCGGCGCTTGGCGTCCTGTGCAAAGAAGATGTTGCCGGCGCAGTAGTTGCTCTGGCTGTCGCCCAGATCGAAGCCGAGCCGGGCCGCCTCGCGGCGCAGGAACGCGTCCGGCTTCTTCATCAGCAGGCCGCAGCCGTCGCCGGTCTTGCCGTCGGCGGCGACGGCGCCGCGGTGCGTCATGCGATGCAGCGCGGTGACGGCGGTCTGCACCAGCTTGTGGCTGGGCTGGTCGTCCATGTGGGCGATCAGGCCGAAGCCGCAGCTGTCCTTTTCGAACCTCTCTCGGTACAGGCCGAGGCTCTGGTTGGGGTGTACGCGGTCGAACATCGACGGGCTCCTCAATGCGCGCGAATGAACGCGCGACGGCATCCGCGCCCGAAAGGGGCGGGGCGCAAAGTGTGTTGCCGTGCCGCCGGTCCGCGCAAATGCCTTTTCCACTGCGGACCGGATCGACGGTACTCTCCTAATTGATTCAAGTGCTTGCGGCATTCTAAAATGGCCATCTAAATGGCCATCATGCGCAGATCGAGATGAAGACAGTGTCGGTTGCCGAAGCCAAGGACGGGTTGACGGAATTGCTGCGCGAGGCCGAAGGCGGACACCCGGTCACGATCAGCCGTCGCGGCCGGCCGGTCGCCGTGCTGCTGGCCGAGGCCGAATACGAGCGGCTGCGCAGCGCCGGCCCGACCGCCGAGTTCGGCCAGTGGCTGGCCGGCTGGCGCACACGCGCGGGCATCGCCTTCGAAGGCATCAGCGCCGACGAACTCGAGCGCTGGACCGGCGAGGGCTGATGGCACGCGCGCTCTATCTGCTCGACCTGCCCGTCCTGGCCGAGCTGACCCGCCCCGCCGGCAACCGGCTGGTGCTGACGCGCTTTCTCCAGCACCAGCATGTCTGCGCCATTGCCGCGCCGATTGCCTATCTCCTGCTGCGCGGTGTCGAAACGCTGCCCGAAGGTGCTCGCCGCACCCAGCTCGCCGGATTCGTGCACGAGCTGCTGCGCAGCGGGCCGGAAGTGGTGCCGTTCGATCGCGACGCGGCCGTCTGGCTGGCCCGTGAGGTCCCACGCCGTGCCCGGCAAGGGCGCGTGTGGAGCGAGATCGAGGGTCAACAGGCTGCGATCGCGGCGGTGCGCGAGCTGACCCTCGTCACCCGCAGCCCGGCGAAGTATGCGGGGGCCAGCGGCGTGAAGACCGAGGACTGGTTCCGGCCGTAGTACGATCGACGCGGGCGGTTACGATGGCTGCGTGGCAGCAAGAACAACCCCGGGAGGCGGTTATGCAGTTGCGCATTGTTGCCATGGCGGTCGTGTTGCTGGCCGGCTGCGGAAGTGGAGATGATGATCCGTCGAATGCTCCGCCGGTCGCGGTTGCAGCGGCAGATGCAGGCGCGGGCACCGCTCCCGACGACTTTTGCTTCACGGGCCGCGATTCCACCGACACCGATGGCGTCGTCGCTGCCTGGCAGTGGGATCGGCAGGCAAGCTCGTCCATGCCAAAGCAGGAATTGCTTGCCGATGACGGTGCGACCCTGTGTATCCGGGTGGAGCGGATGCAGCCGGAGGATCCCGATCGGCATATCTATGCTTACCTGCTGACTGTCACCGACGACCTTGGCGCGACGAACAGCGCTTCGGTGGAGGCCTGGGTGCCGGAGAACGAAGCTCCGCTGCAAGGCATCGACATCGACGCCGGTCCCGATCAGGACGCGGTGGCCGGGCAAGACGTGCTGCTGCCAGGCACCATCAACGCCGGCGAATTTCCGTGCAACGCCGCTTCCTGCGCATGGGAACAGCTGACCGGCCCCGAAGTCGGGCTCCAGGTCACGGGAAGTTGCGGCGCCGGAATGCGATACGACGCCAACTTCGCCGCGGCGCAGCCCGCAGAGGACGAAGCCTTCCTGGGATTCCGACTCACCGCCTTCGATGCCACCGAGCCCGGCTGCGAATCGCGTAGCTACGTCGCGGTGAAGGTCCGGCCTGCGCCGTGAACTTGAGCGGTTTACCGTAACCGGCGGGGATCAAACAGACGCTCATATTCGTCGAGCGCATAGCGGTCGGTCATGCCGGCGATGTAGTCGGCGACGGCGCGGGCGCGGCCGCTTTCGCCCTCGCTAGCCTCCATGCGTCGGGCGGACTCAAGAAAATCCGGCGGCAGCAGGCGCGGATCGGCGAGGAAGGCGTCGAACAGTTCGGTGACGACGCGCTTGGCCTTGACCATGATCCGGTAGACCTGGGGGTGGCTGTAGAGCTGCTCGCGCAGGAAGCGTTTGAGCGCCTCGTTCTCAGACCGCACTTCCGCGCTGAAGCAGATCAGCGGTTCGTGCATGCGGCGCACGTCGTCGATGCCGGCGATGTCGGCGGCGGACAGCGCCTGGCGCGAGGATTCGGTGAGATCGACGACCAGGGTGTTGATGATCCGGCGGGTGGTTTCATGCCGCTGCTGCTTGGGATGGATCTGCCCATAGCGCTGCAGCACCTCGTCGTGATGGCGGCGGAACAGCGGCACGTCGCGCAGCTGCTCGATCGTCAGCAGGCGCGCGCGCAGGCCGTCGTCGATGTCGTGGTTGTTGTACGCGATCTCATCGGCCCGATTCGCAAGCTGCGCTTCGAGGCTGGGCTGCGTGCGATTCAGAAAGCGCTCGCCGACGTCGCCAAGCGTGCGTGCGCGGGCCGCTGAACAGTGTTTGAGAATGCCTTCGCGCGTGTCGAACATCAGGTTCAGGCCGCGGAATTCGGCGTACTTGTCTTCGAGTTCTTCGACGACGCGCAGCGATTGCGCGTTGTGCTCGAAGCCGCCATAGGGCTTCATGCTGGTATTGAGCGCATCCTGTCCTGCGTGTCCGAAGGGCGTGTGCCCCAGGTCGTGCGCGAGCGACACCGCTTCACACAGCTCTTCGTTGAGATGCAGATTGCGCGCCATCGTCCGCGCGATTTGCGCAACCTCAATCGAGTGCGTCAGCCGCGTCCGGAACAGGTCGCCCTCGTGATTGACGAAGACCTGGGTCTTGTATTCGAGGCGACGGAACGCGGCCGAGTGGATGATGCGATCACGGTCGCGCTGATATTCGCTGCGATGCCCGGGACCCGGCTCCGGATGGCGGCGCCCCCGCGAATGCCGGTCGTCGGCGGCGTAGGGCGCGAGCGTCATGGCGGCAGCGTACAAAAGTGCGCCAGTGTCTCGCCCAGCTTGGCGCGATCGAAATCGGCGCTGACCACCGCCGCGCCCAGCGCGCGCAGCAACACCAGGCGCAGCTTGCCGCCGGCCACTTTCTTGTCGAGCGCCATCCGCTCGATGAAGTCGTCGGCGTTCATGCCCGCGGGTGGCCGCACGGGCAGGCCGGTGCGCTCGATCAGCGCAATGCACGTTCGCGCATCGTCGAGCGTGATCCAGCCGAGCCGCGCCGACAGATCCGCCGCCATGCACAGGCCGGTGCCGACCGCCTCGCCGTGCAGCCATTCGCCGTAGCCGGCGTGGGTCTCGATCGCATGCGCGAAGGTATGGCCGAGATTGAGCAGTGCGCGCGGCCCGCCTTCGCGCTCGTCGCGGGCAACGATCTCTGCCTTCATTTCGCAGCTGCGGCAAACCGCCCGGGCGATCGCTTCCGGTTCCAAAGCGAGAAGACGGTCAAGATGTACGTCGATCCAGCCCAGGAAGCTGCGGTCGCCGAGCATGCCGTACTTGATCACCTCGGCGAGGCCGGCGAGCAGCTCGCGCCGTGGCAGCGTGCACAGCGTATCGGTGTCGGCCAGCACCAGTCGCGGCTGGTGGAAGGCGCCGATCATGTTCTTGCCGCGCGGGTGGTTGACGCCGGTCTTTCCGCCCACCGAGGAATCGACCTGCGCGAGCAGCGTCGTCGGCACCTGCACGAAGTCGACGCCGCGCAGATAGATCGCGGCACAGAAGCCGACGAGGTCGCCGATCACGCCGCCGCCCAATGCAACCAGGCAACCGTCGCGCGGCAGCCGGGTTTCCAGCAGCCAGTCCAGCACCGCCTCCGCCTGCTGCAGGTTTTTCTGCGGCTCGCCGGCAGGGATCACCTTGATCGACGATGACGGGAGATCCAGCGCGGCGCGGACTCGCGGCAGATAGTGCTCGGCGACATGCGCGTCCGTGATCAGACGCAGCGTGCGCCCGCGCAGCGCGATCCACGACTGCGGGTCCGCCAGCAGGGCGGTGCCGATGTGGATCGGATAGCTGCGGTCGCCGAGCGCGACATCCAGGGTCTGCATGAGCCGGGGCTGCGTGTGGAGAGGTTGAAGAGTTTATTCCCGCGCGACCAGGGATTCGAGTTGCAGCAGCGGTGCGCTCAGCCGCACCGCGAGCGGTCCAGCTCGGTTTCGATTTCGCGGACAACGGACTTGGTGCTGCGATGATCGGTCACGATCACGATGTCGGCGATTTCTCGATAGAGCGGCTCGCGGGTGTGGAACAGCTGTTCCAGCACGGCGCGGCGGTCAGCGGTTTGCTTCAGCAAGGGCCGGTTGTCCGCACGCTCGGTGCGCGCGAGTTGCTGGTCGATGCTGGCGTGCAGATAGACCACCACGCCACGAGAGCCCAGTGCATGGCGATTCTCGGGATCCAGGACTGCGCCGCCGCCGGTCGCCAGCACGATGTGCGACCGCGTGGTCAGATCGGCGATCACCTGTTTTTCGCGCTTGCGGAAGCCGTTCTCCCCTTCCTTCTCGAAGATGTAAGGGATATCGACGCCGGTGCGCTGCTCGATCTCGTGATCGGAGTCGACGAACTCCAGGCCGCGCAGTTCCGCAAGCCGCCGGCCGATCGTGGTCTTGCCGGCACCCATCGGCCCGACCAGAAAAATATTGGGATGCGAAGACATTACGCGCAACGACACCGGATGCGGTCGCGCAGTATACCGGCCGCATCCGGGCGGCCGGCCCCTGATAACCGCCTACTTGACCGACAGGCCTTCCTGGAGCACGCGCGGCGTGACGAAGATCAAGAGCTCACGCTTGTTCCGCGACGTAATCTTGTTCTTGAACAGCACGCCCAGCAACGGGATATCGCCAAGCAAAGGCACCTTGGCGGCCGAGTTCCGGCTTTCTTCCTGGAACACGCCGCCGAGCACGACGGTTTCTCCGCTCTTGATCAGAACTTGCGTATTGAGTTTGCGGGTATCAATGGCCGGGGCGGTGCCTGCGCCCGTATTGACGTCCTCACCCTGCGAGTCGTTGGTCACCGCCAGGTCCATTACGACGCGGCTGTCCGGCGTGATCTGCGGCTTCACGGTCAGAGACAGCACGGCCTTCTTGAACGAGGTCGTTGTTCCCGAGTTGCCACTCGTGGTCTGGTACGGAATTTCACGACCCTGCTCGATCACGGCTTCCTTGCCGTTGGCTGTGACGACACGCGGCGTCGAAATCAGCTCGCCGCGGCCCTCCGACTGCAAGGCGCTCAGCTCGAGATCCACCAGGAAGTCCGAGCCGAGAATCGTCCACGCAATGCGCCCTGCCGGTGCCAGCGCAGTCGGCAGATTGACGATGTAGTTGTCGGTGGTTCCCGGCACGCCGCCGCCGACGACCGTGCGCGAGCCCGAATTGGTACCGGACTGCCCGACCGTATTGTTGCCCACCGATCCGAGGGTGCTGGCACCGAAGCGCACGCCCAGCTCGCGGGCGAAATCGTCGTTAGCGATGACGATGCGGGACTCGATCAGCACCTGGCGCACCGGAATGTCCAGTGCTGCGACGAGCTCACGGATTTCATCTAGTTTTTCGCGGGTCTCGAGTACCAGCAAGGTGTTTGTCCGATCGTCCACGGACACCCGTCCACGCTCGGTCAGCAGGGAATTGTCACCGCTGACGAGCAGCGCCTTCATGTCGCTGGCCTTGGCGTAGTTGACCTGCACAATCTCCGAACGCAACGGTGCCAGTTCGGTCTTCTGCTTCTGCGCTTCCAGTTCGATCCGCTCGCGCGCCGCGAGTTCCTCGACCGGCGCCACGAGCATGACATTGCCCTGCTGGCGCATGCCCAGGCCCTTGGTCTTGAGGATGATGTCCAAGGCCTGATCCCAAGGGACGTTCTCGAGGCGCATTGCGATCTGGCCCTTGACCGAATCGCTGATCACCATGTTGGTGCCGGCGACGTCGGCGATGATCTGCAGCAGCGAGCGCACCTCGACGTTCTGGAACGACAGGCTGATGCGTTCGCCTTTGAATTGCGGCTCCGCCCGCTGCTTCTCGGCCACTTCGGCCGGAGTCAAGGGCTGAAGCTCCAGCGTGAATACGTCGCCAGACTGGTAAGCGGACTGCTCGAAATCCAGGCCGGAAACGGGCGTGATCGCGATCTGGCTGTTCGCCCCGACGGGGGTGATGTCGACGAACTTCACCGGCGTCGCGAAATCGAGAACATCAAGACGCTTCGCCAGCTCGCCCGCGACCGAGGTGTTGCTGAACAGGGCGATCACCTTGCCGCCTTCTTCGCGCACATCGACGACGGCCTTGGGATCGCTCAGGCGCACGACGACGCGCCCCTCGCCCTTCTCGCCGCGCCGGAAGTCGATGCCGGTGATGCTGCCGGCGGCGCGGCCGGCGATGCCGGCAACCGCGTTCGCGGCGGTCGGTGCACCGCCATCGATCTGCAGCACGACTTTGTTGTTCTCGACGTTGAGCTTGTACGGCGCTGGCTCGGCCAGTTCGACGACGACACGCGTTCGTCCGCGCGCCTCGGCGCTCGCGACGGCGCGGACATTGCCGATGTTGACGCGCCGGTAGCGATCGCCCAGCCCCATCTTCGTATCGGGAAAGTCGAGCGACAGGCGCGCGGGCTTGTCGACCGTGAACACGGCCGGCTGTGGTGCGGATTCCGACAGCGTCAGCGTCACCTGCACGCGGCCGCCCTCGAGGGCGACAAAATCCAGGTCAGTGAGCGTGCGCCCCGCGTCCTGCGCCTGCGCTGCGGCAGATGCGGCGACGAGGGCCAAGCCCCACATCAGCTTGCGTCGAATTGAGGCCATGAACGTGTACATTGCGAAAACTCCCTGGAGCCTGTCGAGCCTGTTCACTGTTCGGTCAGCGCCAGGCTGGCATCGCGCTGTGTCCAACCCCCGAATCCGTCGGGAACCAGTTCCTGCAGGCTCACCTCGGACCCCGAGATGGCCACGATCTGGCCGTAGTTCTGCCCCATGTAATTCTTCAGCGTGATGCGGTGAATGATGCCGTCCGGAGCGAGGATCAGCGCAAAGATACCCTCTGGCGTGCTGATCGTTCCCATCATGCGCAGCGCATCCAGCGGGTATTCTTCGAGCGGCTCGCGATTCCGGTTCAGATCCGGCTTGGGGCCGGTCGCCGCCGCGGCGCTCTCCGGCTGCTTGAGTTCGACAAACGGATCGCGCCGGTCACCGGGCACATACGCAAATGCTTCGTACTGCTTGATCTGCGGAATCGGCTCGATCTTTGTCGACTTGCGTGCCTTGACCTCGGCGATGTACTGCTCCAGGTCGGACATGTCGCCGCTGCAAGCCGCAAGCAGCAGCACTGACGCGGTGAGGAGTGCGCAAGAAAGCGCCTTCATTTCTTGCCCCCTTTCTTGCCACCCTTGGCCGCGGGTTTGTTTGACGCCATCTCGTCGTCGTCGAGATACCGATAGGTCTGCACCTGTGCGGTCATGCGCAGCTGTGTGGGCTGGTTCTTGCCTTTCCCGGCGGCCGACTTGATCTCCGCGTCCTCGATCGTGACGATGCGCGGCAAGGCTGCTATGGCGCCGACGAAGCTTCCCATTTCGTGATAATCGCCGACCACGATGACCTTGTTGGGTATGGCAGCGTAGAACTCCTTGGCGACTTCTCCCTCGGGCTGAAACAGCTCTTCTTCCAGGCTGGCCGCGACGCGCGTCTGCGAGATGTCGTTGAGCAGATTCGCAACCTCCGACTTGCTCGGCAGCTGTTTGAGCATCTCGCCAAATGACTGCTCCATCTCGGCGAGTTGAGCGCGATAAGCGTCCAGTGCTGCGACCTTCTTCTGCTTGGCCTCAAAGTCGCTGCGCAAAGTCTGTTCGGTGCCGCGTTCCGCTTCGACCTGCTCGTAGACGGGCTTGACCAGGAACCATTCGCCGGCGGCGCCGACCGTGATTGCCAGCAAGACCGCCGCCGCGGTGCGTATCCACCCTGGCCAGGAGCCAGGATTCTGCATATCGAGCGAGTTGAGCTGCTGGATGATGTCTTGGGCATTCATTCGACCACCCCTTCCTCGCCCTCCGCCTCGGGCGCAGTGCCCTGCGATCCGCCTTCCTTGGGCTTCATCAGCCTTTTGACCGTCAGCTGAAATTCTCCCTTGCGGCGCCGATCCTTTTCATTGGTCTTGATCACTACGAGGCGCGGGTCCGAAAACCAGATAGACGCGTCCAGACTCTTCATGTACGTCGACACGCGGCCGTTCGACTCGGCGACTCCATCGATCGTGACCTGTGCGCCCTGCTGCTTTACGCCCGTCAGATTGATGCCATCCGGCAGGGTATTCACCAGTTCGTCGAAGAAGTGCACCGACGCCGTGCGGCTCGCCTGCAGTTCCTCGATCACGCGCATGCGCCCGAGCAGGTTGGCCCGCACGCGTTCCAGTTCCTCGATCTCCTTGATCTTCTGGTCCATCTCCTTGATCTGGACCCGCAGGAATTCATTGCGGGCCTGTTGGAACTGCAGTTCGCCGTCGACCAGCATCCAGCTGGCTCCAACAATGCCGCCGGCCACTGCCAGCGCGAGACCGAGGCTGGCGACGAAATCCTGCTTGCGCTTCTCCCGTCGCGACTGGCGCCAGTCGAGCAGGTTGATGTGGATGGTCATCGCGCACCTCGCCGGCGGTTCATGCTTTTTCCTCGTCGAAGGCGCGATACGCCAGCCCGCAGGCGACCAGCAGCGACGCTTCGTCCTGCGCCAGATTCGCCGGTTTGGCGCGCGACGCAATGCTCATCTGCGAAAACGGCCTGGCGACGGTTGTCGGAATCTGCAGCCGCTCCTGGATGCTGGCTTCGACGCCCGGGATCTGTGCGCAACCGCCGGCCAGAATGATCTGGTCGATCGAGCTGTATTGGGTGACGGCGGAAAAGAAGAACTGCAGCGATCGATCGATCTGCTGCGCCATGTCGGCAACGAAATGCGCGAGCACGTCGGTCGCGTAGTTGGCCGGCAGGGTTCCGGCCTTCTTGGCCTTGGTCGCCTCGTCGAAGGACATGCCAAAAGTGCGCATGATGTCCTCGGTGAGCTGGCGCCCGCCGAAGTTCTGGTCGCGGGTGTAAATGGTCTTGCCGTCGAACAGGATCATCATCGAAGTGATCGCGGCGCCGACATCGACGATGGCAATGGCCTTCTGGCGTCCGCCCTCCGGCATCTGGTGCTGCAGGAACTGGCAGGCGTTCTCCAGCGCGTAGGCTTCGACGTCGACCACGGTCGGTTTCAGGCCGGCCAGCTCGACCGCCGCGCACAGCTGCTCGACCTGCTCGCGACGGCAGGCGGCGAGCACGACCTCGACCATCTCGCTGTTCTTCGCGCTCGGGCCGAGAATCTCGAAATCAAGGCTGACTTCGTCGATCGGATAGGGGATGTACTGGTCCGCTTCGGCCTTGATCTGCTCTTCCATATCGTCGCCCGACAGCGTCTTGGGCATCTCGACGACCTTGGTGATGACCGAGGCGCCCGAGACGGCGATCGCCGCCTGACGGGTTCGCGTGCCGGCGCGGCTGACCGCACGGGCGATGGTCTCGCCGATCGCCTTGGGGTCGGCGATCTGCTTGTCGGACAGCGCCGCAGGCGGCAGCGGCTCCACCGCATAGGCCTCGACGTTGAAGCGGGCGCCTTTGCGCGAAAGCTCCAGCAGCTTCACCGAACTGGAACTGATGTCCAGCCCGACGAGTTGTTGGCCGCCCTTTCGGAACAGCGATTGCAAAATGGCCATCAGTGCCCCGCGCCGCTTCGTTGACAATCCCCCGCGGGAAAGAGACTCTTCCCGCATCGGGCCGTACTATAACGCAATACTGCTACTGTGCAACTGGAAGTTCCTGCGGCAACTGCCTGATCTGGTTGCAAACATTCGATGTGATTTTTTCGATCTACAAACCCCTAGATGACGCCTGACAAGCCCCGCCGGCGACTGCTCCTGTGGCTGTTGGCAACCACGTCCCTCCTCGTGCTGATCGGGGTCCTGTCGGTATTCGTGGCACTGGCCCAGCTCAGTCGCGATCTGCCGTCGGTCGCCAGCCTGCGCGATCTGCAGTTGTCGGTGCCCTTGCGTATCCTCAGCCGCGACGGTCGACTCATCGGCGAATTCGGCGCGGAACGGCGCGCGCTGGTCCAGTACCGGAATCTGCCGCCGCAGTTGATCCAGGCCTTCCTCGCCGCGGAGGACGATCGCTTCTTCCAGCACCCGGGCATCGACTGGCAGGGCCTGCTGCGTGCCGCGCTCAAGTACGCGGCGACCGGTGAAAAAAACCAGGGCGGCAGTACGATCACGATGCAGCTCGCGCGCAACGTGTTCCTGTCGAGCGAACGCACCTTCACGCGCAAGTTCAAGGAAATCCTGCTGGCGCTGCGCATGGAGCGCGAGCTGAGCAAGGAGGAGATTCTTGAGCTGTACCTCAACAAGATCTTCCTCGGCGAACGTGCCTACGGCGTCGGCGCGGCGGCACTGGTGTACTTCGACAAGGACATCGGCGCGCTGACGCTGGGCGAGATGGCGGTCATCGCCGGCCTGCCGAAGGCGCCGTCCCGCGACAATCCGGTGGCCAGTGCAGAACGTGCGCAGGCGCGGCGCGACTACGTGCTGCGCCGCATGCGCGAACTGGGTAGCCTGACGGCGGAGGAATACCAGGCGGCGGTTGCCGAACCGGTCGTGGTCCGGCCCTATCGCGCCAAGGTGGACGTCGAGGCCGACTACATCGCCGAGATGGTGCGCGCCGAGCTGGTCGCGAAGTACGGCGAGGACGCCTACAGCCGCGGCTTCAGCGTCACCACGACCATCGATTCCGCGCGCCAGCTCGCGGCCAACACGGCACTGCGCAGCGCTTTGCTGGAATACGACCAGCGGCACGGCTGGCGTGGACCGGAAAGCCGCGTCGAAGTGGCGCTGCTGCAGCCGGGCCGCGAGCGCGAGCTGGCGCAGGTTTTCGATCGGCTGACTACAGTTGGCGGACTGGAGCCGGCGATCGTCACCGAGTTCCGCGCCGATCGTCTGTCCGTGCTGACGCAGCGCGGTCCGGTGGCGCTGGCCAAGCCGGCCTTCGAGTGGGCGAAGCTGTCCGTCGAGAAGAATCCCTTGCAGCCGGGCGAGATCGTGCGCCTGCAGACGACCCCCGAGGGCGTCCGCTTCGTGCAGGTTCCCGAGGTGCAGGGCGCGCTGGTGGCCCTCGATCCGACGGACGGTGCGGTGGAGTCGCTGGTCGGCGGCTTCGATTTCTTCGCCGGCAAGTTCAACCGCGCGATCCAGGCGCGCCGGCAGGCGGGATCGGGCTTCAAACCTTTCTTGTATTCGGCCGCGCTGGAGAACGGGTTCACGCCGGCCTCGATGGTGCTCGATGCGCCGGTGGTCTTCGACGATCCCCGGCTCGAATCGAACTGGCGTCCGGAGAACTACGGCGGCGACATCCAGGGGCCGATGCGCCTGCGCGAAGCGCTGGTGCAGTCGCGCAACCTGGTCTCGATCCGACTTCTGCAGTCCATCGGCATCGCCACGGCGCGCGATTTCGTGCCGCGCTTCGGCTTGCCCCAGGACCGCCTGCCGCAGGATCTGACGATGGCGCTGGGCAGCGCCGTGTTCACGCCGCTGGAGCTGGCGCGCGGCTATTCGACGATCGCCAACGGCGGATTTCTGATCGATCCTTACTTCATCCGCGAAATCCGCGACAGCAGCGGTCAGATCGTGTTCGAGACCCAGCCCCGGCGCGCCTGTCCCGAATGCAGCCAGCCGCTGCCGGCCGTGGCCGGCGCAACGCTGGACGCGCTGCCTGCACCGACGCCGGAACCGCCGCCGCCCGATCCGACGCAGGCGCCTCGCGCGGTCGATCCGAAGACGATCTGGCTGATCACCGACGTCATGCACGACGTCACCGTGCGCGGTACCGCGGCCAAGGTTGCCCAGCTCGGACGCAACGATCTGGCTGGTAAGACGGGGACCACCAACGACGAAACCGATGCCTGGTTCAACGGCTTCCAGAAGCACCTGGTTGCGATCGCCTGGGTCGGCTTCGACCAGCCGACGCCGCTGGGTCGCGGCGAAGTCGGCGGCCGCGCGGCCTTGCCGGCGTGGATGGATTTCATGCGCGTTGCGCTCAAGGACCTGCCTGAAGAGACGCTGCCGCGTCCGCCGGGATTGGTCGAGGTGCGCATCAATCCGAACAGCGGCCGCCTCGCCGCGTCCGGCGATCCGGCCGCGATCTTCGAGATCGTGCCGCAGGACCGCATTCCCGAAGCCGACGACGCCGGCACGCGGCGCCGCGACGAGACCGAAGGCCTGCAAGATCTGTATTGATGTCTCGAACGACGAGATGAGCTTGCGGACGTGAGCCAGCACAACCATTCCGGTCTCGTCGAGGAAGCCGCACGCATCGTCTGCGTCGATCTGGTGACCGACTACGGCCAGGCCAAGCGCCGTGCGGCGCGGCAGCTCGGGCTGCCGCCGCAGGCCGGGCTGCCGGACAATGCCTCGGTGCACGCCGCCGTGCTCGATTATCTGCACCTCTTTGGCGGCGACGAGTACCGCGAGCGTCTGCAGCGCATGCGCAAGACCGCGGTCGTCGCACTGCGGCTGCTGGCGGTCTACACGCCGCGCCTGGTCGGCGCGACGCTCAGCGGCGCGGTCACCGCGGCCAATCGGATACAGCTGCATCTCTTCGCCGATTCGGCCGAAGCGGTCGATATCGACCTGCTCAATCGCGGCATCCCCTTCGAGCCGGGCGAGCGCAGTTACCGCTATGGCGGTCGCCGCGAGCATACGGTGCCGCTGCTGCGCTTCGACATCGACGGTGAAGGTGTCGATGCCGCGGTGTTCGCGCCCGACGAGCTGCGCCGCGCGCCGATCAATCCGCTCGACGGCAAGCCGTTCCGGCGCGCCGATCTGGCCGAGGTCGAGCGGCTCGCCGCGTCAATCTGAGCCAGCCGCCCAAACGACAAGGCCCTCCGATGGGAGGGCCTTGCGACACAACACGGAAGATCAGCGCTTGTCGAGCACGACGACGTTGCGTTCGGCGGCGCCGGTGTAGACCTGGCGCGGGCGCGCGATGCGCATCGTCGGGTCGGCGACCATCTCGATCCAGTGCGCCGCCCAGCCGACGGTGCGCGCGATCGCGAACATCGGCGTGAACATGTTCACCGGGATGCCGAGCGCCTTGTAGATGATGCCCGAGTAGAAGTCGACGTTCGGATACAGCTTGCGCTCCTTGAAGTAGTCGTCCGACAGCGCGATCTCTTCGAGCTTCATCGCCAGTTCGAGCTGCGGATCGTTTTCCTTGCCCATGTGCTTGAGCACCTTGTGGCACTGGTCGCGGATGATCGTCGCGCGCGGGTCGAAGTTCTTGTAGACGCGGTGGCCGAAGCCCATCAGGCGCACGCCCGACTGCTTGTCCTTGACCTTGTTCATGAAGCCCTGGACCTTGGACACGTCGCCGATCTCGTTGAGCATCTTGAGCACGGCCTCGTTGGCGCCGCCGTGCGCCGGCCCCCACAGCGCGGCGATGCCCGAGGCGATCGCGGCGTAGGGGTTGGTGCCGGTGGAGCCGGCCATGCGCACCGTCGAGGTCGAGGCGTTCTGCTCGTGGTCGGCGTGGAGGATGAACAGCACGTCCAGAGCCTTGGCTGCGATCGGATCGACCTTGTGCGGTTCGGCCGGCACCGCGAACATCATGTGCAGCAGATTGCTGCAGTAGTCGAGATGGTTCTGCGGGTAGACGTAGGGCTGGCCGTAGTACTTCTTGTAGGCCGCCGCGGCGATCGTCGGAATCTTCGCGATCATGCGGTGCGCGAAGATCTCGCGGTGGCGCGCGTCCTTGTTGTTGGTGGTGTCGTGATAGAACGCCGACAGCGATCCGACGACGCCGGTGAGCATGGCCATCGGGTGCGCGTCGTAGTTGAAGCCCTGGAAGAACCCCTTGAGGTTCTCGTTGATCATCGTATGCCGGCGGATCGTCTGATCGAAGTCGGTCAGCTGCTTGGCATTCGGCAGCTCGCCGTTGAGGATCAGGTAGGCGACTTCGATGAAGCTGCAGTGCTCGGCCAGTTGCGCCACCGGGTAGCCGCGATACAGCAGCACGCCGGCGTCGCCGTCGATGTAGGTGATCGCGCTCTTGGTCGAACAGGTCGACGTGAAGCCGGGGTCGTAGGTGAACACGTCGAGTTTGTCGTAGACCTTGCCGACGTCCAGGCCCGCAGGGCCGAGGGTGCCGGTGATCGCCGGCAGGTCGATCTTCTCGCCGTTGGCGTTGTTGACCAGGCTGTAGCTGGGCGTGCTCATGGGGATTTCCTCACGTTGGGGGCCCTCAACTCGGATAATGCGGCGGATACGGCTGCCGTGCGGCGCCGCTGGCAACGGCCGCGCGGGCCACCGCGGGCGCGACGCAATCGCGCAGGCGGGGATCGAGCGGCTTGGGAATGATGTATTCCGGGCCGAAGGATAGCGATTTTTGCCCGTAGGCTTCCAGCATCGTCGCCGGCACCGGTTCGCGCGCCAGTGCCGCCAGCGCCCGCACCGCGGCGACTTTCATCTCGCGGTTGATCAGGCGCGCGCGCACGTCCAGTGCCCCGCGGAACAGGAACGGGAAGCACAGCACGTTGTTGACCTGGTTCGGATAGTCGCTGCGGCCGGTCGCCATGATCAGATCTTTCCGCACGTTCCATGCCGCTTCCGGCAGGATCTCCGGCACCGGGTTCGACAGCGCGAACACGATCGGGCGCTCGTTCATCAGCATCAGCCATTCCGGCTTCATCAGCCCCGGGCCGGACACGCCGATGAAGACGTCGGCGCCGGCCAGCGCGCCGGCCAGCGTGCGCCGTTCGCTGGGCGGGCCGGCAAATTCGCGCTTCTCCTTGTTGAGCGTGATGTAGTCCTCGCGCGCGTTGTGGATCACGCCCTTGCGATCCACCAGCCACATGTTCTCGCGCTTCGCGCCGAGCTCGACCGCCAGGCGCATCGAGGCGATGCCGGCGGCACCGGCGCCGAGGCAGACGATGCGCGCGTCCTCGATCTTCTTTCCCTGTAGTTCCAGCGCATTGAGCAGCGCCGCGCCCATCACGATCGCGGTGCCGTGCTGGTCGTCATGGAACACCGGGATGTCGCAGCGGCGGATCAGCTCCTCCTCGATCTCGAAGCAGGCTGGTGCGGCGATGTCTTCGAGATTGATGCCGCCGAAGGTCGGCGCGATGCGCGCGACGGTGTCGATGATGTCCTTGGGATCCTTCGCGTCGATCTCGATGTCGAAGACGTCGATGTCGGCGAACTTCTTGAACAGCACCGCCTTGCCTTCCATCACCGGTTTCGACGCCAGCGCGCCGCAGTCGCCCAGTCCCAGCACCGCGGTGCCGTTGGAGATCACCGCGACGAGATTGCCCTTGGCGGTATAGCGATAGGCGTCGTCCGGGCGTTCCTGGATGGCCAGCACCGGCTCGGCGACGCCGGGGGTGTAAGCAAGAGAGAGATCGGCGGGACCTGCCACCGGCTTGGTGATGGCGATGCCGAGTTTTCCGGGGTGCGGCCGCTCGTGATAGTCGAGCGCCGCCTGCTTGAGCGTGGCGGTCATCGTGCGCAGTGCCTTCTGCCTGGTTGCGCGAGCGGCCGAGCTGGCCGCTCAAGGGGGCGGCATCTTGCCTGCGAGCCCCTAAAACAGCAAGGCCGCGCTAGAGCGCGGCCTTGCGGACAGCGGACCAGAAAGTCTCAGGCCGCAGCCTTGCTGCCATAACGCTTCTTGAACTTGTCGACGCGGCCGCCCACGTCCGTCACCTTCTGCTTGCCCGTATAGAACGGGTGGCAGGCGGAGCAGACTTCGACCATCAGCACGTCCTTGGTGACGGCGGAACGCGTCGTGAACGCGTTGCCGCAGCTGCACTTGACGGCCACTTCCTTGTAGTTCGGGTGGATGCCTTCTTTCATCGGAGCACCAATAAAGCGAGATCGCAAAACGCGAAAGGGCGCAAATTCTAATGAACTGAGCCCGCCCGCGCAAGGGCGGCTCAGTCCGACTCGGGAGCGACGTCCACGGTGAACTCGCCACCCTCGCCGACGGTCAGCCGCACGGTCATCGGGCGGCAGCAGACCGGGCAATCCTCGGCGTATTCGGCCGAACCGCCCGAGAGATCGACTTCGAGAACGATCTCTTCCCAGCAGGCCGGGCAGGTGACGGTGACTTCCTCGAGCATGGAACGTGGTCTCAGGTTTCCAGGAACAGCGAAAGCAGGCCGTTGAGGTGGCGCCAGCCCAGTTCGCTGGCGCGGATCCGCCCCTGCGCTTCGTCGAGCAGCCCGCGCTGGCGCGCGGCCGACAGGCCGGGGATGCGCGCTTCCCAGTCGATCCCGGTCCGGGATGCGAATTCGGTCGCGGCAAAGCCATCGCGCAGACGCAGCGCGTTCATCAAGAACTCGAACGGCAGTTCGACCGAAGGCACGATCCGCTCCTCCTGCAGTGCGGTGGCCGTGCCGGCATGCGACAGATAGGTCTTCGGATGCTTGTGACGCGCCCGGCGCGCGATGCTTGCCCCCGTGGCCACGAGATTTGTGCGCTTGCCGTGCGCGCCCGCGCCAATCCCCAGGTAATCGCCGAACTCCCAGTAATTGCGGTTGTGGCGGCTCTGACGGCCATTGCGCGCATAGGCCGACACTTCGTACTGCGCATACCCGGCCGTGACCAGCTGCGCCTGCCCCTGTTCCTGCATGCTCCACGCCGTGTCGCTGTCCGGCACCGGCGGCGGGCGCCGGCCGAACTCGGTGTTCGGTTCCAGCGTCAGCTGGTACCAGGACACGTGTTCGGGCTGCAGCGCGATCAGCGCCGCCAGGTCGGCGAGCGCTGCGGACACGGTCTGCTCGGGCAGCGCATACATCAGGTCGAGATTGATGTTGTCGAAACCCGCGGTGCGCGCCAGATCGTAGGCGCGCAAGGCTTCGCGGCGGTCATGGATGCGGCCCAGGCGCTTGAGTTGGGCGTCGTCGAGGCTCTGGATGCCCATCGACAGGCGATTGACGCCGGCGGCGCGATAGCCGGCGAAATGCCCGGCCTCGGCAGTACCGGGATTCGCCTCCAGCGTGATCTCGATATCCGGCGCGAAATTCAAACGCTGGTTGACCGCTTCGAGCAGGTGACCGATCGCTCGATCGGAGAACAGGCTGGGCGTGCCGCCGCCCATGAAGATGGAGACCAAGTCTCTGCGCTCACCTTGCAGTTCGAAGTCGAGGTCGCGCAGCAGCGCATCGACGTATTCGGTCTCCGGCACCTCACCGCGCAACGGATGCGAGTTGAAATCGCAATACGGGCATTTCTTGACGCACCACGGAAAATGCACATAAAGCGACAACGGAATGCCGGCGGACGCGGTCCGCCCTACGGCTCGCATCTCATGCCCCGCCAAGTTGCGCGAGCAGTGCAGCGGCCGCCTGCGCGCGATGGGAAATGCGGTTCTTCACGTCCGCATCGAGCTCGGCCGAACTGCAACCGTGATCCGGAACCCAGAACAGCGGGTCATAGCCGAAGCCGTTGGCGCCGCGCGGCGCGTCGAGGATGCGCCCGCGCCACAGGCCCTGCGCGATCACCGGCACCGGATCCTCGGCATGGCGCAGGAAGGCCATCACGCAGACGAAACGGGCGCTGCGTCGATCCACCGCGACGCCGGCCAGATCGTGCAGCAGCCGTGCGTTGTTGTCGGCGTCGCCCGCGCTTGCCCCGGCATAACGCGCCGAATACACGCCCGGACGGCCCAGCAGCGCGTCGACCTCGATGCCGGAATCGTCGGCGATCGCCGGCAAGCCGGAAACGGTCGCGGCGTGACGCGCCTTGAGCAGCGCGTTCTCGACAAAAGTCGGTGCGGTTTCCTCGGCGGCCTCGGCACTGAACTCGGAGACCAGGCTCAGCGTCATGCCCAGCGGCGCCAGCAGGGCCTGCATCTCGGCCAGCTTCTTGCGGTTGCGGCTGGCGAGGACGACTTCGCGCGAGGCACCCGGCATGGGATTCTCAGGCGGCGAGCGCCCGCCGCTGTGCTTCGATCAATTCCTTGACGCCGCCGCTGGCCAGGTCCAGAAGGGCGTCCAGTTCCTCGCGGCGGAAGGCGTGGCCCTCGGCGGTGCCCTGTACTTCGATGAACTGTCCGGCGTCGTTCATGACGACATTCATGTCGCATTCGCAGGACGAGTCTTCGGCGTAGTCGAGGTCCAGCATGGGGGCGCCGCGATAGATGCCGACGGAGACCGCGGCGATCTGCCCGAACAGCGGATCGCGCTTGATCTGTCCGCGTTTGCGCATCGACGCGATCGCATCGACCAGCGCGACGTAGCCGCCGGTGATGCTCGCCGTGCGCGTACCGCCATCGGCCTGCAGCACGTCGCAGTCGATGGTGACGGTGTAGCTGCCGAGCGCGCTCAGATCGACGCAGGCGCGCAGGCTGCGGCCGATCAGACGCTGGATCTCCTGGGAGCGTCCGTTCTGCTTGCCGGCGGCGGCCTCGCGGCGCGACCGGTCGTGCGTCGCACCGGGCAGCATGCCGTATTCGGCCGTGACCCAGCCGCCATCCTTCTTCCAGGCCGGTCCGCGTTCCTCGACGCAGGCGGTGCACAGCACGCGCGTGTCGCCGAAGCTGACCAGCACCGAGCCGGCCGCGTGCTTGGTGAAGCCGCGTTGAATCGAAACAGGACGCAGCTGGTTGGCGGAACGGCCGGAGGGACGCATCGGGAGTCGAGTGGGGACGGCGAACGGCCGGCGAGTATAGCCCAGTCGCTTATTGATCCAGCTCAACGCGCAAGGCGGCGAGGCCGGTTATTTGTATTCAGGTCAGTGGGGCCCGCTAAGATGCAGAAGCGGGAGAGTGGAAGGGTGTGCCGACAATCCGAAGGCAGGGAGGCCATGATTACCAAACCAGAAGTCGAACGATCGGTTCGCCGCCCGGCACACGGAGCGGCAGCGGCAGCACGATGGCGGCATCTCGGGGCGGCCGCCGTCCTGATCCTGCTCGTATTCGGCGGTATGAGTGCACCCGCCGTGGCCGAACCGGCGGTGCAGGTCATCCTGTCGTCGGACCATAGCGAGGTGCAGGTCGACCGCAAGCTGCTGCTCTCGGTCTACATCGGCCGGATCACGACCTGGCCCGACGGCAAGCCGATACGCGTCTTCACGCTGGCGGACGACAATCCCGTGCACGTGCAATTCACCCGTCAGATGCTGGGCACCTATCCCTATGTGCTGCGCAATGCCTGGAACAAACTGGTGTACACCGGCACCGGCTTTGCGCCGACGACGGTCGCCAACGAGCAGGAAATGCGTCGCCGCGTCAGCGAGACGCCTGGTGCGATCGGCTACGTCGGCACGAACATCGCCGGCAGTGCAAACGAATTCTTCAAAGTAAGCGTGGCCGCTCAGGCCAACGGAGCCCGGCAATGAAAAGGAACGGATGGGGCTACTGCTGGAGCGCCGGACCGGTGGTCGCGCTGTTCGCGACGCTGTGTCTGGCGGATGCCCACGCGGAAGAGTTCCAGTACCAGGTGCACGGCTTCGCGTCGCAGGCATTCGCAAAGTCCTGGGGCAACAACTACGTCGGCGAAAGTCTTGACGGCAGCCTCGATTTCTACGAGCTGGGCCTGAACGCAACCGCTGGCGGCGGACCCATCACCGTATCGGGCCAGGTCCTTTATCGTCGCTTCGGCGAGATCGACCGCGAGGGCGCGCGCCTCGACTTCGCGTTCGCCGATTACCGTTTCCTGTCCGGCGTGGATGCCAACGCCGGCATCCGCCTCGGCCGGGTCAAGAACCCTTACGGTTTCTACAACGATTCCCGCGACATCGTGTTCACGCGGCCCGGCATCCTGCTGCCCAGCTCGGTCTACTTCGAGGGCAGCGGTGTCCGCAGCCTGCTGTTCTCGTCCGACGGTGGCCAGCTGTATGGCGGCTGGAATGTCCAGGACCACTACCTGTCGGCCATCGTCAGCCGCGCCCTGGATTTCGAGGCGAGCGAGGACCAGGAGCGCTCGCTGTTCGGCGGCAGTTTTCCCGGCGAGATCGAGATCGACGGGCTGACCGTTGCCCGGCTGATGGACGAATGGGCCGGCGGCACTTGGCGCGCGGCGCTGACCTATACCACCGCCGAACTGGCGCTGGATCCGGCGCCCGGAGTGCCTTTCTTTGGCAGCTTCGACGCGGATCTTTACATCGCTTCCCTGGCGCACAACGGCGAGCGCTACAGCGTCACCGCCGAGTACCTGCTCACGCGCTTCAAGAGCCGCTTCGGCGGGGTCTCCGAGCGCAGCAGCAGCGACGGCATTTACGTACAAGCCGATTACCAGTTCGCATCCGCGTGGACCGGCATGCTGCGCTACGACCTGACGTTTTCCGACCGCAACGACCGTGACGGCCGTGAATATGCCGCCGAGGAGCCCGGCAACGATCGCCACGATCGCTTCGCGCGCGACTTCACCGTCGGTCTGAAATGGCTGCCGGACGAACACTGGGGCGTCTGGGCCGAGCAGCACTTCACCCAGGGCAGCGCGAACGCACCGGGCCTCGAAAACCAGAACCGGACGATCGAGCCCGACGGCAAACTCTTCCTGTTGATGGTCGGTTATCACTTCTGACCGGCGCGCATGCTCGATGGTCCCGGACAGGCTGCGGGTTCGCCGGATGTGCCGGCACTGCCGCGGCGCATGTTCGGACTGCGCTGGAAGTCTTTCGTCGTGCTGTTTGCGCTGCTCGGCTGCGCCCACACCATTCTCGGTTATCTGCACTACCGGACGCTGATCAGCCGCCAGGAACAGTCCGTCGCGCGCCTGTTCGCCGCCGCCGCAGAGCAGCTCAACGAAACCCTGGTGCAGTCGACCGACCAGCTATCGCGTCTGGCGTCCCAGCTCGGCGCCACCGCGGATTTCGCGGCGTCCGCGCAAGGCAGCGCCGAGCCGCTCGCGGTCGAACTGCAGACGACGCTGTCGCGCCTCGCGTATTTCGACAACGACGGCAGGATGCTGCATGAGGAAATCGGAGCGTCCGCGGTCGGCGGCTTCGACTTCGGCGGCCAGATCCGCGCCGCCGCCGCCGCCGGTCGTCCGATCAGCTTCCTGTCGTGCGTAGAGCTGTGCGAGCACCACGTCGCCACGCCGACCTTCAACCGCAGCGGCGTCGAGATCGTCGTCCTGATCAGCGAGCCGATGAGCGAGGTCCTGCTGGAATTCAGCCGCGACACCGGCCTCGATGCCGGGTTGCTGTCGACGTCGGCACGCAAGTCGTCGGAATGGTTCGACACGCTGCAGGTGCTGACCAATGCGCCGGCGCTGACGCCGGCGCTGGGCCGGTACGCGGCGCATGCGGACTTGCCGCCGCCCGGCCGGACCGTTGCCGTTCGCGACGCGTCGAAGTCCTATCGGCTGCAGCCGCAGCCGGTCGACCAGCCCTCGCTGACCGGGCCGCTGATGGCCTTGTTCGTCTACGACGAAAGCACCGACCTGGACCGGATCGCCGCCGAGACCAGCCGCAGCATGCTGATCACGCTGGTGGCCTTGTTGCTGTCGGCCATTGCGCTGTTTTTCCTGGTCGGCGTGGCGACACGCAAGCTGACACGGGTCACGGCGGCGCTGCCGCTGCTGGCCGAGCGCCGCTTCGACGCAGCGCGCGCCGCGTTGGCCAGCGTGCGCCGCAGCCGCTATCTGAGCGACGAGGTCGACGTGCTCGGCATCACCACGCGCTGGCTCGCCGAGCGCCTGCAGCGCCTGGATTCGGCGGAGGCCGCCAACGAGGCCAAGACGCGTTTCCTTGCGGTGATGAGCCATGAAATCCGCACGCCGATGAACGGCGTCATGGGCATGCTCGAACTGCTCGATCGCACCCAGCTCGACGTCGAGCAGCACGAAGCACTGCGCGTGATCCGCGGCTCGGCGGAAATGCTCCTGGGCGTACTCAACGACATTCTCGACCTGTCGAAGATCGAGGCCGGCCGCATCGATCTGGAGAAGATTCCGCTGCCGATCGAGGATCTGGTCGACGGCGTGATGGAAACGGTGGCGGCGATCGCGCGCGACAAGCCGATCCGCCTGATCGCCGAGATCGCGCCATCGACTCCATTACACGTGCTCGGCGACCCGACGCGGTTGCGCCAGGTGCTCTACAACCTGAGCAACAACGCGGTCAAATTCACCGATCGCGGCCGCGTGCTGGTACGGGTTTCCGGCGCGGCGGTCGGCGAAGGCATGACCGAGATGAAGTTCGTGGTCAGCGACTCCGGCCTGGGCATCCCGCCCGAGGTCGCGGACAAGCTGTTCAAGCCCTTCAGCCAGGCGGAGATGTCGACGACGCGGCGCTACGGCGGCAGCGGCCTGGGCCTGTCGATCTGCCGTGGCCTGGTCGAGCGCATGGGCGGGCAGATCGGCTTCGACAGCGAAGTCGGGCGCGGTTCGACTTTCCGCTTCACGCTGCGCATGCCGCTCGCCTCTTCCGAGCCGGAAACGGCGGTGCCGCGTTTTCCCGCGGGATCGATCCAGATCCGCATCGATCTCGACGACGCCGACGAGCGTGCCGCGGTCAGCGCCTACCTGCGCGGTGCCGGCATCGTCGTGCACGGCGCCGGCGAGGCCTGGCTGCCCGACGGCGCCCAGCTGCGGCTCAGCGAGTGGACCGGAGAGCGCGTCGGCGCCGCACAGAATTTCCAGCCGCAGCACGTGCTGCGGCTGGAGCGCCTGGACGCCGGCGGGCGGGCGGAGCTTTCGATCCTGCGGCCGCTCAGTCGGCGCCAGCTGCTGCGCCGCATCGCCGAGATCGTCGGCCAGCGCATCGTGCCCCGGCACGCGGCGGGACAGAAAGCGATGCCACGGTTGCACGGCCGCGTGCTGGTGGCCGAGGATCATCCGACCAATCAGCTGGTCATCCGCCGCCAGCTGGCCATGCTCGGGCTCGAGGTCGACGTCGCCGCCGACGGTGTCGAGGCGCTGGACATGGTCAAGCTGCGCGACTACGCCGCGCTGATCACCGATCTGCACATGCCGCGCCTCGACGGATTCGGCCTGTCGCGCGAGGTGCGGGCGCTGGAGCGCACGGGACTGCGCCGCGGCCGCCTGCCGATCATCGCGATGACGGCGGATGTGTTCGCGTCGATCCCGCCGCAATGCCGCGATGCCGGCATGGACGACTACATCAGCAAGCCGGTCGCATTGAACGAGCTGGCGCAGCACCTGGCGCGCTGGCTGTCGGCGGAGGCGGCGCCGGCGGTGACCGAGCCGCCGGTCGACGACAAGGTTTTGCGCGAGCTGGTGGGCGACGACCCGGTCGTGATCCACGGCCTGTTCCAGGACTTTGTCCGCGCCAACGACGGTCTGGTCGACGCCATGCAGCGTGCGCTCGACGCTGCCGAGTTCGAGGAGCTGCGCGCGGCGATTCACCGCTTTCTCGGATCGGCCCGCACGCTCGGTGCGCATGCGCTGGCACATGCGTTGGAGAAGCTGCAGGCCGCGGCCCGCGAAGGCGATGCCGCGACCTGCGCCCCGGGTCTGGACGCCGTGCGCGAGGCCTACCGGCTGCTGCGCGACTACCTGCTCGCCGCCGAAGCGGCGTCCGCCCGTGCGGCGACCCAGGACGCCATGTCGCCCGGCGCGAGTGGCTTGGACAGGTAAAAGCCCTGCACCACGTCGCAGCCCATGTCGCGCAGGATTTCCATCTGCTCCGCGGTTTCGACGCCTTCGGCGACCGAGGTCAGGCCCAGGTCGCGTGCCAGCGTCAGGCTGGAGTGAACAATGCTGCGCGCCTTGGCGTCGAGGGGCGCGGCGACGACGAACGAGCGGTCGATCTTGAGCTCGGTGAACGGCACCCAGTTGAGACGCTGCAGCGACGAATAGCCGGTGCCGAAGTCGTCGATCGAGATGCCGAAGCCGGCCAGGCGCAGGCGGCCGAGCACTTCGAGGACGTTGGCTGCGCCGCCGGAGATGCCGCTTTCGGTGACTTCGAGAACCAAGCGACCGCTCGGGATGCCGATGTCCTGCGCCAGCTTGAGCAGGCGGTCCGGCAGGTCCAGCTCGGCAAGATTCAGCGGCGCCAGATTCACCGATACCTTGAGGTCGAGCCCGGCCGCCTGCCATCCGGCGGCCAGATCGAAGGCCTGGCGGACGACGCGCTCTGTCAGCGCGCTGATGAGGTGGTGCTTTTCGGCGAGCGCGACGAACTGCTGCGGCGGCACCGCTTCGCCGTTCGTGCGCGTCCAGCGCGCCAGCGCCTCGACCCCGCAGGCCAGTCCATCGAGCAGACGCACTTGTGGTTGGACCGCGACCTGAATCTGGTTCGACGCCAGCGCCGCCATCAGCTCCTCGGGCGCGATGTCCTGCGCCGGTTGCGGAACGACGCTGGCTTCCGCCGGATTTGATGCGCGTGCCAGCAGGGCCTGCAGTGTGTTGGTCGAAACCGGCTTCATGACGCTGCCGATGATGCGGATGCCGCGCTGGCGGGCAATCTCCTCGGCCGTCCGCATCATCCGCGCGTCGAGTCCGCTGATCAGGATCACCGCGGGTCCCGGATGATCGCTGGACAGCTTGCGCAGCAGCTGCAGGCCGTCTTCGCCCGGCATCTGCAGGTCGGTGATGATCACGTCGTAGGGCGGCTGCTTCTTGGCGATGCACACACCGGCCTCGCCGCCATCCGCTGCACCGGCGACGTCCGCCACGCCCAGGGTCGACAATTGACGGATCAGCGTGCTGCGCACGAACGGATCGTCGTCGACCACGAGCACCGACAGGCTGCGCTCCATTGCTGCCTCCCTTAGTTCTGCGCTCACCCGTGGTGCCGCGCAGCAACGCTTCTTCGTTTGAGCTGCAGCTTACACCCGCGTTCCGACGATGTCCGGTGCGCTCAGACAGGCGGCTTGGCGCTCTTGCCGAGCCGCGCGATCAGGTCGTCGAGTGGCTCGGGCAGGCCGGTGAGCGGGCCCTGGATCGCTTCACAGCCCAGGCCCGCCAGCCATTCGATCTGCTCGGCGGCTTCGACGCTGTCCGCGACCCAGCCGACGCCCAGTGCCGTCGCGCTGCCGATCGCTTGCTCCAGCAGATCGCGCGCGCGCCCGCCGAGCTGCATCAGACGCGCATCGACGCGCGCCGCGGTCACCGGCAGCCGCTGCAGTCGTGCGTAGCCGATGCGCCCGCTGAAATCGTCGATGCTGACGCCGATGGCGCGCAGTCGCAGGCGCGACAGCACGTCGAGCGCGGTGCTGTCGCTGGGCATCTCCGCTTCGGGCAGGCCGATGCGGAACAGCTCCGGCATTGCGCCCGCGGTGCGCAGCTGCCGGTCGATCGCATCAGGCAGGTCCAGCCGCAACAGGGCAGCGCCCGGCAGCCCGAGCGTGACCGGCACATGCAGTCCCTGCTGCCAGCAATCCGCGGCGGCGCGCACGCCCAGGGCCAGCAGGTGATCCAGCAGCTTGGGCGTCAGCCGATGGCGCCGCGCCAGGGCTACGACCTGCGCATGCGCAACATCGGCGGCGTCGGCGCGCGGCCAGTGCGCTCGCAACTCGATGCTGTGCAGCGCGTTGTCGGTGATGCGTTGACGGGCCGACGCGTAAAGCACCAGATCGCCCTGCTCCAGCGCGCGCAGGAAGAGGGTTTCGTCGGGCGCAGCGCCGTGACCGGGCGCGTCGGGTGTGGCCTCGGGCGGGGCTTTGAGCAACGACTGCATCAGCTTGGCCAGCGCCTCCTGGCGCACCGGCTTGCGCAGCGCGCCGAGCACCTTGAGGCCGCGCTCGCGCGACAGCAGCGCGACGGCGCGCAGCACGGCTTCGTCGACTGCGCTGATCAGGACCAGCGCGGCGCCGGACTGGCGCAGCGCCAGGCCACGCAGGAACTCGACACCGTCGACGCCCGGCATCATCAGGTCGGAAACGATCAGATCGAACTGCGCCGGCGGCGCCGCGATGCGCAGGGCACTGGCGCCGTCGCTGGCCGTTTCCACGCGCGTCGCCCCCACCGCCCGCAGCTGCTCGGCAACGGTGTTCAGGACGAATTCGTCGTCGTCGACCAGCAGGACGGACAGCTCGGCGGGCATGGCTCGGCATTCTTCGGGCATTGGCGCCCGATGCGGCGTTAGCGACACCCGGTCACCCTACCTTGATCGACAAAATCCCACAACGATCCAGCGCGTTAGCGCCGTGCGCCCGATGCAGCGGGTAACCTACGGAAATGGATGCTGAAGAACTGATCGAAACCTTTGAACTGCTGGGCGACTGGGAAGAGCGCTATCGCTACCTGATCGAGCTCGGCCGCAAGCTGGCGCCGTTGCCCGACGCCGACCACAGCGAGGCCAACAAGGTGCGCGGCTGCATGTCGCAGGTGTGGCTGACGTACCGGCTCGATCCGGGGCCGCCGCTGCGCCTGGAGTTCCAGGGCGATTCCGATGCGCACATCGTCAAGGGTCTGATCGCGCTGCTGTTCATGCTCCTGTCCGGCAAATCGCCGGCGCAGATTCTCGCCACCGATGTGTCCGGCGTCTTCGAGCGCCTGGGCCTCGAAAGCCATATCTCGATGAACCGCCGCAACGGCTTCTATGCGATGGTCGAGCGCATCCGGCAGACGGCGCAGCTTCAGCTGAACCCGGCGTCATGATCCGGGGTCGATTTCCAAGGTAGGATCGGCACGCACAAACCAAGGAGCGGGGCTATGGGCATCGTCACAATCGCAATCGGCATCTTCCTGCTGGTCACCGCGTGGAAAGGTGTCGTCACCGTGCCGCAGGGCGCGGAGTACACGATCGAGCGCTTCGGCAAGTACCGGGCGACGTTCGACCCGGGCTTCCATTGGCTGATGCCCTACGTCGACCGCATCGGCCGCAAACTGTCGATGATGGAGCAGGTGCTCGACGTGCCGTCGCAGGAAGTGATCACCAAGGACAACGCGATGGTCGGTGTCGACGGCGTCGTGTTCTTCCAGGTGCTCGACGCACCCAAGGCCGCGTACGAGGTGCAGCAGCTCGAAATCTCGATCATGCAGCTGACGATGACCAACCTGCGTACGGTCATGGGCTCGATGGATCTCGACGAGCTGCTGTCGCAGCGCGATCACATCAACGCCAAGCTGCTGACCGTGGTCGACGAGGCGACGACGCCGTGGGGCATCAAGGTCACGCGCATCGAGATCAAGGACATCCGCCCGCCGACGGATCTGGTCAACGCGATGGCGCGGCAGATGAAGGCGGAGCGCGAGAAGCGCGCCAACATCCTCGAAGCCGAGGGCTTCCGCCAGGCCGCGATCCTCAAGGCCGAGGGTGAGCGCCAGTCGCAGATCCTCGCCGCCGAGGCGCAGAAGCAGGAACAGATTCTGGAAGCCGAAGGTCGCAAGGAAGCCGCGTTTCGCGACGCCGAGGCGCGGGAGCGCTTCGCCGAGGCCGAGGCGCGCGCGACGATGATGGTGTCGCAGGCGATCGAGAAGGGCGACATCCAGGCGATCAACTACTTCGTCGCCACCAAGTACATCGATGCGCTGGGCCGCATCGCGACCAGTCCGAACGAAAAGCTCGTGCTGATGCCGCTGGAGGCAGGCAACATCATCGGCGCGCTCGGCGGCATCGCCGAGCTGACCAAGAAGGTCGCGGCCCCGAAGGCATCGGCATGATGATGGAAGCGCTCGAATACTGGCATTGGATGGCGCTGGGATTCGGCCTGCTGGTGGTGGAAATGGTGCTGCCGACCGGCTTCATCCTGCTGTGGGTCGGTGTCGCCGCCGTCGTGGTGGGCGCGCTGTCGTGGCTGATTCCCGGGCTGAACTGGAAGGCCGAGTTCATTCTCTGGGGCGTGCTGTCGGTCGTGGGCGCGCTGGCGTGGCGCCGGTTCCGGCCGCTGTCGTTCGTCAGCGAACAGCCGACGCTCAACCGGCGCGGCGAGTCGTATGTCGGCCGCGAGTTCACGCTCGGCGGTGCGATCGTCAACGGCGTCGGCAAGCTGCGGGTCGACGATTCGCAGTGGCGCATCGCCGGCGCCGATGCCCCCGCCGGCACGCAGGTGCGTGTGGTCGCGGTGGACGGCGCGACGCTGCGCGTGGAGAAGATCGATTAACGGCGAACCGGCCCAGGGACTCGGGCACGCGCACGACCACGAGCTGATGGGTGTGCACGTGCCCGACAAGCTGTACTCGCTGGGCGAGGAGATTGCGCACGCGAGCACCCATGGACTGGGCGTCGTCCTGTCGATCGTCGGACTCGTCGTACTGGTCGCGCGCGCGGCCTTGTACGGCAATGCCTGGCACATCACCGCGGTCAGCATTTTCGGGTCGACGCTGGTGCTGATGTACACGGCGTCGACGCTGTACCACAGCATTCCGCTGCCGCGCGCGAAGCGCGTGCTGCGGGTGATCGACCACACGCTGATCTATTTCCTGATCGCCGGCACCTACACGCCGTTCACGCTGATCACGCTCAACGGCGTCTGGGGCTGGAGTCTGTTCACGTTTACCTGGGGGCTGGCGCTGGCCGGTGTCGCATTCAAGGTCTTCGCCACCGGCAAGTTCGAAAAGCTGTCGCTGGCGATCTACCTGGGCATGGGCTGGTGCGCGATCGCGGCCATCGAGCCGCTGCTGCGCGCGCTGGAGCCCGGCGGCCTCGCGCTGATGCTGGCCGGCGGCATCACCTACAGCGGCGGCGTTGCCTTCTATACCTGGGAGCGCCTGCGCTACCACCACGCGATCTGGCACCTGTTCGTGCTCGGCGGCAGCATCCTGCACTTCTTCGCAGTGCTGTTCTACGTCGTGCCGGGGCCGAACGGCTGAACCGGCCGCAATCCCGATCCAGGACGCGCGCCCATGGCCGAATCGCCCTACGCAGTTCCCGACAGTCCCTACCGGGTCGGCTACGACGGCGGTTTTCGCCTGCGCAAGGCCGCCACGGGCGCCCCAAGCGCCGTGCCCGACAAGGAAGCGCGCATCCGCCTGCTCAACGAGCGCGTTGCCGAGCTCGATGAGCTGCAGCGGATGCTGTACGCCGACAATCGCCACGCCGTGCTGCTGGTGTTTCAAGCGATGGACGCCGCCGGCAAGGACAGCACGATCCGCGCCGTGCTCTCGGGCGTCGATCCGGCCGGCTGCCAGGTCACGTCGTTCAAGCGCCCGTCGGAGCATGAGCTCGATCACGATTTTCTGTGGCGCCACCAGCACGCGCTACCGGAACGCGGACGCATCGGCGTATTCAACCGCAGCTGGTACGAGGAAGTGCTGGCGGTGCGCGTGCACCCGGAGTACATCGAACGCCAGCGCTTGCCGCGCACGCCCAAGGCTCTGGCGGATCTGTGGCACGAGCGTTACGAATCGATCAACGAGTTCGAGCAGCATCTGGCGCGCAATGGCACCTTGGTGCTCAAGTTCTGGCTCAACGTCTCGCGCGACGAGCAACGCGAACGGCTGCTGGCGCGCCTCGACGAGCCCGAGAAGAACTGGAAGTTCGACGCCTTCGATCTGGGCGAACGCGAGCACTGGGACGCCTACATGGACGCGTACGAAGACGCGCTCAAGGCAACGTCGCGGCCGTGGGCGCCGTGGTACGCGATTCCGGCCGACAGCAAGTCGTGGATGCGCTACTGCGTCGCCGATGTCGTCGTGCGCGCGCTGCGCAACCTGAAGCTCGAATACCCGCGCCCGGCGCCGGATCTCAAGGCGCGGATGGACGAATACCGGAAGACGCTGAAAAGCGGCCGTCGCAACAACGGCCGCAAGGCCTAGACCTTACTTCGCGTTGCCGAGCCTGGCGTCCATCGACGGCGCCGCGAGAAAGCCGGCGATGTCCTTGCCCAGCGATTTCGCGCACTTCGCCAGCGCCGCGCAGGTCGCGCCGCCGGTGGTCTGGCGGCGCGCACGGAAGCTGCCGACCACCTTGCCGTTCTCCATCAGCTCGCCGTCGACGCTCAGCGACTTCGGTGTGAATGGACCGCCGACACCCAGCACATGCGTGATCTTCATCTTGAGCACGCTGCCGCCCTTGGCCTCGCCGTCGACCAGCGTCACGCGCTCGCCGGCCGCGTCGGCGACCCAGGTCGCGAGCTGTTCCGGCAGCCCGCATTCCCGCTGCACCGCTTCGGTTGCCGTCGCCGGCGACTCGAACGGCACGGCCTTGCCGAGCTTGACCGGCTCGGCCGCAGCCGATGCCGACATCGCCGTCAACAACCACAACACGTTGCGCATCTGTTTCATGTGCATCGCAGTCTCCTGTCGGGGTGGATGTCCGTCACTCGCCGCCGAGCGGCAGATGATGGACGTGTACGCCGCGTTGATCGCGCAGCGCGAGTTGGATCAGGCTGGCGGCGACCTCGTCGGCAGCGACCGGACGGTAGCGTGCGAGCGCCCCGCCCAGCAAAGGCGACAAAACCGGGACCAGCTTCTGCGCCAGCGCCTCGCCGGGCCGCGACTCGTTGCGCGCGCCGAGCAACAGCGACGGGCGCACGATCTGCACCGCCTCGTAGCCGGTGGTCGATACGGCGTCTTCCATGCGGCCCTTGACGCGCGAATAGAAGGCCAGCGCACGCGGCGATGCACCGGCGGCCGACACGACGAGAAACTGATGCGCGCCGGCCGCGTGCGCCGCGCGAGCCAGCTCGACGACCATCCGGTAGTCGACGTCCTCGAAGGCCGCGCGCGATCCGGCAGTGCGCATCGTCGTGCCCAGGCAGCAGTACACGTCGTCGACGCGCAGCGTTTCGCCGAGGCCGGCAAGGTTGTAGTAGTCGGTCTGCACGACGCGCAGGCGCTCGTGCTGGACCTGCAGCGGCCGCCGCGACAGCGCGCGCACCTCGCCATAGGCCGGGTGCTGCAACAGTCGCTGCAGCAGCAGGCGGCCGATCAGGCCGGTGGGTCCGGCGACGAGCGCGGTGCGGGACATGAGATGCTATGAGGTGGAAGACCCCCCGAGTCTAAGCGATGGCGCTGCAATTCGAGTTACATCCGCGGCTGGCGGCCGACACCGCCTTCGTTCTCGACTGGCCTTTGAGCCGCGTCCTGCTGATGAACGACGCCCACTACCCCTGGGTCATCCTGGTGCCGCGCCGGGCGGAAATCCGCGAGATCTACGAGCTGGAGCCCGCCGAGCAGCAGACGCTGCTGCGCGAGTCATCGGCGCTCGGTCGGACGTTGATGCGCCTGTTCGACGGCCACAAGCTCAACATCGCCGCGCTCGGAAACGTCGTGCCGCAGCTGCATGTGCACCACGTCGTGCGTCGCCCGGACGACCCGGCGTGGCCGGCCCCGGTCTGGGGCAAGGTCCCGTCGCGGCCGTACACGGCCGATGCCATGGGCGAGAGGGCGCGTTTGCTCAAGGCGCAACTGGCGCCCTGTTTCGACACGCCCGTGCCGTAGCGCCCCTCTCTGCCGGCTCATCCAGATGGATGAGGGCCGGACGGTCGGCTGTTACACTGCCTCGAATCAAGAAATTCGATCTGTGGGCGGACTGTGGGGGATAGCCGATGCGCAAGCTTGTCTGCGGGCTTTTGCTGGTCTGGGCGCCGCTGGCCTGGGCCGTCCAAGGTGGCGACCCATCGGGCTATGTCCCGGCCGAGGGCAAGGACTTCTTTCCCGCCTGGGGCAAGTATCCGGTCCCGGATGCGCCCTACCGCTCGGAAAACCGTTCGGTGTCGATCTTCGATCTGATCGACCGCGGACTGCTCACCGGTATCTACGACGTTTCCCCGCAGGTCCAGGCCAAGCGCCAGTGGTACGACGACAACTTCTACGCGACGCTGGCGGCGAAGAAGGTCTGGCACGAAGGCCACGGGCCGTACAACCACCACTTCCAGGACCCGATCGCCTGGGACATCGTGCCGATCCCGCAGGCCGCGCCGCCGCCCTGCGACCAGCCGCAGCCGACCGGCTATGACGCCGAGTCCTGCCGCTACGTGAACTCGCTGTTCAAGGATCTGGCGAAGAAGGACCCCGAGAAGGCGCGCAAGGCGCGCGAAATCGTGCGCCGTGGCCGCGATGTCTGGTTCAAGGGCAGCTTCGGGAACCAGGACGAGGAATACCTGCACACGGTGCGCGCGGTCGGCGAGGGCAACGTCTGGTATCCGTGGCTCGACACGCGCACGCGGCCGTATCGCTTCAGCAAGTGGGGCATGATCAACGATCCCGACTGCACGCAGGGCGACGCCAGCACCCACTGGTACGACAGATGCCCCGATCCGCACAGCTCCGGCGTGCTCGGTTACCGCAAGTACTACGCCGATCCGACCCAGGACGCGTCCGGCAAGGTGGTGTTCGATCCGCACAGCGCGCCCTACCGCGATGACGAGCTGAAGAAGAACATGCGCTACGTGCTCGGGGGCCCCTGCGTGCAGTGCCATGTCGCCTTCGATCCGACCAACCCGCCGCAGGACCCGAACCAGCCGAAGTGGGAAAACATCCACGCGACGATCGGCAATCAGTACACGATGCAGCCGATGCAGTACGTGATGGGCACGCCGGAAGACAACGTCGCGCGCCAGCTGCTGGGCCGCGGTCATCGTGTCGGCACGATCGACACGTCGCTGGTCGCGACCGACTTCCAGCACAACCCGGGCACGCAGAACAACATCATGGACTTCTTCAACAAGCGCCTGTTCGAAGAAGAGATGAAGGATCCGATCAGCGGCGAGATCAAGACCGCGAAGACGCGCCACGTGCTCAAGGGCGGCGAGGATTCGGTCGGCGAGCATCTGGCGCTGATCCGGGTCTACGTCAACATCGGCATGTGCACCGAGGAATGCTGGACACCGAACTTCCCGGTGCCGGGCACCTTCTTCGGCGACGAGGCGCGCCAGCACCCGTTCCGCATCGAGCAGTGCGCGAAGGACTGCGAGGCCTGGAATTACGCCGACGCGAAGATGACCGATCTTGCGGTCTTCCTGATCACCGGCGGGCCAACCTATCTGCTCAAGGCGGTCGACGTCGACGGCACGCCGGGCGCGAAGCACGTCGACCTCGCCAAAGTGCCGCAGGGCCGCAAGGTCTTCGCGCGCGAATGCGCCGGCTGCCACAGCTCGAAGTTCGCGCCGGAAAACATCCGTGCCGACAAGGAAGCGCTGACGCGCTACTACGAAGGCCACGTCTTCGGCTCCGAGCAGTTCTGGCAGTACGAGTTCACCGAGGCCGAGCGCAACAGCGAGGCTTTCAGGGCGAAGTACCTGGCCAAGGATGCGCGCGGCCAGCTGCGCCCGCGCCAGTTCGCCGACAGCGACGTCTACGCACAGGACTGGCTGTCCAACGACGAGCCGGTGCCGTTCAACATCGTCGGCACCAACATGTGCCGCGCGCTGCACGACAACCACGGCGAAGGCCACGTCTGGGAAGAGTTCTCGTCGGAGACCTACAAGCAGCGGCCGTCGCCGGGCAGCGTGCCCGACGTCGTCAATCGCATGGTGCCGGGACTGGGCGGCATGCAGGCGCCGGGCGAGCGCAAGATCGAAGGCGGTTCCGGCTATCTGCGCAATTTCTCGCTGCTGTCGGCCTGGGCCACCGCGCCCTTCCTGCACAACAACGCGATCGGCGAGCTGAGCTTCCTCAAGGACGGCGAAACCGTCGACTACACCGTCGCTGGCCGCGTGAAGCAGTTCGAGATGGCCTTCGCCGAACTGATGATGTCGGACAACCCGAACGACACGCCGCATAGGCCGCAGAAGATCAGCGTGACCGACCGCGACATCAAGATCGCGCCGCGCGAGGACCAGCAGGGCTTCATCAAGCTGCCGGTGGCCAAAGGCACGCCGGTCGCCAATTTCGCCAGCTCCAACCCGCACGATCCACTGTTCATGAAGTGCGACGATCCGGTCGAGAACAAGGGCCACCAGTTCGGCGTGTCGCTGAGCGCGGACGACAAGCTCGCGCTGCGCGAGTTCCTGAAGATCCTGTAAGGCGCGCAGCAGGCGATGTTCGTCGGGCACTACAGCGCCGGATTCGCGCTCAAGGCGTGGAAGCCGCAGGTGCCGCTGTGGGTGATGCTGCTCGCGGTGCAGGCGGTCGACGTCGGCTGGGGCCTGCTGGTGCTCGCGGGTGTCGAGAAAGTCCGCGTCGTGCCCGGATTCCTCGCCGGATCGCCGCTCGACCTGTACTACATGCCGTATACGCACAGCCTCGTCGCGGCGCTGATCTGGTCGGTCGCGGCGGGGCTGCTGCACCGGCTGTGGCGGCGCGGTGACGGCGGCGCCGCGGCGCTCGCGGTCGGCCTGGCGGTGGGCTCGCACTGGCTGCTCGATCTCATCGTGCACGCGCCCGATCTGCCGCTGTACGACAACGCGGCGAAGCTTGGCTTCGGGCTCTGGGCCTACAAATGGCCGGAGTTGTTCCTGGAACTGGGCCTGCTGCTGGGATCGGTGGCGCTGTATGTCCGCGCGTGTCCGCAGCATGCGCGCCGCGCCTGGGTGCTGGCGGCGGTGCTGTGTGCCGTGCAGCTCGGCAACAGTCTCGGGCCCAATCCGCCGTCCGGCGAGGCGGTGGCGATCGCGGCACTCGTGCTCTATCTCCTGTTCAGCTGGGCTGGAGCGCGCGTCGAGCGGCGCATCGCCTGAGCCGATGATCACTCGCCGCCGCATTTTCTGGCTGGTGCCGGCGCTGATCGGATTGGCTGCACTGGCCTACGGGCTATCGCGCATGGGCGCTTCGACCGTGTCGTCCGCGCCGTCGATTGCGGGCCGCACGCAGCTGGCGCCCGCCGATCCCGACCGGCTTTCGGCGCGGTTGATCCCCAATACCGACCTGCCGCCCGAAGGCACACGCTCGCTGTTCGACCACCTGGTGGCGCAGAACGACGGCCTGCCGTATCCCTTTGAGGCGCTGGTCGAGATGATCCAGAAGCGGGCGCCGTCGGGTTCCGCGCCGGTGGCGCTGGCGATTCCGTTCGGGCGCTCGCTGCTCAAGGCGCAGGCGGACTTCGCGCATCCGCGGGTGCTGTTCGCAGCCGATTTTCAGGCGCCCAACACGCCCGCCGCGCTGGGCGTTGCGCCGCGTGGCCAGCTGTTCCTCGGCTTCGTCGAGAACGCGCGCGAGATCGAGGTCATCAGCTACAACGAAGCCGCCGGCCGCTACGAGTATCAGTTGGTACAGGACTACGCCGCCGACGGCGCGCGGCGCATCGTCTACGCCCGCCGCGCGGTGTGCACGACCTGTCACCAGGGCGGCACGCCGATCTTTCCGCAGCGGCCGTGGAACGAGACCAACGCGCTGCCGGAGATTGCCGCGCAGATCGGCGCCACGCGTGGCGCCGAGCCGTATCTGGGCGTGCCCAACCAGGTTGCGCTCGGCGTGCCGGAGCGCTTCGATGAGCTGACCGACATCGGCGCCTTCACGGTGGCAATGCAGCAGGTGTGGATCGATGCCTGCGGTCCGGACGCAGCCTGCCGGCGGCTGATGCTCAAGCTCGGCTTGCGCTACGCCGACGATCCGGGTGCGTTCGACGCCCATGCGCCGGAGGTCGCCGCTTTGCGCGAACGTCAGCAGACGCACTGGCCACAGGCCGGCATCAAAGTGCCGGAATCGGACATCCGCAACCGCGATCCACTGGCCGAGACGCGCGGATGGCGCGGCGCGTGGCGCAGCCTGTTCGCGCCCAAGACCGAACCCGGGGCCGGCGCCAGGACCAACGAGGATCTGGAAGCCTTCGATCGTTTGCCGAAGTTGCCGGCCGAACTCGATCCGCTGGCGCGCCGTGCGCCCAAGCGGGTGTTGCGCGCGCCCAATCTCGACGGCGTGTTCGGTATCGCCGCCCAGTTCACCGCCGAGGATCTGCGCCAGCTCGAAGCGCAGGATGGCTTCGTGTGGTCGCGCGTCGAAGCGCGAATCGAGCGGCTGCCGGACAGCCTCTTCGCGCCGGCGCCGTTCTCGCGCGTGCGCGCGCTGCAGGCGCTGCTGGCGCCGTCGCCGGCGTATTGCTGTCTCGACGTCGCCGAAATGTCCGCACCGGTCGCGGTGACCGTGCCGCCGCTCTCGCTGTCCCCCGATTCGCCGCTGCAGCCGTTCCAGCGCTACTGCTTCGGCTGCCATCGCGGCAATCCGAGTGCGCGGCTCAATTTCATGGCTGGCGCCGACGCAGCGGAAGTGACGGAGAATATCCGCGGCAAGGTCGAGATTCGCGACGCGCTCGACTGGGCGCGCTACCGCGACACCGACAAGGCGTCCAAGCTGATGCCGCCCGCGGATTCGGCCGAGCGTGCGCGGTTGGAGGCGCAGTTGGCGCAGACTCCGCAGCTGCTGGAGCAGATGCGCGAGCAGGTGCCGGGTTTGTTCGATTTCTAGACGGGAGTGCGAAGCGTGAGGCGTGAGGCGTTTCTGATCTCGATGATGTTCGCGCTGGTGCACGGGCCTGCGCTGGCCGAGCCCGCGTTCGCACGCCTGTACAAGCAGCAGTACGGCTATGCGCCGTCCTGCAACGCCTGTCACAAGGACGGCGGCGGCACGCCGCTCAATGTCTTTGGTCAGCAGTTCAAGGATGCCGGCATGAATCTCGCGGCGTTCGGCGCAATCGGCGGCAACGACGCCGACGGCGACAGCGCCGCGAACGATGCGGAAGGTCGCGCCAAGGCCAATCCCGCCGACGCGAAGTCGACGCCGCAGAACAAGGGCGACTGGCTCGACACCGCGAGCCTGATCCCGCGCGAGGTGCAGGCGGCGTTCCCGGGTATCCGCGCCTACCTGCCGCGCGACGCGGTGCTGACCGATGCCGACATCGCGCGCGCAAAGACCCTCGGCGCCGAACTCGGCAAGGACGACGAGAACACCATCTACATCCCCCTCGACAACCAGCGTCCGGCCGGGACCGCGCTGATCTTTCCGGCCGAGTTCCAGAAGAAAACCTTCTTCCTGCTGCTGGTTACCGACCGCACGCTCAGCGTCACCGCGGTCAGCCCGCTCAACACCCACCATGTCCCTGCGGCCGCCAAGCGTCCGGTTTACGCAGGCTTCGTCGGCAAGACCCTGGACCAGCTGCCGGCAGCCAGCGGCGACGATCTCGACGCCGCGATCACGCGGGCGGTGAAGAAGGCGGGTACGCTGGTGTATGTACGGCTCAAGGGGGCGTGAATCAATGAACCGTCATTGCGAGGAGCCGGAGGCGACGAAGCAATCCAGAGGGCCGCGCGTGGCGTCTGCTACTGGATTGCTTCGCTCCGCTCGCAATGACGGGTTGAGGATGCCCTGGCTGGCGGCGCTGGCACTGATCTTCGCCGTCGTCTTCGCACCGGCCTTCGCCCAGTCCGACGAATTCGACTTCTTCAGCGACGCCCCGGTGGTCAGCGAGCAGGTCGTCGAGCTGCCGCCCGAGAAGCCGGCCTGGATCACCGTCGGCGGACCGGTTGCGCTGATCGGCGTGTTCTTCCTGCTGATCGCGTTTTTCTGGTGGATGGTGCCGTTCCAGGACCACACCCTGGACATCAACCTGCACCGGCTGCCGACCGGCGTGAAGCGCGGCATCGCGATGGCGACGGTGCTGTTCGGCATCGCGTTTGCGTTTGGCGCGTCCGAGATCGGGTACCAGCTGCGCCTGCACGGCAGCGCCGAGGCCTATTTCGCGCAGATGTCGCTGGGCAAGCTGATCGCGTTCACGCACGCCCACCTGTTCGGCTTCACCACCAGTTTTTTCATCATCGGCATCCCGTTTTCGCTGCAGTTCAATCACCTGTGGCCGTACCAGTGGGTGTTCCCGGTCGGGCTCTCGGCGTCGTTCACCGACGTCGCCTCGTGGTGGGGCATCAAGTTCCTGTCGCCGAATTTCGAGTGGGTGTCGATTTTCTGCGGCATCCTGTTTTCACTAAGCTATCTCTACATGCTGGTCGGGCTGCTGCGCGTCCTGCTGTTCCCGGAGGTCATCTGGGTCACCGACAAGGATGCTGCCGAACGCCTGACCCAGCGCCGCGAGCTGTCGGAATCCGCCCGGCACCGCGAAGGGGATTACTGAATTCACCGCCTGCCGTCGGGTCGAAGGCAGGCGCAAGCGCATTGGGGAACGAGGCATGGCGTCACCGATACACACCGTCGCCGGCAAGCACCTGTTGATCACGGGTGCGGCGATGGGCATGGGCAAGATCTACGCGCAGCGCGCCGTCATGGAAGGCGCCGCGGCGGTCGTGCTGTGGGACATCAACCAGGCCGCGCTGCAGGCGACCGTCGCCGAGCTCAAGAACAAGGGCGGCAAGGTCTACAGCTACATCGTCGATGTCTCCAGCCGCGAGGCGATTGAACAAGCTGCCGCGAAGGTGCAAAAGGACGTCGGCATGATCGACATCCTCATCAACAACGCCGGCATCGTGCGCGGCAAGTACTTCTGGGAGCACGACAACGTCCAGGACACCTGGCTGACGATGGCGATCAACGCGCTCGCGCCGATGTACATCACACGCGCCTTCCTGCCGGCGATGATCGAGAAAAAGGGCAGCCCCTGCCGCATCGTCAACATTGCGTCGGCGGCCGGGTTGGTCTCCAATCCGCGCATGAGCGTCTACTGCGGCTCGAAGTGGGCGGCGACCGGCTGGAGCGACTCGGTGCGCCTGGAACTGGCGCAGGCGGGGCACGATCACGTCAAGGTGCTGACCGTGAACCCGACCTACATTTCCACCGGCATGTTCGAGGGCGCCAAGGGCATGCTGTTCACGCCGATCCTGACACCGGAATACGTGACGACCAAAGTCTGGGCGGCGATGAAGCGTGGCGCGCCGCGGCTGATCCTGCCGTGGACGGTGTATCTGTCGAACGCGCTCAAGGGCCTTTTGCCGGTGCGCCTGTTCGACTGGCTTGCCGAGCACGTGATCGGTGTCTACAAGACCATGGAAGATTTCAAAGGGCGCGACGGAAAATAGCGCCGCCCGAACCGGGCCGTACAGAACCCCGGGACGGCATGTATCGCACAGAAAGTCAGGAGTACGCACGTGAATTACTTTGTCACCGGAGCAACGGGTTTCATCGGCAAGTTTCTGCTGGAGCAGTTGCTCAAGCGCGACAATGCCAAGGTCTATGTGCTGGTGCGCGAGTCGTCGAAGGACAAGGTCGACGCGCTCAAGCATCGCTATGGCGAGGCCGGCAGGAATCTGCTGCCGATGTACGGCGACATCACCACGCCGGGCCTGGTCTCGGCCGCCGACTTCAAGAAGATCAAGGGGCAGATCGACCACGTCTTCCACCTCGCCGCCGTCTATGACATGAACATGGATGACGCGACCGGCGACCGCATCAACAACGAGGGCACGCGCAACCTCGTCGCCTTCTGCAACGACCTCGGCGGCAAGGTGCGGCTGCATCACGTGTCGAGCGTCGCCGTCGCCGGCGGCGACTTCGTCGGCCGCTTCACCGAGGACATGTTCGACGAGGGCCAGCGCCTCGGCCACCCGTACTTCCGCACCAAGTTCCAGTCCGAGCAGATCGTGCGCGAGGATGCGCGCGTGCCGTTCCGCATCTACCGTCCGGGCGCCGTCGTCGGTCACTCCGAGACCGGCGAGATGGACAAGATCGACGGGCCCTACTACTTCTTCAAGACGATCCAGAAGATCAGCCACTCGATGCCCAAGTGGCTGCCGCTGCTCGGCGTCGAGGGCGGGCGCGTGCCGCTGGCGCCGGTGGACTACATCGCCAAGGCGCTCGACTACATCGCGCACCAGGACGGCCATGACGGCGAGTGCTTCTGCCTGATCCAGTCGCATTCGCCGACAGTCGGCCAGCTGCTGCAGACGATCTTCGAGGCGGCGCACGGCCCCCATTTCGCGAAGAAGTTCGAACTGCCGGCGGTGCCGGCCGCGGTCCGGCAGATGAGCAACAGGGTCGGTGACCGCATTCCGGAGACGGTGCGCCGCCGCATCTCCAAGGCCATCGGCGTGCCGGTGTCGGTGCTCGGCTACATCAGCAACCAGGCGGTGTTCGACGACAAGCACGCGCGCAAGGTGCTGAAGGGTTCCGACATCCAGTGCCCCGACATCAGCGATTACGCCGACAAGCTGTGGGCCTACTGGGAGCTGCATCTCGACCTGCACGTCAAGGTGACGGAGCGTGCGGTGCAGAAGCTCTCCGGCAAGGTCGCCGTCGTCACCGGCGCGTCGTCCGGCATCGGCTTCATCGTCGCCAAGAAGCTCGCCGCGGCCGGCGCCAAGGTGATCCTGGTCGCGCGCACGCGCGAGAAGCTGGAAGAGACGCAGCGCATCATCGAGAAGATGGGCGGAGAGGCGCACGTCTATCCCTGCGACCTCACCGACCTGGCAGCGATCGACGCCTGCTCGCAGCGCATCCTCGCGGACTTCGATCACGTCGACGTCCTCGTCAACAACGCTGGCCGCTCGATCCGCCGCGCGGTGATCGAGTCGCTCGACCGCTTCCACGACTTCGAACGCACGATGCAGCTGAACTACTTCGGCGCCGTGCGCATGATCCTCAACTTCCTGCCGATGATGGCCAAACGTCGCAGCGGCCAGATCATCAACATCAGCTCGATCGGCGTCCTCGCCAACGCGGCGCGCTTCTCGGCCTACGTCGCCAGCAAGTCCGCGCTCGATGCGTTCTCGCGCTGCCTGTCGGCGGAGGTCAAGCATCTCAACATCGAGGTCACGGCGATCTACATGCCGCTGGTGCGTACGCCGATGATCGCGCCGACCAAGCTCTACGACTACGTGCCGACCTGGAGTCCGGAAAAGGCCGGCGACACGGTGATGCGCGCGATCGTCGACAAGCCCAAGTCGATCGCCACGCCGCTGGGCACCGCCGCCGCGATCAGCTACGCGCTGTGGCCCAAGGTCAACGACTACCTGCTCAACAAGGGCTTCCAGCTGTTCCCGTCCTCCACCGCCGCCAAGGGCCGCAAGGAAGGCGCCAAGCCGACGCTGGAGCAGGTCGTGTTCGCCAATTTGTTCAAGGGCGAGTACTTCTGAGGTCTATAACCTCTCCATGAAACTCCCTCCCCCGCGTGCGGGGGAGGGTTGGGGTGGGGGCGGGTTCAATCGCGGATGCTGACGATGCCGTTGCTGGTGTCGGCCTGCACGCTGATCTGCACTGCGCGGCTGTCGTAGTCCGGCGTCTGGTAGTGCTTAGCCTCGTCGGTCTGCGTGCCGACCGGCTGCGTGCCGCCGACGCTGATCTCGACCTCGCCGTTGGTCGCATCTGCGCTCAGGTCATAGCCGGCCGAGCCGTTGGCGCGCAGGTGCACGTCGATCTCGCCATTGGTCGTGCCCAGCGTGACGTCGGCGCTGCGGTTGCTGTCAAGGTCGGCGACGATGCCGCCGTTGCTGGTCGATGCGTCGAGGCCGCCGAAATCGCCGTCGACGACGACGTAGCCGTTGCTGGTATCCAGAGCAGCATCGTCCCAGCGGCCGTCGAGTGCGACTTCGCCGTTGCTGCTGTCGAGCGTCGCGCTGCTGCCGGAGAAGCCGGTCGCTTCAATCACGCCGTTCGAAGTGCCGAGGTCAAAGACGTAGCTCGCCGAAGCGGGAAGGCCGGCGAGCACCGTCGCTCCCCACTCGACGTTGTCGGTGCCGGTGCCCGGCAGCGGCACCGGCAGCCCGGGATCGCTGATCGGAGTCAGCGTCGCGCTCGTGTTCAGGGTCAGCGTGCCCGCCGCCAGTGTGTCGCTGTGGCTGACGCTGACGCGATCGAGGTTGTCGCGAGCCTCCTGCTCGCTCGCGCCGCGCGCATAGGCGTAGACCTTGAAGACGTAACCTCCGTCGCGGCGGCAGGTACCGACGTTGCCGTTGCCGGTGTCGATCGTCACGTCGGTCTGCGCGGCCCCGCCGAAATCGTTGCTCAGCGTGACGATGCGCGAGGCGACGAACTTGCCGTTCTCCTGCGTGACCTTCACCTCCGATTCGCTGCGGCTGGCCTCGGCATGCGCGCTCGCCGATCCGGCGCCGGGGCCGGACCCGGTCACCTCGCCGCAGCCGTCGGTGGCATTGCCGCCGCCGCCGTACAGATTGTCGCCGCCGCTGCCGGTGCAGGCGCTCAGGCCCAAGGCGAGCGCCGCAACGACCCAACCGCCGTGGCGCATGTGGACTACGGATTGAGACATGGCTTCTCCCTCTTGTTTGCATGGGCCGTCCACTCCGGCAGCCCTTCATGAATCAAAACGGGTGCAACGGCTGCTTTATTCCGTGCCCGCACACGACCCCTGCGAGCCCCTTCTCAATACGGATAGCTGAAATTGAGCTGGACCCGCAGCTGCAGCAGCTCGGCGGACTCCTCGCGTTCGGCGGCCTCTTCGGTGATGTGCAGGCCCTCCAGTGCAACCAGCATGAACGGGTCCGGCCACCAGTTCAGCGCCGCCGACGCGACGCTGCCGCGCTCGCCGCCGAGCTTCGGGTCCGACAGGTCGGTGGCGCTGTAGCGCGCCGCAACCTCGAACGCGCCCCAGCCGCCGCGGCGCAGCGCCGACTGCGGGCGGATGCCGCTGAACATGCCGTGGCGCACGCTGTAGTCGCGCAGCTCGCCCGTGATCGTCCACGACGCCTCGACGTAATAGCCGCTGTAGCTCGGCGACACGAACTCGAACTCGCCCTCGTCGAAGAAGGTGTCGAGATTGACGACCGCGTCGACGTCCGCGCGCAGCACCTCCGCCTTGAGCATCAGCGGGCCGTGCAGCGCCGCGAACTCGACGCCGTAGAGGCGATAGCCTGGCGCGCCGTCGCTGACCAGCAGCGGGCTGTCGGTGTCGTAGCCGCGCAGCAGCACCGTTTCCGGAATCGCGACGAAGCGCAGGATGTCGTCGCTGCTGGAGACTTCGCGCAGGCTCGCCGACGCGCCCACGTGCACGATGCTGTCCTCGCTGCGATACGCCGCAAAAGTGACGCGCCCGGTCAGCGCATCCTCCTCGCGGCCGCCGAAGGTCTCGTCATTTTTCGTCGCGCGGAAATAGCCCAGCCCCAGGCCCCACGCTTCGCCGCCGCTGTTGATCGCGACGCCCAGGCCATAGCCGGGCGCGAGGCCCAGCGGCTGTGGACGCTCCATCAGCGGCAATGACGATGCGCCCGCCTGCAGCAGCGCGAACGGTTCGATGACGCGGCCGAACTCCACCGAGCCCCAGTCGGTGCCGTACTCCAGTGACAGCTCGCGCAGCTCGGGGCCGTCGGAAAAATCGACACCGGCGCGAAAACGCCAGGCATCGCCCCAGTCGACGCGGCCGCCGATGCGCGCGCGCCGCAGGCTGGCGTCACGGACGCGTTCCGGGATCTGGTCGGTCGCCAGCATGCCGTCGCCCTGGATCAGGCCGGTGACGCGCCAGTCCCACTCGCGATACGGCGGGATCGTCTCGTCGTCGGTCGGCGCGGCAAGACTCGCCAGCGGCGTTGCCGCAACGAGAACGCACACGGCCGCCCGGCCCCACGTGGCCCTGTTCCTCATGCTTCTTCCCCCATCCTCCGCGCGCCGTCTGTGCGGCGCGCTGGTCAAGCCTCGGTCAATCCTTGGTTAATCCTGTCTCAGCGCCAACCGCTGGCCATCGCCGCACGCTCCTGGTCCGGCGACAAACGCCGTGCCCCAGCCGGCGCCGCACCCGGTTCCGCACCGGCGAGCCGGTAGGTGTCGCCCTGCTCAGCCGCGTGCGCCGCCGCGGGCGCGGACTGTCGTTGCCAGGCACCGCCGGCGTCGCGGCAGGCCAGCGCCCGTTCGGCCGCGGCGCCGCCCGGGTCGAGCGGTGTGAGCGAATACTCGCGGCAATAGCGGCCATCGGCGGTTTGCAGCGTCGCCAGCGGCAGCAGCTCGACGGATCGGCCGTCGATCACGCGCTCGACCGGCACGCCGCTGGCCGTGCCTTCGAGCGCGGCTTGCAGCGCGGCGGGGGCCGCGGTGGGCGCGAACCCCGCACCGCCGCGCAAGGTGTCCATCAGCAGCACGATGGCGATACCGGCGACGAAGCTCGCCGCCAGCGCCATCGGCAGCCAGCGCGGCAAGCGGCGCCGTGCGCGCGGCGCACTGGCCGCGCCCTCACGCAGAAACTGCAGCGTGCGCTGCGGAATCTCTGCCTGCGCGAAGCTCTGTTGCAGCAAGGCGCGCGTCGCCGCGAATGCGTGGATGCGCCGCGCCACCGCCGGATCGCTCTCGGCCAGCGCCGCGATCGCGGCGGCCTCGGCCGCCGGCAGCTCGCCGTCGGCATAAGCCATCAACTGTTCGTCAGACGGTCGCATCATGGCCCACCCCCTGCGGCGTGCCGAGCCGGCGCAGCAGCTCCATGCGCCCGCGCGACAGGCGGCTCATCACCGTGCCGATCGGGACGCCGAGCGCCTCCGCCGCCTCCTTGTACGAACGTCCGTCGACGCACACCAGTCCCAGCACCGAGCGCAGCGCCGGGCTTAGCTCGCGCATCACCGCCAGCACCCGGTCGAGGCTCATCTGCGCTTCGATCTCGCGATTCCAGTCGCGGTCGTCGGGCAGCGCTTCGAGCGCGTCGTCGTCGAGCACGACTTCGCGCGGCCGCGCACGCAGCTGATCGATCCATAAATTGCGCAGGATTGTGAACATCCAGCTATCGAGTTGGGTTCCGGGTTGCCATTGCGCGCGCCGGGTCAGGGCGCGCTCGCAGGCCGCTTGCACCAGGTCGTCCGCACGGTCGCGGTCCGTGCTCAAGGCGAGCGCGAACCGATGCAGCCGCGGCAACAGGGCGATCAAATCGGAGCGAAAGGTATCGCCCATGTGCAAACGACAGGCTTGCCAGTAGAACGGATCAGACCGAGACTCTATTCCATCGCTCGGCGACCAAGAAAGAGTGAGTTCCCGGCAACCGGGCAAGGGGGAGAGGATGAAACGCGGTCTGGGCCTGCTCGCGGCGATGGTGCTGGGCGTATCCGTGGCCCACGCGCAGTCCGACGGCGACTTCAGCTTCGGTGACATGGACTGGGCCTTCGACGTGCTCGACGACCCGCTCGACCATGCCTCCGATCTGGATCTGGATTTCGAGGCGGACGACATCATCGGCCTCAACCTCGGCGCCGAAAGCCTGTCGCTGCTGACCGCGCAGGGCTTCCGCATCGGCGCCAGGCGGCGCCTGCCGACGCTGCAGCTGATGCTGTTCAGCATCCGCGCGCCGCTGGGGCTGCCTCTGCGCAAGGCGCTCGGCGTGCTGCGCGCGCTCGATCCGGGCGGCTTCTACGACAGCAACGTGAAATTCGGCTTGGCCGAAGCCACGGCGCCGACATCCGCGGCCTGCGAAGGCGTGCGCTGCTACGGCCACGAGCTGATCGGCTGGCCGCGCAGCTGCGACGCGCGCGTGCGCATCGGCATCGTCGACAGCGCCGTGAACAGCGCGCATCCGGCGCTGGCCGGGCGGCACATCGAACAACGCCGCTTCGCGCGCGGCGGTCTCGCGGCCGATCACGGCACCGCGATCGCGACCCAGCTCGCCGGCGCCGAGAACAGCGAGTTTCCCGGCCTGCTGCCGCAAGCCGAGCTGTTCGTCGCCGACGTGTTCTCGACGAACGACGACGGCACCGTCTCGACCGACACCGTGCGCCTGGTGACCGGCCTCGACTGGATCGCGTCGCAGCGGCCGGCCGTCGTCAATCTGAGCATTGCCGGTCCGGAAAGCCGCGTACTCGCGGCCGCAGTACGGCGCATGCAGGACTCCGGCATCACCCTCGTCGCCGCCGCCGGCAACCTCGGCCCCGACGCGCCGCCGCAATATCCCGCGGCCTATCCGGACGTGATCGCCGTCACCGCCATCGACCGCCGTCTCAACATCTACCCGTCCGCCAACCGCGGCGACTACTTGAGTGTCGCCGCCCCCGGCGTCGACATCTGGACCCCGGCCGCCGGCAGCGCCGGCGTGTTCCGCCAAGGCACGTCCTACGCCGCGCCCTACGTCACCGCCGCCGTTGCCCTCGAAAGCCTGCACCACCCTGACGAAAAGCCCGCCGCCCTCCGCGAAGCCCTGCAACGCAAGGCCCGCGACCTCGGCGAGCCCGGGTTTGATCCGGTGTATGGCTGGGGCTTGGTGCAGGCGAAAGGTTGCCGGACGGGTGCGCAGTAAATCAGGGCCAACGCGTGTTAGCGGGCAGAAAAGGAGGCTTACGTGGAACATCTCGTCATCGGCGCGTTGGCGCTAATCGATTTATGGGCAGCGCTGCCGCCCGCGATCATCATGAAGACCGAGCCGGTGATGACCGGCATCACGGTGGGCTTCGCATCGTCGGTTGGCGTCCTGCTGACCGTCTACCTGTGCACCGCGTTTCGCACATGGCTCACGGGTAAGCTCAACAGAGAGAGCTACATCGGCGCACGGACGGAGCGGTTCATGGCCCGGTACGGCACACCCGGCCTCGGCCTCTTGTCGCCGCTCATCCTCGGCCCCGTGCTGACATGCGCCGGCGCAGTCGCTTTGGGCGCGCAATCCAGACAGTTGGCCGCCTGGGCTGTCGTTGGCGTGTGGGTGTGGGCGGCCGTCTTCTATGTGCTCCTTACCTTCGGGTTCGGCGCCGAGGCGCTCAATGCGGCTGCCCGCTGACTGCAGCTTCGCCGTAGCAGAAATGTCCGCTACGCATAGCGGATTTGCCCGTTCCTTTTGGCGTCACGAATAGATGGGGGATGACATGGCCGGAAAACTGAAGGACGGGGCGCAGTGCACCGTGGTGGGAGGCACGCACAAGGGCAAGACCGGCACGGTGCGGGATATCAACACCAGCAAGACCGGCCAGGTGACCATCACTGTCGTACAGAAGAACGGCGACCGGTTCAAGACGCTCGCCAAGAACGTTGTCGTGTAGGCGCGCGCCGTCGTGATGAAGTTCAAGCACGCAGCGAGAGTGCGGCGAGCCGTCCGTGCGGATATTCCGATGATGCACGCCGCGCGCATGGCCGTCACCGAGAACCGGCTCGTGTCCTCCGTCATCACCGAAGCGGATTACGTTCCCGCGATCGAGGGCTCCGGGCGCGGCTGGGTGATTGAAGCGGATGACAGGATCGTCGGCTTCGCCACCGGCAACGCTGCCAACGGCAACATCTGGGCGCTGTTCGTCGAGCCGGGGCACGACAAGCGCGGCTATGGCCGGCAGCTACTTGATGCCTTGGTCGCGTGGTTGTGGTCGCAAGGGCTGCAGCAGCTGTGGCTCACGACGGCGCCGGGTACGCGCGCACAACATTTCTACGAAGCCGCGGGGTGGCAGCACGCGGGTGTCACCGCCCAAGGCGAGCTGCGGTTCGAGCTGCACAGGCCGGAGGGAGTCGCCAATGCCGCAGCATGTTTTGAGCGACTGTAGGAGCGTCCCATGGCCGCGATAGCTGCGTGCGCGCAGCTTGAGATCGCGGCCATGGGCCGCTCTTTGCGGCAACATTTATGTCGCTGCGTTTAGTACGACTTCGAGCGCCGATATGAACGGGCGCGTCTACGCGGTCAATCGCTCGAAGGGCATTGTTGCGATCGAAACGGAGTTGCACGGCTTCACGATCGTCGAAATCCAGGAGCCGGCGGATGTGGAGATGGGTGACGAGATCGGCTGGGACAGCGATCTGGAGATGGGGGCGCACCGATACAACAATCTGAGTACGAGCCGCTGCATCGAGGTGATCGTCATCAGCCATTTCGTGAGCAGAAGCAGCGTCCGCCAACACATGGCAATGTGAGAGCTGCTGTGAATGATCGTCCCCTTCGCTGCGCGCAAGGGCCTCGCAGTGACGAGGCCAGCGTACCGGCGCATTCATGACGTCACGTTCGTTTTGATATGAAGCAGCTACTACTCGCCGCCCTCCTGTGCGCACCTGCGTTTCACGTTTTCGCATGCGCGGACGAACTTGTCGGCGTCTATACGCTGCGGAATTCGGAGGGTGAGCGCGTGGAGGTTCTGAAGTTGGAGCGGAGAGCCGACCAGCTTGTTGCCTTCATGAAGGGCAATTCCGGTTGGGACCGCAACCCTCAGGACGTCCAGCCATATCCCGCCGAACAGTTCGCTGCGTTCACCCGCCTTCCCGCGCCGCCGGATTACTGCGGAATCGTGGTTTCGGGCCTGATCGTGGCGCGAGTGCCGAAGGGCTGGCAGTGGGCGGGGCTCGCGGTCCAGTCAGGCTACGTCGTGATCAGTCTCGGAGGGCCGCGTGAGGCGTATCGAGTCTCGCCGTGACGAGGCACATCGGGCGCTCCTGAGGTGGGCGTGAGCTGCGGGCGCGTTGCTGCTATTGCTTGACGCGACTGCTGGTCCGGAGCAGCTTACGGGCTTCGGCCATCAGGGCCGGGATCGGGGGATCAAATGCGCGAGAACAATCGGGCGCTGGCAATACGGTGGATGGAGGACAGCTGGAACAATCGACGGGACGCCACTATCGACGAACTGATGGTCCCGAATTGCATTGGCTACCTTGAAGGCCAGACCATCAAGGGCGCTGCCGAGTTTCATTCAGTCCGCCGGGAGCTGATCTCGGCATTTCCCGACATCCGGATCAAGATCGAAGGATCGGCTGCGGACGGTGACACCGTCGTGCTCCGCTGGCGTTTGTCCGGAACGCACCAGGGTGCTGCCTTCGGGCTCCAGCCGACGGGCAAGCCGTTCGATGTCGTGGGCTCGACATGGTTCCGGTTCTTGGACGGGAAACTCATCGAGGGCCACGACACCTGGAACCAGGGCGCACTGCTCGCCTACCTTTCGGCGTAACGGTCGCAGCAGGGCAGGACCCTGAACGGGGCCCCTTCATTTTTCCACGAGATTTGGACTAAAGCGCCCATAGGTGCGTGGGGGCGCTACGAGTCGGCGTTCATTCCTTAGGCTGTGCCAGCGCTTTTTTGACCTCGTTTCCTGAAAGAACCGATCGTGAGCAGTTCCAACCCAAGAGCCAACGGCCTCGACACGCTGCGCGCGCTCGCGATCGCACTCGTGTTCATGTACCACTACATGGTCTTCGTCAGCCGCGAGCCGACCTTCGGCTGGGCCAGCGAAGTGGGCTGGGTCGGCGTCGACCTGTTCTTCGTGCTCAGCGGCTACCTGATCGGCAACCAGCTGTTCGCCGGGCTCGCGCGCGGCGAGACGCTGTCGCCGAAGTTCTTCTATGCGCGCCGTGCGCTGCGCACCTGGCCGGCGTTCTGGGTGGTGCTCGCGGCGTACTTCCTGTTCCCATCGGTGATGGGCGGCAAGGAGCCGCCGCCGCTGTGGCAGTTCCTGAGCTTTACGCAGAACATCCAGCTGAGGCCGGGGACGGCGTTCTCGCACGCGTGGTCGCTGTGCATCGAGGAGCAGTTCTACTTCGTGCTACCGCTGGTCGTTCTGCTGGCGCTGCGTATCGGTACGCGCCGCGGCCAGGCGTGGATGCTGCTGGCGCTGCTGGTCGTCGTTGGCATCGTCGCACGCGCGAGCCTGTGGAGCCTGTACGGGCGCGAAGATTTCGGCGCCATCAAGGGCTACTACCCGAATGTCTACTACGCGACGCTGTGCCGCTTCGACGAATTCGTGCCGGGCCTCGCGGTCGCGCTGCTCAAGAACTTCCACCCGCAGCTGTGGCGGCGCGTCACTGCGCGCGGTCGCGCGAGCTTCGCGCTCGGCATCGCGGCAAGCACGCTGATGCTGTGGGCGATGTATCGCGGCTACTACATCGATGGCTACGGCTATGGTTTTGCGATGACGGCCTTCGGCTATTCCGCCGTCGCCGCGGCTTTCGCACTGCTGGTGATCTCGGCGCTGAGCCCGGCCTCGCCGCTGCAGCGCATCCGCATCCCCGGCGCCTACCACCTGGCGCTGTGGTCGTACTCGATCTACCTGTCGCACAAGCCACTCGCGCACATCCTGAACCAGTACGGCCAGCAGGACGGCTGGTCGTCGTCGGCGACGCTGATCGCGATCACGGTCGCGGCGGTGGTTCTCGGTGCGGCGCTGTACCGGCTGGTCGAAGCGCCGTTCATGCGGCTGCGCGACCGGCGGTATCCGGGCAACTTCACGCGACCGCAGGGCGTCGCCGAAAATCCGGTTCAGGCTGAGGCGACAATGCCCGCTAAACCGAGCGTTGCATAGATCGGCGCGCCGGGTGGCTCAGCCCGAACCGTCGTCGATCTCGCAGAAGCGCTCAAAGCGGCTGCTCGGGAAGGTCTGCGTCGCGCCGTTGTAGGTGACGGTGACGGTGCCGTCGGAGGAGAACGCGACTTCCGCGGACGCGCCCGCCTGGTTCGACACGCGCACGCGGCCGCCGACGAGCTGGCCCGACGAGTTGATCTGCACGCGCTCCAGCGTCGTGAAGGTCACCAGGCCCGTTGCGCATTCGACGTTCATGCTGCTGAAAGAGGCGCCGGCGCTGCCGCCGATCGAAGCGAGCCCGCCGCCGCTGCCGTCCTGTTCCAGGTCGTTGAAGAAATTCTGCGTCACCGCGGCAACCTGCAGATCGCGACCGTCGTCGCGCGCCAGCAGCTCCAGCGATTGCTCGACGCGGATGCTGTTGCTGGTCGTGATCACGCGCCAGGGCCCGACCAGCGAAGCGGAACGTTGCGGATCGCGGAACGAGAAATCGTCGTTGCCGACGCCGTAGGTGATCAGAACGTTGGTGCAGGAATCGTCCTGGAACGAGCCGGCCAGGCACTGCAGCGTGACCTGGCCGTCGAGCACTTCGGCGTTCTCGCTGGTGCAGTTGTTGAACTGCAGGGTGAGGAAGTCGGGATCGTCGTTGTCAAAGATCGCGAAATCGCCGCCGCCGGGGCAGTCGTCCTCCAGCCGGAACTTCATCACTGCGCGCGCCGCCTTGCCGCGGAACTGGTCGTCGAGATCGCGGTTGTCGGCAAGGCCGTCGATGTCGTTGACCATCGCGATGTAGGCTGCGGCCTGTGCGGCGCTCTCGGCGTTGTCGATCACCGCGTCGGAGCGCGCTTCGGCCAGCGTCGGGCCCTTGTCGCCGGAATCGCCCCCGCCGCAGGCGGCGAGCAACATCGAGCCGGCGCAGACCCACAAGAGTTTCCTGGACATGACGGATCCCTCCTTGTCTGGACGCGGCCGATCTTACGCCTCGGCGGTCGTTGCGGAATAGCGCAATGGCCTGACAGCGCCGAGCACGGCTCGTCAACAAAAAGGCCCGCATCGAGCGGGCCTTGTCGTGACACGGGAAAGTTTCAGGCGCTGCGCGCGTTGCGCAGCCGGCGCCGCTCCACCGCGTTGGCGAGATGCCGCAGCAGCTCGGCGGTGTCTTCCCAATGGATACAGGCGTCGGTGATCGACTGGCCGTAGGCCAGCGGCTCGCCGGGCTTCACGTCCTGCCGGCCTTCGAGGATGTGCGACTCGATCATCACGCCGATGACGCGCTCGTCGCCGCCGGCGATCTGGTGGGCGACGTCGTTGCCGACGACGACCTGGCGCTTGTGCTGCTTGCTGGAGTTGGCGTGCGAGAAGTCGATCATCACCTGCGGCCGCAGGCCGACCTTGGTCAGCGCCGCGCAGGCGGCGTCGACGCTCTTGGCGTCGTAGTTGGTGCCGGCACTGCCGCCGCGCAGGATGATGTGGCAGTCCTCGTTGCCGGTGGTCTCGAAGATCGCGACATGGCCCTGGTGCGTGAGCGACAGGAAGCGGTGCGGATGCGAAGCTGACATCACCGCGTCGACCGCGACCTTGACGCTGCCTTCGGTGCCGTTCTTGAATCCGACCGGGCAGGACAACGCGGACGCGAGCTCGCGATGCAGCTGCGATTCGGTGGTGCGCGCGCCGATCGCGCCCCAGGTCACCAGATCGGTGAGGTACTGCGGCGTCAGGATGTCGAGGTACTCGACACCGGCGGGCACGCCCATTTCGTTGAGCTGCAACAGCAGCTTGCGGCCGACGCGCAGGCCCTTGTTGATGTTGAACTGGTCGTTGAGGTCGGGGTCGTTGATCAGGCCCTTCCAGCCGACCGTGGTGCGCGGCTTCTCGAAATACACGCGCATGACGATCTGCAGGTGCTTGCTCAGCTGCTCGCGCAGCGGCAGCAGGCGGCGCGCGTAGTCCAGCGCCGCCTCGGTGTCGTGAATCGAGCACGGTCCGACGATGACCAGCAGGCGGTCGTCGCGGCCGTGCAGCAGGTCCTGGACTTCGCGGCGTGCGTTGAAGGTGGTCCTCGACGCGGCATCGGTCAGCGGCAGCTCGGCCTGGATCTCGGCCGGCGTGGAGACTTCGCTAATCGACTTGATGCGGGTGTTTTCGGTGACGAAACGCATGACACGGCACTCGGTACTACGCAAACGGGGCACGGATGCTAGCAGATGAGGCCAAAGATGGGCGAAAAAGCGCCCATCGCCCGCACCGCGCGGGCCTGCACGCAACCGGTGAATGCCGGCACAATGCCGCGACTCCGGAAACAGGATTGCCATGCGCCCTTACACCCGCCGCCTCGCAGCGGCCGCGACCGTGTGTTGCGCTCTGACCGGCGCCGCCGAAGCGCGCGAAGCCTTTGTTTTTTCAGCGTTCAACCAGGCGGCGCTGGCGCGACACGCGCCGCTGCCGATGCCGGGCGCGGCGCAGCCGCAGGCCGGCCTGAAGTTCGTCCTGGACTGGACCAACGAGTACGTCCTGCAACAGGCGCCCGGCGAAACGATCCGGCTCGACGGCGAGGCCGCGCGCCTGAGCTATCAGCAGCATTGGCGCTGGGACGACATCATGCTCGGCGTCGAATTGCCGGTACTGATGGTGGGCGGCGGCGTGCTCGATTCCGGCATCGAGACCTGGCACGACTGGTTCGGCCTGCCCAACGGCGGGCGCGAGCAGATGGCGCGCGACGAGTACCGCTACATCTACGAGCGCAACGGCGAAACGATGTTCGACCTCGACGAGGGCGACTCCGTCTTCGGCGACCTGCGCCTGGATGCGGCGCACTGCGGGATCGCCGGCGGCTGCGCCAAGGCGCTGCTGCAGCTGCCCACCGGCGAAAAGGACCGCCTGCTCGGCGGCGGCCTGGGTGCATCCGCCTGGTACGAACACGCCTATGCGCTGGGCGGCGACGCGCGCTGGAGCGGCGTGTTCGGTGCCGGTGTCAGCGCGCTGCAGGCCGACGGCCTGCTCGAAGACATGAAGGAAACGGTCGTGCCTTTCGGCTGGCTGTCGCTGGGCTATGCGCTGACCGACGCGCTCGACGCCGGTGTGCAGTTCTACTGGCACGCACCGCTGTACGACGACAGCGGCCTGGCGGCGCTCGCCGATCCGGGCGGCCAGCTCGTGTTCGGCTTCGCCTATCGCAGCGCGGCGGGCACGCAGTGGCGCCTCGGCATCCAGGAAGATCCGATCATCGACGCGTCGCCGGACTTCGTCATTCATCTGTCCATCGACTGGGCGGCCGGCGCACAATCCGACGCACAATGAGGGCGCTCGCGGGCAACAACAGGGAGAACGACATGCGCGTGCAAAGAATGCTGGCCTGCGGACTGATGCTGGCGACTTCGGCGGCGGCGGCGGACGAGGGACTCGCCCAGGAGATCGGCCTGCGCGTTGGCAGCGGCGGCGTCGGTCTGGAATACGGCATCGGCCTCGGCAGTCTTCTGGATCTGCGCGCCGGCTACGCCTTCGGCAGCCTCGACCGCACCGTCGATGTCGACGGCATCGACTACGAAACCGACACAAAGGTCGGCGCCGTGTTCGGCATGCTCGACCTGCGTCCCTTCAGCGGCGGTTTCCGCATCAGCGCTGGCGGCTACAGCAAGCCGCCGAGCGTGGATTTCTTCACGATCGCGAACAACGACGAGTACCAGATCGGCAACGCCCAGTACACCGCGACCGGCCGCCTCGACGGCGACGTGCGGATGGGTTCGTTCGCGCCCTACGCGGGCCTCGGCTGGGGCGGCACCACCGCCGGCACCGGCTTTGGCTGGAGCTTCGACGCCGGCGTGCTGTTCGCCGACCAGCCCGAAGTGGCGCTGACCGCGACCGGCCGCGCCTGCGATTCCAGCGCCGCCGCCTGCGATCCGTCGAATCAGTTGACCGGCTTCGACGTCAACGGCAGCGATCCGCGCGCGACCACGTTCCAGGACGCGCTGGAACAGGAGCGGCAGAACTTCGAGAAAGACATCGAGTCGCGGCGTTACTGGCCGGTGATCAGCCTGGGCCTGCACTATCGGTTCTGACTGTCGTCATGCCCGCGAATGCGGGAATCCAGAGAGTCGCTGTGAGCGTGCAGATTCTGGATGCCCGCCTGCGCGGGCATGACGATTTCCCTACAGCATCGACACGAAACCCGGCTGGCGCTCGACGCGCTGGAGCCACGCCTGGACCTGCGGATAGTCGTCGAGTCGATAGCCGCCCTGGTGGGCGACATGCGTGTAGGCGTACAGCGCGATGTCGGCGACGGTGTAGTCGTTGCCGGCGATGAACGAGGTCTTGCGCAGCTGCTGTTCCATCACGCCGAGCGCGGCGTAGCCCTTCTTCATCGCCTCGCGAATCTTCTCGCGCCATTCGTCGCGCTTGCCCAGGTAGTGCACCCAGAAGCGCACCGTCGCGATGTAAGGCTCGTGGCTGTACTGCTCGAAGAACAGCCATTGCAGCACGAGCGCGCGCTCGTAGCGCTCGGACGGCAGCAGCGGCGTGCCTTCGGCGAGGTAGCACAGCATCGCGTTGGACTCGGCGAGCAGGCGACCGTCCGGCAGCTCCAGCAGCGGCACCTTGCCGTTCGGATTCTTCGCCAGAAATTCCGGTGTGCGCGTCTCGCCTTTGACCACGGCCACTTCCTGCCAGCGGTGAGGAATGCCGAGCTGCTTCATCGCCAGCAGCGGCTTGTAGCAGTTGCCGCTGCCGGTCATGCCGTAGAGCGTGTACATGCCTGAATTCCTCTGCGCGCCGTCGTGGCCTCAAAAATAACGGATGTATTCGAGCTGCAGATAATCGTCGCGGCGGAAGAAGTACAGCGGGTCGTCCGTCTCGGCATCCATGAACAGCCGCAGCTCCAGCACGAGTTTGCCCGATTCGCCGACGCGCCGGCTCGCCTCGACATTGCCGAAGGCGCCGCCGTGCTGCGTGTCGATGATCGTGCCGGCGAGGACTTCGGTGCCGGCGGTGTCGTTGGCGGCGATGCGCGTGCCGACGAACACGTCGTTCTGGAACGGCGTCGGCGCATTGTCGCCGCGCCCGTCCCACAGGTATTCGCTGAGCGCGCCGATATCCCAGGCGCTGCCGAGCACGCCGGTGAAGGTGTATTCGAAGCCGGCGACGGTCGCCGCGTAGTCTTCGACGCGGTTGTGCTGGTAGGTCGCTTCGAGCTTCCAGATCCAGCCGCCCTGCGTGATGAGGTTGGCGTCGAGCCCGGTCTGTTCGATCAGATCGTAAACCGGCAGCAGCACCGGGCCGGTCGGCGTCAGGCTGGGCTCGAAGCGTGGCGCGCGCGCGGTGCCGGAGAAATGCGACAGGCCCAGGTCGAGCGGTCCGGCCGAGACGTTCCAGCGCACGGCGTAGTCGACGTGCCGCTCCTCATCGTTCGATTCGTACTGTGCGTCGTCGATCGCATACGGCAGCGGTGCGCGCAGGCGCGCGTCAGCGCCGGGCAGCGTGCGTTCGCGGAAGTACGGCAGCACGAAGCCGGTCAGCGTGCCGGCCGCAGGCGAGGTCCAGGCCGCGCTCAACATCGGTTGGCCGAGCTTGTCCTCGGTGTCCGGGTTCTCGACGAGGTCGGTCTGGTTGACGATGTCGACCAGGTGCGCGGACTCGGTCACGCCCCAGAACACGCGGCCGATGCCGGCGCGCAGGTCGAAGGCGTCGATGCGCTGTTGCACGAACAGCTCGCGGATGTCGGCGTGCGTGCGCTCGTCGTCGATCGAACCCCAGCGCGCGAACGGCTTGAACGTGAGGCTGCCGTCGCGGCTCCACGCGTAGTAGACCTCCGGCAGCACCGACAGCGAGGCGCCGACGGCGTCGTCGGCCTGGCTCGCGTGAGCGGCGTTCTGCAGGAAGCTGCGCGTTTCGGCAGACAGTTCCAGCGACAGTTTCAGCTCGCTGTCGTCCGCGAGCGCCGCAAACGGCAGGCAGGCGAGAACCGCACAGGCATGCATTTTCAACTGCGAATCTCCTCCGTTGTCGCTCATGGCCTGTAGGATGGGCTGAGCAGAGCGAAGCCCATCGTCTTGCGAGGCAGACCGCGAACGATGGGCATCACTGCGTTCAGCCCATCCTACGATCGACGCGCGCGCTTACCGCGCCGCCTTCAGGCTGTTCTGGTCGAAGTCACGATCGGCATAGCCGTTGCGGAACTTGTAGTCCTTGAACAGCAGGGTCGTCGACTTGCCGGTCTGCTGGTTGGCCATGTCGAGGCGGTTCGGGCGCCAGTACTTGTCGAGATGCTTCTGATAGTCCTTGAACTCCAGCGTCTTGAGCAGCGACTGCTTGCGGTCGTAGAACTCGATCTTCAGCGGCCGGTACTCGGCCTTGTCCATCCAGATCACCTGGCGCGTATAGCCGGAGTCGTTGTCCACCGGATAGCGTTCGCTGACGAAACAGTCTTGACCATCGAGCGTCTCGTCGCGCAGATACTTGTACGTGTACTTCTCGATCTCCTGCGAGCCCAGATCCTCGAAGGCGAACTCGCTGCCCATGAACGGGCCGGCCTTGTTGTTGCCGGCGATGCGCTTGACGCGCTTGAGCGCGGGCAGGTACAGCCAGCGATCGTCGTCGGCCGCCTTGTGCGAATAGGTCAGCAGCGCGGTGCCTTCGACGTCCTTGGGTTGGTCGAAGATGATCAGCGACTTGTCGCCGTCGGCGGCGACTTCCAGCACCTGCGAGCGGATCTCGCGCTTGGACTCCTCGCCTTGGCGGTTGCGCAGGATCATCTGCATCGTCGTCGAGGTATCGCCGAAACCGTCGTTGCGGTGCTCCGCCTCCCGTGCGATGGCAAGCCCCTTGTCCTCGGGCGTCTCGGCCTGCGCGGCGAGCGCGCACAGCGAGAGGGCCGCGGCGGACAGCAGCTTACTTGGCAGCGAAAGTGACATCGGCATCGGAGGACTCCTGGAAAGTGGAAGCGGGTGCACGCCGGCGGTCGATCAGCAGCACCAGCTGCGGCAGCAACAGCAGGTTCACCGGCAGCGCGAGCAGGATCGCGATCGTGGTCAACAGCGCCATGTTGCTGTTGGGCAGGAACGCGGACTGCGCGAGGATGAAGAAGCCGGACGCCAGGATCAGCGTCGTGACGATCATCGCCGAGCTGGCCTCGTGGAAGGCAAAGTGGATCGCCTGCTCCGGCGTGCGGCCCATCTGCCGGCGCGCACGCAGGTACTTGTTGAGGAAGTGGATGGTGTTGTCGACGATGATGCCGACGACCATGTTGAGCACGACCGCCTGGGTGAAGATGATCTCGCCGTCGATCAGGTACCAGACGCCGAAGGCCATGCCCAGCGGCAACAGGTTGGGGACCAGCGACAGCAGGCCGAAGCGCAGGCTGCGCAGGCCGGGTAGCAGCAGCAGCGAGATCGCGGCCATGCAGAACGGCAGCGACAGAAAATTCGAGCGAATATTGCGTTCCGAGATGTAGGCGAACATCACCGCCGGGGACACACCCAGCGTCTCCATGCCCGGCGCGTTGGCGCTCAGCCAGGCCTGCGCAGACTCCTCGATCTCGCGGGTCTCGCGCGATTTCAGGTGCTTGAGGACGACGACGAAGCGCGTGGACGACTTGTCGATGTTGATCTGGTTGTTGAGATCCAGCCCGAACGGCAGCGAAATCTCGTACAGCAGCAGATACTGCGCCGCCAGTTCGCGATTGTCCGGCAGCGAATACCACTGCGCGTCGTCGCCGTGCATCGACTTGTTGAGCTTCTTGAAGACGTCGGTCACGGTGCCGACGTACAGCACCTTGGGATTCTCGTGCCACCAGTCGGCGAAGGCCTGGACCTTGCGCAGGTACTCGGGGTCGGCGATGCCGTTGGGCTCGCCCGACTTGAGCGAGAACTCGATCGAGTACAGGCCGGTGAGATTGTCGACCGTGTAGTCGGTGTCGGTGCGGAAGCGGATGCTCTCGTCGAAGAAGTGCGCGAAGTGATCGTTGGCTTCGTTGAGCGGCGCCAGGGCAGTCAGCCCGGTGACCGTCAGCAGCGCCGACCAGAACACGGGCTTGCGGTTTTTCAGTACGAAGTCGCCGAGACGGTCCATCGCCGTGGTGATCCAGGAAACCTTGCGTTCCCTGGGCACGCGCGCCGGCAGGATCGCGAGCAGCGCCGGCAGCATCGACATCGCGAACGCCCAGGACAGCATGCCGCCGATCGAGCTGATGTTGCCCAGAGCGGTCAGCGGCGGCGAATCGGTGAAGTTGGTGCCGAGGAAGCAGATCGACGTCGTTGCGCTGGTCAGAAACACGGGGACGAAATTCAGGCGCATCGACTCGACGATGGCCGCGTGCTTGTCCCAGCCTTCGCGCATCAGCGCGAACATCGTCAGGCAGATGTGCACGCTGTCGGCGATCGCCAGCACTGTGATGATCTGCGGCGCCTGCACGACCGGCGGCGACAGGCCGATACCGATGTAGCCGGCGATGCCCATCGCCGACATCGCCGAAAAGAACACCACCAGCAAGGTGCCGAACGTGGCCCAGACCGAGCGCAGCATCACGGCCATGATCACGAAGATCGCCGCGTACATCGCCGGCACCAGCGACACCATATCCGCCTTTGCGGCCTCGGTGAACGACTGGCTCATCATGTTGGAACCGGAGAGGTAGACCTCCTTGACCTCCGGATAGTCGGCGAGGATGCGTGCGCGCAATGCGCGCACCGCGGCGATCGCCTCTGGCAGTTCCTTCTGCGTCTGCTGATCCAGCGGCGGAAACTGCGTCGAGATATTGACCGCCGTGACGTGGCCGGTGGGCGAGATCAGCCGGCGCAGCAGCAAGGGCTCGTGCAGGGCGACCTCACGCAGCTTTGCGACGCGCTCCGGGCTGATGTCTTCGTCTTCGCCGAGCACAGGCGCGACGTTGAGGTCGTCGTCGTTGGCCTCGGTGTGCTGGAAGTTGGTGATCGAATCGACGCGCAGCGTGTACGGCAGCTTCCAGGCCTCCGCGGTGACCGCGCGCACCGCTTCGAGCACGCGCGGTGTGAAGACGTCGCCGTCGCGCGGCTCGATGACAAACAGCACGTTGTCGCTCTTGGCGTAGACGTTCTGCACCTCGTCGAAGGCCTGCAGCTGCGGATTGTCCTTGCCGAAGTAGACGCGGTAATCGGTGGAGAACTTGAGGTTCTGCACGCCGTAGGTGAAGGCCGCAACGGCGAGCAGGCTGCCCAGCACGACCCACCAGCGGGCGCGCAACAGCCATTGGGCATAGGCGACGATCGAGCGATCGAACCGCGACATGTCGGACATGGAGTGCTCCGCTCAGCTTCTGCTTGTTTTGAAGGTCGGGGCCAGGACGGCCCCGTCTTGCGCAGGACGCGCATGACGTACGGCCGCGGCTTGCCCAGGACGGGCACGTAATGATTCGAGGTAGTCGACCAGGCCGCGCATGCTCGATTCGAGGAACTCGCGCGAGCGCTTGGACTTGGCGAGTCCGACGCCGCCCTCGATCGAAGCGATGATGAAAGCGGCCGCGTCCTCGGCGGCGACATCCGCGCGCACGACGCGGCGTTCCTGGCCGTTGCGCATCGCGGCGACGATGCCGGCGCGCCAGTCGTCGAGGATCGTCTGCAGGCGTTTGCGGAAGCCCTCGTCGACCGGCGACATTTCGTTGATCAGGTTGTTGAACGGACAGCCGTACTCGATCGCATGCGCCGAGCGGGTGCGGGTCAGCTCGCGGCACACGGTGATCGCGGCGTCGATGCAGTTGTCGGCGTCGACCACCGGCCGCCACGCCGCCTCGATCCACGGCCGCACCACTTCCTCGACGACGGCGTAGCCCAGCTGCGTCTTGCTGCCGAAGTGGTGATACAGCGCGCCCTTGGTCACGCCGCTCGATTCGAGGATCGCGTCCAGGCTCGCGGCGCGGAAGCCCGAGCGGTGCATTTCCTCGAACGCGCATTCGAGCAGGGTCTGGCGCGTGCGGTCCGGCTGGCGTTTGGCGACGGCTTTCATCGGGGCCCCATCAACATACCGACCAGTATGAATCTTTCGTTCCCGATGTCAATCCCTGCCCGGCACAGCCCGGCGGGCTGGTGGGTGCAAGAATGTTTGGCCGACTAGGTCAAACAAGGTGACACTGGATCTATTGAGTGCTGACTTGGAGACGACCAGTCCGGAATGCGGCCCTTTCATTGATAAAAGCACTCAGCTCCGTTTGCGCGCGCATTCGGCCAGTGGAGAGCGGCAGGAAGAGGCTCCTTTGAAGTGCACTCAACGGACGGAGGGTCCGGACTCATTGACGAGTAGCCCGTGGATCACGGCGAAATGGACGGCCTCCGCGGCGTTACGTACATCGATCTTGGCCAGAACTCTGGCGCGGTAGTTCTCAGCAGTCTTGCGCCGAACGGACATCTCCACAGCGATTTCCTTGATGGTCTTTCCGGCGACAACGTGAAAGAACGCCTGACGTTCGCGTGGCGACAGCGCCTGCAGTCGATGATTACGACAACTGCATCCGTCGGGAGAAGGCCTCAGCAAAAGTTTGCGTCCGCCATCGTCGCTGATAGGCAAGTCATCTGATTGGCTCGACCTGTCCATCTCTTGCTACTTGCGAAAGCTGCTGTTTCCTAGGTTGAAACGCCACAACCGGCATGGGCCTACCGAACGTCACGCGGTTCGTTGTGCTTCCTCTCCGCGGAGGCAGGTCGTGTCGGCCCCTGCCGCGCGAAACGAAGTCGCCCGGGCATAGGCGTTCTCCCTAACATCGAGAAAGAACAGGGTGTAGTCGAGGACATGCAGGCTCTTGCCCTTGAAGGCGGCGTACTTGAGCTTGGGATCGGTGATTCGCGACACGCGAACGGCATTTCGGGCCAGGCGCGTCGAAATGTGTCGGCGCGTTGGTGCGGGCAAGGGCGCGTCACCGTGCAGCCCGCCCAAGCGCGACGCTTCTCTGTAGCTGCGGTAGCCGGTTCTCACGAGGCCAAGGTGGGCATCGCGCGGCGAGCCGCCTGAGCGCTGCCAGCTGATCGGATCGATGATCACGGCGTCGAGCGCTTCCGGTTCCCTGCCTCGGTACTCGGTGCCATCCCAGTAGGGAACCTTGAGTTGCATGGCCAGCGGGTCGCCGTCCTCCGCGAAGGTTTCCCAGGCAATGAAGCAACCCGTATCGAGCGGACCCTCGCACACCGGTAATCCAGCCAACACGCCGCCCGGCGCGAATAGATCCTTCGGCGTCCAGCAGCCGGGCGCGTACACGGCAACCAATCGCCGCATCAGCGGCGTGCCGAGTACGTCTTCGGCAAGAAGGCGCAAGAGGTGGAACGAGCCCTGGCTGTGTGCTGCGAGGATCAGCGGCCGACCATCCGTGCCATGCGCGAGAAAATGCTGGAAAGCACGCTTGATGTCCTGATACGCAAGGTCGATCGCAGGTACATGACGAGAATGCAGGCGCGTCGCGACCACAGTGCATTGCCGGTAGCGTGGCGCGAAGATGCGGCCGGCCTTGTTGAACGCGGCCGCCTGGCCTGTGATCAGCATGCTGTCAACGCGGCGGTTGAGGACTGGATCGTCTATCGGCCCATTCCAGCTGTGCGGCGACATCCACAGGGTCGGGTGAATGTAGAACACATCGGCCGGTCGCTCAGCCTCCGGCACTCGCGTCTCGCCACTCGGCACGCGCTCGGCCGGGCCGTTGGTTCCAGGCCAGGCAGCCCAGGCGGCCGGGTCAGCATAGTCCGGCGGGCGTGGTGCAGGTCGCGTGCCCGGCTCGTGGCGTGGCGTGACAAAGAAGAGAAAGATGTCTTCGAGCCACCGCGTGGCAAGCAGGTACAACAGCACGGCAATCCCGCCACCGAGGAGCAGCCATCCAATCATCGTCATCCACTCCGGATTGCGGTTACGCCAACTTGCACTACTTGGCACAAAGCCAGCTTGCGATATACTACGGCGCCTAATGATAAAGTCAATAACGACCTGACACCCCATCCGGAGCATCACCATGCCGCGTATCCCCTATCCGACCCAGCTCGCTTCCGAGCGTGTGCAATGGCTCATGGAGCGCGTGCCGCGCCTGAACCTGCTGCGCATGGAAAGCTGGGCCGAAGGTATCGTTGAGTCGATTCTGCGAGTCAGCGACGGTGTGCTCAACCGCAGTGAGCTGGACCCGGTACTTCGGCAGGTCGCCTTGCTGCGGCTGTGTGCTGCCGTGGATTCGCCGTACGAGTTCGAGCAGTTGGCAAAGGTTTCGAGACGCTACCGAATGAGCGACGAATTGATCGCTGCTGCAAGGGAAGGCTCTGCCAGCGCGCATCTCGATCCCGACCAGCGCATGGCGGCTCGGCTGGCCGAGGATCTGGCGATCGGCGCACGCCCAAGTGAGGAAGTATTCACCTTCTTCAAGGCCCGCCTGCCTACGCGCCACTTCGTCGAGCTGGTGATCGGGATCGGCTTTTATCTCATGCAGAGCCGGGTGATCGAAACGTTTGGCATCGAGCTTGAGGATCAGGCGATCGACCTCTCGGGCCAGAATTTGGACGCCGGAGAACTTGAAGCGTGGCGCAATGGTCGAGCATGAGCGTATGCAGAGACCGTCGACCAGTCTCGCTGTCTTCCTCCCCAAGCCGCTGGACGAATATTTCGTGCCGGCGCTGCGCGCCGCGCTGACCGGGCGTGACGTCCGTGTGTGGCCCGACATCGGGCCGCACGGCGACATCGGCTATGCGCTGGCACTGGCACCGCCGCCGGGCGCGCTGGCGAGCCTGCCAAACCTCACTTGTATCGTGCCGATCGGCGCGGGCATTGATCACTTGGCGACCGATCCGCAACTACCCGATGTGCCGATCATCCGCGGTGTTCAGCCTGACTTGGTTGCACGTATGGTCGAGTACGTCGTACTCGGGGTGCTGCAGCATCATCGGCAAGCACGACGCTACCGGGAGTTCCAGCACAGGTGCGAGTGGCGTCAGCTGGTGCCGCCTGCTGCGAGCGAGCGCACGGTCGGCATTCTTGGTCTGGGCACAATCGGCCGCGCTTGTGCGCAGGCGCTGGGCGCACTTGGGTTTCGCCTCCGCGCCTGGAGCCGAACGGAGCACGTGCAAGCCGGCGTGCACTGCTTCAGCGGTGAAGAGCGTCTGGGCGATTTTCTGTGCGGTACAGAGATCCTCGTATGCCTGCTGCCGCTCACGGAGCAGACGCGCGGATTGCTGAATGCGCGCCGACTGGCGCAACTGCCGCGCGGGGCATCGCTGATCAACGCGTCGCGTGGCGCGATCGTTGTGGATGACGATCTCATTGAGGCGCTGGATACCGGCCACCTCGAAGAAGCGACACTGGATGCCTTCGCGGTTGAGCCGCTGCCGTCGAGCCATCGTTACTGGACTCATCCGCAAGTGACTGTCACGCCGCACGTAGCCAGCACCGTGACTCCGACGGCAGTCGCCAGTTTTCTCCAGTCGGTGCTGCGACGCCTGGAAGCCGGCGAGGCCCTGGCCGATTTGCGCGTCGATCTACAACGCGGCTACTGACTGGCCGGGCTTGATTTGTCGACAAGGCGCCAAGTGCGCGAGTGTCATTCGGTTAGCGGTCGGTCAGCTTCCCAAATGACCGCCGCGCCGTGAGCGTGCCAGTCAGCACATTGCCGCGCATGTCGCGCCTCGATGGCGTCACGTCGGATCTTCAACGTCACGGTCAGGCATCCGTTGTCGATCGTCCAGGGTTCGTCGACCACCACCAGACAGCAAAGCCGCTCGTGATCTGCCAGATCGCCGTTCACCTCTGCCAGTAGCGTTGCGAGCTCCCGTGCAATCGCATCGCGCTGAGTCGCGCCCAACTCGCTGGCGCCCCCGATCACGAGCAACGCCAGCGGCTGCGGCAGCCCGAGGCCCGCGACGCAGGCCGCTTCGACACGCGGGTGGCGGCCGAGCAGGTTCTCGATCGGCGCGGGCGCCACGTACTTCCCCTTGCTGGTCTTGAACAGGTCCTTGACCCGCCCGGTAATGCGAAGTCGACCACACTCATCGATCACCCCGCGGTCGCCAGTCTTGAGAAAGCCGTCCGCCGTCAGGCTGGCGGCAGAGAGGTCCGGATCCTTGTAGTAGCCAAGCATTTGCGCAGGGCTGCGCACGAGAACCTCGCCGTCGTCACCCAGCCGGCACTCGACGCCGGGCGCCGGATGGCCGACATAGCCGAGCCGAACCTCGCCTAATCGGCTGCCATGCGAGTAACCAAAATTTTCCGACATGCCATAGCCCTCGAGCAGCTCCAGCCCGAGTTCGCGGTACCAACTGATGATCTCGGGCGACAGCGGCGCCGAGCCGGTCATTGCGCATCGCACTTGCTCCAGCCCGAGTTGCGCAAGAATCTGCCGGCGAGCGGACGCGGCCTCGGCGCCCGAGGACTCACGGGACGCCCGCTCAAGCTGTGGAAAACCCGCCTGGATTGACTGGTAGAAGCGCGTCCACAGGCGCGGGACCGAGAAGAACACGGTTGGGCGCGCGCGCCGCAGATCGTCAGCGAAACTCGCCAGCGAGTCGTTGAACCAGACGCCGAAGCCGTGGCGCAGGGAGTTTGCCTCGACCAGTCCACGCTCGGCGAGGTGCGCGAGCGGGAGGTAGGAGAGCATGCGATCCCCGGTGTCGAGAGCAAAGCCCTGATTGAAGCCTTCGGCGAAGCACAGCATGTTGGCGTGGCTGTGCATGACGCCCTTCGGCCGCCCGGTGCTGCCGGACGTGTAAGCGATGGTTGCGACTTCACCTCCCAACGGCAACTTCGGCTCCGGGAGAGGCGTGTGTGCGGCAACGATGTCCTCCCAACGAGGCACGTCGATCATCGGTGCCTGCGGCAGAGAGACCACCGGCACCTTGATTGCGCCTGCCAGCGCCAGCAACGCGTCGGCGCCACTGTCGAGGCGGCCGACCAGAAGCAGCCGCGCGTCGCTATGCTCAAGGACGTACGCTGCACCCGGCGCGTTGAGCGTGCTGTACAAGGGTACGCTGACGTGGCCGGCTAGACCGATCGCCAGGTCCGCCATGATCCAGTGGGCGCTATTCTTGCCGAGCAGCGCCACGCTGCTACGTGGCGGAAGCTGCAACTGGTCGAGGTACGCGGCGAACCGTAACGCCTGGTCGGCAACCTCGCACCAGCGATACTCGGCAATGCGGCCATCCGGCAGTGGCTGTGTCAGATAGACACTGTCCGGTTGCGTTCGAGCCCAGTGCAACAACCAATGCAGCAGGCTTGGGTAGTAGCCCGCGGCCACCTGCGCCGCGTGGGACCGCAACTCCATCCGCGATGTGCTGTCCACAGGGTCAGTCCGGCCGACCGGCTGTCACGGCATGAGCTTCGCTGGAGAGGCCCAGATTGGCGAGCGCACGGCTGCGCTGCGGCTCGGGCAGTTCGCTGGCAATTCGCCCAATCACATGCGAGCGCAGCGGCTCGGGCAGGCCACGCGGGTCGATGACAACGCCGAACTGGTCGCGGTTGTGTGCGTGGCACAGCTGATGCAACGCAAAAGCCTGCTGCATGCCCGCGCGGCGGCCCATCGCGTCCTGGGCACCGTTGACGGCCTCCTTGACGAGCTTGAGGGCAAACGACGGTTTGGCCGCAATTCGCGTCGCAAGAGCCAACACGAAATCGGCCAACTCGGCGCGAGGCACGACGCTATTCACCATGCCCAGGCGATGCGCCTCGGCCGCGGAGAATGTCGAGGCAGTGAACAGCAGTTCCTTGGCCTTACGCACGCCCAACTCGAACGGGTGGGCGAAATACTCAACGCCGGCGATGCCGATGTCCACGACCGGGTCAATGAAAGCCGCGTCATCTGCCGCGACAATCAGATCACAGGCCCACGCCAGCATTAGCCCACCGGCCGCGCAACGACCTTGAACCTGCGCGATCGTCGGCTTGCCGATGTTCCGAAGGCGTTCGGTCATGTCGAGATAGATCTCCTTCTCGCGCGACCACATGCCCTCGGCACCTGGTTTGTCGAACTCGGCCCACGTGCCCGCGATCCGGTAGTCGGCCAGCGTCTTGCCGCTGTCGCCCTGCAAATCGTGACCTGCGGAGAAATGTGGGTCAGCACCCGCAAGGATGATGACCTTGACCTCGGTATCGGCATTTGCGCGGTCGAATGCGTCGCGCAGTTCGTAGGTCATCTGCAGGTCTTGCGCATTTCTCTGCTTCGGCCGGTTCTGGACGATGCGCGCAACCGCGGCAGCCGGCCGCTCGTAGATCAGAGTCTGAAACTGGGCGGAGTTAAGGGTGTCATTCATTCGTGCTGCTCCGAGACGTGCCGTGCCTTATTGCATGGATGATGATGATTAGGTACCGTATCATCTGTCAAGTCATATCCACGGAGATTCCATGGTTGATCCCACGCTGGTCGGTCATGCCTTCGCTCCTTTCACTTGGGCGATCGAGCCAGGCCGCGTCAGCCTGTTCGCCAAAGCAATTGGAGAGCGCGGCGCGCTGTTTACAGATGCTGAGACCGCCAAGGCTGCCGGCTATCGTGACGTACTCGTACCGCCGACCCTCCTTGGCATCGCGGCCGAACCGTGCCCAGACGATTACATCGCACTGATTGGCGTGGACCCGGGCGCGATCCTGCACGCGGAGCAGGCGCTCGAGTACCACGCGCCAATTTGCGCCGGCGATCAACTGTACGGACAAAAGCGCATCACCGAAATCCTCCAGAAGAAGAACGGCGCACTGACTTTCGTTCAACTGGAGGTCGAATACCGGAATCCTGACGGCGTGCTGGTCTGCACGAGCCGGCAGACGATCGTCGTACGTAGGGGCGAGACCGCATGAGCACGCTACAGCCGGGGCAGGCTCTGCCGGAACTGGTTCTGCCCGCGATCTCGCGCCATACGCTGGCGCTGTATTGCGGCGGTTCCGGCGACCACAATCCGCTGCACGTCGACAGCGACTTCGCGCGTTCGGCTGGCCTCGACGATGTTATCGCACACGGGATGCTGGTAATGGCCTATCTCGCTCGGCTGCTCACCAACGTGTTTCACCCCGAGCACCTGAGAGCCTGGCGCGTGCGATTTCTGGAGATGACCCACGTCGGTGATGTCATCACATGCCAGGCCGTGGTGCGGGCGCGCTGCGCCGACACGATTGAACTGGACATCACCGCGCGCCGGCAGGATGGCACGCTGGTGGCAGCGGGCGAGGCGACCTTGCAGATCGGGGGCGTGTGATGGAATTGACTCGCACTCGTCCAGTCGGGAGTCTCGCTGACATCTCGGCACTGGAGCAGATCCCCCTGCAGCAGCAGATGTTGCCGCGCGGCACCTATGAAATGGTGATCGCGGCCGCGCAGCGTGCTTCCGATCGGCCGCTCGTCATCAACCTGCCCAACGGCAGGATTGCCGACACACCGCAGGTCCTGAGCTATGGGGAGTTCGTGCTGCGCCTGAATCAGGCCGCCAACCTGTTTCGGCGCCTCGCGGGTGGCGGCCAGGCCCGCGTGTCGCACCTGTTGCCCAACCTGCCGGAGACACTGCTAACGGTGCTCGGCGCCAGTGCGGTGGGCGTCGTCAACGGCATCAACAGCGCGCTCGCGACGGAGCACATCGCCGCCATCCTGCGCGTGTCCGGCAGCGACATTCTGGTCGCACCCGGCGACGTGGTCGATCCCGACTTGTGGACGCGACTGCCGGCTATCTGTGACGCAGCCGCGATCCGCGTGCTGCTGCTCGTGGGCCCGCGGCGTCACCCGGCCCCGCAGATTGCCGCGCGTGTCCTGGCGTTCGACACGGCCTGCGCCGCCGAGCGCGCCGACGCGATCTGCGGTGGGCCGCCGGCCGGCGGCGAAGAAATTGCCGCGCTGTTCCACACCGGAGGGACGACTGGTGTGCCAAAGCTGGCGCGCCATACCCATCGCAACCAGGTGCTCAACGCCTGGCTGTGTCAGCGGGTTACTGCGGCAACTGCCGACGACATCTACTGTTTGGCATTGCCGCTGTTCCACGTCAATGCGGTCGTCGCAACGACTCTCTCAGCGATCAGCGCGGGTGCGAGCGTGCTCATTGCCGGTCCGCGCGGCTTTCGTGCACGCGAGCTGGCCGCCGAGTTCTGGAGCATCGTGGAGCGTCATGGGGTGACGATCGCGAATCTCGTGCCGACGGTGCTGGCCACGTTGATCGAGCAGCCCATTACCGGCCATGACTTGTCACGCCTGCGCTTGCTCGGCAGTGGGGGCGCGGCGCTTAGCCCGGCGCTGCATCGCGCGATCGAACTACACGCGGGTGTGCCCGTCGTCGAGGGCTACGGCCTCACCGAAGCGACCTGCGCGGTCGCAATCAACCCACCGGCTGGCGAGCGCCGGGCAGGTTCAATCGGTCTGCGACTGCCCTATCACGAGCTGAAAATTGCGCGTCTCGATGCGTGTGGCCGCATCTTGGCGGATTGCGCGTCCGGCGAGCCCGGCACTTTGCTGGTGCGTGGCCCCTGCGTTACGCCCGGCTACGTCGAGGCGGAAAAGAACCGCGAGCTTTTGATAGGGGACGGCTGGCTCAATACCGGTGATCTTGGCCATCAGGACGCTGACGGCTACGTCTGGCTGTCCGGGCGAGCCAAGGACCTGATCATCCGAGGCGGGCACAACATCGATCCGCAGCTGATCGAGGAACCGCTCGCCGCGCACCCGGATGTGTTGCTGGCGGCGGCTGTCGGCAAGCCCGACGCCTATGCCGGCGAGCGCCCGACGGTGTTCGTTGTTCTGCGCGAGGGCGCAACCTCCGATTCCGAAGCGCTACTGGCATGGTGCCGTACGCACGTCACCGAGCGCGCAGCGGTCCCGGACGAGGTCACGATACTGCCGCAGATGCCGACAACAGCTGTGGGCAAGACCGACAAGCTGGCACTGCGCCGGATCGCGGCGGTCACCGTCGTGGAGTTGCGTCTACGGACGCTCGGCCTCGACGCGATTCAATTCGCGTGCAGTGCGCGCCACGACTCTCTTTTAGGCCTGACGGTGCACCTGCGCGTGACCGGCGCGACCGCAGATCTGGCAGCGCCAACAATCCGCTCCGCATTGCAAGCGCTGCCGGTCACATTGCAGGTCGAAGTCGCGCTCGCCGGCTGAACGCGCTCACTCTGATGAACAATCCAGGCTTGTATCGAATTCAGCGGAGCCCACCACTCGCGAGCAACACGTCACCGGTAATGTAGTCGGACTCCGGCAAGCACAGCAGGTAGATGGCGCCCGCCGCCTCCTCTACTGTCCCGGGCCTGCCCAGCGGGATGGTTCGTGCAATCTCGGACACCTGCAGGCCGATCTTGCCAATGTTGACTTCGCGACCCGCGATATCGAGCACTGGGTGCTCGGCAACCCGCGGGTCAGTCAGGCGCGTCTGTATCAGGCCGAAGGCCACGCAGTTCACGTTGACGTGCAGTGGCCCCCACTCCTTGGCCAACGCGAGCGTCATGCCGATCACGGCCGCCTTGGCGCTGCAGTAATTCACGGACATGGGCAGACCCGAAACAGCGCCCAAGGCAGATACGTTTACGACTTTTCGCATGACGGTGGCCCCCACCGCGCGTTCGCGCACCACCGCTTCGCGGAAATGGAGGCCAGCACTGCGCAACAAGCGGAATGGCGCAGTGACGTGGATGTCTTGCAGCGCCAGGAACTGCTCGTCGCTCATGCGGTGAATCGCCTGGGGCCAGAGGTAGCCCGCCGCGTTCACAATGATGTGCAGATCTCCGTACCGCGCCAGCACATTCGCCACCAAGTTGTCTGGAAAATCCGGCAGAGTCAGGTCACCACATACAGCGTGTGCATCAGCGCCGCTGGCTCGGATCGCTGCCACGGTCTCATGCAATGGAACTCCATCGACGTCGGTGACGACGACGGCCGCGCCGCCCGCCGCGAGCCGAAGTGCGGTCGCAGCACCGATCCCGCGCGCTCCACCGGTAACGAGCGCGACGCGTCCATGCAGCGGTTGATTCATGGCCACGTCCTCAAGCCGCTGCTGCGACCTTCTCCGGCGTATCGTGAAAGCGGCCGCCGCTGGCGGCCAGCCTGCGCAACATCTGTGGGGGCTCGAACCGCTCACCGTGTCGCGCGGCCAGACGCTCGGCACGCTGCAGGAATACCGCAGCTCCGACCGTATCCACATAGGCGAGTGGTCCGCCTGTATACGCCGGGAATCCCCAGCCAAGCAGAGCGCCGAGATCGGCGTCAGCAGCACTGCCAACCACGCCCGCCTCGAGGCAGCGGATTGCTTCGATCGACTGAATCGACAACAGGCGCTCTTGCACGTCGCCGGGGGCGGGCTGTTCCGACGAAACCGGATACAGCTCTGCCAGGTCGCGCCACAGGCGTTTGCTGCCGCCGTCCGCGTACTCGAAAAAGCCGGCGCGTGTCTTGCGGCCCAGGCGGCCGAGTTCATGCATTTGGATCGACACCTCGTGGGCGCGGGTCAGCTGGAATGCACTGCCCAAGTCCCGCTGGAACTGGCGAATCACTCGGTAGTTCACGTCAATGCCGACTTCGTCGGCGATGGTCAACGGCCCGACCGGCATGCCAGCCAGACGCGCCGCGTTTTCGATCAGCGCAGGCTGAACGCCATCAAGGAGCAGGTACAGTCCTTCGGCGAGGAATGTGCCGAAAGTGCGGCTCGTATAGAACCCAGGCGCATCGTTGACGACGATCGGCGTCTTTCGGATCTGACGCGCGAAATCCAATGTCCGCGCCAAGGTTTCTTCCGACGTGGCCTCGCCGACGATGACCTCGACCAGCGGCATGCGTTCGACCGGCGAGAAAAAATGCACACCGATGAACTGCGCCGGGCGCTGTGCTGCGAGCGCAAGTCCCGTGATCGGCAGTGTGGACGTGTTGGAACCGATAATCGTTCCCGCGCTCGTAGCGAATTCGGCCTTCGTGGTGACGTCGGCCTTGATGGCGCGATCCTCGAACACCGCTTCGACCACGAAGTCGCAATCCGCAAGTTTCGCGTAGTCGGTGGTCGCGGTGATCCGCGCCATCATGGCTTCCTGCTCGGCCGCCGCCAGCTGACCGCGTTGAACACGGCGCGTCAGCGCGGTGGCAATGCGCTGGCGCCCCGCCTCGGTCTGCGTTTCATCGCGATCGATCAGCACGACCTGAATGCCGGCATTAGCGGCAACCTGTGCAATGCCGCTGCCCATCAGACCCGCGCCGAGCACGCCCAGCCTCGCTACCTTGCCGCGCGCCACGCCGGGTGGGCGGCGCACCAGCTTGTCAGCGGCTTGGCGATTGCCAAACACACCGCGAATCATGTTGCGCGACGTCTGGTCGCGCAGCAGCTTGACGAAGTACGACAGTTCGATGCGCTGACCGGTCTCGATCGGCACCTGCAGGCCTTCGAACACACAGGACAGGATCGCCTGCTGCGCCGGATAGTTGCCGCTTGTGCGCGCATGGGTCTGTGCGTTGGCGGCATAGAACAGCTGGCTGCCAGGCGCACTCCAGACGGTACCGCCAGGCGGGCGGTAGTTGGGGGCGTCCCAAGGCTGTACGGCGCTGGCCTCGTCGGACGCGAGCCAGCGGCGCGCTTCTGTCAGTACTGCGTCGCGTGTGACGACACAATGGACGACGCCAGCAGCCAGTGCCGCAGCAGGGGTCAGCCGAGTCCCTTCCAGCAGCAAGGGCAGAGCCTTGGCGGCGCCAAGCAGGCGCGGCAGCCGTTGTGTGCCGCCGCCGCCTGGCAGCAGTCCCAGCGTAACTTCCGGAAATCCGAACTCGATCGTGGGGTCGTCGGCGGCGATGCGGTAATGACAGCCCAGCGCGACCTCGAGTCCGCCGCCAAGGGCCGAGCCGGTGAGGGCTGCTACAGTCGGCTTGCCACTGGTCTCCAGGCGCCGCAGCAGTTCCGTTAAACGGCCGATCGCGGCATACGCCGCGCGCGGGTCGCCATCGAGGTCGAGAGCCGACAGCAGTTCCAAGTCGCCGCCGGCCATGAACACGCGCTTGGCCGAAGTCAGAATCACACCCTTGACCACAGGATCGTCGATTACGCGCGCGATCGCGCTACATAGCGCGTCGGTCATCTCCGCGCTGAGGATGTTCACGTCGCGCGCCGGCAAATCCATGGTCAAAGTGGCGACGCCGGTAGCGTCCACAGAACAGGTCACTACAGAGTTCATGTGCGGTTTTCCTTGAAGTGGCGGGGCAGAGATCACACGCGCTCGACGATGGTGGCGATACCCATGCCGGCGCCGACGCACAACGTGGCGAGCCCGGTGGAGAGTTCGCGACGCTCAAGCTCATCGACCAGCGTGCCGAGAATCATCGCGCCGGTCGCACCCATCGGGTGGCCCATCGCGATCGCTCCGCCGTTGACGTTGATACGATCGTGTGGAATCCCGAGAACCTGCATGAAGCGCAGCACGACCGAGGCGAAGGCTTCGTTCAGCTCCCACAGGTCGATGTCGTTCGGGCGCATTCCGGCGCGGTGCAGGGCCTTTTCTGCGGCGAAGCTCGGTCCGGTGAGCATGATCGTCGGCTCGGAGCCGACACAGGCAAAGCTACGGATGCGGGCGCGTGGCTTGAGGCCCGTGCGTCGTGCGCCCTCGCGCGTTCCCAGCAGGACTGCTGCGGCACCGTCGACGATGCCGGAGCTGTTGCCTGCATGGTGCACATGCGTGACCCGTTCAATCTCGGGGTAGCGCTTGAGCGCGATCGCATCAAAACCCAGCGCGCCGAGCCCGGAGAACGAGGGTGGCAGCTTTGCAAGCGACTGGAGGTTGCAGTCGTCGCGCACGGTCTCGTCGCGCTCCAGCAGCGCGACGCCGTTCACGTCGCGCACCGGCACCACCGAACGTGCAAAGCGACCTTCGTTCCACGCCGTTGCTGCGCGGTGGTGGCTTGCCACGGCATAGGCGTCGACGTCCCCGCGGCTGAAGCCATGGCGGGAGGCGATCAGATCGGCGCCCACCCCCTGCGGCACGAAGTGCAACTTGTGCGCGACTGCGGGATCGACGGGCCAGGCGCCACCATCCGCACCCATTGGCACGCGCGACATACTCTCCACACCGCCGCCCACAGTCAGCTCGTACTGACCGGCTAGAAGCTGAGACGCCGCCTGATTGCAGGCTTCCAACCCCGAAGCGCAGAAGCGGTTGACCTGTGCGCCGGGAACACGTTCGTCGTAGTCAGCGTTGAGCGCGGCGACACGACCGAGGTTGGCGCCTTGTTCGCCGATGGGCGCGACGACGCCGAGCACGACATCTTCGACCAGCGCGGTGTCGAGGCCATTGCGATCGCGCAGCGCGCGCAGCACTTGGCTGGCGAGTTCGACGGAGGTGACTCCATGCAGGCTGCCACTGGATTTGCCTCGCCCGCGCGGCGTGCGCACGTGGTCGAGGATGAAGGCGTCGGTCATGGCATTGGCTCCGGAAAGCGGGTTTGCATTTATCGTTAGGCGGTAATATATTAGGCGCCTAACGACTATGCAACTGCGATTTCGGAGGACCTCCCATGACCCAACTCGCCGATGGCAGCTTTCGCATCGATCCTGCGTCGCGACCCTGGATCGGCGACGGCAACGGCAACTTCATGAAAATCCTGCACGTCGATGAAGCGTCTGGGCAAGTGATCTATATCCAGCGCTTCGCGACCGGCGCGCAGCATCCCCGACACACGCATCACTGCACTGCGGTCGCCTTCACCCTGAGTGGTGCGTGGTGCTACGACTCCACGCGCTTTCCAGTCGGACTCGTTGCATACGAGCCGTATCGCACCGTGCATATTCCACATACAGCAGCAGGAGAAACAGCTGACGTCCTGGTCGTGCTGACCTCGCAGGATCGTGGCCGACTGCTGGAGATCGAGCTGCCCGGCGCCAGTTTCGAGTTGAATGTTGCGTCGTTTGCCAAGCTGATGCGGCTGACGGCTGAGCAGGCAGCTGCCGTCCGCACGGCTGAAGACCTCGGCGCTGTGCTGATGGGATGACGCTCAATGAACCTGGATTTTTCCGCCGAGCAGGAGACGTTCCGTACGCAGTTGCAGCGTCTGCTGGACGAACGCGGCGCACGCCAAGTTGCACGACGCCTCGCGAGCGCAACGGCGGGCTTCGACGGTAGCCTGTGGAGTGCGTTGGCAGATCTTGGCGCTCTCGGCGCTCATTTGCCTGAGGCCTACGGCGGCTTCGGGGGGCAGCGGTTGGACCTGTGCGTCGTGGCCGAGGAACTGGGCCGGACGCTGGCCGCCGTGCCTGCGCTTGCGACGCTCTACCTGTACAGCGAGCTACTGTTCGACACCGGGGACGAGCAACTCTTGCGGCGGGTGCTGCCCGAACTGGTCGCAGGTCGCATGACGGGGACTGTGGCCTTCACTGAAGTCGCAGGAAGCGCGGTGCCGTTGCACCCGACGGCGGTGCTGCGTGATGGCCGGTTATGGGGAGCCAAGACTGCGGTTGCCGACGGTGCCGACGTTGACGCGGCGATTGTGCTGGCTGCGGACGGGACGGGTAGTTCGTTGTGTTGGGTGGACATGCACGACACCGCCGTTCACCGTTCGCGCCTGCCCTCACTCGACCTTGTAGCACGGCCGGCGCGCCTGGACTTTCAGGGTGCTCGGGCCGTGCGCCTCGGTCCGGCGGGCGGCGGTCACGCTCTCTTGCAGCGGGCGCTCGATCGCGCCGCCGTCTATGTTGCCTTCGAGCAGATTGGCGGCGCAGCGGCGATGCTGGAGAAGGCGCGCGATCACGCGCTGCAGCGTTTTGCCTTTGGGCGGCCGATTGGCGCTCTACAGGCCATAAAGCATCGCCTGGCCGACCTGTTCGTCGCGACCGAACTCGCTCGCTCCAACTGCTACTACGGCGCCTGGGCCGTGACCAGCGGCTCCGATGAATTGCCGCTTGCCGCGGCTGCTGCTCGCGTCAGTGCGGGCAGCGCATTTGAGACCTGTGCAGCCGAGTGCATTCAAATTCACGGCGCACTCGGTTTCACGTGGGAGAGCGACTGCCACCTCTACTATCGACGCGCCAAGGGGCTCGCCGTGGCTCTCGGCTCAGAGTTCATGTGGAAGGAGCGACTCATGTCTCATCTCGACCGACAGGCGGCCTAAGCATGGACTTTTCCGATACGCCTGACGAAGCGGCATTCCGCGCCGAGGCGCGCGCGTGGATCCAAAAGTACGCGCCGCGCAAATGGCTCGATTCAGGCCAGCAGGGCATGCCAGAGATAGCTGAAGGTAAAGGCTGGCAGAGACTCAAGGCCGAACACGGCTGGGCATGCATCCACTGGCCACGCGAGCACGGTGGTCGCGGCGCGACCGCGATCGAGCGCGAGATCTGGGACCAGGAGGAAGGGCCGCTTTGGCGACTCTCGCCATTGTTCACGATCGGCCACAACATGGCTGGTCCCACACTGATGGCTTGCGCGTCAAAAGCCCTGCAGGCTCGCTATCTTCTGCCGCTCATCCGGGGCGAGGAAGTCTGGTGCCAGCTGTTCAGCGAACCTGGCGCCGGCTCCGATCTGGCGGGCATCCGCACGCGGGCGCAACGCGACGGCAGCGACTGGCTGATTAGCGGTCAGAAGGTCTGGACCTCGATCGCGCAGTACGCCGATTTCGGCTTGCTCCTGGTGCGCACTGATCCACACGCGCCCAAGCATCGTGGATTGACATACTTCGTCATCGACATGAAGGCGCCCGGGGTCGACATACGACCGATCCGACAGATGTCCGGGATGTCTGAGTTCAACGAGGTATTCCTCGACGAGGTGCGGATTCCGGACGCTCAGCGCCTCGGCGACGTGGGCGCCGGATGGAACGTTGCCATGACAACACTCGCCAACGAGCGGGCGATGGGGCTCACCGTCTTTCCGCCACAAGTGGAGGAGATGTTGGCCCTGGCGCGTACCACCGCCTTGGATGGGGTACGCGCAATTGATCATGCGGCGGTGCGCACGCGCATTGCTGATTGGTACATCACTGCCAACGGACTCAAGTACACGGAGCTGCGTACGCTGACGCGCCTCTCGCGCGGCCAGCAACCCGGACCCGAGTCATCGATCATCAAGCTCATTGTGGGGCGCGGACGCCAGCAACTTGCTTCTTTCATGCTGGACGTACTTGGTCCATCGGGAGCGATCATGGAGTCGAACCAAGTCGGTCACGACGCGCTGTTCCAAGCAGTGTTCTTGCGCGCGGTCGGCAATCGGATCGAAGCAGGCACGGACGAAATCATTCGCAACCAGATCGCCGAGCGCATCCTCAAACTGCCGGGAGACCTCCGTATCGACAAGAACATTCCGTTCAGCGAAATACCGACCGCTCCAACATCGTGCGGCAACCGATAGTTTGCCGCCTGACGACACTTTGTCTAACCTGTTCAGCATCCCAGTTGCCGAGCTCGAAGACGCATGACCAATCTGATGATCCCCGAGCATCTGCCGTCGCTGGAGATGCTGCAGCAGGAGTTGAAGGATTTTCCCTTCCTCGATCCGCTGGCGATCCATACCCTGAACCAGTTGGTGCGTGCTGCAAAGAAGGTCGTATCGTTGCTCGAACAGGATCTGCGTCGCTATGGCCTGTCTCGCGGCCGTTACACGACACTGTGGGTGGTCCTTAAGCGCGGTGAGGTTGGTGTTACGCCGGCGGAAATTGCCGACGAGCTGGATGTGACGCGGGCCACGATGACTGGCCTGCTCGATGCGATCGAACGCGATGGGCAGATCGTCCGCGTACGCAGCACCGACGATCGCCGAAATGTCATTGTCAAGATCACCGACAAGGGGCGCGCACAGCTGGCAAAGCTCGTTCCCGATCACTACCTCAACATTGCAGATGCAATGGCGACCTTGTCGGTACCCGAGAAGAACAAACTACTCGACATGCTGCGCCGGTTGGAGGAGGGCGCGAAGGCCTTTGCGCGACCTCGCCGAAAACGGCCTCCTGCGATACCTGCCACTCGTACCGCTGCGCGCGGCAAACGCGCTGCCGGCTGAGCCGATGCAGAACCGCCCGCCATTGGAGCCCTCAATGATTCGTCTGTATATCATTAGGGCTCGAATTGAGCGCTGCTCGTCGTGACTCCTGCAACGGTCGATCCGCGCGGACCGCTGTCCGGCCTGCGAGTACTTGAGTTTGCCGGCATCGGCCCCGGGCCATTTGCGGGAATGTTGCTCGGGGATCTTGGTGCCGACGTCGTGCGCATCGATCGCCGCGATCAGCCGGCGCCGCCAATCACGGATCCTGTGGGGCGCAACCGGCGCTCGATCGTTCTGGACTTGAAAGTGGCATCCGACCGCGACATCGCGTTACGGCTCATGGAAAACGCGGATGCGCTGTTTGAGGGATTTCGCCCGGGCGTAATGGAGAAGCTCGGACTTGGACCAGAAGCGGCGCTGGTGCTCAACCCGCGGCTGGTCTATGCGCGGATGACTGGCTGGGGACAGTATGGCCCCTTGGCGGCCGCGGCCGGACACGACCTGAACTATATCGCCTTGTCGGGAGCGCTCGACGCGATTGGCCCGCGCAATGGTCCGCCAGCCCCTCCGTTGAACCTTGTGGGCGATCTTGGTGGGGGCTCGCTTTACCTGGTTGTCGGCATCCTTGCCGCCCTGCTCGAAGCTCGCACTTCCGGGCGCGGCCAAGTCATCGACTGCGCGATCTGCGACTGTGTGGCGACGCTGATGGCACCCTTCATGGCGCTGCGCTCGCAAGGCCTGTGGCGCGATGGACGCGGCTCCAATTTTCTCGATGGGGGAGCACCCTACTATGGGGCATATGAGTGCGCGGATGGTCGCTACGTCTGCATCGGTCCCATCGAAGCCCGCTTCTTTGATGAGCTGCTGCGACGGGTCGGCATCGATCCCGTGACATTCGGGCCGCAAAACGACACGGCACGTTGGGATGAACAACGGCAACGCCTGGCGCAGGCCTTTCGTACGCGGTCACGCGATGAGTGGTGTGCCTTGATGGAAGGGACAGATTGCTGTTTCGCGCCCGTGCTCACTCTCACGGAAGCGCCGTCGCATGCCCATCTGCGCGCCCGCGAGGTCCACGTGGCACCGTTTGGCGTGCTGCAGCCCGCACCTGCGCCGCGCTTTTCGAGAACCCAGGCATCGATTCGGCGTGCATCGCCTGCCGCCGACGCAGATCGTCAGTCAATCCTTCACGACTGGATCGGACAGTTGCCAGGTGCAGCGCTCAAAGATTTTGGCAATAGTTAGCCAACATATTATATGGAGTCGTCACATTTAACGATTCCGCGTTCGGTGCGAACATGATTGGAGAAGACAATGAGAGCTTGGCGGCCGCTAGTGTTGTTTCGGACTGCACAGATGATATCTGCACTGCTACTGTCGCTCGGTACCTGTGCGCAGGTGTTGGCCCAGATCCCACCGGATGACGCAGCTCCTTACGATGCCGAATCGCCGGACGAATCTGGCGCGCCGCAATCCGCATCCGTCGACGCGGCACCCGGCACAGATGCCGGGTCAGATGGTCAGCAGCCGCCTCTGGCCGTTATCCCGGTTGCGCAAGTGCGTACCGCTCCGGAGCCGGAATCGGCCCCGGAGCCCAGTGAGCAGGTGCTCGACGATATCGTCGTCACCGCAACGAAGCGCCCGCAGTCTCTGCGCAAAATTCCGTCATCCATCTCCGCGGTCGACGGTAAGAGCCTGGAGGCCAGTGGTGCAGGTGAGTTGCAGGATTACATTGATCAAGTAGTCGGAATCACACAGAACCGGTCGGCGCAACCCAGCTCGCGCATTGCCGTGCGCGGCGTTGGCTTCGAGACAATGCCTGGCGCCGCAACTTTGCAGACCACCGGCATCCTGATCAATGACGCGGCATTCAACGATCCGTTCATCAACAGTCTGACGGTTGATGTGCATGCCTTCGACCTGCAGAGTGTGGAAGTCCTCAAAGGACCGCAGGGCACTTTGTTTGGCGCCGCAGCCCTTGGCGGGGCGGTCCGCTACGTGCTTGCCGAGCCTGTCACGGGCATCTGGGAAGGCAAAACATTCCTGCAGTACACCAGCAAAGAGGAGGGTGGTAGCGATTTCGCATACGGCGTCACCGCAAACGTACCCCTGTGGGACTCGGTGGATCATGCGCTACGTCTGACCTGGATCGACCGCAACGTACCAGGCGTCTACGATGACCTGCGCTTCGATCAAAAAGATGCGGACGAATCCCGCATCACGAACCTGCGCGCGCAGTACTTGTGGGACGGAAAACCCTATCGCGTGAAGCTCCTATACCTGACCCAGGGCTGGGATGGCTACGGCGTCGGCTTTGCGGACAACACACAAGGGCGACTGAGCTACGCGAACCAGCAGGTGCCACGCGAACGCCTGCCCGCACCGACCGACTTTGCGCTTACGTCGCTGGAGCTCGCCTACGAGTTCGATACCGTGCGACTTGGCTCCTACACGCACCACACCCACAAGCAAACCGACACGACAGTCGACCTGACACGACAGTTCGGGGTGAACCCACCGCCGGAGCAAGAGCCCGCGATCCTGTTCCATGTGATCCAGGACATCGACGGTTTCACGCAGGAGTTTCGACTGCAGTCCACCGAAGGAGACCGCTTGAACTGGCTCGTTGGGGCCTACGGATTCCTCTACGACCACTACTCGTTCGTCGACCTCTACAGTGATGCGCTGGGACCCGACACCGGTCCGACCGATATATTCATTCCTGGCATCGGCGCGATCGAGAACCCGACTGCACTGGGAACCAGCGGTACGTTGCTGGTTGGCACCTACCCTGCCGACGCTCGCGAGTTAGCCCTGTTTGGCGAAGCCAGCTACCGCCTGTGGAAGCGCCTGGAGCTTACCGCTGGTCTGCGTCTCTTTCAGACACGCGTCGAGGGCGGAACCCGTGACAGTCGCGGCCTCCTGATCGCGGCACTCAACAACGGCATGGAGCTTAACGCGACCAACGAGATCGAGGAGCAAGGCGTAAGCCCCAAGCTGGCGTTCCTCTTCGAATTGGACGAGCGGACGAGTTTCTACGGCAACGTCGCAAAGGGATTCCGCTTTGGAGGCGTGCAGCTGGTGCCCACAACCACGGGCACGAGCCAAGCGCCGCCGACCTACAAGTCCGACACGCTATGGAATTACGAAGTCGGTGTGCGCAACACCCTGTTTGAACGTGTGATGCACATTGATCTGGCAGCGTTTTATATGGATTGGCAGGATCCACAAATCCAGCAACGTGACCCCACGACTTCGATCAACTTCACGACCAACGCCTCCGGTGCGCGAATCTATGGTGGTGAGCTTGCCTTCCAGTACGTGTTACCGATTCCCGGCCTGCGCTTGACCGCAGCAGCTTCCTACACACGGGCACAGATCAGCGAGACGTTCGTCGATGGCAACGGGGTCACCATCCCCGACGGCACGCCGTTACCTGGGACGCCCGAGTGGCAGGCCAACGCCGGCATTCACTACGACACGGCATTCGGCAACAACTGGAGCCTGCTGGGCGATTTGAATTACAGCTACGCAAGCGAGGCCTATAGCACGCTAACGAGGGAAGTGCCGATCCTCGACTACAGTCTGCTTAACGCAAACCTGGGCGTTGGGCGGTTGGACTGGCCGGGCACGCCACGAGTCACGCTGAGCGTGTTCAACGTGCTCGACGAGCGTGCCGTGACCAACGCGTGGTATACCGACGGTGATCCGGAGCCGGCAATAGACACCTGGTACCTGCCGACCCGCACGCTGAACGTAAAACTCGATCTGAGCTTCTGAGGGTGGTCCGCTCACTGAGCTGTCCCGCCCACGTCGGCGCGTCGCCGGTATTGCCCCGCGCAATGCTGCTTGCATTTGCGTTGCCGGCGCTGATGCAAGGATTCATGTACACACCTGCCTGGGTCGCGCTACAGGGCGTGTACGCCAGCGAATTCGGCCTTCCGCTCGCGGGTCTGGGCACCGCGATCCTGCTCGCGCGCGTGTTCGACGCTGTCACCGACCCGGCGATCGGTCTTGCCTCTGACGCCTGGCAGCGACGCTACGGCACGCGTAAGCCGTTCTTGTGGGCCGGCGCTCCGTTGACCATGCTCGCACTGGTCTGTCTATTCAATCCGCCAGCCGGAGTCGACCTGCGCTGGTTTGGCGGCTGGTTTATGGCGACCTTCCTGGGATGGACGCTGATCGAGATTCCATACCGGGCGTGGAGTCTGGAGTTGTCCAGTGACCACGGGCAGCGCGCGCGCATCGCGGCATGGTTAGCTGCATCCGGGTTCGGAGGCGCCGCGCTCTTCTATGCGCTGCCCCTTGCCGGACAGGTGCTGGGCCTGGACACGAACGCGGCGATCTCCGCGCAAACCCTGCGGGTGGCCAGCGTCGTCGCGCTGGTAGGCGTGCCAATTGGCATCCTCCTCGCATCGGGACTGGTGCCTGACGGACCACGCCTGCCGGAACGCACAACAGACTCGCCGCATACGCTTTTGCGCGCACTTTTCGGCAACGGACCCTTTGTATATGTACTCGGCGTATACCTGGCCTTCGGGATTGCATTGGGCATGCAAGCGAGCGTTCTCTTCTTTTACGTTGGCCACTATCTGCGGCTGCCGGACAGGCTGGCGCTCGTCCTGCTGCTTTCGTTACCGCTTTCAATCGTATCTGCGCCGCTCTGGGGCTGGCTCGCTGGTCGAATGGAAAGCCACCGCGCCTGGGCGTTGAGCCTGGTCGTTATCGCCGCCGGCATCGGTCTGATCGGCCTGATTCCACCAGGACCAGACGCTTTCGGCTGGTATCTCGCAGGCGCCGGCGTCGTGATGTTCTGCGCGACCGCGGGCTACGTCGCGCTGCCGGCGATGATTGGTGATATCAACGACTACGGCATCTGGAAGTTTGGTCATGACCGGGCTGGAACCTATTTTTCGGTCTACACGCTGTTGGTCAAGACCGTGGCAGGAGTGGGGGCCGCGGCAGGCCTTGCACTGCTCGACTGGTTTGGTTTCGACGCGACGCGGACAGACCTCAACGGAGGCGCGATCGTCGGCCTGAAGCTGACATACGTCTGGATTCCCGCTGCCATCATCCTGGGCGTAGCGCCGCTGATCTGGCGATTCCCTCTCACGCGGGCGCGCCACGCACAGATCATGCGGGCGCTGCGCCGGCGCGCTGCGGCGGCTGATATTCCAGCCACCGGCCACGGACCGCCTGACTCGCGGGCCGTGCGCGCCTGACGAACCTACATTGACCCTTGAGGACATTTTCGATGAACGGTCCGGCAGCGTTCGAGTGCCCGAGTCTGCAGGTATTTGCGGAGTAGTCCACTGATGCCTACGCCCTCACGCAATCCAGCCGTCCGCAGCGCCGACGTTGCGCTCACAGCCGCCGGCGTGCCCGTCACGACTCGCCACCTTCACGCCGCCAGCGGGCGACGTATCAGCTATGCGTTGTTCGGAGATCAGGACGGGCACGTGCGCACCACGATCCTGTATCACCACCTGACCGGCTCGTGCCGAATTGAAGGCGCAGCACTCGCGCGCGTAGCCCGCGCGCGCCACGTGCGCGTGGTAGCGATTGACCGACCGGGCTTCGGCGGCTCCTCACCGCATCAAGATCGAACCCTCGCAGACTGGCCTGCCGATGCCCTGGCCGTAGCCGATGAGCTTGGAATCGAGCGGTTTGCCGTTGTTGGCGCATCAGGCGGAGCGGCACATGCGCTGACGCTTGCCGCCGCCGCGTCGGCGCGCGTGTCCAGCGTGATTCTCGCCGGCCCGTTGCCCGACAAAGGCCATCCCGCCTACGGCAGCCAACCGTGGTGGCTGCGCGCACTGTTGCCGATCACGCTGTCCCCTGTGTTGTGGAAGACGTTAATGGATCGGTTCATGCGCGATCCGCAGCGGTTCGTGGACCGACGGCTGTTCATGCGCGAGTACGACCAGCAGTTGGTTGCTGATCTATACAGCGATCTGTACGGCAAGTTACTACCCGAGGCTCTCAAGCAGGGACTGGACGGCTTGTTACAGGAGCTTCGTCTGTTGGCACAGCCCTGGGGTATCGAGTGGCGGGCGATCCGTGCGCCGCTGCATCTGTACTGTGGGACCAGCGATATGCTGGTCCGCTTTGCAAGAGGAGTGGCTGAACGCGAGCCGCAGATCCACTACGCGGAATTCCCCGGGGCACAACTGGCGAGCCTGTCACCACGCTACTGCGACGCCATTGCGGCAGCCGCCGTTCATGACGGCCAAGTGTTGCGTGCACGAGTCGCAGCGCGGGTCGCCCGGCGCTGAGCAGGGCGGTCGAGACGATCTGTCGTGTTTCGTCGCGATCGGCGATAACGGGACTAATCGATAGACCGCCCGGTTGCAGCGCAGTCGTTCAGGACGGGCCAAATTGTTCGTCCCCACCAGGGCGCCTAAACCGCATAATGTCGCGGGCGATCTGGAGGCGGTCTATGGATGAGCTGCAACGTGTCAGGGCACTGATCCGGGCGGTCAGCGTGCGCGTGCCTCTGGACGCGGCGATGCTGCTGTCGCGCGAGACCCAGGAGGTCGTCGTGCAGGTCCTCGACCAGCTGCCGCGCGGCATGGCGCAGACGATTTTCGAACACCTGCCGCCGGAGCTGCGCCCGCAGGACATCGGCACGACCGAGCTCGAGATTCCGGGCACCGTCGCCGACCTGATGGAGCCGGTGCGCGGCCTGTTGCCGGAGCAGGCGACCGTGCAGGACGCGATCGAATACCTGCGCGCGACCGACGACGCACGGCAGATCACCTATCTGTACACGACCGACGCCGAGGAGCGGCTGACCGGCCTGGTCGTGATCCGCGACCTGTTGCTGACCTCGCCCGATGAGCCGCTCGGCGAGATCATGGTGCAGTCGCCGTTCACGCTGGCGCCCGAGATGGAAATCGGCGACGCGATCAAGGCGGCGATCCACCGCCAGTATCCGGTCTATCCGGTCGCTGATGCAGAAGGCCGGCTCGTCGGCATCGTGCGCGGCTGGCAGCTGTTCGAGCGACAGGCGATCGAAATCAGTGCGCAGACCGGCCAGATGGTCGGCGTCGACAAGGACGAGCGCGTCGACACCGGTTTCTGGGAGGCGTTTCGCATGCGCCATCCGTGGCTGCAGCTGAACCTGCTGACCGCGTTCATGGCGGCATTCGTCGTCGGCAGTTTCGAGGACACGATCACGCGCGTCGTCGCGCTCGCGGCGTTCCTGCCGGTGCTGGCCGGCCAGAGCGGCAATACCGGCTGCCAGGCGCTGGCGATCACGCTGCGTGGGCTGACCCTCGGCGATCTTGAAAGCAGGCCGATCGGCACACTGCTGCGCAAGGAAGCCATGCTCGGCGCGCTCAACGGCCTGATCGTCGGCGTGGTCGCCGCCGCGGCGATGTGGATGTACGCGGCGCGCACCGGCGCATCCGACGCGCCGATGCTGGCGCTGACCATCGTGCTGGCAATGACCGGCGCCTGCGCCGGCAGCGGCATTTTCGGTGTGCTGGTGCCGATCACGCTGCGCCGCTTCGGCGCCGACCCTGCGACCGCGAGCAGCATCTTCCTGACCACGGCCACCGATGTCATGGGCATGGGCCTGATGCTGTTCCTCGCCAGTACGCTCGTTTCATGACCCATTTCATGCGCCCGTTCTGCTTTACCCTGATTGCCGTGCTGATCGCCGCGCCGCTTGCGGCCTGTGCCCCCACGCCCAAGCACAAGGACCCGCGCCGCGATGCGCTGGCGCCGATGCGCGACCGCTTCGACGCCGCCGACACCGATGGCGACGGCGCACTGAGCCGCGACGAGACCGCCAAGGGCATGTCCGACCTGGAGTCGCGCTTCGACACCATCGACACCGACCGCAACGATCACGTCAGTGCCGCCGAGCTGCGCAGCTATCTGGAGTGGCAGCGCATCCTGCGGCGTCGACCGGATGGCACGTTCGGTACCGGCGACTCACGCATGCGATGACGTCGCTCGACGCGGCGATCCTGCTGGTCGCCTTCCTGACCGCGACGCTGTCCGGCGTCGCCGGCCTCGGCGGCGGCACGATCCTGATCGGCGTGTTCTATGCGCTGGGCCTGACGCCCGCCGAAGCGGTGCCGCTGTTCGCCGCGGTGCAGTTTGTCGCCAACAGCTCGCGCACGGTGGCCTACCTGCGCCACGTCGAATGGCATGCGGCGGGCTGGTTTCTGCTCGCGGCGCTGCCGGCGACTTTCGTCGTAGCGCCCTTCGTCGAGAACGTGAACGCCGACATCGTGCGCCTGGTGCTGGCCGGGCTGATCCTGGCGTCTCTGGTGCCCAGCCGCGCCGACAAGGCGGCGCTGCCGCCGCGCACCGCGTTTTCGATGGCCGGATTCCTCAACGGCAGCCTCGGCATGTTTGTCGGCGCGACCGGCCTGATCGTCGGCCGCCTGTTCTTCCGTCCCGAGTGGCGCAAGGAGACCACGATCGGCACGCTGGCGCTGACGCAGACTCTGGGCCACGCCCTGCGCGTCGTCGCCTATGGCTTCGTCGGTTTCAGTGCGTTGACGCGGCCGTTGCTGCTCGGCCTGATGTGCATCGCCGTGATCGCCGGTACCGCGCTGGGCAAGCGCCTCAACGGTCGTGTCAGCGAGGCCCAGTTCGCGACGCTGTTCAAGTGGATACTGATCGTGCTGTCGGTGAAACTCGCCTTCGATGGCGTCAGGGGACTTTGGTGGAACTGAAATTCGATGCGTCCGGTGTTCAAGCGCTGATCCGCGGCGGCTTGCGTGTCGCCGACAAGGGCGGGCTGATCGTCGAAGAGGTGCGGCAGGGTTATGCGCGCATCCGCCTGCCGTACCGCGACAGCATGCTGCGGCCGGGCAACGTCGTATCTGGGCCCGCGCTGTTCACCGCGGCGGATTCGGCAATGTATGCGCTGGTGCTCTCGCACGTCGGGCCGGCCTTGATGGCGGTGACCGCGAACATGAATCTGACCTTCCTCAACAAGGCGCTGCCGGGCGACGTCATCGGCGCAGCGCACCTGCTCAAGCTCGGCCGGCGCCTCGTCGTGATGAATGTCGATCTGTCGACCAGCGCCGAGCCGGCGCGCATCGTCGCGCACGTGACCGGCAGTTACGCGCTGCCGGCGTCCTGATCAGGCGACCTCGTCGAGCATGCGCGCAATCTCGTTCTCGCCGTAGGGCCGTTCGTCCTTGACCTTGAGGCTGTTGGACCATTCGCGGGCGAAGTCGCGTTGCATGAATCCGTTCATCACCGCCGTGACCAGCATCGCCGTCAACGCGCCGAGACCGGCGAGCGCCATGTCCTTGTGCGCGTCCCAGATATCGCCCTGCGTGCCCAGGTAGGCCGCGCCCAGATCGCCGCCGACCGCCATCGCCGCGCCCCACTCGATCAGCTCGAACAGCGCCGAGGTCGACAGCGTGAAATCCAGCGGCAGGAAATAGCCCCAGAAGCCGCGCACGTCGGCGACACGCAGGAAGATCTCGCGGATCGGATAGGCCAGCAGCAGGCCGTAGCTGAAGTGCACGACGCGGTCGAAGTTGTTGCGTTCCCAGCCGACCAATGCGTTAAAGCTGCCGCCGGTGAGCGATCGCCAAGCGTCGTCGTAGGGCACCAGCGCGTAGGTGTAGTGCGCGCCGGTCGCGTGGAGGCACAGGAACATGAAGATCAGCGTGTACGAGACGCGCGAGAATACGAAGCCGCGGTGGCTGGCCCACAGGCCGAGGCCGAAGGCCACGACCAGCACGTTCTCCAGCGCCCAGTCTTTGCGGTACACCGGTGCGATCGCGAGCCACAGCCAGAACACGGCGTAGGCACCCAGCAGCACGAACACGTACAGACGATATCTCGCGGTGATGCGTTCGCGCATCGTCATCTCCATCAGCTCGGGAGCGCGAGGCCGCGCTCCCAGTACGGCGGATCGCCGATCTTCCCGGCGAGGAAGTTCACGAACGCGCGCAGCTTCGGCGAGCCGTAGCGGTTCGGCAGGTAGACCGCGTACAGCGTCGGCTGGTTGAACGCCGCGTACTCGGTCAGCGTGGCGGCGAGGCGGCCAGCGCGCAGATCGTCGCCGATCGCATAGGTCGGCAGCAGAGTCAGACCGCAGCCGGACAGCGCGAGACTGCGTAGCGCATCGATGTTGTTGACCGCGAAACGCGGGCGGATCGGCACCTCGATCTGTTCGCCCTTGCGAACCAGGCGCCAGATGCCATCGGTCAGGCTATCCGGGTAGCCCAGCACGGTGTGCTCCGCCAGATCCTGCGGCGCCTGCGGCGCGCCGTGCAGGCCGAAGTAGGTCGGCGTCGCACAGATCACGAAACGCAGCGGCGCCAGCGCTTTGGCGACCAGCTGCGGCGACGGTGCGGCGGTGATGCGCAGTGCGAGGTCGAAGCCTTCTTCCGCCAGATCGACATGCCGGTCGCTGGTGACGATCTCGATGTCGATCTTCGGATAACGGCGCAGGAATTCCGGCATTTGCGGCGCGACGATGGCGCCGACGAAGGAATTGAGCGCCGTCACGCGCAGCCGTCCGCTGGGCTCCGCTTGCAGGCGCGCGACCGCCTCGCGCGACTGTTCCAGTTCTTCGACGATGCGCGCGCAGTGCTCGTAGTAAGCCGCGCCGGCCTCGGTCAGCGACAGCTTGCGCGTCGAGCGTTGCAGCAGGCGCGCGCCCAGCTGGCGTTCCAGCTTGGCGACGTGCTTGCTCGCGACCGACGGTGCGATGCCCAGCCGCTCCGCGCCGGCGGCAAAGCTGCCGGCGTGTACGACGTGGGCGAAGGTCACGAGATAGGGCAGTTCTTCCAACGCGTGTCGTCCGATTGATGCCGAGCTGGAATCAATCTAAGTCCAACACCCCGGCTGATCAATGCCGCGCCCGGTCGTAGCGTGTGCTGGCCCCTTCCTCAACGGAGCCTGCCATGTCGACCAAGCCCTTCGTGTTTGCCGCCGCACTCTCACTGATCGCTGCCACGAACCTGGTGTTTGCGGAGTCTCCGGCTGCGGCCGCCGAAGCGGTCGCCGCTGTGGGCCTGCTGCCGGCCGCAGCCGCGACCCAGGACACGGCACAGTCGCTCGACGATCTGCAGGTCGAAGCGCCGCGCACGGCCGACGAGCCGACGCCCGCACAGCGCCGCGCCGCCAACCGCAAGGCACGCGAGGAACTGCGCCGCCGCTTCGGTCCCAGCCTCTACGTCCTCAACTGACCCGGCGAGGCGCGTCATGACTACGCTCGACACGATTCGTCGCTTCAATGCCGTCTCCGGGCCGCTCGCGCCGGACCTCAGCGCCCGCCACGCGCGGCGGTTGCTGATGCGCCCGCGCAGGCTTGCGCCGCGCGACTGGGAAGCTGACGCGCTGGCGTCCGCGCAGCGCGTCAGCTTCCGCTTTGGCTTGTCAGGCCTGCGCTGGGGCGTGGACGACGCGCCGGTCGTGCTGATGCTGCATGGCTGGGAAGGGCGCTCGACCCAGTTCGCGCACTTCATCGCGCCGCTGCTGGCCCGCGGCCGCCAGGTGATCGCGCTCGACGGGCCGGCGCACGGCGCGTCGGCCGGCGAAGAGGCCAATCCGATCCTGTTCGCGCAGGCGCTGCTCGAAGCGGTGGTCGAGATCCGCAATCTCGACGCGGTCGTCGGCCATTCGATGGGCGGCGGTGCGATCGCCTATGCGCTGAGCCAGGGCCTGTCGCCGCGGCGTGTCGTGCTGCTCGGCGCGCCGGCCAGCCTGCGCGGCGTGCTCGACCGCTTCGCCGACGAGGTCGGTCTGCTGCCGCGCGCGCGCCGCCGGTTCCTCGATCTCGTGCGCCGGCATACCGGCGTCGATCCCGATGCGGTCGACATCGGCCGGCTCGCCACCGACTACGACGTGCCGGCGCTGGTCGTGCACGACCGTGACGATGCGATGGTGCCCTTTGCCGACGGCGAGGCGATGGTGCGCAACTGGCTCGGCGCCGAGCTGCTGGCGACGCGCGGCCTCGGCCACTGGCGCATCCTCACCGATCGCGCGGTCGTCGCCCGCGTCGCCGAGTTCCTGACCGCGCCGGCGCTGGCCCGCGCGGCCTGACGCAAGGATCAGTCGGCGAGCGCGCGGCCGCGCGTTTCGACGACCCAGGGCATCAGCAGCACGCCGATCGCCGGGATCACGCCGACCCAGAACAGGATCTGCACCGCGCTGCTGCCGCCTTGTGCCGCGATCGCGCCGACCAGGAACGGGCCGCCGGCGGCGACGACGCGGCCGACGTTGTAGCAGAAGCCCGAGCCGGTCGCGCGCAGGCGCGTCGGGAACAGTTCCGGCAGGTAGTAGGTGAAGCTGCCGAAGATGCCGAACACGGTTACGCCGATCGCGAAGTACAGCGTCAGGCTGGCTTCCGCCGGCAGCCAGCCGCCGAAGGTGGCGAAGATCGCCGCCGCCGACGCGGCGAAGTACAGCGCGAACATCGGTCGCCGCCCCATGTGCTGCGCGATCGGGATCGTCAACAGTGTGCCGACCAGGCCGCCGAGGTTGAAGTACGCGGTCGCGGTGAACTTCCAAGACTCGATCAGCGCCAGCGTGCCGCTGCGGTCGAGGCCGCGAATGGCCGCCTCGGTCTGCGCGAGGTGCGAGACGACTGTCGGCAGAAAGGCGTTGCAGCTCCACCAGGTCAGCAGCGCGATCACCGCCATCAGAAAGCCGCTGACCGTGGCGGCGCGGTACGCGGGCGTGAACAGGTCCGACAGCCGCGGCGGCGCTGCGGTCTCGACGGCGTGCTTCCAGCGCTCCGGTTCCTTGAGGAAGAAACGCACGATCGAGGCGACGGCGACCGGAATCAGGCCAAACAGGAACACGTAGCGCCAGGACACTTCGGGCTGGTCGGCGAACCAGTTGCCGGCGACCTGCAGGTTGACGAAGGTGGCGAGGAACAGGCCCATCGGCGCCGAGGTGTAGAGCAGCGCGCCGGCGGTCACGCGCTTGTTCTCGGGGACGACCTCCGCGACCATCGACGCGCCGGCGGCCCACTCGCCGCCGATGCCTAGGCTGGCGACGATGCGGCAGGCCAGCAGCACCCAGATGTTCGGCGCGAACGCGCAGGCGGCGGTACCGACTGCATACATCGCCATCGTCATCAGCAGCGTGCGTTTGCGGCCGATGCGGTCGCAGATCAGGCCGAAGACGACGCCGCCGACGGCCCAGCCCAGCAGCAGCACCGAGGTCAGGATGCCGGTCCACATCAGCGTCGCCTTGCGTGCCTCGGGCGAGCCGATCTCCAGCCCGAGCAGGGTCGGCACGCAGTTGGGCGCGACGTAGTTGAACAGCAGGCCGTCGAACACGTCGAAGCCCCAGCCGAGCCAGGCCGCGAACAGCACCGTCCACTGATAGCGGGTCAGACCCAGCATGAACACTCCCCCAAGTGTGCCAACGAGCGGCGCATTGTAGCGGGCGGCTACACTGCTGCCGATTCCGTCGTCTGGAGACCGCGATGAAACGAGTTCTGTGCGCCACCCTCGCCGCCGCGCTGCTGGGCCTGGGCGGTTGCGGTCAGAGCCCCGAGGAGCCGCGCAAGCCGCGCAGCACCGAAGGCCGGGAAGAAACGCGCAATATCCGCAATACCGAGGCGATCGGCTACGCCGGCAACGCGATCGCCGACAAGGTCGATTCCGCGCTCGATACGAACGACCAGCGCAAGGAACAGCTCGACGAGGAACTCGAAGCGCAGGAGCAGTAGGGCGGGCCGTGCCCGCCGGCAGTTCAGGTCCTGATTCATCGGGTGTCCACTGTGAAGTCCATCACGTCGGCAGCAGTGCCTGACCTGGAAGCTGAGCCATCTTGCGCGTGAATTGCGCTTAGTCTGCATGTGGGGACGATGGCGCCCCTTGGGCTCCGAGGAACGCAATGATGGACAAAATACGCGGACATCTTTCCAATGAACGACAAGAGTGCCGTTCCGGGACTCGAGACGTGCGGGCGGGATCCGGCATGCAATTCTTTCTGACCGGCATGCTCGCCCTGGCTTGTTGTGTGTGGACCCCAAAAACTCGGGCGCAGGCGACGGATTGGACCGGGTCTGCTGCAAAATCGATCAGCGCCAAGTCGGCCCCGGACGCGTTCACGTTTGCCTCGCAATCCAATCGGGAATTCGACGTTTGGGCGACGTCGGGGGCACAGATCGTTTCGGGTCTCGATGGTCCGGCCGCGATCGCTGTCAGTGGCCATCCCACTGCGCAGTACCGGATCGACGCCGGCGCCTGGATTCGGACTGCCGGCACCATTTCAAACGGCCAGAGCGTGCGGCTGCGGGTGAGGACCGCCGCTGTGGGCAGCACGGCGCGCCAGGCAACGGTGACGATCGGTGATTTCTCCACGTCGTTCGTTGCCAGGACCTACGCCACGCTCGCCAAGACTTCCGTGACCGTCGACGACTTTGTCTCCGGAGGGCGAACGCGCAGCTTCATTGTCGATCGCCCCGCGGCAGGCGGCACGACGGGCCTGGCCCTGATTGTCGCCCTGCACGGCGACAGCTCCAGCGCAGCGGCGATCCGTACGTCGACGAATTTCGCCAAGCTCTATTCGGCGAACAATCGCTTCGTCGTCATCTATCCGCAGGCCCTGCCCATCAATGGCGTCGCGCAGTTCAACAAGTACGTCGATGGCCAGCGCGGGTACTCGGCGTTGGCCAACGGCGACTACGACGCCAACGCGGCCGATGATGTTCTGTTCATTTCGGATCTGATCGACTACGCCGCACGGGTGTACGGTATCGAGCGTCAGAAGGTCTATCTCACCGGCTTTTCGGGCGGTGGGTTCATGGCCTACCACTACGCCATCGCGGCGCCAAGACGAGTCGCGGGCGCCGCGCCTGTCGCGGCCAGTCTCTACGGCGATTTCGCCGACAACTATCTTCCGGACTACTTCGCCAGTCGCTTTATCAGGACGCCCATCTTCCACGTTCACGGACTCGGCGACGCCGTTGTTCCGCCGCCCAGCGCGCCGGAAAACAACGGCGACGGCAACGTCGAGTACCCGCTTGGCAATTTTGGTTACGCGAGCTGCAACGACACGACGCCGACCAGCAAGTCAGACGGCAAGGCACGCACCAAGACTTACTGCACGGGCGTCAATGCCGTGCAGTGGGTCGGGATCCAGGGGCTGGATCATGCCTGGCCGACGCAGGCCAAGGGATATGACGCCACGTCGAACATCTGGCGTTTTTTCAAGGCGCGTACGCGCGCATGCACGGACGTGCCGTTGCGCGTGTCAGGGCGGGATCTTCTGGATGCCTGCAACCAGCCCATCCAGCTGCGTGGCGTCAACTACGCGGCGTACAAGTCCGGTTACGATCCGAACGAGAATCTCATGCCCGAGATCGCGGCGACCGGCGCCAACGCCGTGCGGATTGTCTGGTGGATCGATAACCCCGATCCCTCGACCGACCCGTCGTTCAGCGCGGATCAGCTGGACGCGGCAATCACCGCGGCCTATCAGGCCGGCATGGTGCCCGTTCTGGATATCCAGGACCTCACCTGCAATCGCCGGCCCCTGTCCGATGTGAACAATCTGGTCGTTCCGTGGGCGACCACGACACCCTTCAAGCAGATCCTGCTCAAGCATCAGGACTATCTGGTCTTCAACCTCGCCAACGAAGCCGGATTCGTGCGCTTTGGCGGCTCGGGGACGGCTGCAAGCCGGCTGACGGCCTTCCGCGACGTCTATCGGACCGCCGTGACCTCCCTGCGCAACGCCGGGCTGACGATGCCGCTGATGATCGATGCCCCCGATTGCGGACAAAGCCTGCCCGAGCTGATGTCGGTTGCGCCGGAGATCACGGCAGCCGATCCGCGCGCGGGCATTCTCTACAGCGCGCACGCCTATTGGTCCGGTTATGCACCCGATGCGGCGTCGGCGGGCGCAAAGCTCAGGGAGGCGGTCGCGACGACGGAGGACCCGCCACAGCCGCGCGGCCTTCCGGTTGTGCTCGGCGAGGTTGCAGCGCGACAGGACAGCAGCGGCAGCGTCACCTGCGACCTGGTGTTGCCGTACGCGGACTACATGGCCGAGGCGCTGCGCTACAACGTCGGCTGGATGATCTGGGCCTGGCATGAGGACTGTAACGCCCGCCGCATGGTGAACGCGCCATTCACATTCCAAGCCCTGACCGGGTTCGGCCTGGACGTTACCAACAACCCGACCTATGGCCTGATGGAATCGGTGCCGGTCGATTTGCCGTCGGTGCCGTGAACTGCATTCGGGGCTAGGATTCGCAAGCGTGATAGCGGTCGTGACAACAGGTGGGTCGCCACAGCTGCCAGCTATCGCGATCAACCCGTGTCACAGTGCCGGCGGCGTCTGCTCACGGTGATGCACGAGAATGCGCCGGTACTGGTCCGGGTCCTTGACGTGGACGACGTCGCCTTCGCGCGGGAAGGTCCAGTCGTACAGGCGCGACAGCCAGAAGCGCAGCGCCGCGGCGCGCAGCACCAGGGGCCAAGCGGCGCGCTCGGCGTCGCTCAGCTCGCGACGTGAGCGGTAGGCGGAGATCAGCGCCTGCCAGCGCGCGGGATTGAGCTCGCCGTCCGGCTCGAAACACCAGTCGTTGAGTGTGACCGCGAGATCGTAGGCCAGCGCGTCGTTGCAGGCGTAATAGAAATCGATGACGCCGGTCAGGCGCTCCTCGACATACAGCACGTTGTCGCGGAACAGGTCGGCGTGAATCACGCCCTGCGGCAGCTTCGCCAGGTCGAGTGTCGCCTGTGCCGCCAGTTCATCCTCGATCAACGCGCGCACCGACGCGTCCGCGGTCTTTGCGGCCAGCAGTCGGCCGGTCTGCTCGCGCCATGCGGCTCCGCGCGCGTTCGCGCAGTGCCCCGCGTAGGACTGGCCGATGACGTGCATCTCGCCGAGCACGCGGCCGACCTGGCGGCACTGTTCGAGATCCGCGAACAGCACGCTCTGCCCGGTCAGCCGGCGCACCAGCGCCGCGGGTTTGCTGTTGAGCGTTGTCAGCGTGCTGCCGGCGCGCGTGTGCAGTGGCATCGCGCTCGGAAAGCCGTGCGCGGCCAGGTGCTCCATCAGGCCGAGGAAGAACGGCAGGTCGTCGTAGTTGAGTCGTTCGAACAGCGTCAGCACCCAGCGGCCGTCGGTCGTGTCGACGAAGTAGTTGGTGTTCTCGACACCCTCTCCTATGCCCTGGAAGCCGATCAGCTCGCCGACCGGGTACTGCTTCAGGAACGCGACAAGTTCGGCGTGACTGACCTTGGTGAAGACGGACATCGGCAGGTGCAAGTGGAAGCGGGGATGGCATTAAAGCAGAGCCGTCCATCCGTCGTCATGCCGCCGCCGGTCCGCCACGCGCGTTTCTTTACGCGTTCTTTACGCCGTTTTCGGGAAATCCGGATTGAGGATTTACGCCCACTGGGCCGAGACTGCCGGCCTCCCCAAAACAGGGTGTACGCGAGGGTTTGGTATGGAAGACCTCTTCATGATGGTGCTGGGCGTCGGCGGTTTCGCGCTGATGTTTGTTTACGCGCGGGCCTGCAATCGGCTCGTCGCCCGCCGCCGCGAGGATCGGTCATGAGCGCCGAACTCGTGATGGGCGGCGTGATTGCCGTCGGCCTGCTCGGCTACCTCGTCTACGCCCTGATCTACGCCGAGCGTTTCTAAGTTTCCGCTCCATTGACGAGCCTCTCCCATGACTTCATCTGATCTGATCCAATTCGCGCTGTACGCAGCGCTGTTGATCGCGGTCTCTCCATTCCTCGGTCGCTGGCTGCACGCGGCGCTGACCGGCGGCCGCACCTGGTTGTCGCCGGTGCTCAATCCGGTCGAGAAGGGCATCTACGCCGTCTGCGGCGTCGATCCGGCCAAGGACCAGGACTGGCGCCGGTACGCGGGCGCGATGCTGCTGGTCAACCTTGCCGGCTTCGCCGTGCTGTACCTGATCCTGCGCACGCAGCACCTGCTGCCGTTCAACCCGCAGAGCCTGCCGGGGTTGTCGTCGCACCTCGCCTTCAACACGGCGATGAGCTTTGCCAGCAACACCAACTGGCAGGCCTACGGCGGCGAGACGACGATGTCGTACTTCTCGCAGATGGTGGGCCTGACGGTGCAGAACTTCCTGTCGCCGGCCACGGGCATCGCCGTGTTGCTGGCGATGATCCGCGGCTTCACGCGTCGCGAGAGCAACGGCATCGGTAATTTCTATGTCGACATGACGCGCTCGGTCGTGCATGTGCTGCTGCCGCTGTCGCTGATCATGGCGCTGTTCCTGGTCTGGCAGGGCATGCCGCAAAACCTGTCGGCCTATGTCGAGGCCAATACGGTCGAAGGCGCCAAGCAGATCATCGCGCAGGGTCCCGTGGCTTCGCAGGTCGCGATCAAGCAGCTCGGCACCAACGGCGGCGGTTTCTTCAACGTCAACTCGGCGCATCCCTACGAGAACCCGACGCCGCTGACCAACTTCGTCGAGATGTTCGCGATCCTCGCGCTCGCCGCCGCGCTGGTGTTCGCCTTCGGCCACCTGGTCAAGGACAAGCGCCAGGCCTGGGCACTGTTCTGGGCGATGTTCATCCCGTTCATTGCCTTCCTCGCCTTTGCCTACTGGGCCGAACTGCAGGGCAACCCGTTCCTGGCCGCTGCCGGTGTCGATCCGTCGATGGGCAACATGGAAGGCAAGGAAGTGCGCTTCGGCGTCGGCAACTCCGTGCTGTGGGCGACGGCGACGACCGCCGCGTCCAACGGCTCGGTCAACGCGATGCACGACAGCTTCACCGCGCTCGGCGGCCTGGTGCCGCTGGTCAACATGATGCTCGGCGAGGTGATCTTCGGCGGCGTCGGCTCGGGTCTCTACGGCATGCTGGTGTTCGCGATCCTGACCGTGTTCATCGCCGGCCTGATGGTGGGCCGCACGCCGGAATACCTGGGCAAGAAGATCGAGTCGACCGAGGTCAAGTTCGCGATCCTCGCGATCCTGATCATGCCGATCGGCATCCTGATCTCCGGCGGCGTCGCCATGCTGCTGCCGCAGGGCGTCGCCGGCCTGCAGGAAGCAGGCAGCCCGCATGGTTTCACCGAACTGCTGTACGCCTACACCTCGGCTACCGCCAACAACGGCTCGGCCTTCGCCGGCCTGACCGCGAACACGCCGTTCACCAACCCGATGCTGGGCATGTGCATGTGGCTCGGCCGCTACGGCGTGATCGTGCCGGTGCTGGCGATTGCCGGCAGCCTGGCGGCGAAGAAGATCGTGCCCGCGAGCAGCGGCACGTTCCCGACGCACGGTGCGCTGTTCGTCGGCCTGCTGATCGGCGTGATCTTCATCGTCGGTGCGCTGACCTTCTTCCCGGTGCTCGCGCTGGGACCGTTGGCCGAGCACTTCTCGGTCGCCGTGGGAACCCAGTTCTAAGGAGTTCTGACGTCCTGTCCAAGACCGGCACATCCCTGTGCCGGCCCACCAAGGCCAGCCCCAAGAGAAAGACTTATGTCCAAGCATCCCCGTCAAGAGTTGCCGCTGTTTGCGCCGGCCGTCCTCGTCCCGGCCATCCGCAGCAGCTTCGTCAAGCTCAACCCGCGCCTGCTGGCCCGCAACCCGGTCATGTTCATGACCGCGATCGTCGCGGTCGCGTCCACCGCCGTCTGCTTCACCGGGGCGGACCTCGCCCTCAATTTGCAGATCGCCATCTGGCTGTGGTTCACGGTGCTGTTCGCGAACTTCGCCGAGGCAATGGCGGAGGGCCGCGGCAAGGCACGCGCCGATTCGCTGCGCGCGGCGCAGAGCGAGACCAAGGCCAGGCGCATCAAGCAGCGCGGCAGCCGTGACTTCGAACGGGTGTCGAGCCGCGCGCTGCGCAGGAACGACCTCGTCTACGTCGAAGCCGGCGAGATGATTCCCGGCGACGGCGAAGTGGTCGAGGGCATCGCCTCGGTCAACGAAGCGGCGATCACCGGCGAGTCCGCGCCGGTGATCCGCGAAACCGGCGGCGACCGCAGCGCCGTCACCGGCGGCACCAAGGTCGTGTCGGACTGGATCGTCGTGCGCATCAGTGCCGACCCGGGCCAGACCTTCCTCGACCGCATGATCGCCCTGGTCGAGGGCGCCGAGCGCCAGCGCACGCCCAACGAGATCGCGCTGACCGTGCTGCTGATCGGCCTGTCGCTGATCTTCCTGATCGTGGTCGCAACCTTGCCGGCCTGGGCGCACTACTCGGGCATCGTGCTGTCGATCCCGCTGCTGGCTGCGCTGCTGGTGACGCTGATCCCGACGACCATCGGCGGCCTCTTGTCCGCAATCGGTATCGCCGGCATGGACCGCCTGATCAAGCGTAATGTCGTCGCCAAGTCCGGCCGCGCGGTCGAAGCCGCCGGCGACGTCGACACGCTGCTGATCGACAAGACCGGCACGATCACTTTCGGCAACCGTCGCGCGACCGAGCTGATCCCGCTCGCCGGCGTTGCGATGGACCGGCTTGCCGAAGCCGCGCTGTACGCCTCGCTGGCCGACGAGACGCCGGAAGGCAAGTCGATCGTCGCGCTGGTCGAGCGCGATCGCCTCGCCCAGGCGGACAAGACGCGGGTCGTGAAGTCGGTCGAGTTCTCGGCATCAACGCGCCTGTCCGGTGCGGATCTGGCCGACGGCCGCGTGCGCAAGGGCGCGGTCGACTCAATCCTCAAGGACGCCGGCGTGCAGGCGACAGCCGAGATCAAGGTGGGTGTCGAGAAGATCGCGCGTGCCGGCGCGACGCCGCTGGCGGTGTCGCGCGATGGGCGCGTGTTGGGCTTGATCGCGCTGTCCGACGTCGTCAAGCCCGGCATCCGCGAGCGCTTCGACGAACTGCGCCGCATGGGCATCCGCACGGTGATGATCACCGGCGACAACCCGCTGACCGCGGCGGCGATCGCCGCGCAGGCGGGCGTGGACGACTACCTGGCTGAGGCGACGCCGGAAAAGAAGCTCGAACTGATCCGCGAGCACCAGGCGCAAGGTCGTCTCGTCGCGATGTGCGGCGACGGTTCCAACGACGCGCCGGCGCTGGCGCAGGCGGACGTCGGTGTAGCGATGAACATCGGCACGCCGGCGGCGCACGAGGCGGCGAACCTGATTGACCTCGACTCGGACCCGACCAAGCTGATCGAGGTCGTGCTGGTCGGCAAGCAGATGCTGATCTCGCGTGGCGCGCTGACCACGTTCTCGATCGCCAACGATGTCGCCAAGTATTTCGCGATCCTGCCGGCGCTGTTCGTCAGCGCGTACCCAGGCCTTGCGTCGCTCAACATCATGAATCTGGCGACGCCCGGCAGCGCCGTGCTTTCGGCCGTGATCTTCAACGCGCTGATCATCGTCGCGCTGATCCCGCTGGCGCTGCGCGGCGTCAACTACAGGCCGGCGAGCGCGGCGACGCTGCTGGGCCGCAACCTCGCGATCTACGGCGCCGGCGGCCTCATCGCCCCGTTCATCGGCATCAAGCTGATCGATCTCTTGATCAATGCGATCGGCCTTGTCTAATCGGTTTCTATTGGGGAGCACTCCATGATCACTACTCTTCGTCAGGTCGTCGGCTTCACCCTGCTGATGACCCTGCTCTGCGGGCTCATCTACCCGCTCGGTTTCACCGGTCTGGCGCAGCTGCTGCTCCCGCGGCAGGCCGACGGCAGCCTTGTGTTACAGGACGGCAAGGTCATCGGCTCCGAGCTGATCGCGCAGGGTTTTGCCGGCGACGGCTACTTCCACCCGCGGCCGTCGGCTGCCGGCAGCGGTTACGACGCCGCCAATTCCAGCGGCTCGAACCTGGCCGTCAGCAACAAGGCCTCGAACACCGCGATCATCGAGCGCGCCACCGCCGCGCGCGGCGAGCGCACGGAACCGGTGCCGGCCGATCTGGTCACGGCGTCGGGCAGTGGCCTCGATCCGCACTTGTCCCCGGCTGCGGCGCTGTTCCAGGTGCCGCGCGTCGCCGCGGCGCGCGGACTGCCCGAGTCGCAGGTCGCCGAACTGGTGCGTGCGCATACCGAGTCGCGCCCGCTCGGCATCCTCGGAGAGCCGCGCGTCAACGTGCTTCGGCTCAACCTCGCGCTGGACGCATTGCGGGATTCGCGCTGAGGCAATGGCCGCCAGTGGACGCGCGCGGCGACTGAATTCAAGCTGTCAGCCTCCGAGAGGCAGTCCACAAGGGAACAACGATGCTCGTCAGCTGCGCTGCGTACCAGAAAGGGCAGAAGATCGCCGACGTCGCGCCGGAGGAGATCCATGACTATCTCGGTTGTCATGACTGCTTCGTCTGGGTCGCGCTCAAGGACGCCGACGCCGCGGAGCTGGAGACGATGCGGCTCGAGTTCGGGCTGCATCCGCTGGCGGTCGAGGACGCCCGCCATGGACACCAACGGCCGAAGCTGGACGAGTACGGCGATTCACTGTTCGCGGTGCTGCATCTGGTCGAGATGGACGGTCGCGACGTCCACGAAGGCGAGCTCGCGATCTTCGTCGGTCGCAACTACGTGCTGACCGTGCGCTCGCGCGCCGAGCGTGGGCTGTCTGACGTGCGCCGCCGTACCGAGACGGAGCCGTCGTTGCTGCGCCACGGTGCCGGATTCGTTCTATACGCGCTGATGGACGCGGTCGTCGACCGCTATTTCCCCGTGCTGCATGCGATCGAGGCCGAGCTGGAGGAGATCGAGGAGCGCATGTTCGCGGACCACAGCTCGCCGCGCGCCAACATCGAGGCCTTGTACGCGCTCAAGCGCAAGCTGGGCACGCTCAAGCATGCGGTCGCGCCGCTGCCCGAAGCGCTCGGCAAGCTGTACGGCGGGCGCGTGCCGGCGCTGGCCGCGGCGCTGCAGGATCATTTTCGCGATGTGCACGATCACGCCTTGCGGCTCAACCAGACGCTCGACACGCTGCGCGACACGATTGCGACCGCACTGTCCGTGAACCTGTCGCTGATCGCGCTGCAGGAAAGCGAAACGATGAAGCGCCTCGCCGCCTACGCGGCACTGGTCGCGGTGCCGACGCTGATCGCCGGCATCTATGGCATGAACTTCGACACCATGCCGGAACTGCGGTGGAGCTTCGGCTATCCGGCGACACTGGCGGTGATGGCCGTTGTCGATGTCGGACTCTACATCCGCCTGCGCAAGGCGCGCTGGCTCTGATCCGGCACGCCGATGAGCGATTCCGCGGAGTCCCGCCGCCCTTCACCCGAGGCCCTGCTCGAAGAGGCCAGGCGTGAGGGGCGCGGCCGGCTCAAGGTCTTCCTCGGCGCCTCGCCCGGCGTCGGCAAGACCTACGCGATGCTGGAGACGGCCCGCCTGATGCAGAAGAAGGGCACGGACGTGGTCATCGGCATCGTCGAGACGCACGGCCGCAGCGATACGCAGGCGATGGTCGACGGCTTCGAGATCCTGCCCCCGCGCACGATCGAGTACCGTGGCCGGCCGTTCGCGGAGCTCGACGTCGACGGGCTGATCGTGCGCCGACCGAAGCTCGCGCTGATCGACGAGCTGGCGCACAGCAACATTCCCGGCAGCCGACACGTCAAGCGCTACCAGGACGTCGATGACGTGCTTGCCGCCGGCGTCGACGTGTGGACAACACTCAACGTCCAGCACCTCGAGAGTCTCAACGACGTCGTCGTGCGCATCACCGGCGTGCGCGTGCGCGAGACGCTGCCGGACTCCGTGCTGGAAAAGGCCGACGAGATCGAGCTGATCGACCTGCCGTCCGACGAACTGCTCAAGCGTCTCGAAGAGGGCAAGATCTATCTCGGCGAGCATGCCGCGCAGGCGCGCGAGAACTTCTTCACGCCGGCCAACCTGACTGCGCTGCGCGAGCTGGCGATGCGCGCAGCGGCCGAACGCATCGACCTGCAGATGCAGACCCTGCTGCGCAGGCACAAGGTGCAGGGTCCATGGCCGACGCGCGACCGCCTGCTGGTTTGCGTCGGCGGCAATGTGGTCGGCAAGAGCCTGATCCGTGCCGCGGCACGGCTCGCCGATCTGCGCGGTGCGCAGTGGATTGCCGTGCACGTGATTGATTCGCGCGCCAACACGCTGCCCAATGCGGCCAAGGATCAGATCGCCGAGACGCTGCGACTGGCCGAAGAGCTGGGCGGCGAGGCGGTGACGATTCCCGGCGAGAATGTCGCGCAGGAGATCCTCACCTATGCGCGCAGCCGCAACGTCACGCAGATCGTGATTGCGCGGCCGCAAGGACCGAAGCTGCGCCACCTGTTCGGCAGGTCCGTTGCACGTTCGCTGATGTTCGGCGCCAAGGACATCGAGATCGCGATCGTCCCAGCGGAGGAGGCGCGCACGCAGACGCGGGACGAGGAAGCGGCGCCCCAGGATTTCGGCGACTGGCGCGGATATGTCTGGGCGCTTGCCGCGGCTGCCGCCGCGACCGCGCTGGGACTGGCCCTGCATGCCGTGCTCAGCGTCCCCAATCTGGCGATGATCTACCTGCTGGCAGTCCTGACTGTCGCACTGCGCGTCGGCACGATAGCCGCGGTGGTCAGTTCGGTGTTCAGCGCGCTGGCCTTCAACTTTTTCTTCACCGAGCCGCGTTTCAGCTTTGCGATGGTCCGCTACCAGGACGTCGTCACTCTTGCACTGTTGCTCGGCGGCGCGCTCTTCACCGGCCGGTTGGGGGCGCAGGTCCGTGGCCAGATGGATGCGCTGCGCAAGACCGCCCGGCGCACCAGCAATCTGAACGAGTTCTCGCGCAAGGTGGCCGGCGCGATGGGCCGCGAGGAGGTGCTGACGGCAATCGTCGAGCACGTCAACGCGACGATGCAGTGCAGTTGCTGCGTGATCGTGGAGCCGCCGCTGCCGCGCGTCATCGCCGCAGCGCGCCGCGAGCTCGGCGCCGACTACCAGTTCCCGGAGATCGACCGTGCGGCGGCGCAGTGGAGCTGGGAGCACGCCCAGGCATCCGGCTTCGCGACACAGACGCTGCCGGCGGCGCAGTGGCTGTTCGTGCCGCTGCGCGTGTCGAAGCGCATCGTCGGCCTGCTGGGCCTCAACATGCGCGCACGCCGGCGCCCGTTCTCGGCCGGGCAGAAGCGCCTGCTGGATGCCATCTCCGATCAGGCCGCGGTCGCGCTGGAGCGTGTGCAGTTGGTGCAGGAGGTCGAGGACAAGCGACTGGCCGGCGAAGCCGAGCAGCTGCGGTCCGCGCTGCTGGCTTCGGTGTCGCACGATCTGCGAACGCCGCTGGTTTCCATACTCGGCGCGGCGAGCAGCCTACGCGCGCAGAACGACAAGCTGGCGCCGGCGGCGCGCAAGGAACTGCTGGAGTCGATCGAAGAGGAAGCGGAACGCCTCAACCGCTTCGTGCAGAATCTGCTCGACATGACCCGGCTCGGACACGGCAAGCTCGAACTCAAGCGGGCCTGGTGCGACCTGCGCGACCTGCTCAAGCGCGCCCGCGAACGGCTCGCGCGCGAACTGTCCGGACTGACGGTCATGATCGCCGCCGATCCGGGCGTTCCCCTGGTGCACGTTGACCCGATGCTGATCGAGCAGGTGCTCGTCAACGTGCTCGAGAACGCGTCGAAGTATTCCCCGCGTGGCACCACCGTTCGCGTGTCGACGCGCCAATCGCAGGAATCTATCTTCATCGACATCGAGGACGAGGGCCCGGGGATTCCCGCGCAGGACCGTGAGCGCGTGTTCGACCTGTTTTACCGCGTCGAGAGCAAGGATCACATCAAGCCCGGCACCGGTCTCGGGCTGTCGATCTGCCGGGGCCTGCTCGAAGCGCACGGTGGTGGCATCCAGGCGCTGCCTGCGACGCAGGGCAGCGGCACCTTGATTCGCGTGACCTTGCCGCGACCGGCCGAATCCGAACAGCGTGGGCCGCTTCATGGCTGATCCGCTGCACGTGCTGGTGATCGATGACGAACCGCAGATCCGGCGCTTTCTGCGCCTGAGCCTCGCGGCCGAAGGCATGCACGCGGACGAAGCGGGAACCGGTGCGGAAGGCTTGCAGCTGGCTCGCAGCGCACATCCCGAGTTGATCATTCTCGACCTGGGTCTTCCCGATGCCGATGGGCTCGCGGTGATCCCGAAGATCCGCGAGTTCACGGCCGTGCCCATCGTCGTGTTGTCGGTGCGTAACGACGATGCCAGCAAGGTGCAGGCGCTCGATGCCGGCGCCGACGACTACTTGGTGAAGCCGTTCAGCGTCGCCGAGCTGCTCGCGCGCATCCGCGCGGCGATGCGCCATCGTTTGCAGCAACAGGGTGCGCTGCCGATCGTCGATCTCGGCGAACTGAAGATCGACCTGGTGCGCCGCAAGGTCATGCTGCGCGACGAGGAAGTGAAGCTTTCGCGCAAGGAGTACGCGATCCTGGCGCTGCTGGCGCAGCATGTCGGCAAGGTCGTGACCCAGCCGCAAATCCTGCGCGAGGTCTGGGGCAAGGTGCACGAAGCCGACACGCAGTACCTGCGCGTCTATGTCGGCCAGCTGCGCGACAAGCTCGGCGACGACGCGCTCGCGCCGCGCTACATCGAGACCGAACCGGGCGTTGGTTACCGTTTGCTCAGCGGCGCCAGAAGCCCGGGGTGAACACGATCAGCAGCGTGAAGATTTCCAGGCGCCCGAGCAGCATCGTGAAGATCAGCGTCCACTTGCCGAAGTCGGTGACGCTGGCCATTGTCGCGTTGACCGCCCCCAGCCCCGGGCCCATGTTGTTGAGGCAGGCGGCGACGGACGAGAACGCGGTGACGGCATCGAGACCGGTAGCCATCATCACGAAAGTCAGAATCAGGGTCGCGCCGACGTAGAACGAGAAGAATCCGCCGATCGCGTAGACGACCGGATCGGGGACGACCTTGCCGTCGAGCTTGATCGGCAGCATCGCACTCGGATGGATCAGGCGCTTCATTTCGCGCGTGGCCTGTTTCACGAACAGCACCAAGCGCACCATTTTCACGCCACCACCGGTGCCGCCGGAACACGCCACCATGAACGAGGCCAGGAGCAGCATCATGGGAACATACATCGGCCATGCGGTGGGATCGGCGGTCGCGAAGCCGGCGTCTGTGCCATAGGCGACCAGCTGGAACATGCCCTTGCGGATCGCCGTGCCCCAGTCGGAATAGGTGCCTTCCATATACAACGGGATGCACACTAGGGCGCCCATGACGATGACCGCGCCGATGAAGGCCTTGAACTCGGTATCGCGCAAGTAGCCAGCAAGGCTGCGCGACCGCCAGGCAGTGAAGTGCAGCGCGAAGTTGGAGGCGCCGGCAAGCATCGAGGCCATCGCCACGATCTCGATGCCGACACTGTTGAAATAACCGATGCTCGCGTCGTGGGTCGAGAAACCGCCGGTGCCGAGCGCCGACATCGCGTGGCAGATCGCGTCGAACAGGTTCATGCCCGTCCACCAGAAGCCAAGCGCGGACAGCGCGGTCAGCATCACGTAGACCAGCCACAGCGCGCGTGCCGTGCCGGTGATGCGCGGCGTGAGCTTGGAATCCTTCATCGGACCCGGCGTTTCGGCCTTGTACAGCTGCATGCCGCCGACACCGAGCATCGGCAGCACGGCGACCGCGAGCACGATCACGCCGACGCCGCCAAGCCAGTGAAGCTGCATGCGGTAGTAGTTGAGTGCATGCGGCAAGGTGTCGAGGCCGCTGGGCACGACCGTTGCGCCGGTCGTGGTCAGGCCGGACACCGATTCGAACAGCGCGTCGGTGTACGTGTGCCAGCCCAGATCGGTGACATAGAGCGGAATCGCACCGTACGCAGACAGCACTGCCCAGAACAGCACGGTAATGAGAAAGCCGTCACGCGTCTTCAGTTCGGAGCGCACGTTGCGCAGCGGCCACCACAACAGCACGCCGGAGACCAGAGAAAGCCAGGCGCCCATCAGGAACGGCACGACGACCCCTTCGCCGTAGATCAGGTCGACTGCGATCGGCGGCAGCATCGTGCCGCTGAACAGCATCAGCAGGATGCCCATGACGCGGACCACCGCGGTGTAGCGGTACGACGTGAACGCCGGCAGCGGCAGAACGACCCGGTCCATCAGAAAAACGTAAATCCGACCTGGAACAGCTTTTCGACGTCCTTGACGTGCTTCTTGTCGACGATGAACAGGATCACGTGATCCTCGGCCTCGATCACGGTGTCGTGATGGGCGATGATCACGTCCTCGCCGCGCACGATCGCGCCGATCGTGGTGCCCGGCGGCAGCTTGATCTCGTCGAGGCGCCGGCCGACGACTTTGGAGTTGTGACGGTCGCCGTGCGCGATCGCCTCGATCGCCTCCGCTGCGCCGCGGCGCAGCGAGTGCACGCGCGCGACGTCGCCGCGGCGCACGCGCGCGAGCAGCGCCGACACCGTGGTCTGCCGCGGCGAGATGGCGATGTCGATCGTGCCGCCCTCGACCAGGTCGACGTACGACAGGCGGTTGATCAGGCACATCACCTTGCGCGCGCCCAGGCGCTTGGCGAGCATCGCCGACAGGATGTTGGCTTCGTCGTCGTTGGTGACCGCGCAGAAGATGTCGACGTCCTCGATGTTCTCCTCGCGCAGCAGGTCGCTGCTGGCGGCGTCGCCGGTCAGCACGATGCTGTGCTGCAGCTGCTCGGACAGGAGCTGCGCGCGGTCGCGGGACTTCTCGATGATCTTGACCTGGACCTTGCTCGACTCGAGCGCACGCGCGAGGCGCAGGCCGATGTTGCCGCCGCCGGCGAGCATCACGCGCTTGACCGGTTTATCGAGCCGGCGCAGCTCGGCAATGATTTTCGGAATGTGATCGCGCGCGGCGATGAAGAAGACCTCGTCTTCCGCCTCGATGATCGTGTCGCCTTCCGGGATGAGCGGGCGGCCGCGGCGGTAGATCGCGGCGACGCGCGCGTCGACGCCCGGCAGGTGCGCCGGCAGCTCCTTGAGCTGGCGCGACACCAGCGGTCCGCCGTAGTAGGCCTTGACGCCGACCAGGCGCACCTTGCCGTCGGCGAACTCGACGACCTGCAGCGCACCCGGGTATTCGATCAGGCGCTGGATCAGGTCAACGACCAGCTGCTCCGGCGAGATGCGCATGTCGACCGGGATCGCGTCCGGCGCGAACAGCTTGTCTTCCTTGAGGTAGTCGGTCGCGCGCACGCGCGCGATCTTGGTCGGCGTGCTGAACAGCACATTGGCGATCTTGCACGCCAGCATGTTGGTCTCATCGCTGTCGGTGACGGCGATGATCATGTCGGCATCGTCGGCGCCGGCCTGGCGCAGCACGCTGGGCAGCGACGCCCGGCCCTGCACGGTGCGGATGTCGAGGCGTTCCTGCAGTTCTTCGAGTGCGACCGGGTTTGTGTCGACGACGGTCACGTCGTTTTGTTCGCTGGCCAGATTCTCCGCCAGTGTCGACCCGACCTGCCCCGCGCCGAGGATGATGATCTTCATGCGGCGCGCACCTTAACGCCTGCGCATGTTGCACCGCAAGGTAGTGAGCCGGGGCTTTCGGGAACTGCCAGTGGCAGTTCCCGCCCGGCGAACGCCCGGGGCTGGGGCCCCGGGCAGCGGGGGCATGCCGGTCACTTAGCGCCTTGGCAGATGCTGTCGCCGCCAGGCGCCCGGCGACTGCTGCGTCCAGCGTTTGAAGGCATTGTGGAAGCTGCTCTGCTCGCTGTAGCCGAGCAGGAAGGCGATCTGCGTCAGCGAGGTATCGGTGTTGCGCAGGTAGGTCTCGGCGCTGGCCAGGCGCACTTCGTCGAGGATGCCCTGGAACGAGCGATCGAGCTCGCCCAGGCGCCGCTGCAGCGTGCGCGTCGAGATGTCCAGTGCGGTGGCGGCTTCGTGCAGCGCGACCTGGCCGCGCGCGAGATTGCGCGTCAGCGCGGTCTTGAGCATGCGGACGAAGTCGGGCTCGCCGGACAGTTGGCGCAGCACCGCCTGCGCCTGGGCTTCGACCTGCGCGCGCAGATCCTCGTCGGCGGACACCACCGGCAGCTCCAGGTAGCTCGCCGGAAACAGCATCTCGCTGTGGTCCTGGTCGAAGCGCAATCGGCCGCCGAAGACTTGCCGGTAGGGCTCGATATCGCGCGGCGCGGCGAAGTGGAAACAGCCGTCGTAGCGCAGGTCCGGGCGGTTGCTGAGCCAACGCATGAACATCGCGCGCGCGCCCATCATGAACTGCGCCACCGCCGCGTGCGGCCGGGTCGCATACGGCCAGCTCCACAGCAGGTGCGCCTGCGCGCCGTCGACGGTCAGCACCGGCTCGCCGATCTGTCCGAGCAGGCGGATGTAGCGCGCCAGCTGGCGCTGCACCTCGGCCAGGTTGCGGCAGTTCATCAGCACCGGGCCGAGCACGCCCAGGTGGCGCATGCGCAAACCGGCGCCGGCCTTGAGCGGCAGCTCCGGATCGTCGAGTGCGGCGGTCGCCGTCTCGAACATCGCGGTCCATTCGTGCAGCGGGATTTCGGCATGGCCGCGCGCCTGCTCCAGCTCGACGACGCGCGCCGCCGGGTAGAGGTCGGCGGGATCGACGCCGCGGGAACGGAGGTGGTCGAGCAGTCCGCGGGCGTACAGCGCGGCGATCAGACCGCCCGGGTGGGGGCCGCCCGGCGGGGGGGTATCTTTCGATAGTTGCACAGTGGCGTGATTTCCCAATAAATAGGCGTCCTTCGTCAAGACCGGAACACCGCGTCCATCGGACAATCGGGACCATTTGTGGAAAAACCGGCATGTGCCGGTCGGAAAGCGGCGGGCCACCGAAGCCCGGACGCGACAAGGCAGTCGAGTGCGGCGGTCGCTGCAGCCGGTGATCCGGACAGCGGTCGCGGATCTGGAGAGACGATGTACAAGCCAATGCCGGTGCCGAAGCTTTCGGCCGCTTTTTTGTCCCCCCTGCTGTCCGTGGTTCTGGCCCTGAGCCTTGCCGCATGCAGCCAGAAGAGCCAGCCCTGGGAGAACCAACACGGCAACTCGGCGCCGGTCGCGCTCGGTGGCGGCGACCGTACGGTCGGCGAAGGTGTGGAAGTGGTGCTCGACGGACGTTTCAGCGCCGACGGCGACGGCCAGATTGTCGGCTACGCGTGGACGCAGCAGTCCGGCCCGGCTGTTGCGCTGACCGACGCCAGCACCGCCGCCGCGCGGTTCCTGTCGCCGCAGGTCAATGCCAATGCGACGCTGGTGTTCCGGCTTACCGTGACCGACAACGGCGGCGCGACCGCCAGCGACGACATCACGGTCACGGTCGTCGATCGCCAGGAGGACAATCTGGCGCCGGTCGCCGACGCCGGCCCCGATCAGAGCGTCGCCTCCGCGGCGCAGGTGAGCCTGCCGGGTGCCGGCAGCGATGCCGACGGCAGCATCGCCGCCTATGCGTGGACCCAGACCGCCGGCCCCGCGGTGCAACTCAGCGGCGCGAATCAGGCGACCGCGGAATTCACGGCGCCGACGGTGTCCGCGACGACGCTGCTGACGTTCCGCCTCACCGTCACCGATGACGCCGGTGCCAGCGCCAGCGACGAGGTCAACGTCAGCGTCAACCCCGGCCAGCAGAACCAGGTGCCGGTCGCGAACGCGGGGCCGGACCGGACGGTGGATGAAGTCACCCCCGTGACGCTGGACGGACGCGGCAGCAGCGATCCGGATGGCAGCATCGCCGCCTATGCGTGGACCCAGACGTCGGGGCCGGCCGCGAGCCTCGGCGGCGCGACCAGCGCACAGCCGCAGTTCACCGCGCCGGACGTGAATGCCGACACCGAGCTGCGCTTCGCGCTGCGCGTGACCGACAACGGCGGCGCACAGTCGGCGCCCGACGAAGTCGTGATCACGGTGCGCGCGCTGGCGCCCGCCAACCAGCCGCCGGTTGCGGATGCCGGCAACGACATCGCCGTCGACGAAGGCGCCGCAGTCACGCTCGACGGCAGCGGCAGCTTCGACCCTGAGAACGGTGCGCTGAGCTATGCGTGGACGCAGACCGCCGGTCCCGCCGCTGCGCTGACCGGCGCGGACACGGCCGAGCCGTCGTTCACGGCGCCGATGGTCGATGCCGACGCGGCGATGACCTTCCGCCTGACGGTGAAAGACCCGCAGAACGCCAGTGCCAGCGACGATGTCAGCGTCAGCGTGCGCAATCGCGTCGCGCCGGCCTGCGCCGCGAATGCATTCTGCGCCGGCGCCGCCAAGCGCAGCGTCACGCCGACGCAGGCGCAGATCGACGGCATCAATGAGCCGCGTTTCTTTGCCGGCTCGAAGACGCAGAAATTCAACCTCGGCGGTTTCGGCATCAATCCGATCCAGAACCTGCCGGACCCGTTCGCCCAATTCGGTGAGAGCCTGACCGAGCCGGCCGGCGCGCGCGTGCACCACAGCCAGTACCGCGACGAGGACGAGGAAATCTTCGTGCGTGCGCTGGCGCTGGCGCAGGGCGAGACGCGCGTGCTGTTCGTGATGCTCGACGCGATCGGCGCCGGCAATGTCATCCAGCGCGAGATGCGCGCCCAGCTGGTCGCGGCCAGCTGCGCCGCCGGCGCCTGCGTCGAAGCCGACAACATCGTCTTCGGCCAGACCCACAGCCATGCCGGTCCCGATCTGCAGGGCCTGTGGGGCGGCGTGCCGCAGGACTGGATCCAGAACCGCCTCTACACGCAGGCTGCCGACGCGACGCGCGCGGCGCTGTTGTCGCTGCAGGACGCGCAGTTGACGGTGCGCCAGGGCAAGACCTCGGACTTCAACAACTACCGGCGGCCGCGCGTCGACCCGGCCGACGATGCCGACGACGCAGTAACGCTGCTGCAGCTGCGCGGCGCCGACGGCGCGACGATCGGCCAGCTGCTGCAGTACGCTGCGCACCCGACCTCGATCGGCGACGGCGAAGATCCGCGCGTGCCGCACGCCGACTACATCTACGGCGCGATGCGGCGCCTCGAACAGGACGGCGGCGTCGCGCTGTACTACAACGGCCCGATCGCCGACGCCTCGCCGTCCGGCGGCCAGTGCAGCGTCGCCGATCCCGACGCCTACGAGCGCGTGCGTTGCCGCGGCAACGACCTCGCCGGTTTCGCCGCGGCACAGAGCGCGCGCACGCTGACGCCGTCACTGGCGGTGCGCCACCAGAACGTGGTGCTGCCGGTGACCAATCCGGCCTTCGTCGCCGCGGCGTCGCTGGGCTCGTTCAACCGCTACTACGACTTCACGCCGGCCGAGGTGTCGTCGATCCCGGGGCTGGGCGAGGTGCTGGGCACGACCTCGACCGAGCTGGGCCAGGTCACGCCGACCGCGGAGACGCTGGTGTCGCGCATCTCCATCGGCGGCGCCGGCGGCCTGGAGATCGCAACGATCCCGGGCGAGGCGACCAACACCTTCGGTCAGTTCATCCGCGGACTCGCCGAGCAGACCAACCCGGGTGCGGCGGTGATGCTGCTGGGCCTGACGCAGAACTCCTTCGGCTACATCATTCCCGAAGAGGAATTCAGCTACGTCGATCCGAGCGGCGACGCCGGCTTCGTCGTGCCGTTCACCGGCTACGAGGAATTCGTCTCGCTCGGACCGCTGACGGCGCCGCTGCTGCGCACCGAGGCCTACATCCCGCTGTTCGACGGCTCGCCGGAGGAAAACCTGCCGGACTACCTGAGCGCGTGCAGCGATCCGACCTCCGACCAGTGCCTGCTGCGCGACATTGCGCTGCGCGTCGAGTACATCCAGCGCGAGTACGCGCAGCGCTGCCGCGAGAACGGTGCGCCGGAGGAATTCTGCGCACTGCTCGATCCCGACACCGATCTGGCACAGGCCTGCCGCGACGCCGGCCTGCCCGACGAGGTCTGCGGCCTGCTCGGCGGCGGCACGCCCGGCTTGGGTGACGCTGCGCTCGCCGGCGATGCGCTGCTGGCGGCGGTCGCCGGTTGCGACCTGCTCGATCCTTCGCATTGCCTGTTCCCGTTCCCGAGCGATCATTTCGCCGTCGCGGCACCGGACGGCAGTCCGCAGTCGGCCGCGCGCGGTGGCACCGGCAAGCGCATCGCCTTCAACCCGCTGGCGATGCCGCGCAACAGCGCCGGCCGGCCGATCGATCCGACCGAGTGGAACCGCAACGACGGATTCTCGCCGGGACAGTCGATCATCACCTACGTGCCCAACCTCGGCACCGAGAAGAACGCGCAGGGTCAGCCCTTCGGGCCGGTCAAGGGTGCGGTCCCGCTGACCGACCTCAGCCAGTACGACGATGCGGACGCGCCGGTGATCGTGCTCGACACCGGCCCGGTCGGCGCCCCGTACGCGCAGCCGCAGCGGCACCTGGTCTGGGCCGAGATCGACCTCAACGCCGGCCAGCTGATTCCTGGCGTCGTCGACCAGCCGACGCCTTCGGCGAACGGCAAGCGACCGGCGCTGATCGTGCGTCCGGCGAAGAACTTCGACGAGGGTCATCGCTATGTCGTCGTGCTGCGCAATCTGCGCGACGACGCCGACCATCTGCTTGCGGCCGGCGCCGCCTTCAGCGTGTGCCGCGACGGCCTCGCCACCGCACTGCCGCCGCTGCAGCAGCGCTGCACCGCGCTGGCGCCGGTGTTTGCCGACCTCGCCACCGTCGGCATTGCGCGCGACGCCTCGCTGTACCTGGCCTGGGATTTCACGACCGCGAGCGCGGCCAACAACGTCGCACGTCTGACCGCGATGCGCGACAAGGCTTTCGCCGCACTCGGCGACAGCGGCGACGCGCCGGGCGACGAGGGCTACCCGGCCGGCATCGCGCCGACCTATGCGGTGTCCGAAGTGATCGAGAACCCGGACGGCGCCACGGGGCGGACGGTGCGCCGCGTGCGCGGCACGATCACGGTGCCGAGCTTCGTCGTGCCGGCAGATCCAGCGCCGCTCGACGGCAACCAGGCGCTGATGGATCAGCTCAACGCCTTGGCCGCACAGTGCCAGGCGGCGACCGGCGGCAACTGCGGCGTGCCCGGCGTCGGCGATCTGGGCGATGTCTTCGGCCTGACCGCCGCCGGCAGCCTGCCGCCGAATCGCTTGTTCTATAACCCGACCGATGGGCTGAATCCGTCCGATCCGCAGGGCAGTGCCTACGGCGACGGTTTGCCGGACCGCACCGGCGACCTGACGTTCACCTTCACTTGCAATATCCCGCGCTACGCGGTGCGCGGTGCGGCGACGATGGCCACCGCGACCGAAGTCAGCGCGGTGCGGCCGACGCTGTACGGCCACGGCCTGCTCGGCGGTCAGGGTGAGGTCAACGGCCAGGCCAGCGATTTCGGCAACGTCTACGGCCTGATGAATTGCGCCGCGGACTGGTTCGGTTTCGCCAGCGGCGATCTGCCCAACGTCGCCAGCGTGCTGGTCGACCTGTCGAACTTCCCGGTGATCCCGGACGGTTCGCAGCAAGGCATGGTCAACCAGATGTTCCTCGCGCGCCTGCTGACGCATGCGAACGGCTTCGCCGCGAACCCGCTGTTCCAGGTCAACGGCCAGCCGGTGTTCGACCGCCGCGAGGTGTTCTATCACGGCAATTCGCAGGGCGGCATTCTCGGCGGCGTGCTCGTCGCCGCGTCGAAGGACATCAACCGCGGCGTGCTCGGCGTGCCCGGCATGAACTATTCGACGCTGCTGACGCGCAGCACCGACTTCACAACCTACTCGATCCCGCTGTACCTGTCGTACCCGGACGATCTCGACCGCGTGCTCAACTTCGCGCTGATGCAGATGCTGTGGGACCGCTCGGAAAACAACGGCTATGCCGGACACCTCGCCGACAACGGCGCGATGAACGGACCGGACAACGACGTGCTCTTGCATCCCGCGCTGGGCGATCACCAGGTCACGATGTGGAGCGCCGAGGTGATGGCGCGTACGGTCGGCGCGGCGGTCGATCGACGGCGCGTCACGCCTGCGCGGCACCCGGACGAAGTCGAGTACTACGCGCTGCAACCGCTGAACTACGCTGATGCATCGCTGACAGGCGGGTCCGCGATCGTGGTCTGGGACGAGATCTGGAACAGCCAGCTCAGCGGCACCTGCGACGGCTATCACACCGAGCCGCCGCCGGTCGGCAACCTGCCGCCGGGCGACGTCGCCGGCAACGATCCGCACGAGTGCCCGCGCCGCGATGCGCAGGCGCGCTGCCAGGCCTCGCACTTCCTGCTGCGCGAGGCGGCTGCAGTCGGCGACAGCACGGCGCAGCTGATCAATCCGGCCGGCATCACCTTCGGCACCGACAGCGCCGGCAACTGTCCGGCCGTCGTCATCACCGGCGCACCCGGCGCCGGTAGCGGCGCCGGACCGCTGGTCGACGGCTATGGCGAAGGCGTCACCGGCACGCTGGCGCGCTTCGGCGCCAACAGCAATACCTTCATCGACGCGATGCTGGCGGGTGATGTCGACGGCGCGCAGGTCGCGCTGACGAACACGCTGACGACCTTCTCCGAAGATCTGGCGGCGCTCGCCGAGCAGACCACGCCGGAGGATCTGCTGGGCTTGGGCCAGAGCATTCCGTCGACCGTGCTGCAGACACTCTCGGCGCAGCGCAGCGTCGAAGCGGTCGTCGTGCCCGGCTTCATGGCGACCAGCTGGGCGGTGCCGCCGGCACAGGGCCTCGCCAAGCCGTATCCGTCCGGCGCGACGACCACCGGCGACGGCGTGCGCAACGCGCACAACGGCACGCTGATCTATCCCGTGGCCGGACAGGCGCTGGGCGGGACACCGGTCGGCGACATCGTCGCCTATGCGTGGAAGAACGACGCCTGGGTCGAGATTCCGGTGCAGGTCGACGAGCGTGCGCCGTACTTCCTCGCCAACGGCAACAGCGACTTCTCGATCTACTCGGGCACCGATCCGGAAACGACCTACGTCTGGGACACCGAAGCCTGGGCGATGACACGGGGCGACTGCAGCAAGGCCTACGACAACAACGGCGAGGACGACGGCGTCAGCGAAGGCCTGCCCGGCCCGACCGCCGATCCGGTGCCGGGCCTGGATGCCGATGACGAGATCGTGTTCATGGCCGCCGATGCCGGCGCGATGGCGCCGGCCGGCAGCCGCCCCGAAGGCGTGCGCGCCGACCCGGGCCAGCAGATCGTGCTTGCCGATCCGCTCGATGCGGCGACGCAGCGCCACGTCTACCTGTTCCTCAAGGACGGCGGCTCGTCGTTCAAGACCCAGCGCTACGTGCGCTACCAGCGCGACGTCAATGCCGACGAGTGGATCGACCGCAATTTCTTCCGCGACGACGATCCGGAAAAGCTCGGCACCAGCAACACCGGCTACGGCGCAAACCTCGACGGAAAAGTCTGCGTTGCGTCCCTGGACGCGTACTACGGCGACGACAGCCAGTGCAGCCTGGACGTTGCCAGCGGGAAATATCTGTGCCTGTCGACCGACCGCTTTCCGCGCGACGGTTTGACCGTGTCGACCGACGCCTATCGCTGGAAAGCGAGCGGCCGCTGGATGGTGCGCGAGCTGAACGTTGCGCGGCCCGGCCAGCCCGGCGTCTATGGTCCGGACCTGGTCGATCGCTGGAAAGGCCGTGCCTTCCAGCAGTCGCCGGACTCGGTGGTCTCGCTGGTCGGCTTCGAGGACGAGCAGGTCAACTGGGAGGCCAACGCCAGCCTGCTCGGCGAGCGCTGCGGCCCGGTGCGCTGTATCCGCGAAGTCTGGGGTGCGGACTCCGGTACCAACGTCACCAAGACCGAGACCTTCTACCGCGACGCCATCGCCTACCGCTACCACGTGCGCGTGCATCCGATCCCGCCGGACGGTCTGTACACGTCCTGGGACTACAACCGCAGCGCGATGCTGCCGACGCCGGCGGAGAGCGCGGCCGGCATGCCGGCGGGCCGCTACTACACGCAGCTGCGTCCGCAAGGCGTGCCGATCGACGGCGCCAACGACGATGTCGGCAACGTCGACGGCTTCGCGCCGATCGCGGGGTTCTGCCCGGCCGAGAGCGGCGTGATTCCGCCCAACGCCGATGGCCGCTGTCCGGCCTTCTTCGACGCCGCCGATCCGAGCTTCAACCTGCCGCTGGCCTTCGACAACTGGGAGCAGGTGTCGGCCAAGGGCAACGGCGGCGCGCTGGTCTACACCTTCCTGCTGCGCGGCGCGACCTCGTTGCTGAACCCCTTGGTCGTGCCGTACTACCGCGACGACGCCTGCCTTGACGACGGCACCGGCGACGACCCGGTGCCGCGGCCCTGGCCCGGCGAAAACTCCGGCGATGCCGAAGTGCGCGACGGTTATGTCGCGCTGGCGCGGCAGGCGAGCGGCGATGCCGAGCTCACCTACGCGGATCTGGACTGCACCCAGCGCCAGGGCGCGCACGCCGCGCACGGCCTGCACTTCTTCGTCACGCACGACAGCGACAACCTGTTCACGCCGGTGACCAGTACCGAGATCGACGGCGAGCAGTGGCAGTTCATGGTGCCGAGCGCGCAACCGCAGAACCTCGGCGCGCCGTACGCCAACGTCGCGCGCTTCCCGCTGCAGCCCAGCGTGTTCCCGGTGCCTTGAGAAGAGGGTCGTCATGCGCCACGCGTCGATGCGAGCGGTATTGCTGGGTTCGGTGCTGGTTCTGGGGGCCTGCAACCAAGGGTCGCTGACGGTCGGCGCCGGCCCGACGCCGACAGCAACGCCCGGCGCCAGCGCCTCGCCGACACCTGCGCCCGGCTCCACGCCCACGGCAACGCCCACGCAGACCCCGGGGCCCGGCGGCAGTCCGTCGCCGAGTCCGACCCCGACCCCGCCGACGGGCGCAACGCCCAGCCCGACGCCGTCCGGCAGCCCGACGCCGACACCGACACCCGACCCGAACGTGAAGGTGCATGTCGGCGTCGGCGTCGTCGACATGACGCCGGACGTCGGTTACTGCGCGGGCCAGTACTGCGACTACGCGACCGACACCTTCGGCGGACTCGCCGGGCAGGATCTCGATCCGTTCCTGACGCACAAGTCCAAGCACGCGAGCTACGGCGTGCAGTCGCGCCTGACGGCGCGCGCGATCGTCGTCGAGGGCGCCAACGGCCAGCGCATCGCGCTGCTGAAGACCGACAACTACCTCGCGCAGGACATGCTGCTGCGCCGTGTCGGCCAGATTCTCGACGCAGGTGATTCCGGCATCGGCTACGACCAGATCCTCTATCACGTCACCCACAACCACAGCTCCGCGTACTCATCGACCTTGGCCTGGGGCCTGTGGGTGTTCCAGGACGTCTACGACGCACGCTTCTTCGAGAACCAGGCGCGCCAGATGGCGCAGGCAATCGAGCAGGCGGCGGCGGGCATGAAGCCGGCGCGCCTGGGCGCGACGCAGCTCAGCCATCGCGTCTACAAGGGCAATGTCGTGCGCCCGGCGACCGCGAACGACGGCACGCCGGCGGGCTATCCGCTCGAGTACAACGATCATGGCCTGGTCGTGCTGCGCTTCGACGACCTCACCGATTCCTCGAACCCCAGGCCGCTCGCGGTCTGGGTCAACTGGGGCGAGCATCCGGAAAGCCTCGATCCGCACGATCTGCACAGCGCGGACTTCCTCGGTTCGCTGGAGCGCTTCGTCGAGCAGGACTTGGGCGTGCCGCTGGTCTACAGCCAGGGCGATGTCGGCAGCGCCGAGAACACCGGCGACGCAGCCGAGCTGCTCGACGACGACGCGCAGGTCTGCGGGCGCTGGCCCGGCGGCGCCGAGTCTGCGGAGGCCGACGATTGTCCGTTCGGTGAAGGCGTGCTGCGCGACTGGAACCACAAGGGCTTCGTGCAGACCGAGCGCAACGTGCGCTTCCTCGCCGACGACATCGTCAAGGCCTGGAACCAGATCGGCGCCGGCGAGGCGCGGGTTCCGTTCACCGCGGATTTCGACGTCGCCTATCTGAATGCCTGGATTCCCGGCCCGGTCTCGCATCCGTATCCAAGCGTCTCGAACTGCAGCAGCGAGACAACGGCAGAGGGCGACATCGGCGTGCCGGTGCTGGGCCTGCCCGACTGTGAGCGCACCGGCGTGCCCGGCGAGAACGAGCTGACCGGACCCACCGCGCTGCTGTTCGAGACGCTCAAGGCCGAAGGCGTGCCGATCCCGGATCACTACGACTTCCCCAGCGTAGGCGCGGTCGAGGAGAACATGCGCCTCAAGCTGCAGGCCTTCCGACTCGGCGACATCCTGCTCGCGTCCTGCGCCTGCGAAGCGCAGGTCGACCTCATCCTCAATCTCGAATCGCGCCTCAACCAGACCGCCGGCGACATCTACGACGGCTTCGACTGGGCCTGCCTGATGCCGGAGTTCAGTGGCGATCCTGCGTATGCAGACGCCTGTGAACTGCAGAAGACCTACTACGACCCGGACGATGCGGAGAATGCGACGCCGGTCCCCGGCGACACCTTCACGCCCGAAGCGATCGCCTATGTGCGCGCGCAGGTGCACAACGACGCGCGCGGCTGGGACGCGCCGGAAAACGCCTTCGACGCCAACAACGAACCGGCCGACATCAGCGCGATCTGGGGCAACTTCACCAAGGAAGAAATCCAGGACCTCGGCACGCCGGGCTACAAGCTCGCCGTTGGGGTGGGACACGCCGGCGATTACAACGGCTACACGGTCAGCTATCGCGAGTACATGAATCGCGATAGTTATCGAAAAGCGCTGACCGCTTACGGCCCGCACACCGCCGACTACATGGTCACGCGCCTGGTGCGCATGGGCGCCGCGCTGCAGGGCGCCGACGGCCTCGCGGCGGAATTGCTCGATCCGCTCGCGCAAGTCGACGAGGCACGGCAGCAGACCACGGCGACGCTGATCGGCCAGCTGTCCGGCAATGGCTACGACATCTGGCAGGCCGGCATTCCAAATGATGCCGGCACGCCCGAAGCGCTGGCGCAGCCGGCCGACATCACGCGCTTCAGTGCCGCGCACTTCGCCTGGCGCGGCGGCTCCACGGCGGTCGACAGCCCACGCGTGCGCGTCGAACGCGAGAGTACTGACGGTGCATGGACCGCGGTGGCCGGACAGAGCGGCCAGCTGCCGCTGCGCGTCGATTTCCCGGACGGCCTGCCGGGTGTGCTGACCACCTGGACCGGCATGCAGGAGTGGATCTGGAGTGCGAGCTTCGAGGCCTACTCCGCGTTCCCCGCACGTCTCGGCAGCACGGCGCCCGGCCGCTACCGCTTCTGCGTCGAGGGTCAGGCGCGGATAGGCGGTACGACGACGCCCTACGCGTTCTGCTCCGAGACCTTCGACGTGACGCCGTGGAACGGCATCGCCATCGAGAACCTCGCGCGCAATGCGGGCAGCGTCAGCTTCGAGGTACCGGCGATCGCCTATCCGCGCAGCTATGCGGACAGTCCGTTCCCGTTCGTGGTCGACAACGCCGATCCGCGCATCTGCGCCACCTGCACGTTCCGGCCGTGGGCGCAGCGGGGTCAATTTTCCCATGCCGAAGTGATTGCTGACGGCGGCAATGCGGTTGTCGCGCAATGTGTTCGTAACGGTGGCTCGCTAGGCTGCACGGCTGCGATCGATCCAGCAGCGACGGCGGTGGAGATACGGGTCTATGACCACGACGGCAACCTCGGAACGCAAACGCTTCCGTAGCGCGTGGCCACTGGCGCTGAGCCTGCTGCTCGGCGCCTGCAACCAGACCGTGGCCCCGCGCGCGGGGACGGGGGCGGCGCCCACACCGTCGCCGCAGCCGACGGCTTCGGCCAGCCCCGGACCGAGCGCATCGCCCACATCCACACCGACACCGACGCCGGCCGGAACGCCGGGCGCGTCCGCGTCGCCGAGCCCGCAACCCACGCCCTCGTCGTCGCCCCAACCCACTGCGACGCCCATTGCGACGCCGTCCGCAACGCCGACCGCGACACCCGCGCCCACCGAGCCGCCAGGCACCGACGCAACGGGCTGCGCGCCCGACAATGCCGCTTGGACGACGTACACCGAACAGATCGGCTCGCTGCATGAGCACAGCGGTTTCTCCGACGGCACCATCGCCACCGAGCCGCGCGACTATTTCGCCGCCGCGAAGGCACAGGGGCTCGACTTCATCGGTTCGTCAGAGCATTCCGACAACGCCGACATTCCGCTGACGGTGAACACCGACTGCCTGTCGGAACAGCTGCCCGAGTGCCTGACGCTCAATCCGCTCGATCCGCTCGGCTCGATGCTGAAATGGGATACGACGCAGGTGCAGGCGCGAATGGCGAGCGATGCGCAGCTCACCGCTTTCCGCGGTTTCGAGTGGACCTCGGATCGTTTCGGCCACATCAACGTCTTCTTCTCGCGCAACGATCTCAACGCCAAGACCACCGACGGCTACGTGCTCAGCATGGAAGGCTTCTGGACCTGGCTGGATACGCGGCCCGAACTCGGCGGCGGATCGGACGGCCTGGTCGTGTTCAACCATCCGGGGCGCGAGGACACGATTCACGCCTACGTGCCCGATCCCGGCTATGCCTTCAACGATTTCGAGTACCGTCCCGCGGCCGATCCGCAGGTGGTCGGCGTCGAGGTGTTCGGCAAGGCCGATCACGCCTATGACCTCGACAACGGTGCGCCCGAAGCGGGCTGGTACGCCCATGCGCTCGATCGCGGCTGGCACGTCGGTCCGGTCGGCGCCGAGGACGAGCACGGCACCGAATGGGCGCAGCCGACGCGCGCGAAAACAGTGCTCATTGCCCGCGACCGCAGCGTGGGCGCGCTGCGCGAGGCGATGTTTGCACACCGCATGTACGCGCTGGCGCAGCAGCACAACGACCTGCGCCTGAGTTTCACCGCTGACGATCAGCCGATGGGCGCGCGCCTCGCGCGGCCCGAGGGCACGGATGTGACGCTGCGCGCCGAAGTGACGCAGGGTTGGGTGGGCGGTGCGCTTGAACTGGTCGGCAATGGCGGCGCGGTGCTTGCGCGTTCGCAGGCAACGACGCTGCAGCACACGCTGCTCGCGTCCGGCGGCGAGCGCTGGGCCTACGCGCGCGTGCTCGACGCCGACGGCCGGCCGATCGCCTACAGCGCGCCGGTGTGGGTTCGCGCCGGCGGCGCTTATCCGCTGTGCGGCGAATGGCTCGCCGGCGACCTGCACGTGCACAGCACCTACTCGCACGACTCCTGGGACGGCACGCCCGAGGACGAGCCCGGCCCCGAAGAATTCTGGACGCTGGGCAGTAGCGTCGCGCAGCAGTTCCAGATCGCCGCGCTGCGCGGTCTCGACTTCCTGGCGCTGACCGACCACAACAACCTGTTCTCCGTGGACGATCCCGGCTTCGGCGCTTACGGCGTCGTGCCGGTGCCCGCCTACGAGAATTCGTTGTCCGGCCACGCGCAGATGCTCGGCGCGACGCGCGTCTACGAAAATCCGCCGCAGGCCCCATACACGGCGTTGGCGGACACGCTGCGCGCGGACGGCGGCGTGTTCCAGGTCAATCATCCTGCCGGCGGCTCGGTCGACTTTCCCAACGACGCCGACTGGGGCGAGGCGCGCGGGCCGGTGCTCGACTACGCCGGCAAGACCGTGCCGGACACGGTCGAGGTCTGGAACATCGCCTGGTATTTCCAGCCGCCGCTGCCGTCCGGAAACTCGATCGACGACGCCGTGCGTTACTGGGAAGGCTGGCTCGACCAGGGCAAGCGCGTCGCTGCAACCGGCGGCAGCGACAACCACTGGGTCAGCACGCTGCTGGTGCAGGGGCCGGGCCAGCCGACCACCTGGGTCTACGCGACCGAGCGCAGCGCGCGCGGCGTGCTCGAAGGTCTGCGCGCCGGCCGCACGACGATCAGCCACCAGCCACCGCTGCTGCCGGCGCCCAAGGTCGTGATTGAGGCGGATGTCGACGGCGACGGCGTCTACGAGGCGCTGCTGGGCACTCAAGTGCCGCGCACGGCCGCTCTGCGCGCGCGTGTCACCGACGGAGCCGGCACGATCCTGCGCGTGATCGTCGGCGGCGAACGGATCGACGAAGTGCCGATCGCATCGCCGCTGGCCGAGTTCGAGTACGCGATCCCGTCGCCGCAGTCTGCGAGCTGGATCCGCGCCGAAGTCGTCGTCCCCGACGGCGCCGACGAGCGCGCCAGCCTCTGCGACGGCCTCATTGGCGACCAGACCACCTACTGCCGCAACCGCCTCGCCGTGCTCGCGTTCTCGTCGGCGCTGTATCTTGAGTAGGAGTCGCAGGCCGATCGTAGTTGTCTGCAGTACCTGACCATCGGGTTCAGGGAGCCGGTGGCGTGCCCGGCGCTGCTGTGTCGATCCCAGTGCCGATGTGCTTGTCCAGGAATGCGAGCATCCTTTCGTAAAGCTCGATCCGGTTCTGCTCATTGTAGAAACCGTGCGCTTCACTGTCCTTGACCAGCCACTCGTAGGGATGCTTGCGCTTCTCAAGATCGGCGCGCAGCGCCTGCGCGTGCTTGATGGGCACACGTTCGTCCGCGCCGCCGTGCACGATCAGAACAGGCGCTCGTAGTTCGCCGATGTGCGTTTTCGGGGACTGCGCTTTGAGCAGAGTTCCGGAACGCCCGACGTACTCGTCGATGTACCGGCTGAATGTGCCGGTACCTGCGGCGAACGCCAGCCAGTTGAAGCTGGCGAGGTCATAGACGCCGACGTAATCGATCACGCAGCGGTATAGCTCCGGGTAGCGGATTGCACTGGTCAGGGCTGCAAAACCGCCGTAGCTCGCACCGTAGATGCACACGCGCGACGGATCTGCGAGGCCCTGCGCGGTGGCCCAGCGCAGGCCGTCGGTGATGTCGTCGATCATCACCGTTCCCCAGCCCTGTTTGCCCGCTTCGGTGTGACTGCGGCCGTATCCACCCGAACCGCGGAAATTTACCTGCAACACGGCGTATCCGCGGCTCGCCAGCATCTGTGCGTCGGCGTCCCAGTTCCAACGGTCGCGTACCCAGAATGGACCGCCATGGGGATTGACGATCAGGGGCAGTTTCGAGGCTGGCCGTCCTCTGGGCAGGGTGAGGTAACCATGGAGGCGATAGCCATCACGTGCCTCGAACGTGACGGGTCTGACCTCGGACATCGCACCCGGATCGATCCATTCCCGTTGCGAGACCAGAAGCGATGTCTCGTTCGTTCTCCGGTCAAAGATGAAGTACTGGCCCGGGTCGCGGTCGCCGTAGGCATACAGAACGAACCGACTTCCATCGCTGGTCGCCGATACGGGGACCACGTGCCGCTCGCCGCCGCCCAGACTCTTCAGGGCGGCGCGAAGCAAGGGTTGCTCGGCGTGCGAGCTTTCCAGCCAGCGGATTTCTGGGCGGCCCGAGGCAAAGACAGCTGCAAGCGGCTCGCTGCCGTCGGAGGAAAACACCACATCGTCCAGGTCAGCGGATGGATCGCAGGCCAGCGCCGTCTGTCGTCCAGTTTTAAGGTCAAGGCGAACGAGGCACAGCCTGCCGGCGGCGTCCCAGGAGCGAACATAGGCCTGCGTGGCATCGGGTGCCAGCCGCAGCGGCCTCACCTGCCGCATTGGGTCGGCGACCGAGGGGAACTCTACACGCTGCCAGTCATCGTCCTTGTCCGCTCCGCGCCAGTGGGCGTGCGGTACCAGATTCTTGTCGTGGATGATGACAAAGCGGACCTGTCCCGCCCGGTCCGCCAGGAAAGCCGCAGCACCTCGTTCCGGCGCGGGGCGCCTGCGCGAGAGGCTGCCGTCGAAAACATTGAGAAGCCGGAACCAGGCCAGCGGCGCGCCTTCGTCCTTGTAGTACCAGTCCGGTTGCTCAGCGACGACGGCACGCGCAGGATTGTCGGGCAGAGGATCGACCATCTGCAGCCATCCCGGTAACTGGACCAGGCCGGTCCCGTCCGCGTTGACCGCACCCAATATTCCTTGGTCGTTGAAGACCTCGATCTCCGGATCTTTGGCAATGAGGCTGAACGCAAGCCGTTCGGGACCGACCCACCAGAGCTGGTTCACATGCAGGTTTTGCCCGAACGTGCTCGCTACCCTGATCTTGCGATCCGAAAGCCGCATTACCACAAGCCCGGTGCGGTTACCGGAAGGGGCTATCAGCGCGATGTAGTCGCCGTTCGGCGAAATTCGAACCGACTGGAACTCGTTGTCGCGCGCAAAATGCGCGAGCGGTATCTCGGCGCGCACCAGCGTCGGCGGCAGCATCAGGAAGAACGCCATCAGGCATGCGAGAGTTCTTCCGTTTATCTTTGCAGTCATCTCGTGGTCCCCCTCGCATAGGCGCTCTCGTGCTTGTGCGGCGCCTGTTCTTGCTCGTAGCCGGATCGCGGCAACGATTTGCGTGGCCATCATATTGGGTCTGCGGACGGCGGGTGACAGGGAAAACCCCTCTCCGCTGCCTCGGGGCGGTTCGCGTGTTACGGATCGCGTCAATTCCCCAGACTTCGCCGCCTGTGACGCTTTGCGTCTCGAATCGGCTTCCTGCAGACATCCAGGCGATCACCACCGATACGGCGATCCGCCTGGCGCGGCATTTCGGTACCAGCGAGAAGTTCTGGATGGGCCTGCAGGCAGATTACGATCTCGAAGAAGCGCGCAAGGCGACGAAGCTCACGGCGTAACTGGCGTCAGCTTGCATCCAGCACGACCCGGTAGCGCGCCTTGCCAGCGCGCAGATGTTCGAGCGCGTCGTTGACGCGGCTCATCGGGAAACGCTCGACGGTCGGCGCGATGCCGTGGCGGGCGCAGAACTCCAGCATCTTCGCGGTCGTCGCCGGACTGCCCATCGGTGAGCCGGACAGAGTCTTCTGGCCGCCGATCAAGTGAAAGCCGTGGAGGCCGATCGGGTCGAGCACGGCACCGACGAAATGCAGCCGGCCACGCGGCTTGAGCGCGGCAACGTAGGCCGCCCAGTCGAGCTTCACGTTGACCGTCACCAGGATGAAGTCGAAACGACCGGCGAGCGGCTTGAGCGCTGCCTTGTCGGTGCTGGCGACGACGTGGTGCGCGCCCAGCGCCTGCGCCTCGGCACGCTTGGCCTCGCTCGACGTGAACGCGGTGACTTCGCAGCCCCACTTGTTGAGGAACTTGATCGCCATGTGACCGAGGCCGCCGATGCCGATCACGCCGACGCGGTCGGTCGGCTTCACGCCGCAATCGACGATCGGGTGGAACACCGTGATGCCACCACAGAACAGCGGGCCGGCGACCGCGTGATCCAGCCCGTCCGGCAAGCGGATCGCCCACGACCAGTGGCAGCGCACACGGTCGGCGAAGCCGCCGTGGCGGCCGACGATGGTTTCCTGTCCGCCGCGGCACAGGTGGTGGTCGCCGGACATGCATTGCATGCAGTGCATGCAGCTGACCGCGAACCAGCCCAGGCCAACGCGATCGCCGACGCGCACGCCCTTGACCTGCTCGCCGCAGGCAGCGATGCGGCCGACGACCTCGTGGCCCGGCACCAGCGGATAGGCGCTGCGCTTCCATTCGTTGTCCAGCATCGACACATCGGAATGGCAGACGCCGCAATGCTCGACGCGGATCTCGACCTGCTCGGGCTGCAGCGGCCCGGGGTCGTACGCAAAGGGCGTCAGTGCCTGGCCGGCCGCAGACGCGGCCCAGGCGCGGATATCGGTGCTCATGTGATCGCTCCGGTGTTGTGGCGTTGCAGTCGGCTCAGGCCGTCAGTTTACGCGGCGCGCTGAAGGCTGAACTGCGACAATCGCAGGCCTGTCTTGCGGGACTGCGCGTGATCGCTCTCAAGCTTCTGACTCTGGTTCTGCAGCCGCTCGGCACTGCCGCGCTGATGCTACTGCTCGCACTGCTTCTGTCGCGTCGTCGCCGGCTTTCGGCGGGCCTGACCGCGTTCGCGCTGACCTGGCTGTGGCTGTGGTCGACGCCGCTGGCCTCGACCGCGCTATGCGGCGGCCTGGAGCAACGCTATCCGGCGCTGCCCGCGGATCGCTTGCCGAATGCCGACGCCATCCTGCTGCTCGGCGGCGGCATCGAGCCGGCATCGCCGCCGCTGCGTCCCGACTTTGATGTGAGCGCCGCCGGCGACCGCATCCTCTACGCCGCACAGCTGTACCGCGCCGGCAAGGCGCCGCGCATTCTCGTCACCGGCGGGCGCCTGCCGTGGACCGCGGGCGCGGCCAGTGAAGCCGACGCGATGCAGCAGATGCTGGTCCGCCTGGGCGTGCCGGACGCGGCGATCCTGCGCGAAGACCGCGCCCGCACCACGCGCGAAAACATGCGCTACAGCGCGCAGAAGCTGTCGCAGCTGAAAGCGCAGCGCGTGCTGCTGGTGACCTCGGCGATGCACATGCCGCGCGCAATGGTCAACGCCCGCATCCTCGCCGTCGAGGTCATCGCCGCGCCCACCGATGTCGAAGTGCTGCCCGAGCGCCGCTACGGCCTGCTCGGCTGGCTGCCGGACGCGCAGAAACTCGAACGCAGCAGCGCCGCGTTCAAGGAGTATCTGGGGCTGTTCTATGACGCGCTGTTTGGCAATCGTTGACGAGCTGGCAGTACACGAGTGCTGCGCCGCGCGGCGTTCTTTCTTGTTCCAGGATCTGTCGGCAGCGTCATAATTGAACTCGACATGCCGCGCCCGGGCTGGACGTCAATGATTCGAGACCGTCTTCGCTGGACCCCCAGCGCGGCGACATTCATCGCGCTCGCGGCGGTCTGCAATGCGGTGCTGTATCACAAGCCGCTCCTGTCGTTCGCGGCCGGCAATCTCGACCTGCCGTCCTTCGCTGGAGCGCTGACGCTGGCCACGCTGCTGGTCGCCCTGCTGTCCTCGACGGCGCTGGCACTGACGCTGCTGTCGCTGATTTCGGTCCGGATACTGAAACCCTTCTGTATGGCGATGGCGATCGTCAACGCGGTCGCCGTCTATTTCGTCGCCACCTACAACGTCGTGCTGGACAAGGCGATGATGGGAAATGTTCACAGCACGAACTCTTCCGAGGCGCTTGAACTATTCCACCCGAAGCTCATCGCCTACGTATTGATACTCGGTGTTCTGCCCTGCTGCTTGCTCGCGCGAGTTCACATCCGGAAGACGCCGCGCCTGAAACTCGCTGTCATCGCGTTCCTCGGCGCGGTGATCACGGTGATCTGGGCATATCTCGCAGCGGGCACCTGGCTCTGGATCGACAAGCACGCCAAGAAGCTCGGCGGTATGGTCATGCCGTGGTCCTATGTCGTGAATATGGCGAGATACGAGCTGCCCCGGCTGATCGCATCCGATGTTCAGATTCTCCTGCCGTCCGCCGCCTTCTCTTCCAACGACAGGGTTGTCGTGATTCTTGTCATCGGGGAGGCCGCGCGCGCGCAGAATTTCCAGCTCTACGGATATGACCGCCCCACAAATCCGCTGCTGCCGCGTGCCGGAGCGGTCGCGCTCAGACACGCGACCGCGTGCTCCACCTACACCACCGCTTCCATTCGCTGCATGTTGTCCCACCTGGATTCGCGCTCCGAATTCTCCAAGCGATACGAACCGCTTCCCTCTTACCTGCAGCGCAGCGGTGTCGACGTGATCTGGCGATCCCACAACTGGGGCGAGCCGCCGATGGAGGTTCAGACCTACCAGAAAGCCGCCGACTTGAGCGCGGACTGTCGCGGTGCCGGATGCGACTATGACGAAGTGCTCCTGAACGGTCTTGAACAGCGGATCAGGGATTCGTCGAGTCAGAAGGTCTTCGTCGTGCTGCACCAGATCGGCAGCCATGGACCTGCGTACGCCACGCGATACCCGAGCGAGTTCCAGGTGTTCAAGCCAGTCTGCACATCGGTGGAGTTGGGCAAGTGCACCCGCGACGAGCTGGTCAACGCCTATGACAACACGATCGTGTATACCGATCACTTTCTGGCCCAGACCATTGGCGTACTCAAGAGCTTCGAGGACACCGCCACTTTGCTGATCTACGTGTCCGACCACGGCGAGTCCCTGGGGGAATACGGCCTCTATCTGCACGGCGCCCCGTGGTCCATTGCCCCGGATGTCCAGAAAGAGGTTCCCTTCATCGTGTGGATGTCCGATGCATTCATTCGCCTGAGGGGCGTGGAACCTGGTCGACTGGAGATGCAGCCGGTTCATAGCCTGCGGGACATATTTCACACGGTGGTGGGTGCGTTCCGCATGCGCAGCGATGCGTACCTGGCCCACTACGACATCTTCAGCGAAACGTTTTCCGAAGAGCCATGAGCTGGAGCATGTATCTGCGTAATCTGCGTCTGCGACATCGCCAGGCGATGCAGGCCGCCGGACCGGCTTCCCTCGACCACAGCCTGAATCTGCTGCTGGGCGTGGTTTGCGGACTGTTGACATTGATTCTTGTCGTGACGGGCGGTTACAGGGCCGGCTTCGAAACGATCCACGACCTTGGCCGTCATTTCCCGGCGAGTGTGCTGCAAGTGTTGACCTGCACCGGCGACACGCTTTTGGCGATCTGCCTGTCGGCGCTGTTTGCGCGCCGACAGCCGCGTGTCATGTGGATGGCCGTTCTCGCGAGCGGCTACGCCGCCCTGTTCTCGCTCGGCCTCAAGATCCTGGTCCACGCCGCTCGACCGCACGTCGTGCTCGGCCAATCGCTTGCAGTCATTGGCCCGGAATTGCATGCGCAGAGTTTTCCGTCGGGCCATACGGTCACGGCGTTCGTCGCCGCCGCGTGTTTCTCGGTCGGGGCGCCGGCCAGTGCCAGGGTTCTCTTCTTTATGCTGGCATTCGCCGTGGGCGCGAGTCGCGTGTGGGTTGGGGCGCACTGGCCCGCGGACGTGATCGCGGGCGCCGCGATCGCCGGTCTGTCGGTGGCGCTGGCCGTGCGCACGACCCGAGCGACCCCTTGGGGGCTGGGGCTGGCGCCCCACCTGGCGTTTGTCGCACTGGTCGCGGTCGCCGCGGTTGCGGAGTTGATCAGAGGGCCGGTTTACCCTCAAGCCCTGCCATTGACCGTTTCGGTTGCGCTGCTTTCGCTGTTCGTGCTCGCCAAAGACTATGTTTTCGCGCCTTTGCTCCTGAGAGACGAAGCGGCCCGTCAGGCAGAGATCTGATGCTCGCCGGGCGGCGTGTCCGGCGCCGCCACAGCCGCTACTTCCCGCGCGGTGCGCCGGGCATCATGCTGCCGAAGTCCGGTAGCTGCATCGGCTGCGCCGGCAGCGTGAAACGGGACGCGGCCGGCTCGCTGCCGTCGAAGGCGGCGACGCGGAACTGCGCGCCGAAGCGCAGCACGCCCAGTCCGCGACCGAGGATCTCGCCCTCGAGGCGTTCGCTGCCTTGTGGCAGGACGCCGTTCGCGCGCGCCAGTGCGCGGCCCATGAGGTACAGCGCCTTCGACAGCGCGTGGGCGCGCGCATCCGTGGTGACGACCAAGGTGTCGGTATGTGCGCGGCCCTGGTCGTCGGTGTACTGCAGTTCATGGATCCGCCCCTGCAGACCGGCGACGCTTTCAGTTCGGCCGGTGTCGCTCAATTCGCCGAGCGCGCGGATGCGGCTGCCCGCGAGCGGCAGCGACGCGCCCATGCGCTCGGCCAGCGGTGCGATCGAACTCAGGTTTGAACCGAGTTCGACGACGATCGGCAGTCCGCTCTGGCGGGTGATGCCGTAAGTCTTGCCGGAGCGGAACAGCAGGTATTGGTCGGGCTGGGTTCTCGCGCCCATGCGCAATGCACCGCGGCCGTCGTACTCGACCTGCGTCCGGCTGCGGCGCCCGTTGCCGTCGGTGCCCTCAACCAGCGCGCTGCCGGCTCCGGCCTGGACCGGCGGCGACAGCAGTGGCAACAGCAGCAGCGTCGCCAGGTAAAGCCAGGTCGTGAGGCACGTCATCTTCGCATCCGCGCTTACGGCGCTTTTTCGAGCACCGCGTAATAGAAGCCGTCGCCCGCCTCGCCGGGCGCGATGCGCCGGCCGTAAGCGCTGGCCTCGCCCCAGGCGCCGGTGATCGGCACCACGCGCAGGTTTTCGCCGAGCAGGCGGAAGCGCGAGGCGATCTCGTCACCCTCGTCGCGCAGCACCGAGCAGGTCGCATACACCAGCCGGCCGCCGGGCTTGAGCAGCGGCCACAGCGCCTTGAGCAGTCGCAGCTGTTGTTGCTGCAGGCTGACGATGTCGGTGTCGCGGCGCAGCCACTTGATGTCGGGATGGCGGCGGATCACGCCGGTGCCGGAGCAGGGCGCATCGAGCAGGATGCGGTCGTAGGGCTTGCGATCCCACCAGCGCGCCGGCTCGCCGGCGTCGCCGGCCACGACCTGCGCCTGCAGATTGAGGCGGCTCAGATTCTCGTCGATGCGGAGCAGGCGCTGCGGATCGCTGTCGAGCGCGTGCACGTCGAGGTCCGCGCGCTCCAGCATGTGCGCGGTCTTGCCGCCGGGCGCGGCGCAGGCGTCGAGCACGCGCAGTCCCGGCTTGAGATCCAGCAGATCGGCGGCGAGCTGCGCCGAGGGGTCCTGCACCGACACCTGGCCACTGTTGAAGCCGGGGACTTTTTCGACCGAGCGCGCTTCGGTCAACGTGACGGCGTCGGGCGCATGCGGATGCGCGCGCGCGCCGATGTTCATCTCGGCGAGACGCTTCAGATAGTCGTCGCGCGTCAGCCGCCGGCGGTTGACGCGCAGCGTCAGCGGACCCTGGAGATTGTTGGCCTGCAGGATCGCTTCCCACTGCTGCGGCCAGTCCTGGCGCAACTTGTCGACGAACCAGATCGGATGCGAATAGCGGATCGCAGGATCGGTCGGCGGCCGTTGCTCCAGCGTCGCCGCTTCGCGCGCGTAACGGCGCAGCACCGCATTGACCAGGCCATGCGCCTGCGGGCGCTTGAGCATCTCCACGCCTTCGACCGTCTCGTGGATCGCGGCATGCGCCGGCGTCTTCAATGTGCGCAGCTGATGCAGGCCGACGAGGATCAGCGCCGCGACTTCGTCGTCGGCCGCGAGCGGCTTGTCGAGCAGGCGACCGGACAGCCATTGCAGCATCGACAGTTCGCGCAGCACGCCGTAGGCGAGCAGGCGCACCATCGCCGCGTCGGCCGGCAGTTTCAGACGCGTCGCCGGCTGCAGCGCGTCGTCGAGGCTGCGCCCGCGCAGCACGGCGCTGATCGCGCGCGCGGCAATCGCGCGGACGTTGTTGTGGGCGCTGGCGGGGCGGCGAACCGGGGCGTCTTTCATCGGACGCGCATCATCTCACGCCGGAGCTAATTGGATGTCCGTTCGTCCCGAGTGCCGCGCCGTAAGGCGCGGTGTATCGAGGGATCGCGCAGTGTCTCGATACGCCGCGGTGCGGCTACTCGACACGAACGGGCGCAGCGGGCAGGCGGATGCGGAAGTGCGCGCCGCCCGGTGCGTCCAGCAGCTCGATCGTCCCGCCATGCGCGGACAGCAGCGCGCGCACGATGGCCAGGCCCAGGCCGGTGTGGCCGCCCGCGCGCGCTGTGGTGAAGAACGGCTCGAAGATGCGCGCGCGGTTGGCGGCGGAAACGCCGGGACCGTCGTCGACGAGATGGATCTCGACGCCGCCGCCGGCGCTCGACCACGACAGCTGTGCGCTCGCCTGCGCGCCGGCATGCTGGCGGACGTTGTCGAGCAGGCTGCCGAGCACCGACTCCAGCAGCTCGGGTGCGATCGCGACCTGCGCCGGGCAGATCTCGCCCAGCGCGATTCGCTGACCGCCATCGCGGTGGCGCTGCACGACGCGGTCCGCGACCTGCTGCAGATCGGCGCTGTCGCTGCCGGCCGGCATCATGTCGGCGCGCGCCAGTTCGAGCAGCCTGCGGACCAGGCGCTCGAGGCGGCTGGTGTCGGCGGAGAGGATGTCGAGAAAGCGGCCGCGCTCCTGCGGCAACATCGTGTCGCCGTGATCGCGCAGCAATTCGACCGAACCCTGGATCGCGGTCAGCGGCGTCTTGAATTCGTGCGACACGTGCGCGGCGAAATCGCGGATGTAGCGCGCTCGCGCTTCCAGCGTCTGCGCCATGCCGGCGACGGTCTCGGACAGTTCCGCGATCTCGCGCGTGCCCGGACGGGCGAGCGGCGCGATCGCGTTCTGCTCGCCGCGCGCTGCGCGCCGCGCCTGGTCGATCAGCTGCCGCACCGGGCGCGTGATCGTCAGCGAGGTGAACAGCGTCAGCGCGACGACCAGCGCGAGCAGGCCCAGCGCCGCCTGCAGCAAGGGCGCGCGCTTGCCGTAGATCGCCTGGCGGATGTTCGCCGGCGTGCGCACGATCAGCACCGCGCCGAGCACGCGGCCCTCGCGTTCGATCGGCTCGGCGACGAAGACGCGGATGCGCGTGCCGCGCGAGATCGAGTCGAGCGGCGGCGGCGGCGCTTCCGACGAGCGCCAGCGCATCAGGCTCACCGATTCGCCGGTCAGCGCGCGCTGCACCTCTTCGTGACTGCGCAGCGACAGCCCGGTGTCGGCGATGCCGTCGCCGGTCGATGCGACGATGACGCCGCGAAAGTCGACGACGCGCATGCCGGCGAGCGTGGTCTGCTGCGCTGCGCGCAGCACCGGCGCAAGCTCGTGACCGATCGCGGCGGCCAGCACATCGGCCGGTGCCGGCGCGGCCTCGGGCGCGGGCGGCCGCGGGTAGACGCGATCGGTCGCCAGATCGAGGACCGCCCAGCGTGGGCGCCAGCGTCCTTCGGGATCGGGGGGCGGCGCGGCGGCGGTGACTGGCACGCCGTAATTGGCAGACGCGGGCGCCGACGCGGGCTTGGGTGTCGTCTTGCGCCTGGAGGCAGACGCATCGTCGGCGAGCCGGCGCTCGAACGCAGCGAGGTAGCTGGCCTTGACGAACGCGGCCTGCGCGATCAACTCGGACTCGGTCTGCCGCACGAGCGCGCTTTCGTACAGCTGCAGCCAGGTGATGCCGCCCAGCGGCAGGATCAGGATCACCAGATTGAGCAGCAGCAAAATGCTTCTGAGCCGCGGGTGCCAGCTCATGTGCACGGCCCGAGCTTGTAGCCGATGCCGTGCATGGTTTCGACCGGATCGACGCCGAGCGCGTTGAACTTGGCGCGGACGCGGCGCACGTGGCTGTCGATAGTGCGGTCGGACACGATCTTGTTCAGCTCGTAGGCCTGGTTCATCAGGTGCTCGCGCGAACACACCTTGCCCGGTCGCGCGATCAGCGTGCGCAGGATGCCGAACTCGGTCAGCGTCAGCACGATCTCGCGCTCGTCCCACCAGGCCTTGTACTGCTCGGGGTCCAGCCGCAGACGGCCGTGCCGCAACGGCGCCGCCGGCGCCGCCGGTGCCGTGGTGCGCAGGCGTGCGCGCACGCGTGCGACCAGCTCGCGCGGCGAGAACGGCTTGGACACGTAGTCGTCGCCGCCCAGTTCCAGGCCGACGATGCGGTCGATCTCGTCGTCCTTCGAGCTGAGAAAAATGATCGGCACACCGGCATTGCGCGGATCGGCGCGCAGGCGCCGGCAGACCTCGGTGCCGTCCAGCTCCGGCATGAGGATGTCGAGCACGACCAGGTGCGGACGCTCGGCGGCGAAACGCGCCAGCGCCTGTTCGCCGTCGGCGGCGGTCGCGGTCGCATAGCCCGCCTTGTGCAAGGCGTAGCACAGCACTTCGCGGATGTTGGCGTCGTCGTCGACGACCAGGATTTTCTGCATGGCGGGAGCTTAGCAGCGGTGCGATCCGTCGCCGGTTCTTGCACCGGATTTGCACGAAGTTCCTTGGCCCTTGCACCGCGTCGGCGTCGGCGCTGCACCGTCGCTGCCCAGACTGCGTCCCGTCATCCAGGGAGCAAACGATGGGCGGAGGAGCGACTTCTGTGCGGGTTCCGGAACCGGCGGTGGTGCTGCTGGCGGCCGCGGCGCTGCTGGCACTGCGGCCGGCGCAATGGCTGATCCAGAGCTGGAGCGATCCGGCCTACAACCCGCAGGGTGCGGGCGTCGCGCTCGCGGTGGCGGCGCTGGCGCTGTGGTCCTGGTGCAGCGAGCAGCAGCCGGGCACCGAACCGAACCGTCGCTACGCGTTCGCCTTGCTCGCGTTCAGCGCCGCGGTGCGCCTGGTCGGCCAGCTGCTGCGCGTCAATCTCATCGCCGCGCTGACGCTGGCGATCGACGTCTACGCGCTGGCGACCCTGGCCGGTCTGCGCCAGCGCCGGCGCGCAGTGTCGCCGCTGTGGCTCTCTGTGCTGTTCGCGTTCTCGCTGCCGCTGGAACGCGCCGCGCAGCGCCTGGTCGGCTACGGCCTGCAGCAGCTCTCCGCGGACGGCGCCTGCGGCATCCTCGGCTGGCTGACCGACGGCGTGCGCTGTGTGGGCACGCGCATCCTCCTCGGCGGACAGGATCTGCTGGTCGATCTGCCGTGCTCCGGCGCGCGCGGCCTGATGTGGGTGCTGATGCTGTATGCGGGCTTGAGCGCGCTCAAGCGCCCGTCGTGGCCGCAGGCGCTGCTCGGGCTGCTGCTCGCGCTCGCCGGCGCTCTGCTGGCGAACACGCTGCGCATCGTCGCACTGGCGCTCGGCCTTGCCTGGGCCCCGGGCGTCGACTTTGCGGATGGATACGCGCACGAGGCGCTGGGTGTGCTTGCCCTGGTGCTTGCCGCGGCGCCGGTCGCCCTCTGGGCAAACCGGCTGCCGGTGCCGCGGCAGGCGCCATTCAATGCACGAGCCGCGTCGTCTGCTCCCTCCCCCGCAGGTGGGGGGAGGAGCCACCCGCATGCAGTCGCGTACGCCTGGGCGCTGCTCGGCTTCGCGATCGTTGCGGTGTCGGTGCCGGCGCATCCGGTGGATGTCGCGCGCGCCGTCGCTGCGCCGACGCTGCCCGCCCATATCGCGACCTGGTCCGTGCAACCGCAGGCGCTGTCGGACATCGAGCAGGCGTACTTCGCCCGCTACGGCGGCGGCGCCGCAAAAGCCGCGTATGGGCCTTACGGACTGCTGCTGGTGTCCACGAGCGCGCCGCTGCGGCATCTGCACGCGCCCGACGAATGTCTGCGCGGCAGTGGCTATCGCGTGCGCTACCTCGGACTGGCCGACGCCGGCCTGCCGACCGCGATGTATCGCGCCGTTGCGCCGGACGGCCGCAGCTGGCGCGTCGCCGTGTCCTACGTCTCCGACCGCGGCGAGCACGCCGCCAGCGTCGCCGAGGCGGTGTGGCACTGGCTGCGCGCGCCCGGCGGCACCTGGACGATGGTGCAGCGGCTGTCGCCGTGGGACGCGGACGACGCCGGGCGCATGCAGTGGGACAGCGCGCTGATGCACGCACTCGATCTGCCCGCCGCAGCCGTCGACCGCTTTCACCGTGTCCCCGAAACCCGCAAGGAGTCCTGAGTCATGCGCAACCGCCTGCTGTTCTTCTGCACCTTCGTGCTGCTGCTGTTCCTGCTGCCGGCGCTGGGCGCGCTGGCCGCCGAGCCGCGGCTGGGCGGTACGATCGAGGCGAGTGTCGACGGCAAGCTGATGCGGCTGCCGACGCTCAAGACCGACGTCGACGCGCAGATCGCCGGCGATCTGGCGACGGTGACCGTCGTGCAGATCTTTGCCAATCCGGGCGAGCGGCCGCTGCACGCGACCTACCTGTTTCCGCTTCAAGCCGGTGCGGCGGTGTACGAGATGTGGATGGAAGTCGGCGGCGAGCGCATCCGCGCACAGATCCAGGAGACGCAACAGGCCGAGCAGACTTTCGCGCGCGCCCAAGCGGAAGGTCGCGCGGCGGCGCTGCTCAAGGAGCACCGGCCGAACATGTTCACGCAGCAGATCGCCAACCTGATGCCCGGGCTGCCGGTGCGGGTGACGCTGCGTTACGTGCAGACGGTGCCGAAGATCGATGGTGCCTACGAGCTGGTCGTGCCGCTGGTCGTCGGTCCGCGCTTCCAGCCGCCCTCCGCCGAAGCGAGGATCCCTGAAACTGCGGCGCCGCTTGAGCCGGGCACGTGGTCGCTGCAGGCACTGCCGGCCTATCCGCCGGTGTTCGGCCTCGACCTGCCGGCGGTGATCGACGAAGGCCGCGTGTCGCTGCGCGTCGAGATCGACGGCGGCCTGCCGATCAACGCGGCGACCAGCGCGACGCATGCGATCACCACGCGCAGCGACGACGCGCGTCGCTGGACGATCGGCCTGCAGCAGGGTCGCGTCATCGACAACCGCGATTTCGTGCTGCGCTACCAGCTCGCCGGTCGCCGCACCGATGCCGGCCTGCTGGTGCATCGCGACGCGCGCGGCGGTTTCTTCTCGCTGCTGATCGAGCCGCCGGCCGCGCCTGCGGATGACGAGGTCACGTCGCGCGAGATGGTGTTCCTGCTCGACTGTTCCGGCTCCATGGACGGCCTGCCGCTGCGGGCGAGCAAGGCCTTCATGCGCGCGGCGCTACGCCGGCTGCGGCCGACCGACAGCTTCCGCATCATCCGCTTCAGCGATGACGCCACCGAGTTCAGCGACGCGCCGCTGGCGGCGACGCCGGACAACATTGCGCGTGGGATCGAATACACCGACCAGCTGCGCGGCGAGGGCGGGACGATGATGTCGACCGGCATCCGCCGCGCGCTCGAAACGCCGGTGGTGGTGGGCACGAAGCGCATCGTCACCTTCCTGACCGACGGCTACATCGGCAACGAGGCGGAGATCCTCGCAATGGTGCACGCGTTGCTCGGCGACGCGCGCCTGTACGCCTTGGGCGTCGGCACCGGCGTCAACCGCTATCTGCTCGACGAAATTGGCCGCGCCGGCCGCGGCTTCACGCGCTACATGGATCCGACCGAAGACGTCGACGCAGTCGCCGATGAGCTCGCGGATCGCCTGCAGTCGCCGGTGCTGACCGACCTCTCGATCGACTGGAACGGGCTTGCGGTCAGCGAAGTCATGCCGGCGCGCATCCCCGACCTGTTCGCCGGCCAGTCGATCCGCATCCAAGGCCGCTACGTCGCGCAGCAGGGGGCCGAGCAGGGGCAGTCCGGGCAGGGGAGCATCCGCATCCACGGCCAGTCGCGCGGCCGCGCCGCGGAACTGCTGCTGCCGGTGACGCTGCCGCAAGACGCGGATCGCGAAGCGGTCGCGCTGACCTGGGCGCGCGCCGCGGTTGCCGAGGCGATGTACCAGATGAATCTGCCGGCGGGCCGCTACGACGATGGGACTGGGCTGCGTCCGTCGGATGCCGAGCTGCAACGGCGCGTCACCGAGCTGGGCCTGCAGTTCGCGCTGGTGACGCGCTGGACGTCCTTCGTCGCCGTGTCCGAACAGATCTACAACGCCACGCCGGAAACAAGCGCCACGGCGCCCGTGCCGCTGCCGCCGGTGCTCGGCGTGACGCCGCGCGCCTACGGATCGGAAGCGCCGGCCTTCGTCGGCGTCGCCGGGCCGGAAGCGTCGACCTTGGCCGCGCTTGTGGTCATGCTGCTGGCGGCGACCGTCGCGGTGCGGCGGCGATCCGCCGCGGTGACGTAACCCGGCGCTCGCCCGGTTCGCAGGCGTTTTGTAGGAGATTCTATGTTGGCCCTCAAGTCGGAGAGGCAGCGAGCGCAGGCTGGTAATTGGACTGGTTTTTCATGAGTGCGAAGGCGATCCGAGCGAGTTTTCGCGCAAGGATGACGAGGACTTGGG